>JAFEFF010000100.1 GCA_018240745.1 Pseudomonadota bacterium
GATGGTCCCATGGTTGTTCGCAGGCAAATGTTATTTGTTGGTAGGTCTCGTTCTCGTCTTCGTGGGACCAGCAGCACGTCTCCGCCGCCAAGAGCGGGAAGAGATTGAACGGCAGGCACACGATCAGCCGCGGTGGAAACTGGTCGCCTTTTCCGGTACGATCTCGCTTGGTATCATTATTTTTTGGCCGGTGCTGGCCGTCTCCGCGGCGAGGACTGAGGCCGACGCAAAGGCCCATTTCGGTCTTCTCAATCCTGATTCCGTTGAGCCGTCCGCGGCATTGGATCGCTGGGTTTCTAAGGTCCAAGCTCGATATTCCGGCTCATTGCCCTTCGAAGATTATCGGGAAATTTCGTCCAAGCTATCCTGGTCTGATCAGGCGCATTTCGATAGTCGGCTTGCACGGTTGGGTTACGTGGTGACCGGCTTTGCCATAGGTCCCGAGGGTCAGGAATTCGCGGTCGCGGTTACGGTGCTCAAAATCGGGACGCCGTTGGCCCTGACCGAATTACTGGGCAGAGCCGGTTCACTCCCCGCCGAAGGCAGATTCTCCCTGAATCCACTTCAGCATGGCCTCCAGTTCCGGCTTCCGCCGAAGCCGGACGATGCAGTTTGGCAGTTCTCGTCTTCGCCGGACAGCTGGGCGCACTTGGCCGGTCGAGCTGGCCTTGCCCTGGTTCGGGAGAGGACCGTAGTTGACGCTTACGTCACGTCGATGAGCTGACCTTACGAACGGACCTTGAAATGGGCCAAAGGGCGACCCGTTTGCCGAGAAGTTCCCAGAGCAAAGTCGGTCCGGCCTACCGCCGTGCAAGGAGCGCGACGTGCCCGTATTCACCCGGCGCCTCACATGTTGCGACAAATCCCTAAAGCGTGCGCGGCGGTATCGCGTTGGCCGGTCGTGTCCCATTTGGTGGTGTAGCAGGCAGTAGCAAGGCCGCGAGCGAGCGCGCTGTTTGATAGCGCCTTAGCGGAGGCGCCTCCGGTTCGCTGACGGTTTCCCGCGACCGATCGAAGTTTACCCCTGCACGAAAGCCCGAGTGGACGAGTGGACCGCACCCATGTCAGCGAGGCGGCCAACATAACCGACTGCCGTTCGGGGAGGCGCCAGCTCTCGAGAGGGTGCCACGATGCAGGACAAGGTTTGTCCGCTTGGCCGGTGAAGCCGGATCTCGGCTTGGGACGAGGGTATATCCGGCATGGGCCAATAGCGGACATAGTGCGAACGACACCCGGGCCTATGGCAGTCCTCCGGCACGCAGACCAGCGGCAAGCCGTCGACGATCGTCGTGTCGGCAGTAGGGAAAGGTCTCCTCGACGTTCGCAGCCGAAATACCGGGTACGAGTCTCGACAAGTGTCCCGCCATCTCCCTGGCTTTCTCGGTCCGCCCCGCCGAGCCGTAGGCGGCAGCACCCATGAGGTACAAGACCGGGTGCTCAGGCCGCTGTTCAATGGCTCGTTCGGCGGCAGCTCCCGCTTCCGCGTACCTGCCAGCCTGAAAATGAGCGAAAGCGTAATAGAGATGATACTCGTCGCCAAAAATATCACGTGGACTCAAGCGCATCGCATGATCGATGCACTCGATGGCCAGATCAGGGTGTCCGCTCAATGCATACGCCGCACCGAGCAAGCCATGCGCATAGGCAAGATTGGGACTGGCTTCGATGGCCCGCCGGAAGGCATTCACCATCTCCAAATCCTGCCGGTGTGCGACAGCACTGAATCCCTGTGCAATGAATGCCCAAGGTTCGTGAGCGTCGCTGGCAAAGGCGCGGCGAACACTCTCGGCAGCCTCCGCGAAGGCGGTATCCCGATCTTCCCATCCCTGAATGGCGCGCCACGCAAGGCAAACGGCCCGCAGCCCGTGCGCTTGCGCGTAGCCCGGATCGAGCGAAACGGCGCGATTCAGCATGTCGATAGCTTCCTTGGTGCCTCCATTTGAATGTTGGCTGTACAACGACACGCCACGGACAAAATTCTCCCAGGCGTCGAGACTCTGCGGTGCTTTGCGTGCAGCGCGCTCGCTTTCGACCTGCTGCAACTTTGGCGCGATGGCGCCTATGACGCTGGTGGTGACCTGATCCTGAAGGTCGAAGACATCCTCTATAGCGCCGTCGAACCGGTCGGCCCACAAATGAGCGCCGGTTGACGTATCAATGAGCTGTCCCGTGATGCGGACCCGGTTGCCAGATGTGCGGACGCTTCCCTCGAGCACGTAGCGTACGCCAAGGTCGCGTCCGACCTGCTTTACGTCCACGTTTCGCCCTTTGTACGTGAAGCTTGAATTGCGGGCGATGACGAACAGCCATCGCAGACGCGCCAGCGCTGTAATGATGTCCTCGACGATGCCATCGGCAAAATGATCCTGGGCAGGGTCGCCGCTCATGCTCTGAAACGGCAGGACGGCAATCGAGGGCTTATCGGGCAGCACAAGCGGCGCGGAAGCTTGCTCCGGCGCCGGTTGGGTCGATGTCTTCGCTTCGGCGGCGACGCCAACCTGCAGCGAATAAATCCTCAGAGACTCCGTGATGTTCTTGAGTTTTGTCTCGCCAAGATCGCGAATGGCCAGATCAAGCCGCGATCTCACTTGCCGGTAGGCGTCTTCCGAAAGACAAATGCCGCCGGGCTGCGCGACCCCTTCCAGACGCGCGGCAATATTGACACCGTCACCCATCAGGTCGCCGTCGCTCTCTTCGACGACGTCGCCAAGATGAATGCCGATTCGAAATTCAATGCGCCGCTCTGGCTGCAGACCGGCGTTGCGCTCGATCATTGAGTTCTGGATCTCGATGGCGCACCGAACGGCTTCGACGACACTGCGAAATTCCACAATGGCTCCGTCGCCGGTCCGCTTCACCACGCGTCCATTATAGATGGCGATCGTCGGATCAATCAGGTCGCTTCGGAGGGCACGCAGCCTTGCCAGCGTTCGGTCCTCGTCCGCTCCGGTCAGCCGACTGAAGCCGACGACGTCTGCCGCGAGTATCGCAGCAAGCTTTCTCGTCTCTGCCATAGCGCGCCCACGTCCAAGAATAGATCAGTATTTCAGCGTTGCCCCTGATCGACAAGATCGGCCGATCATTCGCAATCGCTACGGTCATCGCGATTGTCCTCTCGGATCATCGGGACGGCTCGAACAACTCGTCGAAGAGATCGCCGAACCATCCCTCGAACACATCGAGCTCGGCGTCGGTGATCGGCGCAGGGTCGGGCCAATCGTCCGTGACCATCCACGTCTCAACGTCATGCTCGGGCCGGCGCCCCGATGCGCGGCCAGGGCGCGAGTGGGCTGTAGTGGGGGAGGCCGGGCTCAGGCGCACCGACTCACTGCCAGCCGGGAACGCCATCGACCCGCATCGTCTCGAGTTCGGGGAGATCGAAGCCGAAGTGCTGCGCTACAAGCGACCGAAGGGCCTTGCGATCCTCCAACTGTATGGCTTCGGCGGCGCCGTTTCGGATGATATGGACGCCTTGGTTCATGATGTTGACGCGACCTTCACGGATTGCGGCGCTGGCGAGAATGTTATGGGTGAAGAATGAGGCGGGATGGGTGGTGGTGTAGTGGTTCATCATTTCGAAATCGACCGGATATTCTTCTTCCATGGTCGAAACCCAGCCTTGGATTTCTTCTCCGTCTCGTGTGACGTAGAGGAAGCAATCGTTGCCCTGGCGGACGAGACGGTGCGTGGGGGCCTCAGCCGGGACTGGAGTGCCATCGATCGGGATCGGCTGCGGACAGGCGAATGGGCCGAAGCCGGGATCGATGACGTAGGTGGTGCCGGCGATGGCGACGGACAGGAACATGTGCTGGCGCGCACTCTCGTGGCGCGGGTCGAAAATGAGAACGCGCGAAGAGTGTCTGACCGGGGTAAAGCCGATTGCCTCGAGTGCGGCATGCATCAGGCTTGCATGTTCGAAGCAATAGCCGCCACGTCGGTTGAAGACGATCTTGGCTTGTAGGCCTTCCGGATCAAGACGAATTGGACGACCGAGGAGGACATCGAAGCTCTCGAACGGGATGTTGGTGATATGTCCCCGCAGAATGCCGCAGAGCGTATCGTAGGTTGGAGTGCGGGGGCCGGAGTAGTTGATGCGCGCCAAATAAGCATCGAGATCGAGAGGCTGTGGCATCTGCGTTGGCTCCTTTGGCAACTCCGCTTTAATTAACTCCAGTCCGCATCCATCAAATCTCGATCATTCCAGTCGATCTTGACGTCTGCAATGGGTCAAAGGGCGACCCTCTTGTCGAGCAGCTCCCAGAGCAAAGTCCATCCGGCCTACCGCCGTAGAAGGAGCGCGACGGGGCCCGTATTCACCCGGCATCTCACGTGTTGCGGCAAATCCCTAACGCGTGCGCCGCGGGATCGCGTTGGCCGCGGCGGGAAGGCTGATCAGGTCCCGGCGGAGAAGTCTTTCCAACTCCGCCAGACCGCGGTCGAAATCGCCGGCCTGGCATCGCGACAACGCCCATTCGGCCTGGGCCCGCTGGCCGGTCTGGTTCGGGCAGTTGGCGGTCTCGTAACGCATCCATAGTTGGTGAAGCTGGAGGCAGCGGACGAGGCGCTCAGGCGAGCGCGGGGCGGCCGAGGCGCACGCACACGCCGTCAAGGCGAGCACGGCGGGGAACAGAAACCGGAAGACGAAGCCGCACAGCCGAGACATTTTTCTTCGCCCACATCAACCCAAAGCACCGTGGGCTCCGGCCACCGCTGCAGCCGCCACCACCGCCGCGGCGCTGCCCAAGACCCAGTGAGCGCGTTGCACACGCCGGAACGTGCCGGTCGGGTCGCCCATCGCGGCGCGATGGAACCGCTTGTGCACAAAGGGCTCGATCACGAAGAGCATCGCCATGAAGACAAGCCAGACGAGCACCATGGCCATCAGCCACCAGCCGCCGGGCGTAACGAAACGGCCCCAGATGTCGAGGCGCTCGGCCATGTAGGCGCCGCTCAGCCCGGCCAGCGGGACGGAGACCTTCACCTGCCGCGAGAACCGCTGCTCGATCGCCTCGAACATCTCCAGGCGGCGCGCCGGTTCGGCGATTCGCGAGACGGCCGGCAGGATAACGGTGGTCACGAAGATGACGCCGCCAATCCAGTGCACGACCGCCAGGACATGAATCGCACGGGCGATCGTAACGTCGTCCATCGTTGTTACGCGGCAAGCACTGCGTCGCGAGTCGCGACCTGCCGTGCGCTTGTCTCTACCGGCAAGCCTTGCGACGCCAGCCAGTTCGAGATGGCGGCGATATCGACGGGCAGCTCCACCGAGTACGCACCGGCGAACGCCCGCCAGCGATCGAGATTGCGCATCGGGACGCCGACCAGGACCGGAATGCCGAGACAGGCCGCGTCCGCGATCGCCTCGCGCAAGCCGCCGCCATCGGCTTCGATCTTGCCGAACTTGTTGACGATCAGCAGGCGCGGCTCGCCCTCGTGGAGGCTGGTCGCCACGGCTTCGGCGATATCGGTGAGGATGCCGACGTCGAGACGGCACCCGCGTGCCTCCTTGCCGCGATGCTCGGCGATCGCAGTGACCTCACCGTTTGCGAGATTCTCGAGCAGCAGGTCGCAGGGATGGCGGCCCGGTCGATCGGTCGGATCGCGCTGGATCGCCCCGGCGAGGGGCACGCCGCGTTCGCGCAACGGCTCGATCGCGCGGCCGATCGCCTCGTCGGGATAGATGCCGTCGGCGTAGACCAGTGCGGCGATCATCTTGTCGGACATCGTTCAGCTCCCTTTGCAAGTGCAGTGGCCGCCGGCGCAGCCGTCGTCGGATTCCGTCTTGTCGTGTCGAAGTGCCCACTCCACCATGTGCTTCAGGCAGGCCGCGCCGGCGTCCTCGGCGCGCTCGAGTGCCGTCATCATCCCCAGCCAATCCTCGTTCGAGGCCAGGGCAGCGAAGCGACGTGACGCGCCGGCGGCGTATTCGCCGGGACTTTCGCCGAAGTTCTGGCCTGCCGCCTCGACCTCGACCATCAGGGGAAG
Organism: Pseudomonadota bacterium; assembly: GCA_018240745.1. Lineage (GTDB taxonomy): Bacteria > Pseudomonadota > Alphaproteobacteria > Reyranellales > Reyranellaceae > Reyranella. Next base: position 5,989 of record JAFEFF010000100.1, read on the forward strand.
GTCCCCCATGGCGAGGAGCGCCTCGGCGGCGAACGCTTCGTCGCCTAGCCTCTGCAGCACCTGTCCGAGCAACATCCGCGCCTCCTACTGGACCAGCGGGCCGGAGCCCGCGAGATCGACGCCGGTCACTCGGGCGCGGCCGGCGAGGACCGAGACGTATTGGCTGAGGGCGCGGCGGCGCACGGCCTCGTCGAGGTATTCGGCGATGCGTTCCCGCACCAGCTCGAACGGCAGCTCACGGCCGTCGATGCGACGGTCGAGGCGCACGACATGCAGCCCGTAGCGCGTCTCGACCGGCTGCGGATGGAGCTCGCCGGCTGTCATGCCGGAGAGCGCGCGCTCGAACTCATCGACCGTCTGGCCCGGGCCGATCTGGCCGAGATTGCCGCCCTGCTTCGAGGACGGGCAGGCGGAGTGGGCGAGCGCGAGGGCCGCGAAGTCGCGCGGACACTGTTGCAGCTCGGCGATCAAGGCCTCCGCCGTGCGGCGCGCCGCGGCGCGCGCCCGGTGGTCGCCAGGCGGCGCGGCGACCAGGATGTGCGCCGGCTCGAACAGGTCGGGCGAGCGGAAACGCCGGCGGTTCTGCTCGTAGAAGCGGCGGCACTCGGCCTCGCCGGCGCGCGGCACGACGACTTCACGCTCGAGCAGGGCGCGCAGGCGGGCCTCGCCCTCGGTCTCGCGGCGGCCGTCGTCGTCCTCGATCGGCTCGGCGACGATGCCGAGGCGGTCGGCTTCCTGTGACAGCAGCTCGCGGATCGCGAGTGCGCGCGTCGCCAGCGCCCAGCTATCGTCGGGATCGGGCGAGGCATGGTGCTGGGTCTCGCGGGCGATGTCGGCGCTCGGGATCGCCACGCCGTTGACGGTGACGGGGACCGGCCGGGTGAAGCGGCGGCGCGCCGGACGGCTTGTCGGCAGGGTATCCATGATCGTCACTCCGCGGATTGGCGAACAGGCAAGGGCCGGCGGCTACGGACGACCTGGTAGCCGCGGCGGCCGAGGTACCAGACCGGCGCGGACCAGATGTGGACCAGCCGGCTGAACGGGAAGATCAGGAACACGGTCATGCCGAGCACGAGATGCGCAAGGTATGGCCAAGGCAGCGCTTCCAGCGTGCTCACGTCGACCGGCTGGAGGATCACGATGCCCTGCGCCCAGTGCGACAGCGCCAGCATCACGCCGCCGTCGGAGTGATGGATCGAGAGCGGCAGCGTCGCCAGGCCGAGCGCGAGCTGGACCCACAGGAGGGCGAGGATGGCGATGTCCATCACCGAGCTGGTGCGCCGGATGCGCACGTCGAACAGGCGACGGTGCAGCAGCATCGTCAGGCCGACGAAGCACAGCGCGCCGGCGATACCGCCGGAAACCACCGCCATCATCTGCTTCTGTGGGACGGTGATGACCAGCGTGTAGAGCTCGGTCGGCGTCAGCAGGCCGACGGTGTGGCCGAGCAGCAGGAACAGGATCCCGACATGGAACAGGTTGGAGCCCCAGAAGAGCTGGCGCTTGCGCAGGATCTGGCTCGAGCTCGCCCGCCAGGTGTAGGGATCGCGCTCGAAGCGGATCAGGCTGCCGAGCAGGAACACCGTGAAGCAGACATACGGGTACCAGACGAAGGCGACCTGGAAGAGATAGTGCGTCATGGCTTTAGGCTCCCTGGGCGGGATTGACGGCGACGCGCAGGCGCTCGGCCATGCGATCGACCGGACAGGCGTCCTTGGCGGCGCCGGGGCCGAAGGTGACCTCCTGCTCGACCCAGGCCGCATCGAGCGCCTCGAGATCGTCGGGCTCGGGATCGGGCTCGGCGCGCAGGACCTCGAGCGCCCTGGCGTCGAGCTTCGCCTTGGAAATTGCGAGCAACGCCGCCATCACCGCCTCGTAGGGCGAGCGACGCTTGGCGAGCCGCTCGCGCAGCGCGGCGATCACGTTGGCGGGTTGGCCCACCAGCTCCACCGCGGCGCGCGGCTCGCGTGTCGAGGCGAATTCGAGGAACAGCGGCAGGAAGTCGGGCAGCTCGCTGGCGACCGGGTTGTAGCCGCCTTCCTGGTAGAGCTTCAGCAGGTCGACCATCGCCTGGCCGCGATCGCGACTTTCGCCGTGCACATGCTCGAAGAGATGCAGCGACAGCGAGCGCGTGCGGTCGAACAGCAGGCCGTAGCGCTCCTGCAGGTCGTAGAGGTCGCCGGCGGCGAGATCGTCGATCAGCCCGCGGAGCGCGGCGCGCTCCACGGCCGGCACCAGCCGCTCACGCTCGATCACGTCGCGGATCTCGGGCGCGGCCTGCACCAACTCGGCGGTCGGATAGGACAGCAGCGCCGCCAGGGCACGCAGGGTCTTCATCACGCCACCTCCATCGGGTTCTTGGCCTTGAGCTTGCCGCCGGTGAACAGATTGTGTTCGTCGCCGGGCGAGCAGCCGTCGCCGAAGCTGAAGCCGCAGGCGCCGCGCAGGCGATAGGCATCCTCACCGAGCTCGCGATGCGCCGTCGGGATGACGAAGCGGTCCTCGTAATTGGCGATCGCCATCACTTGGTACATGTCCTCGATCTGCTCCGGCTTCAGGCCGACCTGGCGCGCGACGCCGAGATCGATCACGCCGTCGACCGTCTTGGCCCGCATGTAGGCGCGCATGGCGAGCATGCGCTCCAGGCCGCGCGCCACGGGCTCCTCGTCGCCCGCGGTCAGCAGGTTGGCGAGATAGCGCAGCGGGATGCGCAGCGACCGGACGTCCGGCATCGCGCCGTCGACGCCCATCTTGCCGGCCTCGGCCGCCGACTGGATCGGCGACAGCGGCGGCACGTACCAGACCATCGGCAGCGTCCGGTACTCGGGGTGCAGCGGGAAGGCGACCTTCCATTCCATCGCCATCTTCCACACCGGCGACCGGGCGGCCGCCTCGAGCCAGGCATCGGGCACGCCGTCGCGGCGCGCCTGCTCGATCACCGCCGGGTCGGCGGGATCCAGGAATACGCCCATCTGCGCGTCATAGAGCTGCTTCTCGTCGGGAACGCTCGCCGCCTGCTCGATGCGGTCGGCGTCGTACAGCATCACGCCGAGGTAGCGGATGCGTCCGACACAGGTCTCCGAGCACACGGTCGGCTGGCCGGCCTCGATGCGCGGGTAGCAGAAGATGCACTTCTCGGATTTGCCCGACGACCAGTTGAAGTAGATTTTCTTGTAGGGACAGCCCGAGACGCACATGCGCCAGCCGCGGCACTTGTCCTGGTCGATCAGGACGATGCCGTCCTCCTCGCGCTTGTAGATCGCGCCCGACGGGCAGGCCGCGACGCACGCCGGATTGAGGCAGTGCTCGCAGAGCCGCGGCAGGTACATCATGAAGGTGTTCTCGAACTGGCCGTAGATCTCCTTCTGCACGCCCTCGAAATTGATATCGGCCGAGCGCTTGGCGAACTCGCCGCCGAGGATCTCTTCCCAGTTCGGCCCCCACTCGATCTTCTCCATGCGCTGGCCGGTGATCAGCGAGCGCGGACGCGCGGTCGGAAAGGCCTCGAGCTCGGGCGCCTTCTGCAGGTGCTCGTAATCGAAGGTGAAGGGTTCGTAGTAGTCGTCGATCTCGGGCAGGTCGGGATTGGCGAAGATGTTGGCGAGCACCCGCCACTTCGCGCCGATGCGGGGCTGGATGCGGCCGTTCTTCTTGCGCACCCAGCCGCCCTTCCAGCGCTTCTGGTTCTCCCACTCCTTGGGATAGCCGACGCCGGGCTTGGTCTCGACGTTGTTGAACCAGGCGTATTCCATGCCCTCGCGATTGGTCCAGACGTTCTTGCAGGTGACCGAGCAGGTGTGGCAGCCGATGCATTTGTCGAGGTTCAGGACCATCGCGATCTGTGCGCGGATCTTCATGGACGGCCTCCCAGCCGCTGAGCGGGTTGAATGTCGGCAGGACGCGCATCGGGATGAGGCCGTTCCAGCCAGTCGAGATTGGCGAGCTTGCGCACCACCACGAACTCGTCGCGGTTGGTGCCGATCGTGCCGTAGTAGTTGAAGCCGTACGACAGCTGGGCGTAGCCGCCGATCATGTGCGTCGGCTTCAGCACCGCGCGGGTCACCGAGTTGTGGATGCCGCCGCGGTTGCCGGTCATCTCCGAGCCCGGCACGTTCACGATCTTCTCCTGCGCGTGGTACATGAAGAGGGTTCCCTCCTTCATGCGCTGCGAGACGACCGCGCGTGCGACCAGCGCGCCGTTGACGTTGTAGGCCTCGACCCAGTCGTTATCGACGATGCCGGCCCTGGCCGCGTCGACCTCGCTCAGCCACACGATCGGGCCGCCGCGCGACAGCGTCAGCATCATGAGGTTGTCGGTGTAGGTCGAATGGATGCCCCACTTCTGGTGCGGCGTGATGAAGTTCAGCACGACCTGCTTGTTGCCGTTCGGCTTGGAATCGATCACCGGCCGGGTGGCGCGCAGGTCGATCGGCGGGCGGTAGACGCAGAGGCCCTCGCCGAACGCCAGCATCCACTTGTGGTCCTGGTAGAGCTGCTGGCGGCCGGTCAGGGTGCGCCACGGGATCAGCTCGTGCACGTTGGTGTAGCCCGCGTTGTAGCAGACCTTCTCGCTTTCCAGTCCCGACCAGGTCGGCGCCGAGATGATCTTGCGCGGCTGGGCGACGACGTCGCGGAAGCGGATCTTTTCGTCCTCCTTCGGGACCGCGAGATGCGCATGCTCGCGCCCGGTCGCCTTGCCGAGCGCCTCCCACGATCGCACCGCGACCTCGCCGTTGGTCTCGGGCGCCAGCATGAGCAGCGTCTCGGCGGCATCGATGTCGCTCTCGATGCGCGCCAGGCCCTTGGTCGGTCCGTCGGCGACGACGCCGTTCAGGCGCTTCAGGTTCTCGACCTCGTGCTCGGTCTTCCAGGCGATGCCCTTGATGCCGTTGCCGACGTTCTCCATCAGCGGGCCGAGCGCGGTGAAGCGCTGGTAGGTGTTGGGATAGTCGCGCTCGACCACCGTCACCGCCGGCATGGTCTTGCCGGGGATCGGTTCGACCTCGCCCTTCTTCCAGTCGCGGACGTCGACCGCCTGGGCAATCTCGCCCGGGCTGTCGTGCATGATCGGGGTCAGCACGACGTCCTTCTCGACTCCCAGCACTTCCGGCGCGACGCGCGAGAAGGCCTTGGCGATCGACTTGTAGATTTCCCAGTCGCTTTTCGCTTCCCACACCGGATCCACCGCCGAGGTCAGCGGATGGATGAAGGGATGCATGTCGGAGGTGTTGAGGTCGTTCTTCTCGTACCAGGTGGCGGTCGGCAGGACGATGTCGGAGTAGACACAGGTCGTCGACATGCGGAAGTCGAGCGTCACCAGCAGGTCGAGCTTTCCCTGCGGCGCCTGGTCGTGCCAGACGACCTCGGCCGGCTTGGCGCGCCCTTCCTCACCGAGGTCCTTGCCCATCACGCCGTGGCTGGTGCCGAGCAGGTGCTTGAGGAAGTATTCATGGCCCTTGCCCGACGAGCCGAGCAGGTTGGAGCGCCAGACGAACATGTTGCGCGGCCAATTCAGCGGATTGTCCGGATCCTCGCAGGACATGCGCAGCTCGCCGCTCTTCAGCTTCTGCGCCACGTAGTCCTTGGCCTCGAGGCCCGCGGCTGCGGCGGCCTTGGCGATGTCGAGCGGATTCTGCTCGAGCTGCGGCGCCGACGGCAGCCAGCCCATGCGCTCGGCGCGCACGTTGTAGTCGATGATCGAGCCGTCCCAGTTACCGGCCGGCGCGGTCGGCGAGACGATGTCGCCGAGGTTGATCGTCTCGTAGCGCCACTGGTCGGTGTGCGCGTAAAAGGCCGAGGTCGAGTTCTGCTGCCGCGGCGGGCGGCCCCAGTCGAGCGCGAAGGCGAGCGGTACCCAGCCGGCCTGCGGCCGAAGCTTCTCCTGGCCGACATAGTGCGCCCAGCCGCCGCCCGATTGGCCGATGCAGCCGCACAGCGCCAGCATGTTGATGACGCCGCGGTAGTTCATGTCGCAGTGGTACCAGTGGTTCATCGCCGCGCCGATGATCACCATCGACTTGCCGTTGGTCTTCTCGGCATTGGTCGCGAACTCGCGCGCCACCTGGATGATCTTGTCCCGCTTGACGCCGGTGATCGCCTCGGCCCAGGCCGGCGTGTAGGGCACGTCCTCGTCGAACGAGGCGGCGACGTTCGGGCCGCCCAGGCCGCCGTCGACGCCGTAGTTGGCCACGAACAGGTCATGCACCGAGGCGACCAGCGTCTCGCCGTCGGCGAGCTTCAGCCGCTTGACCGCGACGCGGCGCTTCAGCACGCCGTCATGGCTGGTCGAGACGAAGTGTTCGTGCCCAATATTGCCGAAGTACGGGAAGCCGACCTCGACGACATCGTCGCGGATGTCGTTCAGCGACAGCCGCAGTCTGGTGTCGGCGCCCGAGGCCTCCTTCTCCTCGAGGTTCCACTTGCCCTGCTCGCCCCAGCGGAAGCCGACCGAGCCGCGCGGCGCGACGATCGAGCCGGTCGTCTCGTCGAACGCGACGGTCTTCCACTCCGGATTGTTCTGCTCGCCGAGCGAGGCATCGAAGTCGGAGGCGCGGACGAAGCGGTCGGCAACGTACATGCCGTCGCGCGCGACCAGGCGCACCAGCATCGGCATGTCGGTGTAGCGGCGCAGGTAGTCGCGGAAGTACGGCACCTGGCGGCCGACGTGATACTCCTTGAGGATGACGTGGCCCATCGCCATGGCGAGCGCCGAGTCGGTGCCCTGCTTGACCGACAGCCAGATGTCGCCGAACTTCGACGCTTCCGAGTAGTCGGGGCAGATCACCGCGCTCTTCTGGCCGCGATAGCGTGCCTCGGTGTAGAAGTGCGCATCGGGGGTGCGGGTCTGGGGCACGTTGGAGCCCCACAGGATGACGAAGCCCGCATTGTACCAGTCGGCCGACTCGGGCACGTCGGTCTGCTCGCCCCAGGTCTGCGGCGAGGAAGGCGGCAGGTCGCAGTACCAGTCGTAGAACGACATGGAGACGCCGCCGATCAGCGACAGGTAGCGCGAGCCGGCCGCGTAGGAAACCATCGACATGGCCGGTATCGGCGAGAAGCCCAGGATGCGGTCGGGGCCGTGATTCCGGATGGTGTAGGCGTTGGCGGCGGCGATGATCTCGGTCGCCTCATTCCAGCCCACGCGCACGAAGCCGCCATGGCCGCGCTTCCTGGTGTAGGCGGCGCGCTTCTTGGGATCCTCGACGATCGAGGCCCATGCCGCGACCGGCGATAGCGTGGCGCGCGCCTCGCGCCACAGCCGCAGCAGCCGCGAGCGGGCGAGCGGATACTTCACGCGGTTGCCGGAATAGAGGTACCAGCTGTAGGAGGCGCCGCGCGAGCAGCCCCGCGGCTCGTGGTTCGGCAGGTCGGGCCGGGTGCGCGGATAGTCGGTCTGCTGCGTCTCCCAGGTGACGATGCCGCCCTTGACGTAGATCTTCCACGAGCAGGAGCCGGTGCAGTTGGCGCCGTGGGTCGAGCGCACGATCTTGTCGTGCTGCCAGCGCTTGCGGTAGGCGTCCTCCCAGCCGCGATCCTCCGCGGTGGTGATGCCGTGGCCGCCGGCGAACGGCTCCTTGACCTTGGTGAAGAAGGTCAGGCGATCGAGAAAATGACTCATGAACGGCTCCGGTATCAGGCTGGCTGGGTGGCTGCGGGCGTGCTGCCGCCGCCGCGTTCGATGTCGTGCAGCACGCCGCCCGGCCGCGTGTAGACGAACCAGGTCAGGGCGATGCAGGTGATGTAGAAGGCGAGGAACCCGTAGAGCGCGGCGGCAGCGCTGCCGGTCATGGCGAGCGACGAGCCGAAGCTCTTGGGAATGAAGAAGGCGCCGAAGGCGGCGATCGCCGAGGTGAAGCCGATGATCGCCGCCGACTCCTTGTCGGACTGCACTCGGCGAGAGTCCGGCGTCGCTTCAGGCATCAGCCGGTCCATGTCCTTGCGCATGATCGCCGGGATCATCTGAAAGGTGGACGCGTTGCCCACGCCGCTGGCGAAGAACAGCAGCAGGAACATGCCGAGGAAGCCCGGGAAGCTGCGCTCGTGCAGGAAGTACAGGAGGCCGACCGTGCCGAGCGCCATGGTGACGAACACCCAGAAGGTGACGCGGCCGCCGCCCCAGCGGTCGGACACCCAGCCGGTGAGCGAGCGCGACAGCGCACCGACCAGCGGACCGAGGAAGGCGTATTTCAGCGCGACGATGTCCGGAAACTGCGTCTTGCTGAGCAGCGGGAACGCCGCCGAATAGCCGATGAAAGAGCCGAAGGTACCGGTATAGAGCCAGCACATGATCCAGTTGTGCCGGCGCTGGAAGATCACCGACTGTTCGGCGAAGGAGGCCCTGGCCGAGGCGATATCGTTCATGCCGAACCAGGCCGCGAAGGCCGACGCGGCGATGAACGGCACCCAGATGAAGCCCGCATTCTGCAGCCACATCTGCGATTCGCCCCACGGCTCCTTGGCGATCCGCGGCTCGCCGCCGAGGAAGCCGAACACGCCGGCGGTGATCGCCATCGGCACGACGAACTGCACGACGCTGACGCCGAGATTGCCGAGCCCGGCATTGAGCGCGAGCGCGTTGCCCTTCTCCGCCTTGGGGAAGAAGAACGAGATGTTCGACATCGACGAGGCGAAGTTGCCGCCGCCGAAGCCGCACAGCAGCGCCAGCACCAGAAAAATCCAGTAAGGCGTGGCCGGGTTCTGCACTGCGTAGCCGATGCCCACCGCCGGCAGCATCAGCGACCAGGTGGCGAGCGTGGTCCATAGCCGGCCGCCGAAGATCGGCACGACGAAGGAATAGAAGATGCGCAGGGTCGCGCCCGACACGCCGGGCAGAGCGGCCAGCCAGAATAGCTGGTCCGTCGTGTACTTGAAGCCGATCGCCGGCAGCTTGGCGACGACCACCGACCACACCATCCAGATCGCGAAGCTCAGCAGCAGGGCGGGGATCGAGACCGCCAGGTTGCGGTTGGCGATGCGCCGTCCGGTCTGCTCCCAGAAGGTCTTGTCCTCCGGCCGCCAGTCCTCGAGCGTCTTTCCCGACAACTTGCCGACATGTTCCGGCCCGTGGATCTCCTGCATCTCGGGCAGTTCGGGCAGCTTGGCGAGCTCCTCGCCGACCGCGCGCCGCTCCATGGTGCGAATGGCGAGGTGCATCCAGGCGAGCGATCCGCCGGCGATCAGGAACAGCAGCATGAAGCAGCTGGTCCAGATGCCGGTGAGGTCGTTCATGACGCCGAACGCGATCGGCAGCACGAAGCCGCCGAGGCCGCCGACCAGGCCGACCACGCCGCCGACCGCGCCGACATGGTCGGGGTAGTAGACCGGGATGTGCTTGTAGACCGCCGCCTTGCCCAGGCTCATGAAGAAGCCGAGCACGAAGATCGCGACGGTGAACGGCACCAGCCCCATCTCGAGCGTGAAGCTCATCGGTCCGCTGATGCCCTTCACGATGTACTGCGTCGGCGGATAGGCGAGCACGAAGCAGGCCAGCACCGAGACCCCGAAGGTCCAGTACATGATGCGCCGCGCGCCGTGCCTGTCGGACAGCACGCCGCCATAGATGCGGAACAGGCTTGCCGGCACCGAGTAGGCCGCGGCGATCATGCCGGCCGTCGTGATGCTGAGGCCGTAGACGCCGATCAGATAGCGCGGCAGCCACAGCGACAGGGCGACATAGCCGCCGAAGACGAAGAAGTAGTAGAGCGAGAAGCGCCAGACTTGCAGGTTCTTGAGCGGCGCCAGCATGGCCGACATGGATTCCGGCTTGGCGCCGCTGCGTCGACGTGCCGCGAGCTGCGGGTCGTCCCTGGTGGTGAACCAGAAGACGACGGCGGTGATGATCAGCGCCACCGCCCAGACGTTCGCGACCGTCTTCCAGCCGTAGGCAACCATGACGAAGGGCGCGACGAACTTGGTGATCGAGGCGCCGACATTGCCCGCGCCGAACACGCCGAGCGCCGTTCCCTGGCGGTCCTTGTCGTACCAGCGCGAGACGTAGGCGATGCCGACGGCAAACGAGCCGCCGGCAATGCCGACGCCGAGCGCGGCCAGCAGGAAGGTGATGTAGTCCGTTGCAAAGGTCAGCAGCCACGTCGCGAGCGCCGCGGCCAGCATGATGCCGACGTAGACGATGCGGCCGCCATACTGATCGGCCCAAACGCCGACTATCAGCCGAATCAGCGATCCGGTCAGGATCGGCGTGCCGACCAGAAGGCCGAACTGGGTGTCGGTCAGGCCGAGGTCCTTCTTGATCTGGATGCCGATGATCGAGAAGATCGTCCAGACTGCGAAGCACACGGTGAAGGCCAGCGTGCTCATGCCCAGTGCCGTTCCGCGGCCTTGCGGCGCCGACCCCTGCACGGCCATCGTTTTTTGCATCCTGAACACTCCCATGTCCCGCTCGGACGATGTGGAGCATGTGTGAAGAGGCCGGCGAACGGCTTGACCTGGATCAAATGCGGGGACGGATTCCTGAGGCACACTCATCGCATTTGTGAACGAGCTGGAACTCATTTGCGGCCGATTCGGCGCGCTTTTGATGCAGATCAACGAACCAGAGCGTCGGCATGCGTTACCGAATGCCGATCCAGGAGGACGAATGCGAAGGACCGACCTTGCGCCGATTCGCCGCGCAGGACTGCTTTCCGGGATGCCGGAGGCGGAACTTGTGCGCATGCTCGGCATGGCCTTCGTGCAGCCCCTCCCTGGGGAAGCCATCTTGTGCCGCCGGGGCGAAAAGCCCGACTTCCTGCACATCGTCGTCTCCGGTCGCGTTGGCCTGTTCGGGCAGCGTGGAAGCGACGAGGCGTTGATCGAGATTTTCACACCGGGCGATGCGTTCATCCTGCCCGCCGTCGCCCTGGACATGCCTTCGTTGTTGACGGCGCGCGTGCTCGACGAGGGCCGCATTCTGATGTGGCCAGCCGAGGCATTCCGGGCCGAAGCACGGACGAACGGCAGACTGGCCTACAGCGCAATGCTCCAGCTTTGCGGCTACTGGAGGCTGCTGATCGGCCAGCTCGAGGATCTGAAGCTGCTCACGTCCACCGAGCGGCTTTCCAACCTTCTCCTGTCGCTCGCTGCTCGTCGCGGAGGCCCGGCGCACGTGGTACTGCCGGGAAATCGGTCACTTGTGGCCGGCATGCTCGGCGTGGCCCCGCAAAGCCTGTCGCGCTCGTTCGCGGCGCTGCGGGCGGTTGGCGTAAGCGGCGACGGCCGCGAAGTGGCGATCGCAGACCTCAATCGCCTGCGCGAGGTTGCCGACCGTTCGGCCCTGAAGATGGCGCCCGCAACTCGCGCAAGGCATCCAAGAGCTGTTCGGCGGGCTCACCGGCCCGTCGAGAGGAGGGCGCGACCATGAACGCCATTGCGCGCCCGAAGCCCTATGAGGGTCCGGTCCTCCTGTCCTACGGCTTCCGTCCGTTCTTCCTGCTCGGGTCGATCTGGGCAGCGCTCGAGGTGCTGGCCTGGCTGCCGATTTTTTACGGCGAGCTGTCTACCGGTTCGGCCTTCGCGCCGCGCGACTGGCATGTCCATGAGTTGCTGTTCGGCTATGTCCCGGCCGTCGTCGCCGGTTTCCTGCTGACGGCCATCCCGAACTGGACCGGACGCGCGCCGCTCAAGGGGCCGCTGCTCGCGGTACTGGTCGGGGCGTGGCTGGCCGGCCGTATAGCCGTCACGCTCTCCGCCTGGATCGGCTGGATCGCAGGCGCGACGGTCGATGCCGCGTTCCTGGTGCTCATGGTCGCGGTGGTGACGCGCGAGATCGTCGCCGGCAAGAACTGGCGCAATCTCAAGATCGCCGCGATGCTCAGTGTGCTCGCGGCCGCGAACGTCGGCTTCCACCTCGAGGCCCACTTCGCCGGTGTCGCGTTGTACACCACGCGCCTCGGGATCGCCGTCACCCTGATGCTCATCATGGTCGTCGGCGGCCGCATCATTCCGAGCTTCACGCGGAACTGGCTGTCGGGGCGCGGGCCCGGCCGCCTGCCGTCGCCGTTCGATCGCTACGACCGGACTTGCCTCATCGTCAGCGTCTGCAGCCTCGCCTTGTGGGTCGCCGTGCCCGGCAAGCCGGCGACGGGCGTTCTCCTGATCGTGGCTGCATTCCTGAACGCAGCGCGTCTTTATCGGTGGGCGGGCGACCGCACCATCGCCGATCGCCTCGTTCTCGTGCTGCACATCGGCTACCTCTTCGTACCGATCGGCTTTCTGCTCGGCGGCTTGGCCGCCTTCGATGTCGTGGTGCCAAGCGCGGGCATTCATGCCTGGACAGTGGGGACCATCGGCATCATGACCCTGGCCGTCATGAGCCGGGCGACTCTCGGCCATACCGGTCACAAGCTGGCAGCGTCCTCCGGCACGCAGGCGGTCTATGCATTGGCCGCAATGGCAGCCGTGGCCAGGGTCTTCGCCGCGCTGTACCCGCCGTGGGACGAAGTATTCCTGCCCCTGTCAGGCTTCGGATGGATCGGCGCTTTCGCCGGCTTCGCCGCGTCGTACGGGCCGGTGCTGTGCCGACCCAAGCGGACAAGCGTCGGCACGATGTGATCGCTGATCGATCGTGGCCTACGCCTTCATCGAGGCGGAACGTCCAGTCACGGCTTGGCCGCTGCCTGGCTGCGATTCGGATTGCCGAGGCTTCTGCATCCACATTGGGCCTACGGCGAGCAGCGCGAGCGCCTGTGCGACGATGAACAGCGTGAACAAGACACCACCCAGAAAATATTCCATCGGTGCCTCCCCCTTTGGGATCGGCTGCCAGCCTGATCCCCGGCGCTGGGCCTGACTGTGGGTTATGCCACCTCCCTGTCGCTTCTCGCGGCAGAAGGCGGTAGTGAAGAAACGACATGTTCGACGTCGAAGTGTGCGACCCCAAGCGGGTCGTCCTGATCCGATTCCGGGGTGAGCTGGCTGTCGCCGACTTCACCGCGCTCGACGCCATGGGCCGGAAGATGCAGGGCGGGCCGCCCTATGACGTCATCTTCGACATGACTCACGTGGAGAAAAGCCACGTCGCGACCGACTTCGTTTCCCAGCGCGGCGAGCTCCCCCAGGCCTTCACCGATCGTGAGCGCATCTATGTGGTGCAGCACGACGACCTGAAGCTGCTGGTCAAGCTTTACGCCGCCTATCAGGCGTCGAAGGGCTGGCGGCCTCCGGCTATCGTCGGCTCGCTCGACGAGGCGCTGGCCCGGCTCGGCGTGACTTTGGCGGAATTCGGTCCGCCGAGTGCTGCCGGCATACTCTAGAAGTTGATTAGGCTGTGAGAGGGCCGCGCAGTATTCGACTGTGGCCCACCCAAGGATGCAGGATTTGGCCGTCGACGCCGACCAAGGATGGAACGAGGTGCCGCATCTCATCCGATGCGGCCGCACGCTGGGCGATCCGTGGGAGAGCCTGTTCGGGCCGCTGCGGCCGTCGTCGGTCGTGGTCGGCCAGCTCGGCCAGTCGCTAGACGGACGCATCGCCACCGAGCCCGGACAGTCGACCCTGATCAACTGTCCGGAAGGGATCGCGCACCTGCATCGCCTGCGCGCGCTGGTCGACGCGGTCGTGGTCGGCGCCGGCACGGTGCGCGCCGACGATCCGCAGCTCACGGTGCGCCGCGTCGCCGGGCCGAACCCGGTGCGCGTGGTGATCGATCCGCGCGGCACGCTGCCCGCCGAGTCGCGCGCCTTTGCCGCCGACGGCGTGCATCGCATCGTCATCACGCGACAGCAGTGCCGGTCGATCGACGGCGGCATCGAGATGATCGCTCTGCCGGACACCGACGGCCGCATAGAGCCCTCGGCGATCCTCGACGCCCTGCAGGACCGCGGCCTGCGCCGAATCCTGGTCGAAGGCGGCGCGCACACTGTCTCGACATTCCTGTCGGCCGGCTGCCTCGATCGGCTGCACCTCACGGTGGCGCCGATGATCCTGGGGGCCGGCGTCACCGGCCTCGATCTGCCGCCGACGGCGTTGCGCGTGCCGATGCGCGCCCATACGCTGGGCAGCGACGTCCTGTTCGACTGCGACCTCAGGTCAGGCGAGTCAGCAGGTCGCTGAATCGAACGCCGGCTTCTTCCCACGACGGCAGCGTCGTGGCTGCGGCGCGCGCACCGGCCGCCAGCGCGTTGCGAAGATCGTTGTCGTCGATCAGCATGCGCAGCGCCTCGGTGAGTGCGGCGACATCGCCCGGCGGCACGAGCCGGCCGGCCGAGGCGGGCACGGTGTACGGCGTCGCCCCGCCCGTCGTGCCGATGATGGGCAGGCCATGCGCCAGCGCCTCGGCGAAGGCCATGCCATAACCCTCCAGGCGCGATGCGAGCACGAACAGATCCGCGGCAGCATAGAGCGCTTCGAGTTGTTCGCCTGAGACCTTGCCGGGAACCTCGACGCGTTCGGCAAGTCCGTGTCGGGCGATCAGCGCATCGAGGCGCGCCGTTGCCGCCGGATCGCGCCCGCGATCGCCCGCGATCACCAGCCGCCACGGCCGGTCGGCGAGTGGCGCCAGTGCCTCGACCAGCAGGTCGAAGCTCTTGCGCACGCCGATTGCGCCGACAGAGAGCAGGCGGGCCGGTGTGTTGTTGCCGGCAGCGAAGGGTACGCGATCGGTGCCGGGCAGGATGACCGTCAGTTGTTCAGGCGCGACACCGAAGCGATGGGTCAGGACATCCGCCGTCCACGGGCTGGTGGTGACGACGTGCCCCGTCGAGGCGAGGGCTGCGTGCTCGCTTGCGAGCAGCGCCTCGGTCTCGCGCTGCGACAAGCCGGTCTCCAGCGCCAGCGGATGATGGACCAGCGCGACCACTTGATGCGTGCGATGCAGAGCGGCGGCGGCTTCCGGCAGCACCCCGAACGCCAGCCCGTCGATCACGATCGGGC
>JAFEFF010000101.1 GCA_018240745.1 Pseudomonadota bacterium
CAGGGTGTTGGACCTGCGAAGGGCATTGGCCGCCCGATCGATGCCGCCGCCGAGAGGGATGTCGCGCGCACGGGCGATCAGCAGACCGAAGGTCACGGCCTGCGCATAGCCATCGGCGCAGCTCTCGTCGTTGGCTTCGGGGAACAAGAGCTTGCGCCAGTCCTTCGCCAGGCTCGTCAGACCGGCATTGCCTTTGCGGAGCTGCTCTCCGACCTCCTCGCGCAGCAGACGGCAGAGCCGCGCGCTGATCTCCGCCAGGCGTTTGGGAGTCTTTGGCGGTACCGGGGTCCAGCCGAGAAAATCACTGACGAGCGTCAGCAGCGCCGGAGGCGCCGCGAGCTTGTCTCCGGAGCTTTCGACGTCGCCCTGGAGCCGGACGATGTCGCCGACGCGGGCACCGTCTCGCCATAACCCGAAGCTGTTGCCGTCGGTGTACAGCAGATTCGGCAGCGACTTCAGACGTTCCCATTGCGCCTTGTCGTGCTTGTCGCGAAACGCGTTGGGATTGGCACCCTTGCCGGGCGCCTTGACCTCGATGAACCCGACCAGCGCATTTCGCACGGTCACGGCGTAGTCGGGCCGGGTCCGGTCCTCTGCGAGGGTCGTCTCCCCGACGATTCCGACGATGCGGGGCGGCAGGCCGGAAATCCCGGCCAACTCCGCGATCAGGACCTCGAGCGGCCCTCGCAACTGGTCCTCGGGCGCCCCACTGACGGCTGCATTCGACAACTTTGCCGTCGTGGCCTTCCCGAAGGCCGCAACAGCGTCATTCAGCGTGGAAGCGATGGTTGTATCCTCGCCCAAGAATTAGCGAAGAGCGTTTCTCCGCACCGAGCATCTTAACTGTCTGCATTGCCGGTTGAAAACCGCGTCTATCGGCGATGCGACGATTCTTCATCAGCGATTGCGCACGAGTGCGTCAGCGGCTTCAGAAAAATAGCGATGGCATCGGTCGGGCCGTGGGCGGTCCAGCGCGGGTCCTTCTCGTAGGGGATGACCTTGTCGACGACGAAGGCCTTGGTCTTCTCGGCGAGCTCGACGAGCTCTTTCGGCGGGGCGAAGTTGATGTCCATGGATCAAGGTCTAGCACGGGGGTGGCCTGCAGGAGCGCAGAGTTCGCCCATCCGTCGTCCCGACCGGAGCGAGGCGCAGTGGAGGGACCTTTTTTCGACGATTGGCCGCAAGTCGCAGAAAAAAGGTCCCTCCACTGCGCCTCGCTTCGCTCGGCTTCGGTCGGGACGACGGATGATTTGGCTCTTACGATTCCATTCGCGTTGGTGTATACTAATAATCGATGAACGTCAACTGTTGCAGAAAGGAGGTGGTTTTTTCAGGGGCCTCGACTCGCTGGATTCGTGGACTCCTGGCCTGAAACCCTTGTGCCATCGGCATCGAACCGGTCCACACGCGAGTGGACTCGGGTGGACTCCGCGGCTTCCCGGTCGGTCAGACGAAGCTCGGCCGGGTGCGCAGGGTCTCGCGGTCGAAGCCGGCGACCTTCTTGTAGCGGTCGAGGATGGCCTGCAGCTCGGCGGTCGGCATGACGTCCTCGATTTTGGCGAAGGGCTTGCCGCCGGAGCGGGTCCAGACCTCGCGCAGGATGGCGTCGGGCGGATCGCTGCGGTTGGTCAGCACGACCTTCGCCGTGGCCGGATTGCGGACCTGTTCGTACGCGATCAGCGCGTCCGGCGTCGCGCCGAGCGCCTTGATCCGGCCGGTCAGGAAGCGCGCATCGACGATCGCCTGGCCGGCGCCGTTGGAGCCGCGCGGGTACATCGGATGCGCGGCGTCGCCCAGCAGGGTGAGGCGGCCGAAGCTCCAGCGGTCGAGCGGGTCGCGGTCGACCATCGGGTATTCGAGGATCTCCTCGGTCGCCTCGATCATGCCTGTGATGTCGAGAAAGTCGAATTTGAGCCCCGCGAAGGCCGGCATCATGTCATCGAGCCGGCCGCGGCCGGTCCAGTCCTGCCGCACCGCCTCGGCCCGCTCGAGCTCGGCGACCCAGTTGATCAGCGGCTTGCCATCGGTTTCCGGGGTGCCCAATGGATCAGGAGGCCGGATCGGGTAGATCACGGTCTTGCCGACGGTCATCCAGCCCGACGACAGCATGGTGTCGCCGCCGAGGAAGGCGGGCCAGCGCACGGCGCCGCGCCACATGTTGACGCCGGAGTATTTGGGCGCGCCTTCGTCGGGGAAGAGCTGCTTGCGCACCGCCGAATGGATGCCGTCGCAGCCGATCGCCAGCCTGCCGTGCTGGAAGTGGCCGTTGTCGAAGTGGGCGGTGACGCGGTTCGCATTCTGGTCGATGCGGTTGACGCGATGGCCGAGCCGCACGGCGTCCTTGCCCAGCCGCTCGTGGACCGTGTCGAGCAGGACCTTGTGGAGGTCGGCCCTATGGATCGAGAGCTGCGGCCAGTCGTAGCCGGCGTAGCGGCCGCGCAGGTCGCTGATGATCGGCGTGCCGTAGCGGCTGTAGTAGGCGAGGGTGCGGGTCTCGATGGCGTGCGCCGCCAGCCGGTCGGCGAGGCCGAGCTCGGAGAGCTCGCGCATGCCGTGCGGCAGGAGGTTGATGCCGACGCCCAACGGATGGATCTCGGGTGCGGCTTCGAAGACGCGACACGAGATGCCGGCCTGGTGGCAGCTCAACGCCAGGGTCAGGCCGCCGATGCCGCCGCCGACGATCAGGACGTCGGGTGTGGAGGTGGGCGGCGTGGAGGAAGAGGAGGGGCTCACTCGGGCAGGAACGATCGTCGCAACATGACGGCGCGCATTCAATCAGCGTCCTTGGACTCCGTCGACACAACTGTTGCGTGCTTTACGATGTGGTCATTCGATCTATATTTGTTCTCCTCTGAGCCGGAGGGAACATGCAGGCAAAGGTGCGGACGGTCGCTTTCCAGGGGGCCGAAGTCCTGGGCGTCGATGTGCAGGTGCTGGTCGCGCCGGGCAACCTCGCCTTTCCGATCGTCGGTTTGGCCGACAAGTCGGTGGTCGAGAGCCGCGAACGGGTGCGGGCGGCGTTGCGGGCGCTGGGCCTGGCCCTGCCGCCGCAGCGCATCAGCGTCAATCTCTCGCCGGCCGACCTCGCGAAGGAAGGCAGCCACTACGACCTGCCGATCGCCCTGGGCCTGCTGGCGGCGATGGGCGTGATCCCGAAGGAAAGCCTGGCCGAGGTCGTGGCGCTGGGCGAGCTGGCGCTCGACGGCTCGATCACCCGGGTGCCGGGGGTGCTGCCGGCGGCGCTGTTCGCCTCGCAACAGGGCTGCGGCCTGGTGTGCCCGGCGGCGTGCGGCGGCGAGGCGACCTGGGCGGGCGAGCATGTCGAGATCGTCGCCGCGCCATCGCTGCTGGCGCTGATCAACCACTTGCGCGGCCAGCAGACGTTGCCGCGGCCGCAGGCGATCGCGGGCGACGACAGGGCGGTCTATCCCGACCTTGCCGACATCAAGGGGCAGGAGACCGCCAAGCGTGTGCTCGAGGTCGCCGCAGCGGGCGGCCACAACCTGCTGATGATCGGCCCGCCCGGCTCGGGCAAGTCGATGCTGGCGGCGCGCCTGCCGGGCGTCCTGCCGCCGCTCGAGCCCGACGAGGCGCTCGAGGCCACGATGGTGCGCTCGCTGGCCGGCGAGACCGGGGACGGCAAGCTCTCGCGCCGCCGCAGCTTCCGCGATCCGCACCACTCGGCGACCCTGCAGGCGCTGGTCGGGGGCGGCCATCGCGCCCGGCCGGGCGAGGTGTCGCTGGCGCATCACGGCGTGCTGTTCCTCGACGAGCTGCCCGAGTTCGCCCGCTCGACCCTCGAGGCGCTGCGCCAGCCGCTCGAGACGGGCCGCGTGACCGTGGCGCGGGCGAGCGCCCACGTGACCTATCCGGCGCGCTTCCAGCTCGTCGCCGCGATGAATCCCTGCCGTTGCGGCGGCGCGAACTGCGCCCGCGGGCCGCGTTGCGCGATCGAGTACCAGAGCCGCCTGTCGGGCCCGTTCCTCGACCGCATCGATCTCTGCATCGAGGTGCCACGGGTCGAGGCCGCCGACCTCGCCCTGCCGCCGCCGGCCGAACGCTCGGCCGATGTCGCGGCCCGCGTCGCCGCGGCGCGCGCCGTGCAGCGCGAACGGCTGGCCAGGCTGCGGGCGAAAACCGCCACCGTCGAAGCCGAGCCGACCGCCGGGCTCCTGTCCGACTGGGCACGCGGCTGGTCCAAGCCGCGCTGCAACGCCGACACCGACGGCCATCTGTTGGCCGCGATCGCGGACCCCGACGCCGAGGGCCGCGCCCTGCTGGTCCGAGCGGCCGAGCGCCTCGGCCTGTCGGCCCGGGCCTGGCATCGCACCCTGCGAGTGGCTCGCACTCTCGCCGACCTCGACGGCTCCGACGCCGTTCGCCGCCTGCATATCGCCGAGGCGCTGAGCTACCGCCGCCAGGAGCCGCGGTCGGTGCTGGCAGCGTGATGCGCCCGGCCTTATCTTAGACGCCTTCTCGATGATCACGATGACCTTCGACAACCTCGCCTACATCGACCGGCTGAAAGCGGTGGGCTTCACCGAACCGCAAGCCCGCGGCATGGCCGATGGACTCGACCAGGCGTTGCGCGAGAAAGTGTCCAGGGCCGATCTGCTGGCAGTGATGAAAGCCAGCAGGCGCAACATTCGGGCGATACTCGTCCTAGTGTTCGTCGCGCAGACGGCGGTGTTCGTGGGGCTGGATCTTCTTGGCCGTTGAGCTTGCCGGCATGCATCGCGTGCTGCTCTTTGCCGTCCTGGTGTTGGCTGCCGCCGCGCCGGCGCGGGCCGCGCCGCCCAGTGTGCAGCTCGAGGAGCTGACCTGGACCGAGGTGAAGGCGGCGCTGCAGGCCGGTACGACGACCGTCATCATTCCGGCCGGCGGCACCGAGCAGAGCGGGCCGCACATCGCGCTGGGCAAGCACAACGTACGCGCCCGTGTCCTGGCCGGCCGCATCGCAGCGGCTTTGGGCGATACCCTGGTCGCGCCGGTGCTGGCCTATGTGCCCGAGGGGGCGATCTCGCCTCCGGTCGGTCACATGCGGTTTCCCGGGACGATCTCGATCCCCGATGCGACCTTCAAGAGCACGGTCGAATCAGCGGCCCGCAGCTTCCGGCAGGCCGGCTTCACGCACATCGTGCTGCTGGGCGATCATGGCGGCTACCAGAGCCTGCTGAAGCAGGCCGCTGCCGAGCTGAACCGGGAATGGGCCGGCCGTGGCGTGCATGCCCACTTCATCGCCGAGTATTACGGCGCGACCCAGACCGCCTATGTGCAGGCGCTGCGCGCCAAGGGCCTGAGCGACGCCCAGATCGGCGAGCATGCCGGCGTGGCGGACACGTCCTTGATGATGGCGATCGATCCGGCCTACGTGCGCGCCGATCGCCTGCGCGGTCACAGTGTTGCAGACGGAACACAGGGCGACCCGGCGGCGTCGAGCGCGGCATTGGGCCAGCTTGGCGTCGACCTGATCGTATCGCAGACTGCGGCCGCTATCCGCAAAGCGCGCGCAGAGAAGCATTGAAGATCATGAAGGTCCGTCCGGTCGTCCTTGCCTCAGTCGCCACGCTGGGGCTCGCCGTCGGATGGTGGGCGATGGCCGAGCCCCGGCCTGTCGTGGCGACCATCTCGACCGTAGCCGGCATGCCGCCCGTGGCCGACCCGACCAACCTCTACAGCGAGACCGCAGCCGGCAAGCTCAGCCCGGCCGTGGAGGGCGCGCTGCAGCGGGTCTACGTGCCCAACCGGCGCGGCAACAGCGTATCGGTGATCGATCCCGAGACCCTGCAGGTGGTCGACACCTTCAAGGTCGGCCGCAACCCGCAGCACGTCGTGCCGTCATGGGATCTCAAGACCCTGTGGGTCGCCAACAATGCCGAGGGCCGCACCGACGGCAGCCTGACGCCGATCGATCCGTGGACCGGCAAGCCCGGCGCCTCGATCGCGGTCGACGATCCGTACAACGTCTACTCCACGCCCGACGGCAAGTACGTGATCGTCGTCGCCGAGGAGCTGAAGCGGCTCGACTTCCGCGATCCCGGGACGTTGAAGCTCGAATACTCGATCGCCGCCCCGCGCTGCGGCGGCATCAACCATGCCGACTTCTCGATCGACGGCCGCTACGCGCTGTTCACCTGCGAGTTCGACGGCGCCGTCACCAAGATCGACCTCGTGAACCGCCAGGTCATCGGCACCCTGACGCTCAGCCCGTACTGGCAGCGGCCCGACGTGGTGGCCCAGCTCGCCGCGATCGAAAGGAAGCGGTCCGAGCTCGTCTCCACCAAGCAGGTGCTGGTGCAGGAGGCGCCCGAGCTGGGCGGCGCGATCTGCACCTCGCGCGGCATGCCGCAGGACGTCCGCATCTCGCCCGACGGCAAGATCTTCTTCGTCGCCGACATGCTGACCGACGGCGTGCACGTGGTCGACGGCGAGTCCTTCAAGCAGATCGGCTTCATCCCGACCGGCTCCGGCGCGCACGGCCTCTATCCCAGCCGCGACGGCAAGAAGCTCTACGTCGCCAACCGCGGCACCAACAAGATGATGGTGCGGCCGGGCGTGGCCAAGGGCAGCGTGTCGGTGATCGATTTCGCGACGCGCAAGGTCGAGCAGACGTGGCCGATTCCGGGCGGCGGCAGCCCCGACATGGGCAACGTCAGCGCCGACGGAAAATACCTCTGGCTGAGCGGCCGGTTCGACGACGTGGTCTATCGCATCGACACCGGCTCGGGCGCCGTCGACAAGATCAAGGTCGGCAAGGAGCCGCATGGCCTCGCCGTGTGGCCGCAGCCCGGCCGCTATTCGCTCGGCCACACCGGCAATTTGCGCTAGGAGCCTGTCTGAGAATTGAGTGGCGTGATCGCAGGAAATCTGAATCCTGTAGTTGTCATGAGCAAAGGTTTTCGTCTTTGGAAGATCGATGAAGTGCAGCTTCTGCCGGCGAGCGTGCAGGACTACGTGCCGTCGGATGACCTGTCGCATCTGATCGTGGGGCTGG
>JAFEFF010000102.1 GCA_018240745.1 Pseudomonadota bacterium
ACCGTTGGCGTGCATCTCTACGTCACCGCGCCCGAGGTCCAGTCGCGCATGTTCGCGCCGCTCTTCGGCGTGCCCGAGGATCCGGCGACCGGCAGCGCCAACATCACCCTGATCGGCCTGCTCGCGCTGCGCGATCCGCGGCCCGACCTCACCCTGTCGCAGACCATCGGCCAGGGCGTCGACATGGGCCGGCCAAGCGTGCTCGAAGCGACCGCCGAGAAGAAAGCCGGGAAGGTCGTCGCGACCTACATCGGCGGCCGCTGCGTGCCGATGCTGAGCGGCACGATCGAGCTGTGAACTGTCATCCCGAGCGTAGCGAGGGATCCTTACTGAACCAGGAAAGATCCCTCGCTGCGCTCGGGATGACGTTTAGCGAACGGTCTTCAGCTCACCGAGCGTGATGGCGAAATTGCGCAGGCGGTCGGAATCGGCGACCGCCTCGATGTTGGTTTCCGCGCGCTCCAGAGGGCCACTGAGGTCGCACTTCGAGCCGAGGATCCACTTCAGGTTCGGCATCTGCCACTCGAGATCCATGGCCGCGCTGAGATAGTCGCTGCGCGCCCTGGTAATGCGGTTGGCGGCAGCGAGGAAGGCGTTGCCGTAGGCCTCGCACACTTCCCGCGTCGCCAGCACGTTCCATTGCCAAAGCTCGGTGAGGTCCGCGAGCGGGCGCCGGTTCAGCAGTTCTACGGCATCTTCCTGGCGCGTCTTGACCTTCTGCATGCCTTCCAGCGCGCGGTCGGCGAAGGCACGATCGCGCAGATAGGGCAGATAGTCCGCAAGGCGGGAATCGGGTCCGAGCCTGGCGAAAGCCGCCGCTTCGCGCTCGCGCTCCCGGCGGTCGACCTTGGCCGCCTCCTCCATCCGGATCTGCTCCGACTCCTGGTAGTCGGCTCGGGACTGTGGCGTGGGAACGTGAGCGCGCCAATCGACCGCGATCGCGCCGATCGACAGCACCCCGACCAGCGACAGCAGGACCGCCGAGGTGCGGGCCGGCTGCAGCACTCCATGCAGCGCCGGGAAGCGCGCCCACGCGGCATAGAGGATCAGCAGCAGCGGCAGGGCGATCACCACGATCATTGCCGACTTGTCGCCCTCGCCGAAGCGGCCCATGGCAAGGAAGAAGGCGACCAGCGCCGCCGGCACCAGCCCGAACAACGTCCATGGCGCCCAGAACACCATCGCACCGCCCACCGCCGCCATCACCAGCAGCACCGAGACCGCGATCCACAGCGCGCCGGCGAACATCGCCGCGAAGGCATCCGACATCGCGTTGCCGGCGGCGTCGCTGCTGCGCGAATCGGCCACCGTCGCCGCCGTGATCGCGAACAGCAGGCAGGTGACGAGGAACACCGCGACGAAGCCGGTCGGGAAGCCGGGACGCCCCGGCGCGGCCACTGCCCTACTCCGCCGCTTCCTCGTCCATCACGTGATCGGGCCGGGTCGGATAGATGATGCGCTCGGCGAAGCGGTACATCTCTTCGATCTCGTGCTGCGCGCGCCAGGTCGGTGTCGTGCCCTTGAGCGCCGCCACCTGCTCGGCAAGCAGGCAGCGCCTCACCTCGGCGGTGAAGGTGTTGAGCCGGTGATAGGCCTCCGACACGTTGCGGCCGAGCGCCGTCAGGCCGTGGCCGACCAGCACGACGAGGTTGGTGTCCCGGATGAAGCCATCGACCGAGCTCACATCGGCCTCGACATCGACATGCGCCGGCACGTAGTGCACCGGCTTGCCCAGCACGAACGGCGGATCGAGCGACAGCACCTTGAAGTCGTGCGGCGCACCGGAACCGAGCAGCGCGATGGTCGCGTCGTCATGCACGTGGATGGTGGCATTGATATCGGGGCGCAGCCGCAGGATCTCGCGGCTGAGATTGTGGCCGACGCTGGTCATGCGCTGGCCCCAGACGATCCGGCTGGTCGGCACGTCGGTGATGACGATGTTGCCGACTTCCATCTCCTCCAGGGAGACCTCGGCGTGCTTGGTGTAGGCGATGCCGTGCGGGTAGTCCGGATGCGGGGCGCGGATCACGATGTTGCCCAGCGTGTTGTGGACATAGCCTCGGCCGGCCACCAGCCGCGCGTACTTGATGAACTGGCGGCCGATTTCGGCGTCGAAGACGATCGGTGTCGGCATCGGGACGTTCCTCCGTAAAGGATTATTGCGCTTTTCACCTCCCCCGTCTTCGGGGGAGGTGTCAGCGTCTAAGCGATTTTCGAGCGGAGCTCGAAAACGCATTGCTGACGCGCCACCTCCCCGAAGACGTAGGGCTATCGCATATTTGATTTCCCGTCGTCCCGAGCGAAGCCGAGGGACCTCTTTTCGCCGCACTAGCCATAGTCGTGAATTTCGCCGCTCAGGTCGCGCCAATCGGGATTGGCGAGGTTTATGAGCGCGACCTTCTTTCCGCGACTCCAGTTCTTCAGCTGCTTCTCTCGCGCGATGGCGTCTGGCGCGGTCTCATGAGATTCGACATAGATCAGTCGATCGATGCGATATTTCGCGGTGTGGATGACCTCGCCATTGCGATGCTC
>JAFEFF010000103.1 GCA_018240745.1 Pseudomonadota bacterium
CAGGCCCATCGCATGCTCGGCGACGGTGGTGTCGCCGTAGCCCGAGATGGTCGAGACCTTGATGCCGAGCTTCTCTGCGGCGGCGATGTCGACGAAGCTCGCCGCGCCGGTGCCGAGGAAGACGATGTGCTTCAGGCCCGCGCACTTCTCCAGGGTCGGCGCGCTGAAGTAGGTCGCGTCGTTGATCACCGTGTCGAACCCGGAGACCTTTGCCGGCACGTCCTTCTCGTCGACCGGCCCCATGTTCACCGTGACGGGGATGTCCTTCGCGCCGTGCACGCGCCTCCAGACCCTGTCGATGTCGGGCGTCGAATCAATGAACAGCGTTCTGGGCACGACGAACCTCTCCGTGAAGGGCCTCCAACTGAGGACCGCCTTCTAGCACGGGACCGATGGTCGACGGATAGCGGCGGCCGTTCAGCACGGCGCCGATGAAAGTCGGCCGGACGGCGAAGCGGTAGAGCGGTAGCAGCACGGCGATGGTGGCGCCGAGCGCGATGAAGATCTTGGCCAGCGGCGGCAGGGGCACGTCCCGCAGCAGCAGCTGGAAGGCGATGATCACTGGCATGTGAGCGATGTAGAGGAAATACGAGGAATCGCAGAGATAGCGACGCCAGGCGCTGTGGTCGCCGAGGTAGCGCAGGAACAGGCCGGCGACGCCCAGGATCAGCAGCCACATGTCGACCGAGTGCACGGCGCGGATCACGTAGAACTTGATCGCTGGATCGACCGGCAGGGCGTAGCTCCAGCGATAGGCCACGCTCGCCGCGACCGCGAGCCCCGAGTACAGCCAGGCGCGGCGCGGCAGCACGTCCAGCAGGTCGACGTTGAGGAACAACAGCCAGCCGAAGGCGAACGGCACCGCGTAGACCGCAACGATGCGGAACACCGGGATGAAGCCCGGCGGATCCTCGATCCACGGGTTGGGCATCAGGAGCTGAGCGGCGAACGACGGCACCGCCAGGATCAGCGGCGCCCACGGCGACCGCACGATCGCGCGGAAGGCCTGCAGCGCCAGCTGGCGCTTCCGCGGCGACAGCACCAGCGGCAGCCCGGCGACGGCGATCGCGCCCAGCACGTAGAGCACGATCAGATATTCGAGGAACCACAGGTGCAGCGGATGGACGTAGCGAAGGATGTAACCGGTCGTGAAGGCCGCCCAGACGAGATCGAAACCGTAGGTGGCCGACCCGGCCAGCATCGTCACGATAGGCCAGATCACGATCCAGCCGACCACGAACGGCACGGCGATGCGCATGAAGCGGTTCCAGGCGGCACGGCGGAAGCCGTAGCGGGCGATCAGCAGCGCCGCGAAGAAGCCGGCCATGGCGTAGAAGATCGGCATCCGGAAGACGTGGACCACGCTGATCGACCACAGCAGCGTCTTGGTAAGCTCGGCCGGCTTCCACGGCCAGCCGGCATCGGGCGTGTAGGCGGCGACGGCGTGGAGATAGATGCCCAGGAACATCATCGCGGCGCGCAAGGCGTCCAGGGCGTGATAGCGGCGCATTGTCGTCTCCCCGCGAATGTTCGCGCTGGACAAGTCTTCTATGCCTCACTACCTTGTTTTGCAAGGTACTATGTTTAACACGAGAGTGCAGTCACTGTGACGGATTCGCTGCTGGTGCAATTGCGCAAGGGCGTGCTCGATATGTGTGTGCTGGCGATGCTGGCGCAGCAGGACGGCTACGCCTACGACATCGCCAGCCGCCTGGCGCAGGACATCGGCATGGGCGAAGGCACGATCTATCCTCTGATGCGGCGCATGCAGGCCGACGGCCTGGTGAAAACCTATCTCGAGGAATCGAGCAGCGGGCCGCCACGCAAGTACTACCAGCTGACGCGCGCGGGCCATGCCGCGCTCGCCGCGCAGCGCACCGAGTGGAACAGCTTCGTAGCGTCGGTCGCCCGGGTGCTGGCCGACAATCCATCGTCTGCGAGAGCCGCCGGAGGCGCACGATGACCCAAGACGAATTCCTTTCGATCCTGCACGACCGCCTGCGCGGCTTGCCGCCCGCCGAGATCGAGGAGCTGATGGACGACTATGCGAGCCACTTCGCCGAGGGCATGGCCGAGGGCCGCAGCGAGGCCGAGATCGCCGCCGCGCTGGGCGATCCGGTGCGGCTCGCGCGCGAGCTGCGCGCCGAGGCGGGCCTGCGCCGCTGGGAGAGCGCGCGCACGCCGGCCAACTTCTACGCCGCCATGCTCGGCTTCCTGGCGCTGATCGCGGTCGACTTCATGTTCCTGCTGCCGCTGTTGGGCGCGCTGGCGCTGGTCACGCTGGGACTGGGCCTCGCCATGCTCGGCCTGTGCATCGCCGGGATCGTGCTGACCGCGCGGATGTTCCATCTCGATCACGGCCTGTCGCTCGGCTACTTGGCGCACATCCTGAGCGGCGTCGGCCTGCTCGGGTTGGGCGTCGGCGGCGGCGCGCTGCTCCTGATGGCGGTCGACTATGTCGTCCGCCTGCTCGGCCGCTTCGCCCGCCTGCACTACACGCTGCTCGAACGCAGCAGCACGGCCTGAGGAGACCCGCCATGAACCGCACGCTCGGTCTCGTTGCCATTTCCGGTCTCAGTATCGGCGTCGTCTGCCTGTCGCTCGCCTGGGCGATCGGCGGCCGCGATCTCCGGACCATGATCGCCGAAGACCGCTTCGGCTGGCGGTCCTGCGACAATGACGCCGCCACAGGGCCCGAACGCCGGCTGGCCTGGACCGGCGGCGACACGATCGAGGTCCTGACGCCCGTGCCGCTGCGGCTGATCGCCGGCGACGGCAGCGACGTCGTCATGCGCGGCACGCCCGATGCGATCGCGCACCTGAAGCTGCGCAGCGGCAAAGTGATCTCCTGTGGGCGGCGCAGCGCCTCGGGGCCGGTCGAGATCGAGCTGCCGGCGCGCGCCCTGCTTCATGTGCGCATCTCGGGCGCGGGCACGGTCACGCTGGAGAAGCTCAGCCAGCGCGAGCTCGGCCTCGCCATCAGCGGCAGCGGCGATATCCAGGCGCAGGGCAGCGTCGAGCGCGTGTCGGCCGATATCTCGGGCTCGGGCAACGTCCGGCTGGCCGACCTCGCGCTGAAGCGCCTCAAGACGAAGATCTCCGGCAGCGGCCGGGTCGAGGCCGGTCCCACCGACGAGGCCGACATCCACCTGTCCGGCGCCGGCACGGTCAAGCTGCTGACTCGGCCGCCCGCGCTGCACACCAAGGTGTCCGGCGCTGGCCGCATCCTCCAGCCGTCGGTCGAGTCGGCGGACAAGAAGTAGTCAAGCTCTTCCGGACCGTGCGCATCTTGCGGGCTCATGAGGTGCGCGAGACGCGCGCGGTCCAAAAGACGAAGAGCTACCGCTCCCCATTCAACAGCCGCCACACCTTCTCGGGCGTCACCGGCATGTCGATGTGCTTCACGCCATACGGCGAGAGCGCGTCGACCACGGCATTGACGACCGACGGCAACGCGCCGGCGCAGCCGGCCTCGCCGCAGCCCTTCACGCCGAGCCGGTTGGTCTTGCACGGCACCGAATGGTTCTCGACCGAGAAGCCCGGCGCGTCGGTGGCGCGCGGCAGGGCGTAGTCCATGTAGGAGCCGGTGATCGGCTGGCCCTGCTCGTCGTAGCGCGCGCATTCCATCAGCGCCTGGCCGATGCCCTGGACTACGCCGCCATGCGCCTGGCCCGCGACCAGCATCGGGTTGATGACCGTGCCGAAGTCGTTGACCATGAAATAGCGCACCACCTCGATCGTGCCGGTATCCGAGTCGATCTCGACCTCGGCGACATGGCAGCCGTTGGGGAACGAGAACGGCGGATTGTCCGAGATGTGGCTGACATCGAGCGACTGCGGGATGTCGGGCGGCAGCGTCAGCCCCTTGCGCAGCTTCTCGGCCAGCTCGAGGATGGTGATGCCGCGATCGGTGCCGGCTATCACGAATCGGCCACGATGGAATTCGATGTCGACCACGGCCGCCTCGAGCACGTGCGCGGCGATCTGCCTGCCCTGCTCGATCAGCTTGTCGCCGGCCTCGAGGAAGGCCTGGCTCGCGACCAGCGCCGACTTCGAGCCGCCGGTGCCGCCGCCGACCTCGAGCTGGTCGGAATCGCCCTGCAGAAGGCGGAACCGCGGCACGGGAATGCCGAGCTTCTCGCCCAGCACCTGCGCGAACGGCGTGGCGTGGCCCTGGCCGTAGTCGAGCGTGCCCGACAGCATGGTGATGCTGCCGTCCGCCTCGAAGCGGATGCCGCCATACTCCTTGCTCGGCGGACCGGTGACCTCGAGATACTGGCCGATGCCGCGGCCGCGCAGCTTGCCGCTCCTGGCGCTCTCGGCCTTGCGCTTCTCGAAGCCGTCCCAGTCGGCGGCGACCAGCGCCTTGTCGAGCACCGTGGTGAACTCGCCGGAATCGTAGTTCATGCCCGACGGCGCCTTGTAGGGCATGGCGCCGGGCTTGATGTGGTTGCGGCGGCGCAGCTCGGCGCGGTCGATACCCATCTCGCGCGCCGCGGTATCGATCAGCCGCTCCATGTAGTAGTTGCCCTCGGGCCGGCCGGCGCCGCGATAGGCCGCGAGCGGCGTGGTGTTGGTGAACACCACCTTCGAGTTCACCTCCATCGCCGGCGTCGCATAGACGTCGATCAGGTTCTTCACCGCGTTGGTGGTCGCGGGCATCGGCGGATAGATGTAGGCGCCGGCATTGCCGGTCCCGCTGAGCCGCACCGCGAGGAAGCGGCCGTCCTTGTCGAGCGCCAGCTCCGCCACGCGCTGGTGGTCGCGGCCGTGATGGTCGCTGAGGAAGCTTTCCGAGCGCTCGTCGGTCCATTTCACCGGCCGGCCGAGCTTCTTCGCCGCCAGCAGCAGCGGGCCGTACTCGGGATAGACCTGGCTCTTCATGCCGAACGAGCCGCCGACATTGCCGGTCAGCACCCGCACCTTGTCGGGCGTGGTGTTGAGCACGTCCCTGGCGAGGCCGCCGCGCAGGCCCATCACGCCCTGGCAGCCGACCCGCAGCACCCAGCGGCCGTTCTCGACGTTGCCGATCGCCGAGCGCGGCTCCATCGGATTGACGACGATGCGGTTGGAGACGATGTCGAGACGCGTCACGTGCGCGGCCGCGGCAAAGGCCTTCTTCACCGCCTCGGCGTCGCCGTAGTGGAAGTCGAGCGCGAGGTTGCCCGGCGCCTCGTCATGGATCTGCGGCGCGCCGGCGGCGAGCGCCTGCGCCGGCGTCGTGACCGCGGGCAGCTCCTCGATGTCGAGCTCGACGACTTCGGCGGCATCCTTGGCCTGCACCGCCGTCTCGGCAACCACGCAAGCCACGGCCTCGCCGACATAGCGCACGCGATCCTTGGCCAGCGAATGGCGCGGCGGCGTCTTCATCGGCGAGCCGTCGCGCTGCGGGATGTTCATGGCGCACTTCATCGGCCCGAAGCCCGCAGCCTCGAGGTCGGCATAGGTCAGGATCGCCAGCACCCCCGGCATTTTCGCCGCCTCGGTACCGTCGATGCCCTTCAGGATGCCGTGCGCGATCTTGCTCCGGACCATCACCGCATGGGCCTGCCCGGATAGGTTCTGGTCGTCCGTGTAGCTGCCCTTGCCGCGCAGCAGGATCGGATCCTCCATGCGCGACACCGGCTGGCCGACGCCGAACCTGGTGAGCGCAAGGGCGGTATCGTCGAACGAATCCATCAAGAGTACCCCATACAATTCCGTCGCCCCGAGCGAAGCCGAGGGGCCTCTTTTTTAAATCGAAGACCCAAAAGAGGTCCCTCGACTTCGCTTCGCTCCGCTCGGGACGACGGTGCTATTTCAACGGCGAGTAATTCGTCGGCAGCAGCAAAGTCGACTCCATCGCCTGCAGCTTGGCCGGACCCTTGGCGAGATAGGCCTGCCATGCCGGATCCTTCATCGCGTCCGAGCGCGCCTTGAAACGCTCCTCGAGATTCTTGTAGCGCCACAGGTGGATCCACTCGTTGGGCTGCGGGAACTCGCCGGTCCAGGCGCCCCAGATCGGCGAATACTTCTCGCGAGCCGCCTGCACTTCCTTGAAATCCTTGCCGTACTGCTGCGCGCCGCCGAGGTTGCAGCGGTAGATGCGCATTTCGTAAACGTTCCCGGTGGTGCCATCGCTCGGCTTGATATCGACCACCGCGTTCATCAGCCGCAGGTCCTGGCGCTGAATGCACGTCCGCACGATCGGCACGTACTTCTCGGTCCAGTCCTTGTTCTTGGCCAGCTCGTTGCGCAGCCGCGTGCGCTCCTCGTAGCTGTCGTACTTCCAGAGGTGCCAGATCTGGTTCAGGGCGCCGAACTCCGACGTCCAGTAGCCGTGGTTGACGCCGTAGTTATTGCCGCGCGCCGGCCGGCCGATCGTCTCGGCGGCCTTGAGATACTCCGGCATCTTGCCGGGAATGAGCGTGTAGGTGCGAAGCTCGTAGACCATGTTTCCTCCAATCGCGCGGCCATTCTGGAGGACGGGTCGAAGCGATGCCAGCGCCCTCGCGTGGCCCAGCGTGCGGCTCGGCGTTTCGCAGGGCCGGCGCCGGCCGGCAGCGCCGCCAGCGACGGCCAACGCATCAGGCGTCCCCGACCTGGAAGTCGCCCTTCCGCGGCGGCGCCGGCGGCTCGAACAGCGTGCGGTCCGGCTTGACGTCGATCAGCGGCGTGCCGTCGAGGCAGTCGAGGCCGCGCACGAACAGCACCGCACCCTCGACGCGCTCGAGCTTGACGATCGCCGTGCCGATCGGATTGGGCCGCACCGGGGTGCGCAGCGAGAACACGCCGCGCGCCCGGCCGCCGTTGCGCGGGCTCTGGTGCACGAGGTCGCGGCGCGACTGGTGCAGCCAGTAGAGCACCTCGAGCCGCGCGAACTCCTCGATCGAGTCGAGCCCCTCCTGCCAGCGCGCATCGATCTCGAGCCGGCACTGCGGCCCGTCGAAGCGGCCCTGACGCGGGCAGTCGAGGCGGTCGCTCCAGGGCGTGCGGATGCGGCCGATGAAGTACAGGCTCGCATCGTATGCCGGCGGCAGGTCGACGGCCCGCTCGCCCGGCCGGATCTCGTTGCGGCGAACCATGGCCGCTCAGGGGTGCGGGTTCTTCGGCGGGTGCGCCTTGACCGCCTCCTCGTTGACGTCGGCGCCCCAGCCAGGCCGGTCTGGCACGATCAATTCGCCGTTCCGGATGACCGGCGGATGGGTGACCAGGTCGTCCTTCCACGGCACGTCGTCGATGTCGATTTCCATGATACGGAAGTTCGGCATGGCGGCGCACAGGTTGGCGCTCATCAGGGTCGACATGTGGCCGTAGAAGTTGTGCGGCGCGCAGTTGATCTCGTAGGCCTCGGCCATGGTCGAGATCTTGTAGCCCTCGGCGAGGCCGTTCCACGGCACGTCGATGATCGACACGTCGATCGAGCGGTTCTCGAAGAACGGCCGGAACTGGCGGCGGCTGAACAGGGACTCGCAGGAGGCGATCGGCATCGGCGCGCGGTCGCGGATCAGGCGCAGGCCCTCGGGATCGTAGGAATCGATCTCGAGCCAGAACAGGTTGTAGGGCTCGCAGGCGCGCGCGACCTTGATGTAGCCCTCGGTTTTGAAGTTGAAGTTGGTGTCGAGCAGGATGCCCATGTCCGGTCCGGCTCCTTGGCGGAATGCCGACAGGCCGTCGCGGATCGCGGCCAGCGTCGCGCCGTCGGCATTGAGCTCGGGGCCGCCCGGCGTGCGGCCGAAGCCCGGCTGGTACATGTTCGGCGGATCGAGATCGAAGCGGAAGATGTTGGTCTTGAGCGCCTTGAAGCCGCGCTCCCTGACGTGCTTGCCGAGCTTGACCAGGTCGTCTAGCGAACGCACCGGCTCGACCTTCATCACGTCGGCGTTGCGGAAGCGGTAGCTGCCGCAGTGCGACCAGTAGAGCGGCAGCCGCTCGCGCACCTTGCCGCCGAACAGCTCGTAGACCGGCACGCCGAGCGACTTGGCCTTGACGTCGAGCAGCGCATTCTCGATCGCCGCCATCGCCTGCTGGTTGATGCCGCCCGGCGCCTGGCGGGTGATGGCGTACTGCATCGACATGATGCGCTCGACCGCCCGCGGATTCTCGCCGATCAGCCCGGCCGCCATGCGGCGGATCACGGCAGTGATGCCGGCGCTGCCGTAGCCTTCGTTGTACTCCGACCAGCCGACGATGCCCTGGTCGGTCGTGATCTTGAGGAACGAGAAGTCGCGCCATCCGGCGTCGCAATGCATGTCCTCGATCTTGGCAATCTTCATGGCGTTTCCTTCCCGTCCCTATAAATCGTGGCGCCGCCCGACCATGATGGCATGGAGCCTCTCCCCCCGGATCGCCGGCCGCAGTATGCTCCGTCGGGACGGCTGGCGACAAAGCCAAACGCGGGGCATGGGGACCATGGCACTACTCGGCAAGGGAATGCTGCTGGTGTTCAACGAGGTGAAGCCACGCCACGAGCGCGATTTCAACGAGTGGTACAACCGCGAGCATATCGACGAACGGGTGAACCTGCCGGGCTTCACGCGTGCCCGCCGCTACGTCGCGGTGAAGGCCTCGCCCAAGTACCTCGCCACCTACGAATGCGACACGGTCGAGGACCTCGCGACGCCGGGCTACCTCGCCCTGCTCGCCGACCAGACGCCGTGGAGCAAGGCGGTGATGGCGCGCTTCACCCGCTTCAAGCGCATGACCGTGCGCGTGCGGCTCGATCTGGCGCACGGCGAGGGCGGCGCGCTGACCACCGTGCGCTTCACGCCGCAGCCGGCGATGGCCCGCCAGCTCACCGACTGGCTGAAGGACGCCTTGCCGACTGCGATCGCCAAGCCGGGCATGGTCGGCGCGGCGGTGGTCGAGAACGACATCGAGATCGCCAACGCGCCGGTCGCCCAGAGCAGCATGGATCATCCCAGGGTCGATCAAGCCGAGTGGGTGGTGTTGCTGGAAGGCGCCGATCCCGCCGCAACGGCGAGCGCTGCGCGCTCGCTGTTCAAGAGCGCCGCGCTGAAGCCGTTCGGCGTCGCCAAGGCGCCTGCCGTCGGCACCTACCGCTTCTTGTTCGGCAACTCCCGTTGACCCTCAGGCTCGAGACCGACCGTCTCATCCTGCGCCCCTGGCGCAAGGAGGACCGCGACGTCTTCGCGGCCCTCAACGCCGACCCGGAAGTGATGCAGGATCTCGGTGGGCCGTTGTCGCGCCGCGCCAGCGACGCCAAGCTCGATCGTTACCGCGCGGCCTTCGAGCAGCACGGTTTCAGCAGGCTGGCGATCGAGGAAAAGGACGGCACCTTCGTCGGCTATGCCGGCGTCATGCCGGCCGCCCACGATCATCCCCTCGCGCCTCACAACCAGATCGGCTGGCGGCTGGTCCGCTCGGCCTGGGGCAAGGGCTACGCGACCGAGGCTGCCCGCGCGGCACTCGACGATGTCTTCACCCGCGTCGGCCTCGACGAGGTTCTTGCCTACACCGCGATCGACAATCTGCGCTCCCAGGCGGTGATGCAGCGTCTCGGGCTGCGGCGCGACCCGATGCTCGATTTCGATATCCTCAAGGGCGATGTGCCTTGGCACGGCCTCGTTTGGGTGGCCGAAATGAGGCGGCGCGTGACGCAAGTTTGAGGGCCGCTTGATCGGTCGATCCGCTAAGGTCGGCGAATGTCCATCGTAAGAGTGGTCTTCTGGCTGCGTCTCGCGACCCTGGTCGGCCTGTGCCTGCCGGCGCTCGACCTCGCCTGGCGCTGGTACACCGACGATCTCGGCGCGCGGCCGGTGACTCTGGCAACGCACATCACCGGCGACTGGACCGTCATCTTCCTGCTCTGCTCGTTGGCGCTGACGCCGGCGCGTGCGGTGTTCGACTGGATGCCGCTGGTGCAGATTCGCCGCCGCATCGGCGTCGCCGCCGCGCTCTATGCCGGCCTGCATTTCCTGATCTACATCGCCGACCAGAAGTGGAACCTGATCGTGGTCGCGCTGGAGATCGCCAAGCGCTTCTACCTGACGATCGGCTTCATCGCGCTGCTGAGCCTGGCGGCGCTCGCCATCACCTCGACCAACGGATGGCAGCGGCGATTGAAGCGCAACTGGAAGCGGCTGCACTGGCTGGTCTATCCGGCGGCGGTGCTGGCGATCCTGCACTTCTTCATCCAGTCGAAGGCGAACGTCAGCGAAGCGACGGTGGCCGCCGGTCTGTTCGCCTGGTTGATGATCTGGCGCTTCATGCCGACGCGGCTGCGCACGGAGTATCTCGGCCTGCTCCTGCTGGCCGTCGGCGCCACAGCGGTGGCACTGCTGTTCGAGACCGGCTGGTATGGCCTGGTGAACCACGTCGATCCGATGCGCATCCTGCGCGCCGACATCAATCCCGACCTCGTACCCAGGCCGGCGCACAAGGTGCTGCTGGCCGGTCTCGGCGTGATCGTGCTGGTCGCGGCACGCCGTCTTGCCGTTCAGGGAAAACGCCTCTGGACGCAGCGCTATATCCGGAGGACTATACCGACCTCCTGACGGGAGGGTTGCGTATGGGTCTCTCGATGAAGCGCCGCGCCTGGCTCGGCGTCGCCGTGGCGATCGCTTTTGCGCCCGTGGCGGCGTTCGCGCAGGGCGGCCTGGTGATCTTCGCGGCGGCCAGCCTCAAGAATGCGCTGGACGACATCGCAACCAGCTGGAAGGACGGCGGCAAGCCCGCGCCCAGGATTTCCTACGCGGCGAGCTCGGCGCTGGCCAAGCAGTTGGAACAGGGCGCACCGGCCGACCTCTTCATCTCGGCCGACACGGACTGGATGGACTATGTCGAGAAGAAGGACCTGATCCAGAAGGACACGCGGGTCGACCTGCTGGGCAACAGGATCGTGCTGATCGCGCCGCGCGATTCCAGGACCACGGTCGACGTGAAGCAGGGCTTCGATCTCGCCAAGGCTTTGAACGGCGGCAAGCTCGCCATGGCCAACGTCGATGCGGTGCCGGCCGGCAAGTACGGCAAGGCGGCGCTCGAGAAACTCGGCGCCTGGGACGGCGTGAAGGGCAGCATCGCCCAGGCCGAGAACGTGCGCGCGGCGCTGGTGCTGGTGGCGCGCGGGGAGGCGCCGCTTGGCATCGTCTATTCGACGGACGCCGCCGCCGAGCCGAACGTGAAGATCGTCGGCACCTTCCCCGCCGGTTCCCATCCGCCGATCATCTATCCGGCGGCATTGACCAGGAGCACCAAGTCAACCGACGCCAGGGCCTTCCTCGATCTGCTGAAGAGCACCAAGGCGCGGCCGGCCTTCGAGAAGCAAGGGTTCGAAGTGCTGGTGAAGTCCGCCAGCTCGACATGACGGCCGAGGAATGGACGGCGGTAAGGCTGAGCCTGCTGGTCGCCGTCACCGCGACCGCGGCCAGCCTGCCGCCCGGCCTCGTCATCGCCTGGCTGCTGGCGCGCGGGCGGTTCTGGGGCAAGAGCCTGGTCGACACGCTGGTCCATCTGCCGCTGATCATGCCGCCGGTGGTGACCGGCTACCTGCTGCTGATCCTGTTCGGCAAGCGCGGGCCGATCGGCGAGTTCCTCGCCCAGTTCGGCATCGTCTTCGCCTTCCGCTGG
>JAFEFF010000104.1 GCA_018240745.1 Pseudomonadota bacterium
CACTGCACCACTGTGACGACCGACCTCTGGCCGACGGCAAAATCAGCCTACCACACCACCGCCTCAGCCCACCCGTTTCATCCCTCAGGGTCGGCGCGGCCGACGGTGAACAACTCCAGTGGCGCATCATGAGATGAGCGCCACTGGAGTGGCGCGCTCCCAGCAAAGACCCGATGGCCGACTTTCCACTTTCCATCAAAGGCGTCGTCATCGCCGACGGCTGCGTCCTGCTGCTGCTGAACGGGCGCGGCGAATGGGACCTGCCGGGCGGCCGGCCGGATCCGGGCGAGGATCACCGCGCGGCGCTCGCCCGCGAGGTTCGCGAGGAGGCGGGGCTCGCGGTCGAGGTCGGCACGCAGGTCGACGAGCATCTGTTCGAGGTGCTGCCGAAGCGCTTCGTGCGCATCGTCGCCTATGGCTGCCGGCTGGCCGGCGGCAGCGACGTCGCGCTGGGCCACGAGCATCTCGACGGGCGCTGGATCCCGCTCGCCGATCTCGGTGAGACGATCGGCGGCCATCCGCTCCCGAAAGGCTATCTCGGCGCGATACGCCAGGCGATCGACCAGCCGCGGTCGCCGAGCGAGCGAATGGTCTGAACCTTCAGGAACCGGTCATGCGCCGCCGCCGCGCCGAGCCACAGCTCGTTCCAGGCGTCGAAGGCCTTCAGCGGATCGACGAGCTTCAGCTCCCGCACGGCGCGCCAGCCCTGCAGGCGGACCTCGCCGTCAGCGACTTCGACATCCTCGCCCTGGGCGCGCAGCACGCTGGCCAGCCAGCGGGTGAAGTCGCGGACGCTTTGAGCATCGCCGCGCTCGACGTCGGTCGGCAGGTCCATGTCGCGCGCCGTCTCCTCGTGGAACTGCAGGCCGACCAGGCGCGCGACGCGGCCGAGCTCCTGTTGCGCATCGTCGGCGCCGAGCTGCTCCTGCAGGGTCGGCAGCATGGTGCGCAGGTATTCGACGG
This sequence comes from Pseudomonadota bacterium, assembly GCA_018240745.1. Classification (GTDB taxonomy): domain Bacteria; phylum Pseudomonadota; class Alphaproteobacteria; order Reyranellales; family Reyranellaceae; genus Reyranella. The sequence continues at coordinate 964 of JAFEFF010000104.1, forward strand.
CATAGGCGCGAAAGGTCCTGAGGCGCCGCTCCTCGGGCCAGCTCGCGGTCTCGAGCTTGGGCTGCGTCGCCCAATCGACCCGCGGCATCTGCTCGTCATAGGCGAAGCGCACGCGCTCCTCTTCCTTCAGAGGATGGTCGTGCTCGAAATAGTAGCCTTCGAGGCCCGGCAGCCCGTCGACCGTCATGCCGGTACAGACGAAGCCCAGGTTCGGCTTGCCGAGCGACTGGCCGTTGTGACCGTGCCAGCCGTGCAGCATTGCCGCCGACACGCCGTGCGGCACCGCGGCGATCGCCGTGCCCTTCCAGATCCAGCGCGGCGGCGGGTAGCGCACCCACGCCTTGCGGTCGCTTTCCCGCAAGTAGCCGGTCTTCACGCCGCCCAGCGCATTCGAATGATAGTGATAGAGCGCGCAGGCCGGCGCCGGCGGCTGGTCCGCCAGGCCGAGCTTCCGCAGCCCGGGCAGGAACTTCTCGAGATGCTGGCGGCGAAAGTGGCGGAACACGTAGTCGCGCGCTGTGTCCTCGCCGCGCCGGGTCACGAGACCCAGCACCAGCGCGGTCATCAGCGCGTTGTAGAGCGTGCCGACTGCCTTGTAGGCGGCGAGCTCAGCGGCACTCATCAGCCGGCATGGCCATCGACGATGATGGCCTTCGACTTGCCGGCCTTCAGCCGCATCTCGAGCAGCGGCTTGTAGTGCTCGGAGTCGTAGAACTCCTCGGCTTTCTCGTAGCTCGGGAACTCCAGCACCACGACCCGCGCGGGCTTCCAGCCCCCTTCGAGCGTGCGGGTCTTGCCGCCGCGTACGATGAACTTGCCGCCGAACCTGGCGACCGCGCCCGGTGTGTGCTTGCGGTACTCGGTCATCAGCGCCTCGTCGGTCGTCTCGACCTCGACGATCATGTAGGCGGGCATCGGCTCCTCCTCATCCAACTTCCATCGGCAGGCTCGGGTCGTTCGACCATTCCTGCATCGAGCTGTCGTACACGGCGACGTTCTTGTGGCCGAGAATCGCCGTCAGCACAAACGCATCGAGGCTGGCCGCGATGCCGCCGCCGCAATAGACCAGCACGCGCTTGTCGGGCGCGGCGCCGACGCCTTCGAACGCCTGGCGCAGCTCGGCGATCGGCTTCAGCGTCTTGTCCGGCCCGAACAGGCTCGCCGCCGGCACGCAGGACGAGCCGGCGATGCGGCCCGCCCGGCCGTATGTCACGCCGCCTGCGCCCTTGTGCTGCTCGTGGCTCAGCGCATTGAGGGTCAGCGTGTCGGTCTTGCCGATCGCCGCCTTGATGTCGTTCTTGTCGACGAAGATCTCGGGCCGGCCGCGCAACGAGAGCGTAGCGGCAGGATAGACCGTGAGCTCGGTCGAGAGCGGCCGGCCCTCCGCCTTCCACTTGTCGAGCCCGCCGTCGAGGATCGCCGCGTCGTCGAAGCCGATCGCGCGCAGCATCCACCAGATGCGGGTTGCCCAGGTCGGCGTGGCGTGGCTGTAGAGCACGACGAAGGTGCCGTGACCGATGCCCTTGGCGGCGAACGCCTTGGTCAGCTCATCGAGCGGCGGCAGGGTGAAGCGCAACTTCGAGTGTCGATCGGAGAGTTCGGCACCGAGATCGAGGAAGCCCGCGCCCGGGATGTGGCCCTTGTCGTAGTTGGCCCGTCCGCTCTCGGCGTTGTAGCCGCCCTCGGGCCGCGGGCGCAGATAGGTCGTGCAATCGAAGATCCGAAGCCCCGGCGCGCCCATGCGGCGCGCAAGTTCGTCGGTCGAGATCAGTGCCGCAGCGTGAGTCACGTCGCCCTCCCTGAATTGGGGAGAGCGAGACTATCGCGATCCTCTTCGCATTACAGCCGTGCGGGCTCTCGGCGCTGGTTACAGCGCCTGCCGCCCGCCGGCGCGAGCTGCGCTCGCGCTAGATCGTCTTCTGGGGCAGCGGCGGAATGTTGACGGTCTGCGGCGGGGAAGGGGCAGCCGCCGGCGGCGGAGCGGCCGAAGCGGAGGTGGCGGCCTTGGTCGTATCGGCCTTCTTGGCCTTCTTGTGAGGGCCGGCCTTCGGCGTGGTGTTCTGGGCGTGGACACGTTTCAGGCACGCCGACTTCGAACTGGCGCTCTTCAACGTGTTGCAGTAGGCGGCCGTATTGGTGGCCGGCTTGTGCTTGGTGGTGGTGGTCGGGGTCGGCGTGGGGGCGGCGGGGGTCGCATCCTGGGCGAACGCCGGCGCAGCAAGCGCGACCGCAGCGAGGGTCGCGACGGAGGCGAGCAACAGACGCATGATCTTCTCCTGGGCCGCTGACGAAAGGGGACGGTACGGCCTCGTATAAGAGAAAATTTTATTTTATCCTTGGCACTTATGTCAAATTGTTAATGTCGTGAGGTAACACCCGGCATGCAGGCCATCTTCGACGTCGCCCTGCCGATCTTCGGGGTCATTCTGGCCGGTCTGCTGGCCGGGCGCTGGCGCATCCTGGGCGGCGAGGCGACGGCCGCGCTCAACGCCTTCGTGAGCTATTTCGCCCTGCCGGTCCTGTTCTTCGGGACCCTGGCCCGCACGCCGGTCCGGACCGTCCTCGACCCCGACCTGATGCTGGGCTTCAGCGTGGTGGTCTTGGCGACCTTCGCGCTCGGCATGCTGTCGACCCGGCTGGCGGTGAGGGGCGGCCTCGCCCGCATGAGCCTGCAGGGCATTGCCGCGTCCTGGGGTAATGTCGGCTACATGGGCGTGCCGCTTTGCCTGGCCGCGTTCGGCGAGGCCGGCCTGCCGCCGGCGATGCTGGCGGTGATCGTGACGTCGATCATCGCCATGGTGTTCGGCGTCATGCTGGTCGAGCTCGAGGTCGCCGCCGGCCGCGGGCCGGTCGTGACCTTCCTCAATGCGGCCTGGAACGCGGCGCGCAACCCGCTGCCGCTGTCGATCGTCGCCGGCATCGTGTGGTCCGGCCTGGCGCTGCCGCTGCCGACGCCGGTCGAGAAATGGCTCGACCTGCTGGGGGCGGCGGCATCGCCGTGCGCGCTGTTCGCGATCGGGCTCTTTCTCTCGGACAAGTCGCTGCGTCACGGATTGGCCGAGGCAGGCCTCGCGACGCTGATCAAGCTCCTCGTGCAGCCCTTGCTCGCGGCCGCCGTGCTGCCGTACTTCATCGACCTGAAATCGGTCGCCGGACAGGCGGCGCTGGTGATGGCCTCGCTGCCGACCGCGGCGACGGCGTTCGTGCTGGCGAAGCAGTTCGACATCCAGGTCGAGCAGAACACCGCCTCCGTCCTGCTCTCGACGGGCTTTTCGGTGGTGAGTGTTTCTGCTTTGCTCGTCTGGCTTCGCGTTACCTGAGGGAGAGATACAGATGCTCCAGGAATTCAAGAAATTCGCGTTGCGCGGCAACGTCGTCGATCTTGCCATCGGCGTGATCATCGGCGCGGCCTTCGGCAAGATCGTCGATTCGCTGGTGACCGACATCATCATGCCGATCATCGGCCGGATCTTTGGCGGCCTCGACTTCAGCAACTACTTCTTCGGCCTGACCTCGGCCTCGTCGCAGGCGTCGACCTACGATGCGGCGAAGAAGGCCGGCGCAACGCTCGGCTACGGCCAGTTCCTCACCGTCGCGGTCAACTTCATCATCATCGCCTGGGTGATGTTCATGGTGATCAAGGGCATGAACATGATGTTCAAGAAGGCGGAGGACGCCCCGCCACCGCCCAAGCCGCCCTCGAGGGAAGAGGAGCTGCTGGCCGAGATCAGGGATCTCCTGAAAGTGACGGCGCAGCCGTCATCCCGAGCGTAGCGAGGACCTTCACGCGGCCCGAAAGATCCCTCGGCTTTCAGCCTCGGGACGACAAAGGTCCGCGTCGAGCCGGCGCGCCAGGGCGTCGGAGATCCTTGTCAGCGGCAGGCGGCATTCCGGCGAGTCGATCAGGCCCTGCCGCCACAGCAGATGCTTGATCGGCATTGGATTGGCCTCGGCGAACAACAGCGGCACCAGCGGCATGAGCGGCGCCCAGGCGGCGCGCGCGCCGGCGACGTCGTTGGCGGCGAAGCGTTGGCCGACCTCGCGGAAGCGCCCGGTCATGATGTGGCTCGCGGCGAGGATTCCGCCGTCGGCGCCGTTGGCCAGCATGGTGAAGTAGAGCGCGTCCTCGCCGGTCAGCACCGAGAAGCCCTCGGGCTTGCGCGCCAGCAGGTCGAGCGACTGGGCGAGGATGCCGCAACTGTCCTTCACACCGACGATGTTCGGCACCTCGGCGAGCTGCAGCAGCGAGTCGTTGGAGAGGTTCACCGACGTGCGATACGGGATGTTGTAGATGAAAACCTCGCGGTCGGTTTCCGACGCGATCGCCGTGAAGTGCGCGACGAGCCCGTCCTGGCTCGGCCGATTGTAGTAGGGGCAGACCGAGACGATGCCGCGGAACGGCAGGCGCTCGAGCCGCCGGAGCGTCTTGACGACCCTTGCCGTCGCGTTGCCGCCGATTCCAACATAGACCGGCGTCTCGCCGGCGACGGCGAGCGTGCGCTCGATCAGCTCCTCGGACTCGGCATCGCCGAGGGTCGGCGATTCGCCGGTTGTGCCCAGCGGGAAGAAGGCGTCGACGCCGAGCGCCAGGTAGTGCCCGACCAGCCGTTCGTAGCTTGCGAAGTCGATCGTCCCGTCCTTGAACGGCGTGATCAGGGGAAGCCAAAGGGTGTTGCGCATGGGTGGCATCCTGCGCCGCTGCGAGATATAAGAATATCGAATGTTTTCGATATGATCGTTTGATATTTCTTATGCTTGATCTGTTACGCACCTTCCTCGCCGTGGTCGAAAGCGGCGGCGTCACGCAAGCGGCGGCGGCGCTCAACATGAGCCAGGCGGCGGCCAGCCAGCAGGTGAAGCGGCTCGAGGAGCATCTCGACTGCCGGTTGTTCGAACGTGTCGGCCGCAAGCTGGTGCTGGCGCCGGCCGGCGAGCGGCTGCTGGCGCAGGCGCAACGGCTGGTGATGCAGAGCGACGAACTGCTGTCGAGCATGCGGCGGCCCGAGTTCGAGGGCGAGGTGCGGTTCGGCGTTCCTTACGACATCATCGGCAGCTTCGTGCCGGCGATCCTGCGCCGCTTCGCCAAGGCGCAGCCGCGCGTGCGGGTCAGCCTGGTGTGCGAGGATTCCAGGGTCGTGCGCCAGCAGCTGCGCTCGGGCGGCGTCGACCTTGCGCTCACGACCGAGACCGACTGCGGCCGCCACGGCGAAACCCTCCGCACCGACCTGCTGGTATGGGTCGGCGTGCCGGGGGGCGACGCCCATCTCAAGGACCCGCTGCCGGTGTCGCTCGGCGCGCCGACCTGCGTGTTCCGGCCGGTGGCGATCGAGGCGCTGGGCAGGGCGCGGCGCGACTGGCGGGCGGTGTGCGAGGTGAGCCGGCTCGAGCCGGTGCACGCCGCGATCGATGCGGGGTTGGCGGTGGCGCCGCTGTTGCGCTCCTCGGTGCCGGAGCGTTTCGAGATCCTGGGCCGCCATGTCCGGCTGCCGGCGCTGCCGGAATTCCGCATCAACCTCTACCTGCCGCCCGGTGCGAGCCCGGCGGCGCGCGATCTGGCCGACCACGTGCGCGCCTCGTTCCATGGCTCGGCGCCTCTGAACAATTGATACGAAGCCGAACTGGCCATGTCGCGGACGAAACAACTATGGTCCTGCGCGAACTGGAGGCCTGAATGCGGTTGGTGGGTTGGATGGTGAAGCTCGGCGCTGCGGGGCTGATCTATTTCGGTATGACGTCGGGCGTGCACATCAAGCTGCCGGACGAGGTCCTGGGCTACAAGGTGCCCGCCAGCGCGCAGCAGTGGGTCGATCGCAACGCCCAGATCGCCGAATACGGCAAGAAGACCCAGGCCGGCTTCCAGAACATCGCGGACAGCCTGGGCAAGCATTAGACGAGTTTCAAAGCGCCAGAGGGGGCGTCGGCGGGCCCGGTGCGGCGGTCTTCGGATCGCGCCCGGGCCCGTTCCGTTTCCGGGCAACTCCGCGCACGGCGCTACGGCCGGTTGGGTGGCCGGCAAGCGCAAGCCGGCCCTGCAAAAGGCGCGCGAGGCGGAGCACGCGTTCGTCCGGACCACGGTCTTCTGGCGCTGACTGTTGCGCTCGCGCCACACCTTCTGTGGCGAAGAAGAGACGGGCTGAAGACGAGGTAACGACTCCCGATTCGCCGCGTTGTGTTGGTGGCGCCGTTGAGCGTGACGGATGGCGCCGGCCGGCGGCTCAGCGCGTCACGCTTGGTTTCCTCCTCCCCGCATTGCCGCCGCCGGCCGAGTGTTCCGAGTAGGCGTTCCGCGTATCCGATTGCCGTTGCCTTTTCCGCAACCTGCAAGGCAACGGTCCGGCGGCCGGCGCATCTCCCCCTGCGCCGCGCCGCCGGTCCTTTTTCGGCACGGCCTCAGCGCGGAGGCAGCAGTTTCTTGGCCTGCATCTCGGCGATCGCCTTGGCGAACATCGCCTCGGTGTCCATCACCTCGGTGAAGCCCGCCTGCATCAGCTTGATGGTCGAGACCAGCGCCGGCGGCCCCGGCTGGCTGCGGCCGTAGCCCATCGTGTAGTCGGCGTACTCGAAGGACAGGCCGACGAACTCCTTCAGCGTTCCCGATACGAGTCCATGCTGGCGGCGGATCTCCGCCCACTCCGCCTCGCGCGGCCGGATCTCCTTGTCGAGGGCGAGCGGCACGTGCGCGCCGGCGGCGAAGCCCAGCGCGTCGGCGATCGCGGGCCACACGTTGGGCCAGACGAAGACGTCGCCGTTGGTGACGTTGAATATCTCGTTCGCCGCCTTCGCCGCCTCGCCCGACCAGGCGATGGCGCGCGCCAGCAGATCGGCGTCGACCGCCTGCGCCACTCGGCCGACGCCGCCCGGATAGTCGAGCGCCGTCCTGCCGGCGCGGCGCATCATTGCCGCGTAGACGCCGAGCGCGGGGATCACGTTCATGGCGCTGCCGACCGAATCGCCGACGATCAGCACCGGCCGCAGGATCGACCAGTGCCACGCCTTGCCGAGCTGACGCGCACGGACGAATCGCTCCTGGTTCCAGTAGAAGTTCGGCTGCTCGTGCATCTCCGAGCGGTTCTCGCGCGCGGGCACGGCGAGCGGACGCACGTGCACGCCGTAGGCCTTGGTGCCCTGCAGCAGCGCCACGTGCGCGAGCTTCGCCGCGGCACGCTCGAGCGGTTCGAACAGGTTCCGGAGCATGGTCTCGTTCAATCGGATCTGCTCGTCCTCGCGCCAGCCCGCGACGAGCCCCGGCCGTTCATGGAGCGCGGCGTAGACGAGGTGCGTGACGTCCGCGAGCTGCGGCGCGAGAGCGGCGCAGGCGTCGGCATTCGCGAGGTCGATCGGGAACCAGCGTGCGCCGTAGAGCCGGTCGGGCTGCCGCCGGGACAGGGCGATCACGGTGCAGCCCGGTTGGGCTGCGAAGTGTTTCAGGCAGGCGTAGCCCACCAGGCCGGTCGCACCGGCGATCAGGACTGTCTTTGGCATTTCCGTCCGCAGGTTCTTCCGTCAAGAGAATAGGCGGAGCCATGCGCCCGTCGACTGGTCTCGCGGTCCAATGAATCCGACGCGCCACTGGAAGGGCGCGCCTCCGGCACAGGACCTACTCGACCTTTGCGCCCGAGGCCTTGATGACCGGCGCGAGCTTCTTCTCGTCGGCGACGCGGTAGGCCCCGGTGTCCTTCGGGCTCATCCAGAACGCCGTCGCGCCCTGTTGCTCGAACGACGCCTTCACACGCGGGCTTTCGAGCGCTTTTTTGGCGAGCTCGGCGCACTTCTCGACCATCGCCGGCGGCAGGCCGGCCGGGCCGCAGATGCCGCCCCACGAGGTGATCTCGAAGCCCGGCAGCGTCTCGGCCATGGTCGGGATGTCCTTGGCCGCGGGATGGCGCTCCCTGGCGGTGACGGCCACGCCGCGCACCTTGCCGCCGCGCATCAGGTTGAGCGGGCCGGGAATGTTGTCCCACATCATGTCGACCTGGTTGGCGAGCAGGTCCTGGTAGGCCGGGGCGCTGCCCTTGTAGGGCACATGCAGCAGGTTGACGCCCGCCATCGCCTTGAACATCTCGCCGGTGATGTGTGGCGTGGTGCCGGCGCCGGACGAGGCGAACGAATACTTGCCGGGGCTCGCCTTGGCGAGCGCGATCAGATCGGCCAAGGTCTTCACCGGCAGGTCGAGCCGCACCATCAGCATGTTGCACACCGACCAGAGCATGGCGATCGGAGTGAAGTCCTTCTCGACGTCGAACGAGAGCCTGGCGTAGAGCGTCGGCGCGATCGACTGCGAGGCGATGGTGTAGAGCCCGATCGTGTAGCCATCGGGCGCCGACTTGGCGATCGCATCGGTGCCGATATTGCCGCCCGAGCCGGCCTTGTTTTCGACGATGAACTGCTGGCCGGTCATCTCGGCGAGCTCGTTGCAGACGATGCGGGAGAGCGTGTCGGTCGGCCCGCCCGGCGGAAAGACGTTGATGTAGCGCACCGGCTTGTTGGGCCAGTCGTCGGCCGCCCGGGCGACCCCCGAATTGACCAATGGCGCGGCGACAAACGGAGCGGCCGCCAGCACGAACGCACGGCGGCGGGACAACGGAACGCGGACTCCCGACATTTGAACGTTACCTCCCGGTACTTTCCTTCATTTCGTGTGCACTGTAGGGGGCCGGGTTCGTTCCTTCAATGCACCAGGGTCGTCATCTTGGCGTCGATCTGCTGCAGCGCGGCGTCGGTGATCTTCTGGACGTGGCCCTCCATGGCCGCGAAGGGCACCTTGTACTCGGCCTCGCCGGCGATCCTGGAGACCGGGTTCATGCCGGTATCGAAGAAGTAGAAATCGATGTGCATGCGGTTGGTGCGATCGCCGTAGGGCTCCATCCATTTCATCTTGAGGTCGACCAGGATTACGCCCTTCATGCCGCGCTGCACGGCCTCGCGAAAATCGTGCACGCGCTGGATGTCCGGGTAGTGCTTGCGCAGCACCGCGAGCATCTGGGCGCTGAAGTAGGTCGGGTCGGTGTCGGCGATCACCGCGGTGTTGGTGAGCGAGGCCGGGATCCTCTTGCCCCAGTATTCGGTCGCGTCCTTGATGCCGCCGATGTAGTTCTCGACGTTGTCGCTGGTGATGAAGGCGACCGGCTGGCCGAGCGTCACCGGCGCGTCGGCCGGGACGTTCGCCGAGCTCATGTTGAGCAGGCCCTGGAACGCGTCGACCGGCTTGGGCGGCGGCGGCCCGGTGCAGCCGGCGGCAAGCAACATCAGCGCAGCCGTCGCCATCATCCTCGAGATCATTCTTGCTCCCCCTGTTCGACGATTTGAGCCCGGTTACTTGGTCCCCGTGATGTCGCTCGGGCTGTTGCGCGGCGCGCGGTAGGCCGGCGCGCCCTGGCCGTAGGTGTGCTGGACCGGCCGGTTGCCGATGCTGTTCATGTTGGTCCCGCCGCCGCCTTGCGGCATGGTCGCCGCCATGCCGCTGGCCATCGTGGCGCCGAGCTGCAGGCCGATGCTGACCGCGTTCATGAAGATCGCTGCCTGCGCCTCGGGCGAGACGCCGGCGCGCAGTTGCTGCACGCGGCGCTGGCATTCGGCCGGCGCGGCGTCGCAGCCGCCCACCACCTGGTCGGAAAGCGGCGTGGCGCCGCGCGCGACGAAGCGCGGGTCGTCGGCCGGTGCGGCCTGCGGCTGGGGCATCGGCCGGTCGACCTTGGCCAGCACGCCGCAGCCGCCGGCGCCCTTCAGCGCGTTGTAGCCCGCCAGTGCGCGCGGCCCGTCGTGGGCCTGCGCGGCCGCGACGTAGTTCGACACGAGCTGCTGGCACTGCGCCGACATCTGCGGTTGCTGCGGCGGCGGCCGCGAGTCGCCGCCCGACGGCTTGGCGGGCTGCGGTGGCGGCGCAGGCTTGGGCGGTGGAGGCGGTTGCAGGCGCGCGAGGACGCGCGGGGCGACGCTGCCGGTCGCCTGGCACATCTGCAGCACGTTGCCGTACAGCCGCGCACATTCGGCGAAGGCGCCGCGCTGGCTGTCGCCCGACGCCTGGGCGATGCTGCCGGGGTTGCTGCCGAAGCTGGCGATGTTGTTGAAGCGATCGACGCACTTCTGCTGATTGGTGCGCGCCTCGCCGCACATGCGCTGGAAGCCGGGATCGGCGTTGATGTCGGCGGTCGACAGGTTGCGGCCGCCGGGCGGCGGGAAGCCGTTCAGGATCAGCCCCGCCACGGCGGGCCAGAAGGTCGACGGGTCCTTGCCGGGCGTGGCGCCGACGCGCCGCTCCAGCGCCGCCAGGAAGTCGGGACACTCGTTGTTCAGGATCTGCAGCCAGCGCCCCTTCTCCTCGGCCGGCGCCTGGTCGGCGTTGGGATCGCCCGAGAGACGGCCGAGCAGCGCGCTGCAGGTCGAGGTCAGCGTGTAGGGTCCGCCGTCGAGCCCGACCTGCATCGGCGGCAGCGCGGCGCCCGGCGGCGGCAGGCTGGCCTTGGTGTCGCCGAGGATGGTCGCGCACTGGCGGCGCTCCTGGTCGTCGACCGGCTGGGCGCAGGCCTGTCGCAGGTTGCCCGCCATGGCGCAGATGCTTGGGCTCAGGCCGGCTCGCACCTTGCCGGTGCCGCGCGACTCGGGGATCAGCGTCCCGGCCTGCTTGAGACAGTAGTCGCCAATCTCCTGCGTGGTGGTGTAGGCGCCGTCGGTCGGCCGGCCGTGCTTGTCGTCGGCGGGGACGCCGGTCGACGTGCCGTCGGCGCGATACCAGTATTCCTTGGGCGGCTGGCGAGTCGGATGGTCGATGCAGTCGGTCTGGTAGAGCTGGCGCAGGTAGAGGTCGAGCTGGAACCAGCCCGGCGGCCGGATCTCGCCCGGCGCCTCCATGGCGATGATCTTCTGGCGGAAGTCGGCGCAGTTCGACGGTCCTGCCGGCGGCGACAAGGGCGGACCGCCCGGCTGTGCGGGCTGCGCGTTCACTTGCACTGCAGTCGCGACCAGTGCGCACCCAAACGCCAGCGTTCGCCACATGACGCGTCCCCCCTTATGCTTGGCCCCGCTCTGCGCACCGAGCTTCCCATCGAGGCTTTGTCGGAGTCAACGCGGGCTCTAAGCTCGTTGGTATCAGGAGGAAGCGGCATGGAATTCGGCATGTTCCACGAGTTTCAACGGCTGCCCGGCGCGACCGACGCGAGCGCCTTCGCCGACTCCTTCGCCCAGGTCGACGAGGCCGAACGACTTGGCCTCGATGCGATGTGGCTCGCCGAGCTGCACTTCAACCCCGAGCGCTCGGTGCTCGCCTCGCCCCTGATCCTCGCCGCCGCGATCGCCGCGCGCACGAAGAACATGAAGATCGGCACGGCGGTGACGGTGCTGCCGCTTTGCCATCCGCTGCGCCTCGCCGAGGAGATCGCGACCATCGATCATCTCGCCAACGGCCGGCTGATCTTCGGCGCCGGCCGCTCGGGCTTCGCGCACACCTACAAGACCTACGGCGTCGACTACGGCGAGAGCCGCGAGCGCTTCGCCGAGACTCTCGCCATCGTCAAACGCGCCTTCACCGAGGAACGCTTCAGCCACAACGGCAAGTACTTCACCTACGACAATGTCCGGCTGTCGCCGCGGCCGGTGCAGCGGCCGTGGCCGGAGATCCGTGTCGCCGCCGCCAGCCCCGACACCTACGAGGAGATGGGTACGATGGGGCACGCGATCTTCGTCGCGGCGCGCACCGGCAATCTCTCCGAGCTCGGCCCGCTGGTGAAGACCTACCAGGCGGCGTGGAAGGCGGCGGGCCATCCCGGCAGGGGCGGCGTCTTCCTGCGCGTGCCGGTCTATGTCGCCAACACCGAGGAGGCGGCGCGCGAGGAGCCGCGCGAGAGCATCCTCCATCTGCTGCGCACCATCGGCAGCCGGCTGGCCGAATCGGCCAAGCTCGAGAGTGCGCGGGCGATCGAGAAGCGCGGCGAGCGCGGCGCCAAGATGGTATCGATCGAGTACGACGAGGTGCTGCGCGAGCGCATGATCGTCGGCACGCCGCCGCAGGTGGTCGATCGCCTGAAGCAGGTCCAGGAGGAGCTGGGGCTCGACGGCATCCTGGCCGAGCTCAATCCCGGCAGCCTGATCCCGCACCCACAGGTGCTGCGGGCGCTCCGTCTGCTCTGCGAGCAGGTGATCCCGGCCTTCAAATAGGGCCTCCGTCGGATGGACAGGTGCAACGGGGAGAACCGGGCGGCCGTTAGCTACGGATACCGTCACCGAAGGAGTCCTCCGATGTACAAGATCCTGCTCGTGATCGGCCTGGCTGCGGGCCTCGCCGCCTGCGGCAACCAGGGCTACGGCCCGACCGATTCCTACAGCGCCCGCTACGGCAGCAATGCGAC
>JAFEFF010000105.1 GCA_018240745.1 Pseudomonadota bacterium
AGGCACTTGCAATGATGATGCGGGTGCGATTTCTATTGGTATTCCAGGCCCCAACTGCTAGGTTGCCAAACGCTCGCCGAACCCCTCGGTGAGCCCAAGAAAAACGATTTAAAAACCAGGTTTCCGTTGAGCGACGATACGACCCTTCCGCCGCCGCCGCCCCCCGGCGCGCCCGAACAACCGCCGCCGCCGCCGCACGACATCGCGCCGATCACGATCGAAGAGGAGATGCGTCGCTCCTACCTCGATTACGCGATGAGCGTGATCGTGTCGCGCGCGTTGCCCGATGCGCGCGACGGGCTGAAGCCGGTGCAGCGGCGCATCCTCTACGCCATGAAGGAAGGCGGTTACGATTCGACGCGCCCCTTCCGCAAGTCCGCGCGCATCGTCGGCGACGTGATGGGCAAGTATCACCCGCACGGCGACTCGGCGATCTACGACGCCATGGTGCGCATGGCGCAGGACTTCTCGATGCGCCTGCCGCTGATCTCGGGGCAGGGGAACTTCGGCTCGATGGACGGCGATCCGCCGGCGGCCATGCGATACACCGAGGCGCGGCTGGCAACGGTCGCGGAGACGCTGCTCGAGGACATCAACAAGGATACTGTCGAGTTCCAGCCGAACTACGACGAGCGTGAGCAGGAGCCGACGGTCCTGCCGGCGGCGTTCCCGAATCTGCTGGCCAACGGCGCCGGCGGCATCGCCGTCGGCATGGCGACCAACATTCCGCCGCACAATCTCGGCGAGCTGATCGACGCCTGCATCGCGCTGATCGCCAATCCCGAGCTGACGGTGCAGCAGCTCCAGGAGTACGTGCCGGGCCCGGATTTCCCGACCGGCGCCACCATCCTCGGCCGCAACGGCATCCGCGCCGCGTTCGAGCTCGGCCGCGGTTCGCTGATCATGCGGGCGCGTACGACCATCGAGGAGAAGGCCGGCGGCCGCGAATCGATCATCGTCACCGAGATCCCGTACCAGGAGAACAAGGCCCGCCTGCACGAGCGCATCGCCGAGGTGGTGCGCGACAAGAAGGTCGAGGGCGTCTCCGAGATCCGCGACGAAAGCGACAAGGACGGTGTGCGGCTGGTCATCGAGCTGAAGCGCGATGCCATGTCGGACGTGGTGCTGAACCAGCTCTACCGCTTCACGCCGCTGCAGACGAACTTCAGCGTCAACGCGCTGGCGCTCGACGGCGGCCGGCCGCGGCTGATGAGCCTCAAGGAGTTGCTCGAGGCCTTCCTTCGCTTCCGCACCGAGGTCCTGACCCGGCGCACCAAGTACGAGCTCAACCATGCCCGCGACCGCGCCCACGTTTTGGTGGGCCTGGCGATCGCCGTCGCCAATATCGACGAAGTGATCGAGATGATCCGCCGGGCGCCCGATCCCAACGTGGCGCGCGAGCGGTTGATGGCCAAGGATTGGCCGGCGATCGACGTGAAGCCGCTGATCGACCTGATCGCCGAGCCCGGCCGCGAAGTCTCGCCCGACGGCACCTATCGTCTGTCGGAGGCGCAGGCGCGCGCCATTCTCGAATTGCGCCTGCAGCGCTTGACCGGCCTGGAGCGCGAAAAGATCGCCGGGGAGCTGACCGAGGTCGCCGGGGAGATCGAGGGCTACCTCGAGTTGCTGGGCGATCGCGACAAGCTGTTCGCCCTGATGAGCAAGGAACTGCTCGAGATCAAGGAGAAGTACGCCACCCCGCGCCGGACCGAGATCCTGGAGAACGAGTTCGAGCAGGACATCGAGGACCTGATCCAGCGCGAGGACATGGTCGTGACCGTCACCCACGGCGGCTACGTCAAGCGCGTGCCGGTGTCGGCCTATCGCGCCCAGCGCCGCGGCGGCAAGGGCCGCGCCGGCATGGCGACGCGCGAGGACGATTTCGTCTCCTCGCTGTTCGTGGCCAACACCCACACGCCGATGCTGTTCTTCTCCAGTCGCGGCATCGTCTACAAGCTCAAGGTTTGGCGGCTGCCGCAGGGCGCCCCACAGGCGCGCGGCAAGGCTTTCGTGAACCTGTTGCCGCTCTCCGAAGGCGAGACCATCACCACCGTGATGCCACTGCCCGAGGACGAGGCGAGCTGGTCGACGCTCAACGTGGTGTTCGCCACCGCGCGTGGCGGCGTGCGGCGCAACGAGCTCAGCGACTTCGTGAACGTGAACCAGAACGGCAAGATCGCCATGAAGTTCGAGGGCGACGATGCCGGTGATCGCCTGATCGGTGTGTCGGTCTGCACCGAGGACCAGGACATATTGCTGGCGACGCGGCAGGGTCGCGCGATGCGCTTCCCTCTCGAGAAGGTGCGCGTGTTCTCGAGCCGCAACTCGACCGGCGTGCGCGGCATCGCCCTCGCCGACGGCGACGAGGTGATCTCGATGTCGCTGGTCGATGCCGGCAAGGGCGTCAGCAGCGAGGAGCGCGATGCCTATCTGCGCCAGTCGCGCGCCGAGCGCCAGGCGGAGAACGTCGTCGAGCCCGTGGAGGAGGAGGCGGCGGCCGGCGAGGAAGTCGCCGCAGCCGACACCACGCTGTCGCAGGAGCGTTTCAACGAGCTGAAGGCCAAGGAAGAGTTCGTGCTCACCGTCGCCTCGACCGGTTTCGGCAAGCGCACCTCGGCCTACGAGTACAGGGTCACCGGCCGTGGCGGCAAAGGCGTCGAGCTGATGCGCATGCCCGAGGGCGGGCAGGTTGTCGCCGCATTTCCGGTGGGCGAGAGCGACCAGCTCATGCTGGTCACCGACGGCGGAACGCTGATCCGCTGTCCGGTCGATGGAATCCGCATCGCGGGCCGGGCGACGCGCGGCGTCCGCATCGTCAATGTCAGCGAGGGCGAGCGCGTCGTGTCGGCGATCCGGATCGGTGAGGATGACGCGAACGGCAACGGCAATGGACACGCCAACGGCGAAGACCATCCCGAAACAAACGGTGGATAAGGACCGGCCGTGTCGCTAAGACTTCGCCGCTCCCTCACGAACCCGGGAGCGAGCGGCCTGGGAGAGGGCCAGGGAGCAAGGGGGACTCATGGGCGTGGACCGCATCGGCGTCTATCCGGGCACGTTCGACCCCATCACCAGCGGGCACATGGAAGTGGTGCGCCGCTCGCTGCGCCTGGTCGACAAGCTGGTGATCGGCCCGGCGATCAACATCGGCAAGGGCCCGCTGTTCTCGCTCGAGGAGCGGGTCGAGATCATCAGGGACGACATCGCCGATTTCCCGGCGGAGGAGCGCGACCGCATCGAGATCGTGCCGTTCGAGGGCCTGCTGATTCATTTCGCGCGCCAGGTGAACGCCAAGCTGATCATCCGCGGCCTGCGTGCGGTCTCGGACTTCGAGTACGAGATTCAGATGGCCAACATGAACGCGCGCATGGAGCCCAACGTCGAGACCATCTTCCTGATGGCCTCCGACCGGCACCAGTTCATCGCCTCGTCGCTGGTCAAGGACATCGCCCGGCTGGGCGGCGACACCTCCCAGTTCGTGTCCAAGAAGGTCTTCGAGCGGCTCAAAAAGAAGTTCGCAAAGGACTGACGCCCCGGCCGACGGGCCGCCCTGCCGCGTTGACCGGGGCGGCGCCGCCCCTTATACGGGCGCCGCGCGGGGATTCGACCCGCGACGCGACCCGGGAACGAGCCCATAGCTCAGCGGTAGAGCATCTGACTTTTAATCAGGTGGTCGTAGGTTCGATCCCTACTGGGCTCACCACGGGATCCAACGAGGAGAAGCGCGGCTCATGCCGTCGGTGAACGTCGTCAACGGCAAGCAGATCGTCGTCGAGAATCTCGGCCCCGTCGAGCGCACGATCCGCTTCTTCTACCGGCCCTTCGGCCAGATGTGGCACCATCGCGACCTCATCCAGGCGATCCTGCGCCGTGAGGTGGCGGAGCGCTTCAAGGGCTCGATCGCCGGCTGGGTGTGGGCGGTCGTGGCGCCGTTGCTGGCGATCGCCGTCTATACCTTCTTCTTTGCCGGCCGGCTCGACCTGCCCAGGGAGTACATGGTCACTTCCGGCCAGAACACCAGCTACGCGCTGTTCATCCTGAGCGGCATCGTGGTGTTCAACTTCTGGTCGGAGATGGCGTTCCGCGCGCCGATGCTGCTGCACGAGTACGTTCACTTCATCAAGCAGACGATCTTCCCCAGCGACATGCTGGCGGTGATCTCGACGCTGCGCGCGACGCTCTATACGGTGATCTCGGTCGTGGTGCTGATGGTCTTCCAGGTCATCGTGGCCGGCCACCTGCCGTGGACCTGGCTGCTGCTGCCCCTGATCCTGATCCCGTTCGTGGCTTTCCTGGTCGGCATGGCGTGGTTCCTGTGCGCGATCGGGGCCTTCACCCGCGACGCCGGCTACCTGATGATCAACATCGTGCCGCTGTTCATGTTCGCCACGCCGGTGTTCTATTCGCAGACCCAACTGCCGCCGCCGCTCGACTTCTGGCTCTACGCCAACGCTCTCACCGGGTATGTCGAGGTGATGCGCGATATCATGCTCGTCGGAACACTTCCCAATTGGCAGGTCTATGCCTGGACTCTCTTCACCTCCATCTTCACTTTCTATTTCGGCTACTGGTTCTTCGACAGGTATCGGAATGTCATCGTCGACGTACTCTGACATCGTCGTCGAAGCCAAGCACCTCGGAAAGGCCTACCAGCTCTACGCGCGGCGTAACGACTGGCTGAAGCAGGTCATGTTCGGATGGGCGAAGTCGTACTTCAAGCCGTTCACGGTGCTGCGCGACATCAACCTGCAGATCCAGCGCGGCGAAAGCATCGGCTTCCTGGGCCGCAACGGCTGCGGCAAGTCGACCCTGCTGCAGGTCATCTGCGGCATGACCCTGCCGAGCCACGGCGAGCTGCGCGTGAGCGGGCGCATCGCGCCGGTGCTGGCGCTGGGCTCGACCTTCGACCTCGAGCTGTCGGGCCGCGAGAACGTGATGATCGGCGGCGCCGTGCTCGGGCTGAAGCGCGCCGAGGTGCAGCGCAAGTTCAACTCGATCGCCGAATTCGCCGGCATCGGCGATTACATGGATCAGCCGGTCAAGCACTACTCGATGGGCATGCGCACCCGACTCGCCTTCTCGATCTGCGCCCATGTCGAGGCCGAGATCCTGGTGGTCGACGAGGCGCTGGCGGTCGGCGACGCGGCGTTCCAGCGCAAGTGCCTCGACTGGATCGACAACTTCCGCAAGACCGGCACGCTGCTGTTCGTGTCGCACTCGATGGCCGAGGTCCGGCGCCTGTGTACGCGCGCCATCTGGATCGAGGACGGCTGCATCCGCGAGCAGGGCGACCCGAGCGAGGTCATCCGCAACTATCATCGCGCGCTGCTGGTGGAGAAGGACGACGTCCATCGGTTCTCCGCCGCCAGGTGATGGGCCGTGGCGGCCACGCTCCTGGTGTGGATCGGCGGCGGCTGGTGGGCGATGGGCACCGCCGTCCAGTGGGTGAGCGCAGCGCTTGCCCGCACGCCGCGGCGTGAGGGCGCCCTGCGCCATCGGCCGGCGGACTTCAGCGTGGTGGCGCCGCTCAGGGGCGCGGCCGACGCCTCGCCGGCCTATGTCGGCGCGCTGCGCGACCTGGCGGGACAGGGCGCCGAGATCCTGATCTGCATCGCCAGCGAGTCCGACGGCGCGTTCGCCGCGACGCGCGGGCTGTGGCCGGGCGCGCCGATCCTGGTCGGCGAGGACACGACCTTCAATCCGAAGATGAACAACGTCCGCAAAGGGCTCGAGGCCGCGACGCGCCCGGTGGTGGCGCTGTGCGACGCAGGCATCGCCCTCGACGCCGATGTCCTCGCCCGTGCCGCCGCGGCGCTGTCGCCCGAGGTCGGCCTCGTGCTGGCGCTGAAAGCCGCCGAGGAGCCGGAGACCTTCGCCGCGGAGATCGAGCGCGCCTACATCGATGGCCATCAGGCGCGCTTCCTGTTGGCCGCCGACCGCCTCGGCCTGACGGTCGCCTCCGGCGGCGTCACCTTGATGGCGCACGACACCTTGCAACGCATCGGCAACTGGCGCGGCTTCAACCGCTGGATCGCCGATGACTACTAGGTGACGCGCTCGGTGCGCGAGCTCGGTTTGACGACCCGGCTCGGCGCCGTGATGCCCCGCCTGCCGCTCGGCCGGCGCGACTGGCCGGCCGTGTGGTCACGCCAGGTGCGGTGGGCGCGCACGCGGCTGCGTCTGCCGGTCTGGCCGCTGGTGCTGTGGGAGCCGGCGATCGGCTGGCTGCTGAGCGGCGCGGCCGGTGTGGCGGCGCTGTGGATCTGCGGCTTCGGCCTCCGGGTCGTGCTGCTCGGTGTGGTTATCCACACCGTGCTGTGGCTCGCCGCTGAAGCGTGGTTCATGTCCGGGCGCGGCCTGTCATTCTCGGCGCGCGCGGCGGCCGCGGCGCTCGTGCGCGAGGCTCTGATGCCGGTGCTCATGGTGCGGGCGCTGACCGGCCGGCGGATCGACTGGCGCGGCACCGACCTCGGCGGCGGCTGGCGCGGCCAGACGCGCGGGGATGGCGCTCGGGGGACGTCGGTATGAACGCGGTGAAGCCGACTGGGGGGATCGACATGTTTCAGTTGCCGGAGCGCATGGACTCAGCGACCGCCTCGGGCATCGAGCAGGACCTGCTGGCCGGCCTCCGTCCGGGCACCAAGCTGATCGTCGACGGCAGCGCCGTCACTTATATGAGTGCAGCCGGGGTGCGCGCGCTGGCCACGGTGCTGCACGGCGCGCAGGCCAGGGAGGCGCAGGTGGTGTTCTGCCGGTTCTCGGGCTCGGCTGCGGACTGCCTCGAGGTCTCGGGCTTCTCGCAGTTGCTCGACGTGACCGAGAGTGTCGAGGCGGCCCGGGAGAGGCTTCAATCCACCTCAGCAGACCGCTCCAAGCGCTTGCACCAGCGTGGTTCTGCAGGTTAATTACAAGCCGGCTGAGGCAAGACCAAGGGACTCGGGGGATCGGGCAGCGAAGCCGGCCGCCCGGACGGAGATCACGATTTGACAATTCGGACCTGGCTTTGCCCTGTCGCGCGACCCCTCATGGTTGTTCTCGGGCTCACACTCGCCCTCGCGGGCTGCCAGGTCGTGCCCGGCGACGGCCCCTGGATGGGCGGCGCCCAGACGACCAGCACCGAAGCCTTGCCGTTCGATGTCATCGATCTCACGCCCACCAGCGTCGTCGCCTTCCGTCCGCCGGCGACCGTCGACCGCCCCTCGATCACCAGCAATCTGTCGGCAGGTGCGCGGATCCTGGTAGCGCCGGGCGACGTCATCAAGGTGCGTATCTTCGAGCCGTATGAAGGCAGCATTTTCCCGACCATTCAGCGGCCGGGCGCCGATCTCGGCGCCCAGCGCGTGACCGATGACGGTACGATCAATGTGCCCTATGTCGGCACGGTTCCGGTGGCGGGCCTCGACCTGACGCAGATCGAGCAGCGGATCGCCGAACGGCTCAAGGGCAAGGCGCAGGACCCGCAGGTCATCGCCGAGTTCGTCGCCGACCGCAGCCATACCGTGATGGTGTCGGGTGAGGTCAAGAGCCCGGGGCGCATCTCGATCCTCGACAACGTGCGCTCGGTGGTCGACGCCATCAACCATGCCGGCGGTCCCTACGCCCAATCGGCACAGGGAGGGTCGCAGAGCAATCAGCTCCAAGTCGTGGTGCGCCGGCACGGCCAGGTCATCCTGACGGCGCAGTGGTCGGATTTGCTCAACGGCGCCGACATCCCGATCGAGAAGAACGACGAGATCGTGGTGCGGCCCAACTCGCGGACTTACACGATCCTGGGCGCGGTGGCCAAGGCCGGCAATGTCGAGATAACCAAGCCCAATCTCAACCTGCTCGAGGCGCTGGGCTCCGTCGGCGGCCTGACCGACGAACGGGCCAACAAGACCGGCGTTTTTGTCTTCCGCATGGGCGACCTGGAGACCCCGGGGGCGAGGGCTCGGGTGTTCCGGCTCGACCTCAACCAGCCGGTGTCGATCTTCGTCGCGCAGCAGTTTGGCATGCAGCCGCACGACGTGATCTATGTCACGAATGCGCCACTTTACGAGTACAATAAGATCGTCTCGGCGCTGTACAAGACTTTCTCGATCGTAGGCGTTGCCCGCGGCAATGTGGTCCCGGCGACGTCCTTCTGAGGAAAACTGGCACTACTCTGGGTGTGGACTGGAAAAAGCTTCGCATGGCGCGACGTGAGAAATTCAGATGGAGTGCAGCGGGCGTGGCGGTGCTGTTCGTCGTCGCGGCGCTTGCGCTGTGGATTGCACCCAGCCGCCAGACCTCGAGTGCCCAGGACGGCATCCGGCCCGTCGGCCCGCTGATTTCGCGCGGCTATACCGACGCGCCCGCCGGCACGGCGGTCATCGCCGGTGACCCGGCGAGCGGCGGGGTGATCCAGGAGCTGCGCGTCGTCGACGGCCAGAAGGTGAAGAAGGACGAGGTCGTTGCCGTCCTCTCCAACTACTCCAAGGCCGACGTCACGGTCCGCACGACCGAGGCCGAGCTGCAGAAGGCCAAGCGCCAGCGCGAGGCGATGGTGAACGGCTATCGCGTCGCCGAGATCGCGATGCAGGAAGTGGTCGTGAAGTCGGCGGCCGAGGAGCTCAAGCTCAAGACCCTCGAGATGACCCGCTCGGGCAAGCCGCCCGACCAGAAGCAGCTCGAGCAGAACATCTCGCAGCAGAGCCTCGAGCGCGAGCAGGCCAAGCTCCGCGTCATGAAGGAGACGCTGGCGACCGACCTTGCCCAGATCGACATCGACATCACCATCACCTCGGCCAAGCTCGACCAGGCGCGGATCAGCCGCGAGCAGGCGCTGGTGCGCTCGCCGCTCGACGGCGTGGTGGTGCAGATCTACAGCCGCCAGGGCGAGCGCGTGTCGGCGAGCGGCATCGTCAAGATCGTCGACATGAGCCAGCTTCGCGTGCTCGCCGACGTCGACGAGCTGCATCTCGGCCGCGTCGTGGCCGGCGGCAAGGTCGAGGTCACCTTCCGCGGCAGCACCACCGCCTATCGCGGCACGATCTCGCGCATCGCGCCGACGGTGAAGCGCATGCAGCGCATCGAGCCCGACGGCGGCTCGTCGACCGACGCCCGCGTCGTCCAGGTCGAGATCAAGCTCGACGATCCAACCGGCATGCCGCAGGTGCTGGGTCGCGAGACCCGCGTCACCTTCCTGTAATGGCTCTCACCCTTCCCGCAGCCGCATCGGCGCAACCGCGGCGGTGGTGGCCGCGGTTTTCGCTGGCCCGCCTGCGCGCGGCGGCAAAGACGGCGGCGTCGATGCCGCTCGGCTCCCAGCAGCTCCGGCGCCAGCGCACCAGCACGCTGCTGTCGCTGGCCGGCGTGACGGCGAGCCTGCTGGTGATCTTCGCCCAGCTCGGCATCGAGCGCGCGGTCTACGACTCGGGCGTACGCATCCATCGCGCCGTGGTGGGCGACCTCGTGCTGGTGCCGCCGGGCTTCAAGTCGCTGCAGCTGCATGCCGAGGTGCCGGCGGCGATGACCGACATCGTCGACACCAACCCGGCGGTCGCCGGCACGGCGCCGTTCTGGTTCGGCATCATGTCGATGACCCACGCCGGCATGAAGGCCTCGCGCCAGCTCGCCTGGTATGCCATCGACGTCGAGCGGCCGGCGATCGACGTGCCGGGCCTCAAGGAGAACCTCTACAAGCTGCGCGAGGTGCGGCGCATCCTGTTCGACCGCGATTCGCGGCCCTACTTCGGCGACCTCGCCGAGGTCGCCGAGCGCGGCGAGGAGGTGCCGGTGCTGGGCCCGCCCAACATGCGCCAGCTGCTGCCCGAGATGTTCGTGGTCGGCACGGTGAAGATCGGCCCCAACGTGGTGAACGACGGCGCGGTCGTGATGTCGGAGAACACCATGACCGAGGTGTTCGGCCCGTGGTGGGTGGATCGTCCGGCCTTCATCACCATCCAGCTCGTGCCGGGTGTCGACCGGATGGCCGTGCGCGACCAGCTCAACAAGGCCCTGAGCGGCCGCGGCGAGGTCATCACGCGCAGCGAGTTCGAGGCGCGCGAGAAGGAGTACTGGGCGCGCGAGACCCCGGTCGGCTACATCACCGACCTCGGCTTCGTCATGGGCCTGATGATCGGCATGGTGTTCATCTACTACGCCCAGTACCAGATCATCCGCTTCTACCTGCCCGAATACGCCATCCTGAAGAGCCTGGGATACGACTGGTGGTTCTTCCTGTGCATGGTCGGCCAGATCGGCGCGGCGATCATCACGCCGGCCTACCTGGTGGCCTTCACGCTCGCCCGCCTGGTCTACGGCGTCGCCGAGACGACGATCCATCTCGGCATGGCCATGGGCTTGCGCGAGATGGTGGTGTCGCTGATCGCCTCGCTGGTCATGACCGCCGTCTCCAGCGTCTTCGCCATCCGTCGACTGTGGAAGGTCGATCCCATCATGCTGTTCGAGTGACATGGCCGAGACCGACATCCTGGGACCCGCCGTGGTCGAGGCGGTCGACATCCATCACCACTACGGCGAAGGGCCGCAGCGGGTGGATGTGCTGTTCGACATCAACATGCAGGTGCGCGAGGGCGAGCTGGTGATCGTCACCGGGCCGTCGGGCTCGGGCAAGACGACCCTGCTCACCATTCTCGGCACCATGCGCAAGCCGTCCGAGGGCAAGCTGCAGCTGCTCGGAGCCGATACCACCGGCCTCGTCGGCGCCGAGCTCGACGCGCTGCGCAACCGCATCCGCTTCCTGTTCCAGAAGCGCAACCTGCTGTCGTCGCTGACGGCCATTCAGAACGTGATCGCCGGCGTGTCGACGACGCCGCTCGCCGATCCCGACTGGGACGAGGCGCGCGCCCGCCATCTGCTGGGCATGCTCGGCCTCGGCGACAAGGCCGAGGCCTGGCCCGACGAGCTGTCCGGCGGCCAGCAGCAGCGCGTCGCGATCGCCCGCGTGCTGATCGGCCTGCCCGACCTGATCATCGCCGACGAACCGACCTCGGCGCTCGATCGCGTGTCCGGCCGCATCGTCGTCGACCAGCTCAAGGATCTTGCCATGCGCGCAAAGTGCGCGGTCGTCCTGTCGACCCACGACGAGCGCATCTTCGACGTGGCCTCGCGGCGCCTCCACATCGAGGATGGCCGCTGCTTCGAAGTGCCGATCCACTATCACTGAGCGGTGGGGAACGTGCTGCTCTGGCTGATCGACCTCATCGCGGGTCTGTGCCTCGTCGCGCAGTTCGTGCTCGCGGCCTATTACTTCTGGCTGATCTGGTGGCGGGTCAACCTGCCCGAGGCCGCGCCCGAGCCGGCCGCCGTCGCGGACGCCGATCTGCCGCATGTGCTGGTGCAGATCCCGGTCTACAACGAGCCGCTGGTGGTCGAGCGCGCCCTGCAGTCGGCCGGAGCACTCGACTGGCCGCGCGACCGGCTCACCATCCAGCTCCTCGACGACAGCACCGATCTCACGTCGGACATCGCCGCCCATGCCGTCGTCCGGCTGCGCCGGGAGGGGATCGCGGTCGATCACGTCAGGCGCACCGACCGCACCGGCTTCAAGGCGGGCGCGCTCGAGGCCGGCCTGGCGCTGTGCGATGCGCCGTTCGTCGCGGTGTTCGACGCCGACTTCGTGGCGCCCGCGGATTGGCTGCGCCGGGCGATGGCGGCAATGCTCGCCAATCCGCGCGCGGCGTTCGTGCAGACGCGCATCGAATGGGGCAACGGCGAACGCAACTGGCTGACCCGCGCCCAGCGCCTGATGCAGGACGCCCATTTCGCCATCGAGCAGGACGTGCGGGCGCGGCGCGGCCTGCCGTTCCAGTTCAACGGCACCGGCGGCATCTGGCGCCGCAGCGCGGTGGAAGAGGCGGGCGGCTGGTCGCACGACACGCTGTCGGAGGATCTCGACCTGGTGCTGCGCACCTACCTCAGGGGCTGGACCGGCCTGTTCACCATGGAGCCGCACGTGGTCGGCGAACTGCCGCAGCGGCTGGAGGATTTCGGCGCCCAGCAGAGCCGATGGTCGAAGGGCTTCGTCCAGGTCGCGCGCAAGCTCCTGCCGCAGGTCTGGCGCGCCGACTGGACCGACGAGGCCAAGCTCGGCACCACGGTCGCGCTCGCCCAGCAGCTCGTCTTTCCGGCGCTGGCGGCCGGCGCAGTCGCGCTGATCGCGTCGATCATCGGCCACGGTCACCTGATCGGGCTGTTCCGTTTCCTGCTGTGGCTGTGGCTGATCGCCATGCTCGGCGTGCTGTTCGGCATGACCTGGGTTGGCTACCGGCGGCTGCGGCGCGGCAGCCTCGGCCGATACCTTGCCACGGCGGCGAGCGTGCCGGCCCTGATCGTGTATCTTGCCGTGGCGAACGCCGGCGCCATCGTTGGTGCGGCGTTCGGCAGGAAGACCGACTTCAACCGGACGCCCAAGACGGGCACTTAGACAACCTGGACACCGGCACCTGACGTGACCGTCCTCGCCTCGATCCTCGCCCCAATCCTCGCTGCCGTGTTCGGCGCCTGTTGCGTGCTGCTGGCCGCCTTCATCGGCAGCCTGCTGTACATGGTGCTGCTGCACCACCGCCTGAAGTCGGCCGGCCTGGCGCGCGAGCGCGCGCTGCTCGCCACGCCGTTGCCGCCGGACGACCGGCTGCCGCATGTCGTGGTGCAGATCCCGTCCTTCAACGAGGGCCCGGTCGTGCGCCGCGGCGTCGAGGCCGCGGCGCGGCTCGACTGGCCGCGGGACAAGCTGCACATCCAGATCCTCGACGACAGCACCGACGAGACGGCCGAGATCGCCCGTGCCGTGGCCGCCGAGTTGCGCGCCAGGGGTTTCGACGTGGTGGCGCTGCAGCGCACCGACCGCTCGGGCTACAAGGGCGGCGCGTTGCACGAGGCGATGCAGCAGACGCCGCATGATTACTTCGCGATCTTCGACGTCGACTACGTGCCGCCGCGCAACTTCCTGCGCCGCTGCATGGCGGTGTTCGTCGCCGAGCCGAAGGCGGCATTCGTGCAGGCGCGCTTCGACTTCCTCAATCCGGACGAGAACGCGCTCACCGAGATGCAGATGGTGACGCTCGACGCCCATCTCGGCATCGAGCAGGCGACGCGCTTCTGGGCCGGCCATCCGCTGCCGTTCAACGGGACCTGCGGCATCTGGCAGCGCGCCGCGGTCGAGGCGGGCGGCGGCTGGAAGGGCGACACCGTCACCGAGGACCTCGATCTCACCTATCGCGGCTGGGTGAAGGGCTGGCGCGCGGTGTTCCTGACCACGGTCGCCGTGCCGGGCGAGCTGCCGGCGGACACCCAGACCTGGCTGCGCCAGCAGCAGCGCTGGCAGGACGGCTTCCGCCATGTCGGGCTGCGCATGTTCCCGGTGATCCTGAAGAGCCCCGACATCGGCCTCGCCGCCAAGGGCGCCGCGCTGCTGCATCTCTGCATGGCGCTCAACCAGCCGGTGCTGCTGGTCGGCGTGGTGTCGGGCATCCTGGCCGGCCTGCTCGACACGGCGCTGATCCCGGGACTGCTGACCGCCTTCGTCGTGACGGTGGCCTGGGTGATCTTCTGCGCGACCACCTTCCTGCGCGCCGGCCACAACTTCATCCGCCACGGCGAGATGCCGCCGGGGCGCTTCGCCGTGGTGCTGCTGCGCTTCGTCGGTGGGCAGGTGGCGATGGTGACGCGCAGCCTCTGGGTGCACATCAGGAAGGCGCTGGCGCCGCCCAAGCCGGTCGTGTTCGACCGCACGCCCAAGAAGGGCACGTAGACTTCGTCCGTTTCGACCGTTTTCGCCGTTTTCAATCGGTGTTTCCGAGAGCCGATGCGCAAAAAGCCCGGCGCGACGGGCTTTCCTCGCTGTCCAGCTCCGCGATAAACGGCGGAAAACGGAGCTTAAACGGTTCGAAAACGGTGTTCTCACCGCTTCTCGCCTCGCTGACGCGCGCCTTCCTCCTCGAGCGCCGTCATGCGCCGCTCGAGGTCGACCAGCACGATCATGCTGCGATGCGCTTCGATCACGCGCGCGGCGGCCGCACCCTCACGCGGCGTCACGCTGCCATTCAGCACGGCATCGGTGATGGCGGCCGTCGCTGGCACGAGATCGGGCGTGCCGCGGATTTCGGGCGCGTCGATGTCCACCGGTCGGTCGCGGCGCGCGGGCCAGATCCGGGTGAGCAGCATCTCGATCGCCTTGACGTTGCCGGCCCTGGCCTGCTCGAGCGCCGCGTCAATCAGTTCGTCGCCGGCCTCGGCGACACGCTGATCGAGTGCCGCGATGCGTTCGCGGGCGCGCGGCCGGCCTGGGCCGCCGCAATTGCCCTTGGCGAAGCGGCCATCGGCCTGGCGAAAATCGGCGAAGGAATCGTCGGACATGGTGAACTCCCGGTACAGAACTCGAATTACCGGGAAGCTACGCCCGCGTGCCTTTGCTTACCTATTATGGGCAATGGCTTCGACAAAACGGCCCGGAATTCAGGCGCAGAAGGCGGGCCAATGCCCAAGATGAGACTCTGTGGCGAAGCCTTATCCACAGGCTGTGGTAGCCGAAGTTATCCCCGCCGGGGCATGTAGCCTGGAGTACCCTAGAATGGACTGATGGTCGGGCCCCTTCTGAAACGGATCGCTGTAATTGTCGGTATTGCGTTTGCTGGCGCCCTGACGCTGTTGAACTGGGCCAACAATATCCTTGGTGCGGTCCAGATCGCCGCCGACCCAAAAGCCAAATTATCTGAGATGCAACAGGCGGTCGCGTTCATCCTATCAGTGCCATGGTACTATCCAGCGGGCTGCATGGTAGCGCTGACTATTTGGCTTATGTACATCACACTGCCGGGTGCGATTCCCGTCGCCGTCCCAACGGGGGCTACTAGCGCAACCCCATCCGTGGAGCCGACTACCGCCGCACCTGACCCAAATGGTCTTGTGACTCTCCCTGCGGTCCACGACTATTTTCCGGCCGAGAAGTCCCGCTTGAGTGAGCTTCTGACTGCAATTTCCGAGGAAGTAAACAACAAGGGATTGCAAATCGTCCGCGCACCGTGGCTTAGGACCGTCCAAATCGATCGGAATGGTGCCCAGCTTGATCAGTTCACATCAGAGATCGATGCGACTCGCAAGGCCGTGGAAGAGTTAGCGAAGCAGATTTGGACACACACCATATTGGAGAACCAAAAGTACGAAAAGGAATTAATAGGAATTGTTGGCGGTTTAGGCGGCGATCATCCCCTCTCTAACCTTGAAGGCCGACTCAACAACTACCGAAATGAAATCGAGCGATATCGAAGAGAACAATTGCCAGATGGCGCTCGGCAGTGGATCGCGGAGTTCATATTCAATCGGGAACTACAGGGAAACGTGCGTCCCGCTGCTGAAGCGGTTGGGCGTTGGATTCATGAATGTAATGCCAAGATCGGCCAGCAAAGGGAAATTCTCAGATGAACCTCAGCGTCTTCGCCAGTGGGATTTCGTCCCGGGATCAGGCCAGCACGCTTTCTCGCCACAGCGGATGGTGGGCGGAGCGCAGGCCGCCGCCGACCCGGATCGGGCCGTCGAAGGGCAGGGGGATGACGTCGACCTTGCGCTTGCGCAGCTCGTCGATCACCCGCGCATTGTCGGCATCGACGATCATGCGGCCTTCCTCGAGGACCAGGCCGTTGGTCGCAAGCCTGTTGGCCTCGTCCCCGGAGACCGTGATCGCCTCCCACTCGCGCAGCGTCCGCGGCAGGCCGTCGATCAGCTTCTCGGGGCACCAGACCAGCAGGCCGGGCTTGACCAGGCCCAGCGCGCAATCGAGGTGGAGCACGTTGGAACGCAGCGCCACCGGGATCACGCGATAGCGCGCGCCGAGCAGCGCCTGCAGCCAGTCGATGCCCGCCATGTCGGAGGCGCAGCCCGACATGCCGACATAGACTTCGTGACCGTTCAGCAGCGTGTCGCCGCCCTCGAGGAACGGCCCGTCGACGCAGCCCGGCGAGCCGAGCGGCACGCTCGCCCAGCGCGCGCCGTGCGCGGCCAGACTCTGGATGTGCGGCCGCAGCCCGTAGCGCTCGCGCTGCCGGCAGAGCAGCCGCAGCGAGGCGTCGATCACGTGCTCGCCGACCACGATCATGGCGTCGCGCGGGAAGAGCTGCGTGCCTCCGCTATTGGGGGCGAGGAAGGTGCGCTCGACGCCGCGCAGTCGCTCGGGCCGGTGGACGGTGACGCCCTCGCGCGCGACCCGCTCGGCCAGCGCGTCGACCTGCCGTTCCATGCGGTGCGCCCACTCGGGATCGAGCTCGAACAGGCGCCGGCCGGCATGCTTGCGGCTGAATTCGTCCTCCGGTGGGACCTGCCAGCGCATCGACTCTTCGTGGAAGACCACGAAGTCCTCGGCGGGCGAGATGCCAATCACGGCTTTACGGAGCTTGCCCCATTCGTGGTGGGCGCCGAAGCCGGCCATCAGACCCTCGCGTAGACATCCTCGTAGCGGACGATGTCGTCCTCCTCGAGATAGTCGCCGGTCTGAACCTCGACGACCTCCAGCGGCTCGCTGCCGGGATTGGCCAGGCGATGGACGCCGCCGATCGGGATGTAGATCGACTCGTTCTCGCGGAGGATCGTGATCCTGCCGTCGAGCGTTACCTCGGCGGTGCCCTTCACGACCACCCAGTGCTCGGCGCGGCGGTTGTGGCTCTGCAGGCTGAGCTTGCCTTTGGGATTGACGGTGAGGCGCTTGGCGCGGAAGCGCTCGCCGCGGTCGATGTCCTGGTAGCTGCCCCATGGCCGGTGCATCACGACGTGCTCGGTGGCCGCGCGATGCTTGCCCTCGGTCATGCGCTGCACGACGTCCTTCAGCCGCGGCAGATTGTTGCGATGGCCGACCAGCATGGCATCGTTCATCGCCACCACGACCACGTCCTCGACGCCGATCACCGCGGTCAGCGGGCCGTCCGAGCGGACATAGGAGTTGCGCACATGGTCGATCTCGACCGGGCCTTCGGTCACGTTGCCGGCCGAATCGGCATTGCCGATATCGAGCAGCGCGTCCCAGGTGCCGAGGTCGGACCAGCGGAACTTCGCCGGCACGACCCAGCATTTGTCGGTGCGCTCCATGACCGCATAGTCGATCGACTTGGCCGGCGCCCTGGCGAAGGCATCGGCATCGAGGAACACCGTCGAGCCGGTCTTCCTCGCCTTGGCCACGGCCTCCTGCGCGGCCTCGGCCATCGCCGGTTCGAAGCGGGTCATCTCCGACAGCAGCAGGGCCGGCGGGAACAGGAAGTTGCCGCTGTTCCACAGCAGTCCCTCGGCGATGTAGCGCAGCGCGGTCTTGGCGTCGGGCTTCTCGACGAACGCCGCCACCTTCTGCGCCGCGCCGATATGCTCGCTGCCGGGGCGGATATAGCCGTAGTCGGTCTTGGGCTCGGTCGGCGGGATGCCGAAGGTGACGATGCCGCCTTGCTCGACGGCGACGAGACCGTCGCGGCAGCCCGCGCGGAACTCCTCGGCGCCGATCACGAGATGGTCCGACGCCAGCGCCAGCACGGCCGTCGCGCCGAGGTCCCGGCAATAGGCCGCGGCGGCGGCCATCGCCGGGCCGGAATCGCGTCGCGACGGCTCGACCAGAATGTCGATCTCCATGCCGATCTCACGCGCCTGGCTCTCGGCCATGAAGCGATAGGCATCGTTGGTCGCGATCACGGGCCGTGCAAACAGGCTGCGGTCGGTCACCCGCAGGAGCGTCTGCTGGAAGGTCGACTGCTTGCCGAGCAGCGGCACGAACTGCTTGGGCATGCTCTCGCGCGACAGCGGCCACAGGCGTTTGCCTGAGCCGCCGACCAGGATGACGGGCGTAATGAGCGACATGGTCCGCGATATAGCCGAAAGGCCGGAGGCCGGCCACAACAGCCCTCCCACCCAACTCCGTCATCCCGACCGGAGCCGAGCGTAGCGAGGCGAAGTGGAGGGATCTCTTTTCGAAGCATCTGCCGCCAAAAGAGGTCCCTCGGCTGCGCTTCGCTAAAGCGCGGGGGTTACCCCGCGCGACTCGGGACGACGGGTTTTCGGGAGGGCTGTTGAGCTCAGCTTGCGCCAGAGGGATCGGGGGTCGCGGCAACGCCCCGCCTCACGACGCCTCGGTCGGCATCGCCCTGCCCTGGTTCTCGGCGCGCCGGCGCCGTGCCTCGTGCTCGACCGCCTCGACCAGCGACGGAATGTTGGCGGCGATCTCGTAGAAGTCGCTGGCGTAGAGCACCAGCAGGGTGGTCGGCTGCGAGGTGACCACGGTGGCGCTGCGCGGCAACCGGTCGAGCAGGGCCATCTCGCCGAAGAAGCCGCCCTGCTCCAGGGTGACCGAGCCGCGCGGCAGCCGCACCTCGACCTGGCCCTCGGAGATGAAGAACATGGAATCGCCCGGCTCGTCGCGGCGCACCACGACAATGCGCGCCGGGTAGTGGCGCACGCGCAGCTTGCTCACGATCTCCGACAGGGTAACGGTGCCGAGCTGCGTGAACAGCGGCACCCGCGTCACCTGGTCCCAGACGCGCAGATACTCGCGCCGGCGCTCCTCCTCGGCGAAGCCGGTCGCCAGGATACCGGTCATCAGCGCCAGCACCAGGATGCCGCTCACCATGACCACCGAGCCGACCATCTTGCCGGCGACCGTATGGGGCACGA
This sequence comes from Pseudomonadota bacterium, assembly GCA_018240745.1. Lineage (GTDB taxonomy): Bacteria > Pseudomonadota > Alphaproteobacteria > Reyranellales > Reyranellaceae > Reyranella. Next base: position 18,622 of record JAFEFF010000105.1, read on the forward strand.
CGTCGCCGTAGCCGGTGGTCGTCAGCGTGACCACCGCCCACCACAGGGCGTCGGGAATGCTGCCGAAGACCTGCGGCTGCTCGTGGCGTTCGAGCAGATGGGTGAAGGTCGCCGCCGTGACCAGCACCGTGATGAAGATGATCACGACGCTGGCCAGCGAGGCGCGTTCGTTGACGATCACGCGCGCCAGCGTATTGAGCGCCGGGGCGTGGATGCTGAGCTTGAGGATCCACAGCACGCAGAAGATCGGCAGCCAGTCGCTGTCGGGGTGGACGGTTCCGGAGCTGACGGCCGCGATCGGCACCACCGCCAGCAGCCCAATCAGCCCGTTGCCCGACAGCGCCCAGCGCAGGCGCGCCATGCCGTCGGACAGGCCGGCGAAGCGGGCGGCCTCGGGCGCCGTCCACAGCCGGATGATGTACTCGGCGAAGAACACGATCGCGACGACTTCGACGATCACCGTCAGGAACTGGTCGAGACCCGGCGGCAGGCCCTCGACCGACAGCAGGGCGACGGCGAGCAGGCCGGCGGCCAGGGCGATCAGATGGAAGGCGCGCCATTGCCGTCCGGCATGTCCGGGATCGGACGGTCGAAGGACCGCATACACGCGCGCGCGCGCCGAGGGAGCCGTTGCAGCCACCCCGAAACTTAGGCGGGGTGTCGGTGCAATTGCAATGTGACTGCGTTGTCCTCTGGCTTCCGAGAGGTCCCGGCAGCTAGTCTGCGGCCGGGCAGCAGGGGAGAGGGAATGGAACCGCGCCAGGTCAGGACGGCGGCCGATGCACTGAAGATCGTCAGGCAGCGCGGCCTCAGCCACGTCAAGGTCGGGGTCCACGACCTCGACGGCGTGCTGCGCGGAAAATACCTGCACATCGACAAGTTCAAGTCGGCCCTCGAGGGCGGGATGGGCTTTTGCGACGTGGTGCTGGGCTGGGACAGCAACGACCAGCTCTACGACAACGTCGCCTACACCGGCTGGCACACGGCCTATCCCGATGCCACCGTCCGCATCCTGCCGCAGACCTGCCGCGAGATCGCGACCGAGCCGGGCAACCTGATGTTCCTGTGCGAGTTCACCGGGCCGGCCGAAGCGCTCTGCCCGCGGGCCGTTCTGCGGCGGGTGATCGGCCGCGCGAACGGGCTCGGCTACGAGGTGCGGGTCGGCTTCGAGTACGAATTCTTCGTCTTCGCCGAGACGGCCCATTCGATCCGCGAGAAGGGCTACAGGAACCTGAAGCCGATCTCGCCCGGCTTCTTCGGCTATTCGGTGCTGCGCAACTCGGTGCTGAGCGACTGGTACCGCGACCTGCTGGCCCTGTGCGAGACCATGGACATGGGCATCGAGGGCATGCACACCGAGACCGGCGCCGGCGTACTCGAGGCCGCGTTGCGTGTCGCCGAAGGGCTGGAGGCGGCCGACCGCGCGGCGCTGTTCAAGCTCTTCACCAAGGTGCTGGCGCAGAAGCGCGACTGGCTCGCCACCTTCATGGCCAAGTGGTCGAAGGACTGGCCGGGCTGCGGCGGCCACATGCACGTGTCGCTGTGGAAGGACGGCAAGCCGGTGTTCTTCGACGACAAGGCGCCGCATCGCATGAGCAGGACCTTCCGCCAGTTCGTCGGCGGCCAGCAGGCGCTGATGCCCGAGCTGCTGGGCATGGTCGCCTCGACGGTGAACGCCTATCGCCGGCTGATCCCCGGCTTCTGGGCGCCGATCGTCTCGGCCTGGGGCGTCGAGAACCGGACCTGCGCACTGCGTGTCATCCCGGGTTCGCCGAAGTCGGCGCGGGTCGAGTACCGGATCGCGGCGGCCGACGCGAACCCGTACCTCGCGCTCGCCGCCGCGGTCGGTTCGGGCCTGTGGGGCATCGAGAACAGGATCGATCCGGGCGAGCCGATCGCCGGCAACAGTTACGAGAAGAAGCATCCGGCGAGGTCGCAGCTTCCGCACACCCTGATGGAGGCGGCCGCCAGGCTGAAGGGCTCGAAGGCGGCGCGCGATTTGTTCGGCGATGCCTTCGTCGATCATTATTCGGCAACGCGTGAGTGGGAAGAGCGGGAGTTCCGCAAGGCCATCACGGAATGGGAGCTCGACCGTTACATGGAAATCATCTGACAAGGGGCCCGCATTTGGCCGAATCGGAACAGATAGTCCAAGTGTCGCAAGCTTTCCTTTCCACCAGACGTGGTCGCTATCATCCCAAACAGAGGTCGATCAGATGACAACCGGAATTTATGCCATCGTCCACATTGCCAGCGGTCGGCGCTATATCGGCGCGTCCACAAGCGTGTATCGCCGATGGCAACAGCATCGGATCGAGCTGCACGACGGGAGCCACCATTGCCCAAAGCTGCGCGCGCTTTGGCAAAGCGACCCGCGTAGCGCCAGTTTCGAGTTTGTTCTGCTGTACGAGTGTCACCCTGACGATCTTGAGCGCTTGGAGCAGCGGGAGATCGATAGAGCCATGGCCGAAGGCTTGTGCCTGAACGCCGTGACCTCGCCTCATGTCAAACGGATCATGGACGAACGAGGTCGACAGAAACAAGAACAGTTAGCGACAGAGTGGCGTGCCCTGCGCGCGAAGGAGCTGGGCTATGCTGATGAGGTAGAGCAGATGATGGACGAAGAAGCAGCAAAGGAGGAGGCAGAGGAAAGGCACAACGAAAATTACGATGACCAAGACATGACAGCCGAAGATGTTCTTCGCCGGAGAGGCCGATGACATTCCCACGATGCTCCACCGGTCCGACAGTGGTGTCCCAGCAGTACGAACTGCGTCGGTGAACCTCCATGAATGAACTTAGACGGACGGAAATCATCTGATGGCGCTGGTGGGGAACTGGAACTACCCGACCTCGATCCGTTTCGGCGCCGGCCGCATCAAGGAATTGTCCGACGCCTG
>JAFEFF010000106.1 GCA_018240745.1 Pseudomonadota bacterium
CGCACGATCTCCTGCGTGGTGAGGTCGTAGGGCGAGCCGCGCAGGTTGGCGGCGAGCTTGCCCTTGGAGAAGGCGCAGAAGCCGCAACGGAAGTAGCAGATGTTCGTGTAATTGATGTTGCGCACGACGGCGTAGGAGACAGTGTCGCCCACCACCTCCTTGCGCAGCGCATCGGCGGCTCGCGCCACCGCCGCGAAGTCGGCACCGCGCGCCTCGAACAGCCGCACGATGTCGCCTTCGGACAGATCCTCGCCGCGCATCGCGCGATCGACGACCGGCGCCAGGCTGGCGCTCGGCCGCACCGACGGCACCGCCAGCGTCGCCATGTCGTCGGCCGGCATCGCCATGACGAGCCCGGGCTTCCAGTCGTTGTCGCGACGCAGGCCGCTCGCCGAGCTCATCTGCAGCACGCGCGGCCGCAATGCCGGATCGATCCAGGCCTTGTCCTGCACATAGCGCGGATAGACCGCGAGGCGCTCGGTGAGAACCTTGCCGTAGCGCAGGCTCTCGGCCGCCAGCGCGTCGAGCTGCGGCCACGGGCGCTCGGGATTCACATGATCGGGCGTGACGGGCGAGACGCCGCCCCAGTCGTCGATGCCGGCTTCGATCAGGCGGCCATAGCCCGGCTCCTGCAGGTTGGGCGGCGCCTGGACGGAGAGCGTGTCGCGGAAGATCAGGCGAGCGACGGCGATGGTCCATAGCAGCTCGTCGAACGACGGCTCGGGGGCGTCGGCCATGCGCGTGTCGGGCTTGGCCTTGAAGTTCTGGATGATGACTTCCTGCAGATGGCCGTGCTGCTCGTGCAGGTCGCGCAGCGCCAGCAGCGCCTCGATCCGCTCCGCGCGGGTCTCGCCGATGCCGATCAGGATGCCGGAGGTGAACGGCACCTTGGCCTCGCCCGCCGCCTTCAGGGTCGCGAGCCTCAGCGCCGGCACCTTGTCGGGCGCGCCGAAATGCGGGCCACCGCGTTCGCCCAGCCGGTCGGCGGCGCTCTCGAGCATGATGCCCATCGACACCGAGGACCTGCGCAGCTTCGCGAGGTCGGCCGCGTCCATCAGGCCGGGATTGAAATGCGGCAGCAGGCCGGTCTCCTTGAAGACCAGCGCGCCCATTGCCGCGAGATAATCGAGCGTCGTGGCGTAGCCCATTGCCGCCAGCGCCTCGGCGGCGGGTTTCCACTTGAGCTCGGGCTTGTCGCCCAGGGTGAACAGCGCCTCGGCGCAGCCAGCCGCCTGGCCGGCACGCGCGATCCCGAGCACCTGCTCGGGCGAGAGATAGGCGGCTTCGCCCTTCTTCGGCGGATGCACGAAGGTGCAGTAGCCGCAATTGTCGCGGCAGAGGTGCGTCAGCGGGATGAACACCTTCTTGGAGAAGGTGACGCGGTCGCCGAAGGCGGCATCGCGGATCGCGGCCGCTTCGCGCATCAGCGAACCGGGATCGCGGGCCAAGAACTCGTCAGGCAACTCAGGCGACATGGCGAAAGACCCGGTACGCAGGGTGATCGGAAACGAGGGCCTTCAGATCGTCCGGCGTATCGATGTCGCGTGCAAGCCCCGGTCGCCGCACGATCGCCGGTTCAATACCCACGTTCCGCGCATGGTCGGCATGGAACGCGGCGCTCGGCCGCGAGGTCGCGAAGGCGAACTTCAGCACCGTCGGCGGCCGCAACAGCAGGGCGTTGGTGCCGCCGTCCTTGGCCTCGGCGATCACCACGTCGCTGGTCCGGCCAGCCTCGATCATGGCGGCGATGTCCGAGGCGGCGAGATAGGGCAGGTCGGCCATGACCAGCAGCAATTCGCGCGCGCCCTCTTGCTGCACGCGACGCGCAGCGGCGGCGACGTCGGTGTTGAGGTCGCCGGTGCCCTCGTCGGCGCTCGCCACATGGACGCTGTCGAGCCCCGCCTCGCGCAGGGTCGCCAGCACATGGTCGAGCATCTGCCGCGCCAGTGCATGCCGGCCCGCGCCGTCGAGCACGCCGGACAGGCGTGTCTTGGCGAGCTCCATGGATTTCATCGGGACGACGGCCGTGAGCATGCGGTCAGGAGTGTTGCCCAGAGACCGCGAGTTCGTCCACGAATTCGAGCACCCGGGCGGCAAGGCGCCGCTTGTCATCATCGTTTCGCATCACGGTGTCGGCGACCCGCACCTTCATCCCCAGCGCCTCGATCTCCGGCGCGAGGCCCGCGTCCTGGGCATCGAGCACGAAGCCGTCGACCCAGTCGCGGTAGTAACGCGCGACGCCCAGCGCCGAGACGTCGTGGCCGAGCTCGGCCAGCATCTTGGCCGCCGGGCCCTTGATCGCCTGTCCGCCGACGATCGGCGTCACCGCCACGCGCGGCGCCTTTGCCTCGACGAGCGCCGCCCGCACGCCCGGCACCGCCAGGATCGGCGCCACGCTGACGAAAGGATTGGACGGGCAGACGACGATGCCGCGCAGGTCGTCGAGGTCCGTCAGTGCCCGATGCGGCTGCGCTTTTTCGGCGCCGGCGAAGCGTACCGACCTGACCGCGGGCGCGCAGCGCAGCCGCACGAACCAGTCCTGGAAGGCAAGCTCGCCCCGGTCGGTGGTCATCACCATGGTGCGCACCGGATCGTCGGACATCGGCACGATCGCGGGCTTCGCGCCCAATCGTGCGGCGAGGTCGCGCATGACCGTCGAGAGGCTCTCGCCGGCGCGCAGCCGGCGCGTGCGCTCGATGTGCGCGGCGAGGTCCTTGTCGCCGAGGCGAAACCAGGTCTCGCCGCCGATCTGGCCGAGTGCCTCCATCACGGTCCATGTCTCGTTGCGCCGGCCCCAGCCGGTTTCGGGATTGGCGACGCCGGCCAGGGTGTACATCACCGTGTCGAGGTCGGGGCAGATGCTCAGGCCGAGATGCTCGAAGTCGTCGGCGGTGTTGACCGCAACGGTGAGTTCGGCAGGCGGCAGCAGATGAGCAAGGCCCAAGGCCAACTTGGCGCCGCCCACACCACCGGCGAGCGCGAGAATCTTTCCCGACATGGGTGGAGTTTAGCGCAAGCCGAGGTGTTTGCGGAAAAGCCTGCGTTTGGCCCCGCCCCCGGGGGCGTGAAAGGATTGGTCGATGTTGGAAAACAAGGTCGCCATCATCGGGCACCGCGGCGCGCGCAACCTGTGGCCGGAGAACAGCCTCGACGGTTTCGAGCGCACGCGCGCGCTCGGCATCGAGGGTGTCGAGTTCGACGTCCATGTCACTTTCGACGGCGAGTTGGTCGTCATCCACGATCCGACGCTCGAACGGACGACGGAGGGAATCGGGGTGGTCGCCGACTGCACGGCGGCCGAACTTGCGGAAACGCCGCTGCGCGATGGCGGCGGCGCAGGCGTACCCACTCTGGACCAGGTGCTCGACGTCTTTGCCGGCAGCAGCATCGAGCTGCATATCGAGATCAAGACCGATGAGAACAGCCGACCGTATCCTGGTTTGGAGCAGCGACTCATCGACGTCATTCGCACACGCAAGCTCGAGGACATGGCGATCCTGACGTCGTTCCGACCGAGGACATTGGAGATCGTACGCGGAATCGCGCCGACGCAGCGCGTGCTCGCCTCGGTGAACCGGCGCTCGGCCGATGCCATGGGCGGCCTCGAAAAGGCGTTCGAGCGTTTCGCCGCGATGGAGGGCTGCCTGGTCGCGGTCGA
>JAFEFF010000107.1 GCA_018240745.1 Pseudomonadota bacterium
CTGGGCGCGCGCCGCGGCGGGCAGCAGCAGGGTCGTGGCAACGCCGGCCAGGACGCGGCGACGAGTGGACGAGAATCGCATCTCAACGCGCCTGCACGGTCGGAAGCATGCGCGACAGCACGCGGTCGTGCAGGACGTAATGGTGATAGAGCGCCGCGGCCGCGTGGCCTGTCGCCAGGATGACGATGGCCCAGCCGTTCCACTCGTGGAGATTGCCGATCAGATGGTGCGCCGCTTTGGAGAACGGCGCGAAGGGCGACGGGATCTGAAGGCCGAAGAAGCTCATCGCCTCGTTGCCCGACCAGCGCAGCAGGAAACCCAGCACCGCTTCCGCCGCCAGCAGGGCGTAGAGCAGCCAGTGCACCGCCTTGGAGGCCAGCTCGACCCAGCCCGAGACCGCGGACGGCATCTGATGGCCGGGGACGAGGCGCCAGCCGACCCGGGCGACGACCACGGCGGCGAGGACGATGCCGAACGACATGTGCGCCACGACCATCAGGTGCTCGGTGGGCTTGCCGAACCAGTCCCAGGTCTGCGACAGCCCGAATTGCGCCAGCACCAGCGCCGCGGTGAGCCAGTGCAGCGTGATGGCGAACGCGTCGTACTGCGTGCGGTCGTCGCCGGCGGCGATGCGCGTGGCGGTGTCGACCGCCGAATTCCTGCCTGCTCTCATGATCTGCCCAAGTCTCATCGCATCAGGGTTCGAAGGCAACGCCGATCCCGGCCGGGCCGGTTGCCACGGGAAGCCCTCCCGCCCGCATGGCTCCGGCGGGCCCGGGCCGCTATTGATACCCCATGTTCGCCTCCTTCTTCCCGACCCCTCGCCTTTTCTTCCCCGCCGCGCTGATCTGGAGCGCGCTCGCCATGGCCCTGTGGTACGGCATGGCCCGCGACCTCGGGCCCGAGCTCAGCCTCGGCGGCCTGGCCGGCTTCCCCTACCCGCCGGCCGGCGCGCCGGCCGCGGCGGGCGGCGTCGCGGCGCTGACCGGGCAGGACATCTGGCTCTACCAGTACATGATCGTCTTCGGCGTCGTGTTCTGCGCCGGCGCGGCGTGGCTGCTGCCGCACCGCTGGGCGCGCTGGTCGGCCTGGGGCTCGGCGCTGATCGTCTTCCTGCTGTGGTTCCAGGTGCAGCTCGACGTGATGATCAACGGCTGGTTCGGCACCTTCTACAACATGGTGCAGCAGGCGCTCGGCAAGCCGGGCTCGGTCTCGCTGGAGGCCTTCTTCGGCCAGCTCTGGACGTTCGGCTGGATCGCCATGGTCTACATCTTCACCGCCGTGGGCACCGCCTTCTTCACCAGCCACTACGTGTTCCGCTGGCGCACGGCGATGAACGAGTTCTACGTCGAGCACTGGCAGGAGCTGCGCCACATCGAGGGCGCCTCGCAGCGCGTCCAGGACGACACGCAGCGCTTCGCCGACACCGTCGAGGGGCTGGGCGCGAGCCTGGTCCAGGCGCTGATGACCCTGATCGCCTTCCTGCCGATCCTGTGGGGCCTGTCGTCCTACGTGAAGGAGCTGCCGCTGGTCGGCCCGCTGCCGCAGGCGCTGGTGTTCGTCGCCGTGATCTGGGCCGCGCTCGGCACCGGCGCCCTGGCGGCGGCCGGCATCCGGCTGCCGGGGCTCACCTTCCGCAACCAGCGGGTCGAGGCGGCCTACCGCAAGGAGCTGGTGTTGGGCGAGGACGATGCCGGGCGCGCCGACCCGCCGACCCTGCGCGGCCTGTTCGCCGACGTACGGGCGAACTACTTCCGGCTCTACGCGAACTACCTCTATTTCAACGTCGTGCGCTACGGCTACCTGCAGGCCGGCGTGCTGGTGCCCTACATCGCCCTGGCGCCGACCATCGTCGCCGGCGGGCTGACGCTCGGCGTGCTGACCCAGACCACCCGCGCCTTCGGCCGGGTCGAGGAGTCGTTCCAGTACCTGGTGCGGTCGTGGACGACGATCGTGTCGCTGCTTTCGATCTACAAGCGCCTGCGCGCCTTCGAGGCGACGCTCGCCGACGAGCCGCTCGACAGGATCGAGGCCGAGCCGGTGCGGCAGGCGAGCTGAGCGCGGGTCTCGAAAAGCCACGCGGCCCACGGCCTGGGTCGCGCTTGCGCCGCTGGCAGAACGGCCGTTCCGGGTGGATCGTCGACCGCGTGGGAATCTTGGAGGGGTCGGTGAGACTGGTTGCGACGATGGGTGCGTTGATCGTATTCGGCCTGCTCGTCACCACCGTGACCGGGTCGTTCCTGGAGCAGGTGGCGAAACGCCAGGTCGAACGAGCAACCGCGCCGGAGGTGGCGGTCCACAGCGTGCCGCGATGAAGTCGGTGCTGGAGTGCATCGACGAGGCGACCCGTTGCGGCCGGCGCGCGCTGGAGGCCGCCGACGAAAGGCAGGTGCTCCGGGAGCTGGAGCTGGCCGCGCTGTGGCTCGAGCTGGCGAAGAGCCACGCGCGCAGCGGCGATCGCACCGCCTGGGCTGGCAAGCCGCCGACCTCGAGCCACTAACCAAGTCTTGTGCCGGGTGCGCGCCGGTCGGGCGCAAGACGTCATTGCGTTTCCCGCGAGTCGGGCCTTTCATCGTCGTGAAGCAATCGCCCGATGCCGGATTCCAAGGCTCCCTCCCGCCGGCCCGCGGCCGGCGTCCTGCTGCGCAACCTGGCCGCCGGCCTGACGCTCGCCGCCATCACCATCCCCGAGCAGATGGCGACCGCCAAGCTGGGCGGGTTCGCGCCCAACATCGGCCTCTATGCCTTCATCGGCGCCACCCTGGCCTTCGCCCTGTTCGGCGCCAGCCGGGTGATGACGGTCGGCGCCGATTCGACCATCACGCCGATCTTCGCGGCGATGCTCGGCGCGCTCGCCGCCGCCGGCGCAGGGATGGAGGGCTCGGCCGTGACGCTCGCCATCATGGTCGGCGCGCTGCTGCTGCTGGCCGGCCTGCTCAAGCTCGGCTGGATCGCCGACCTGCTGTCGACGCCGATCATCACCGGCTTCCTCGCCGGCATCGCCGTGCACATCGTGGTCTCGCAGTTGCCCGACGTGATGGGCATCGCCAAGCCCGGCGGCAACCTGCCCCAGCAGGTGGTGGCGCTGGTTCATGCCGCACCCGGGGCGCGCGCCTGGCCGGTCGCGATCGCGCTCGGCGTGCTGGGGCTGACGCTGCTGACCGAGTGGATCAACCCGCGCCTGCCCGGGGCTTTGGTGGCGATCATCGTCGCGACGGTGCTGGTGGGGCGGTTCGGGCTCGAGGGCCCTGGCCCGGAGGCGGGCGGCGTCGAGGTGCTGGGCGCGCTGCCGGGCGGCGGGCCCGCCCTGGTGCGGCCGGTGCTGCAGATCGAGGCGCTGCGCGATCTGCTGCCGCTGGCGCTGCTGATCGCGCTGATCGTGATGATGCAGACGGCGACGGTCAGCCGCTCGTTTGCCGGCCGCCGCGGCGCCGACGTCAACCGCGACTTCGTCGGGCTGGGCGCGGCCAACCTGGGCGCGGCGATGCTCGGCAGCTTCCCGGTCAATGCCAGCCCACCGCGCACCGCGATCGTGCGCGAGGCGGGCGGCACGTCTCAGGCCGCGGCGCTGCTCGCCGCGCTGGTGGTGGCGGCGGTCGCTCTGGCGGGCGGCGGGCTGCTGGCGCACGTGCCGCATGCGGCGCTGGCCGGGCTGCTGCTGTTCGTGGCGCTGCGCATCGTGCGCTTCGGCGTCATCGCCACCGTCGCGCGGCAGGCGCTCGGCGAGTTCGCGCTGATCGCCGTCACCGCGGCGGCGGTGATCCTGCTGCCGGTGCCGACCGGCGTGGCGATCGGCGTCGGCCTGTCGCTGTTGCACGGCGTATGGATCGCCACCCGCACCGAGGTGGTCGAGCTCACCCGGGTGCCGGGCACGACGATCTGGTGGCCCCAGAGCCAGCGCGAGACCGGCGACCGGGAGCCCGGCGTGCTGGTCGTGAGCTTCGCCGCGCCGCTGCTGTTCGCCAACGCCGACGTCTTCCGTCGCAGCATGGCAGCGGAGATCGCCAAGCGGCCTCTCGACACCCTGGTGCTCGAAGCGCTCGGCATCGCCGAGGTCGACTACACGGCGGCGCAGGCGCTGCGCGAGGTGATCGAGGACTGCCGCGGCCGCGGCATCGACTTCGCGATCGCCCGGCTGGAATCGGCCCGCGCCCGCCGCTCGCTCGAACGCTTCGGCGTGCTCGCCCTGCTCGGTTCCGACCGCATCTTCCTGAGCGTCGCCCAGGCGGTCGAGGCGCGGAAGCCGAAGAAGAAGTAGCTACGCCGCGGCGCGCAGCGTGCTCTCGGTCGTGGCCGCGGTCTTCGCGACCTCGCCGGCGACGGTCTGCGCCTGGGCCTGCATCACCGTCTGCACCGTCTTCTGGCCGATTTCGACCAGCCGCACGCCATGGTCGCGCGCGTCGGTGAAGTCGGCGAGCATGCGATTGAGGCTGCCGCCCATCCAGTCGGCGCAGATCCGCGCCGCAAGCGCGGGATCCTGGCTGGCCGAAATCTTCTGCAGGGCCGCAAGGCCGGTCTCGACCGCCTCCTGGCGGCGCTTCATCCACGCCGTGATCAGCGCGTTCGTCCCTTCGAACAACTCGACCTGCATCGATTGCTGGCTCATGGACTCCTCCCGTGGAATGGGCAGCGATTGTCCGCACCAGTGTGGCGACAGTTGGGTGTGTCTGTTCCGCACGAAGCTATTTGCGCAGGCCGGCCTGCTTCAGCAGCGGCATCACCGCCGCGTCGAAGTACTTGAGCTCCTCGTTGTAGTCGAGGAAGCCGAACACAACGCCGTCGACTCCCGCCGCCGACATCTTGCCGAGCTGCTCGGTCACCTGCTCGGGCGTGCCGAGGACCGGGTTGGTGCCCCAGCCGGCGACGATGCGCTCGCGGTACTTCTCGATGCGTTCGTTGAAGGACTGGCTCTCGATGCCCAGCACCCGCATCAGGTTTTCCGCCGCAACCCGGTCGCCGTGCTCGATGATGCTGCGGTACGCAGCACGGGCCTCGGCCTCGGTCTCGCGGCACACCACCAGCGCCGAGGTGCAGATGCCGATGTCGCGGCCGTAATCGTCGCGCGCCTTGTCGCGCATGCGCCTGGCGACGGCGCGGACCGAGTCGAGGCTGTCGTTGCCGACGAAGGAGAAGTCGACCTCGCGGGCGGAGAACTCGGTGGCGGCCGGCGAGTGGCCGGCGTTGATCAGCACCGGATGCGGCTTCTGGATCGGCTTGGGATGGGCCTGCGCCTGCCGGATGTGGAAGTCGGCGGTCTCGAAGTCGAACGGCGCCTCCTCGGTCCACAGGCGCTTGACCACCGTCAGCCATTCGGCGCCGTAGCGGTAGCGGTCGTCGTGCGCACGCTGGGTGCCGTCGAACATCTGCATCTCGGGCGTGAACCAGCCCATCACCAGGTTGAGGGCGAAGCGGCCGTTGGAGATGTGGTCGATGGTGGTCGCCTGCTTGGCGGCGACGATCGGATGGATCGTCGGCACGTGGCTGGTCGCGGCGACCATGATGTTCTTCGTCGCCTGCGCGAGCCCCGCCGCCCAGGTGTAGGTCTCGAACGATTCGCCGTTGAAGTCGGTGGTGCCGCCGAAGCCGCGCCAGCGCGCCACCGGCAGGGCCAGCTCGAAGCCCATCGCGTCGGCGCGCCGCACGATCTCCAGCGTATGCTCCCACGTGATCCTGAACGTGGTCGGCGCGTGGCTGATGTTGACGCCGTAGCTGCAATTGACGCTGAAGACACCGAGCTTCAGCTTCTGGTCGTTGTAGAGCGGCACGTGCGCGCGCCGCCATTCGTCCCGGGCGATCGCCTCGGCCTTGGTCATGGTGGCACCATTCTGCATGGCTTCGCCGCGCTGTCGACGATTGGACAAACGCGACCTTTGTGTTTCGAGACCCAGCGGCCTTCGCCCATCGCGCCGACCGACGATTCGTGTTCTGCTGAACCGGATGATGAAGAGCGACCGGGGAAGGGGTTGGCATGCTTCATTCGATCGAACCCATGGCGTTCATTGCGCCCGAGATGCTGCGCGCCGTCGCGAAATGCCCTCACTGCGGCACCGAATGCGCCATGTCGGATGGCGTCGTCGGCCTGCTCCACTACCGGTTCGAGAACGAGTTGAGATACTCCCTGGTATGGGTGTGCCAGCCGCTCTGCATCCTGGGCTTCGAGCACGCCCAGTTCATGGGCCACGCATGAAAGCGCCCATGCTCCTCGACAGGCCGGCGCCGCCGATTCCGACGGCACACGCCTGCTATTTCTGCGGAGAGGACCTCTCCGCCGTCCGCTCCCTTCATTGGGGCAGGAACTCCGAGCGCCTCTACTGCAGCCGCGCGCACCTCGCGAAGGGCGAGACCTACGTGCTGGAGCAGATGCAGGATCTGACGCGACTGGTCGGCGTGTAGCCGACCGAGCGTGGTCGGTCCCGGCCGTATCGGCTAAGGTGCGGCTCCGTTCCGGCTTCGGCCGGTTGAAGAGCCTGTCGATGACCTGTGCCGGCTGCGGTTTCGAGATCCAGGTGGACTTCGCCTTCTGCCCGCGCTGCGGCGCGGCGCAGCGGCCGGCGGCTGCGCCGAAGCGCAGGCCGGACGAGGCAGACCGCCGCCCGGTCACCGTGCTGTTCGCCGACCTCTGCGGCTTCACCTCGCTGTCCGAGCGTCTCGACCCCGAGGAGGTGCGCGCCTTCCAGGGGGTCCTGTTCGACTCCCTCGGCCAGGCCGTCAGCCGCCGCGGCGGTTTCGTTGCCAAGTACCTGGGGGACGCCGTGCTCGCCCTGTTCGGCGCGCCGGTCGCTCACGAGGACGATCCCGAAAGGGCGCTCGAAGCGGCCCTCGACATGCTCGCGGGCGCCAAGGCGCTGAGCACCGAGTGGACAGCGCGGCTTGGCCAGGACGTCACCCTGCACATCGCCGTGCATACCGGACCGGTCGTCGCCGGCAGCCTGGGCGATGGCGCAGGCGCGACCTACGACGTCACCGGCGACACGGTGAACACGGCCTCGCGCCTGCTTGGCGCGGCGGCGCCCGGCACCATCCTCGTCGCCGCCTCGACCCAGGCTCTTGTCAGCCATCGCTTCGCCTTCGAGCCGGCCGGCAGCGTGTCGTTGCGCGGCAAGGCAGAGCCCATGGCGGTGCATCGCCTGGTAGGGGCGCTCGCCGAGCCGCGCTCCGCCCGCGGGCTGGCGGCGTTCGGTCTCGCCGCACCGATGGTCGGGCGCGACGGCGAGCTCGACCGCCTGCAGGCCGCCTTCGCCCGCATGCAGGAGGGCCGCGCGCAGCTCGTCGACCTGGCGGGCGATGCGGGAAGCGGCAAGTCGCGGTTGATCGCCGAGTTCCTGGGCCGGCTGGAAGAGAGCGGCCGGCTCGCCGGCACCGTGGTACGCCGCGCCACCTGCTCGTCGTTCGGCGAGCCGATCTACGGCGTGTTCGCCGCGCTGTTCCGCGAAGGCTACGGCATCGAAGCGGGCGATACGCTCGGCGTGGCCCGCGAGAAGCTGGCGCACGGCCTGAAAGCGCTCGGCGCCGACCCGACGATCGCGCAAGCGGTGGCGCCGATGTTGAGCTACCTGCTGGGTGTCGAGGAGGCGCGGCCGGTCGACCTCGATCCCGAGCAGCTCAAGCGCCAGATCGTGCTCGCCGCTCGCCTGCTCGTCGAGCGCCGGCTCGCCCAAGGGCCGCTGCTGGTCATCGTCGACGACTTCCATTGGGCGGACGCCGCCTCGGTCGACCTGCTGCGCGACCTCGCCGCCCATCTCGCCGACAGCCGCCTGATGATCCTGCTGGCGCACCGGCCGGACGGCCGCGCAGCGGCGATCGCCGGCAGCGAGCTGACCGCGATCCGCCTCGCCGCACTGTCGCCGGAGGAGACGAAGCGGTTCATCGACGGCCTGTTCGGCGCCCCGCAGCAGGCGGCCTTCATGCGCCTGCGCGACCTCATCCTCACGCGCGCCGGCGGCAACCCGCTGTTCGTCGAGGAGATCGTGCGCAGCCTGGTGAGCGGCGGAGTGCTGGTGCGCGAGGGCCAGCACTGGGCCGTCAACGCGACCATCGAGACCGTCAGCCTGCCGCCCACGCTGCACGGCCTGCTGCTGTCGCGGGTCGACAAGCTTCCGGCCGACACGCGGCGCGTGCTGCAGGCAGCCGCCGTGCTCGGCGTGAGCTTCGACGAGGCGCTGCTCCAGGCCGTCGCAGGCGATGTGGGGACGGCCTTGCAGCGACTGGTCGAGGCCGACCTGGTGCGCGACGCAGGGCCTGCTCGCGATGGACGGCACTATCGGTTCAGCCACGCGCTTCTGCGCGACGTCGTCTACGACAACCAGCTGGTGGCGCGGCGTGGCGAGCTGCACGAACGCGCCGCCCGCGCGCTCGAGGAGGCGGTCGGCCCATCGCCGGTGCGGATCAGCGACCTCGAGGCGCTGGGCCATCACTGGAGCTTCACGTCGGACAAGGTCCGGGCCGCTCGTTACCTGACGGCCGCCGGCGACCGGGCTCGCGCCGTCTACGCCAATGACGACGCGATCCGCCTCTACGAGCGCGCACTGGTCACGCTGGCGGGCTGCCTCGCGTGCGAGGATCAGGTCCGCCTGGTGCGCGAACGGCTTGCCGACCTGCTGGCGCTGACCGGGCGGCGCGCCGATGCGCTGGCGCACCACGAGGCGGTACGCGCGGAGCTCGAGGCGGCGGGCGACCGTGCAGGTGCGGCGCGCCTGCATCGCAAGATCGGTGCGCTGCACTGGGACGCGGGCGACCGCGAGCGCGCCCGCGCCTGTTTCGACGCGGGCCTCGAGTGCCTGGGCGAGGACGGCGATCCGGTGGAACGCGCGCAGCTCCATCAGGAACTGGGGCGACTCGCCTTTCGCGCCGGCGACAACGCGAATGCGATCGCCTGGGCGGAGCGGGCGCTCGCCGAATTGGCGCTGGCCGACGAGCCGTCCGACGGCGACCGCGCGCGCGAGACCGCGGCCACCAAGGTCCAGGCGTACAACACGCTGGGTGTGGCACTGGCGCGCATGGGTCAACTCGCGCAGGCGGTGGGAACGATCGAGCAGAGCATCGCGCTGGCCGAGCACCACGACCTGCTGCAGGCGACGTGCCGCGGCTACACCAACCTCAGCGTGCTGCAAAGCTCGCTCGATCCGCCGCGCAGCATCGAGACCTGCCAGCGCGGGCTGGCGGTCGCGCGCCGGGTCGGCGACCTCGCGTTCCAGTCGCGGCTGCAGGCCAACCTCGCAGTGGCCTATTGCGCGCTGACCAACCGCTGCGAAGCCGAGGGCATCGCCGCAGCCGAGATCGCCGTCGACCTCGACCGCCGGCTCGGCTTGATCGACCATCTGGCCGTACCGCTGATCGTGCTCGGCCAAATCCGCCAATGCCATGGCGACCGTGCGCCCGCGCTCGCTGCCTATCAGGAGGCGCTGGCGCTTGCCGAGAAAGTCGGCGAACCACAGCTTCTATTCCCCTGCTACGATGGACTTGCTACGCTTCATCTCGATGCCGGGGATGGAGCGAAGGCGGAGCTCTACCTGGCAAAGGCCCAGGAAGTCTGCGAACGAGCCGGCGTAGAGCCCGACGCGCTGCTGGTCCTGCCGTTTCTCTATTGAACCCGGGGGTGCGGGACGGAGGCTTCACATGAATGCTACCCACGAGACGATCTCACCTGTGTCGGCCGGCACGCCGGCGCCCGAATTCTCGCTTCCGGCCATCGACGGCAGCGGCACCATCGCGCTGCAGGACTTTCGCGGCAGGAGTCCGCTGTTCCTGGCCCTGTTTGTCGGTCTGTGGTGCCCGTTCTGCCGCCGCTCGATCGCCGATATGGCGAGCACCGAGCCGGCTCTGAAGGAGCAGGGTGTCGAAACGCTGTGCATCGTGGCAACGCCGCCGGAGAACGCGCGGCTCTATTTCAAGTACCGCCCGACTCGCCTGCGGCTTGCTGCGGACCCCGAGCTCACCACACATCGCGCCTATGGCCTGCCCAAGCCCGAACCGACAGCGGAGCTGATGACCGCGCTCGAGACCACGCGCATCAATCCGTACGGCACCCTGCCCGAGCCGCTGCCGGTGATGCAGGCAGCCGAGGCGCTCTCCAAGCTCGATGGCTATGCCTCCAATCCGACGGACCAGGCAGACCTGCAGCGGCAGTGGCCGCAACTCAAGGGCCAGTTCCTGATCGACCGCGGAGGCGTGGTGCGCTGGGCCAAAATCGAATGCAGCGAGGGTCTGTCCGGCTTGGGCAAATTCCCGTCGCGCGACGAGATCCTGACCGCGGCGCGCGCCCTTCCAAACTAGCGCAGGTTCTGTTTTGGCTGGCTCAGGTCTTCTGCTGGGGGCGCGCCCCCAGCAGAAGGGCGTCAAGACACTTCGATGACGTCTGGGTGGAAGGCACGTTAGTGCAGCCCCGGGATCAGTTGCGGACCATCGCCGCACCGCCGCGCAGCACGGATGCCGCCTCTTCGACGATCCGCTCGATCACGTCGCGCGCCGAGGGGATGTCGCGCACCAGGTCGACGCTCTCGCCGGCCCACACCACGCGCTGGGCGAAGTCGTTGGCGCCGGTCGCGACGTAGCTCGCCTCCACGGCCTTCTGCTGCTCGGCCAGCGCCTCCTCCTTGCCGTGCCATTGCGCGAAGAAGTCGTTGCGCAGGGCGCGGCCGGGATAGATCGCGGGCCACGCCGCGCCGCGGACGATGTCGAATACGCGGGTCTGCGCCGTCTGGTCGCCGCCCGATGCGACGGCCTTCTCCTTCATCGCCTGGTCCCACAGCGATTCCTTGGTGGCGGTGAAGCGCGTGCCCATCGAAACCCCCGCCGCCCCCAGCGACAGCGCCGCTGCCAGCCCGCGCCCGTCGGCAATGCCGCCGGCCGCGACGACCGGGATCGACGGGCCCACGGCATCGACCACCGCCGGCACCAGTCCGATCGTGCCGCGGGTCATGCCGGAATGTCCGCCGGCGTCACGGCCCTGGGCGATGATGATGTCGGCTCCCGCCCCCGCCGCCTGCCTGGCCTGCTCGAGCGTCTGCACCTGGCAGATGATCCTGCTGCCGGCCGCCTTGATGCGTGCGGTGTAGGGCTCGGGGTCGCCGAACGACAGCATGATCGCCGCCGGCTTGGCATCGAGCGCGACGTCGAGCGCCTTCGGGTTGCGGTCGAGCGCCCACAGGATGAAGCCGATGCCGACGCGGGCGTTGCCGGCCTCGCCGAGCTCCTGCTTGATTGCCGTGGTGCTGGCATAGCCCGAGCCCACCATGCCGAGGCCGCCCGCATGGGTGACGGCCGCCGCGAGCTTGCCGCCCGCCGCCGAGCCCATCGGCGCCAGGAGAATCGGATGCTGGATCCCGAGCAGCCGGGTCAGTGCGGTATCGATCGTCGCCATGTCACTCGCTCAGTTGTAGTTCAGCTTGAGGCCCGGAGTCGGCCACTGCAGCACGCCGAGGTTGCCCTTGTCGGACAGCGTGACATAGGCGGTGCGCATGTCCGGCCCGCCGAAGCATATGTTGGTCGGGTAGGTGTCGGGCATTTTCACTTCGCGCACGATGTTCCCGCCGGGTGAGAACTCGGTGATCTTGCCGGTGGTGAGCGTGGCCACGCAGATGTTGCCGTTGGCCAGCACGGCCAGGCTGTCGAAGCCGGCAGGACCGGCCGGGGCGCCGCCGACGACGCGGCCGGTATGCGCGAAATCGGCCGTGGTCCTGGCGAGCACGCCCGGTGCCTCGATATCGAAGGCGTACAGCCGCGCGCTCGCCGTGTCGGCGACGTAGAGCACCTTGCCGTCGGGCGACAGGCCGCAGCCGTTGGGGCTCAGGAACGGATAGACCAGGCAGGTGATCTTCGAGCCGTCCGGCCGCGCATAGTAGACCCCGCCATGGTCGCGATGCCGGGCATAGCGCTTGCCGAGATCGGTGAAATAGAAGCCGCCGGTCGTGTCGAACACCAGGTCGTTGGGCGCGGAGAGGCGATGGCCGTCGCATTCGGCATAGAGCAGCCTCGCTTCGCCGCTCTTGCGATCGATCCGCTGGATCGAGCCGCCCTTGTAGTCGGGATGCGGCCCCTGCCCCATCGACTTGCCCTCGACATAGCGGCTGCCGCCGTTGTTGGTGCAGTAGAGCGCGCCGTCCGGCCCGACCGCGAGCCCGTTCGGCCCGCCGCCATTGTCGGAGAACACCGACACTTTGCCGTCCGCGGTGATGCGTGCGCAGCGCCGGTTGCGGATCTCGGTCAGGATCACCGAGCCGTCGGCCATCGCCACCGGCCCCTCGGGGAAGCCCAGCCCCGTCGCCAGGATACGCACCTCGTCGGTCATCGTTTCGCTCCCGATGTCTAGTGCGGGAACGGTACCCGCTGGGAGCGCTCATGTCTTCTGGACCGCGAGCTTCCGGCTCGCTCAAGTTTCATGAGGCGAGCCGGAGTCTTCGGCTCCGCTCAGGCCAGGGGCTCGCGGTCCAGAAGAGCATGGGCGGCACTGGAGTGCCGCGCCCCCAGCAAATAAGCTCGACAGCGCATGGACTCCGTTACTTCTCCGACCCCGCCCTGGCGCATCGGCGTCGATGTCGGCGGCACCTTCACCGATATGGTGCTGCGCGATTCGGCGGGATCGGTGCGCATCTTCAAGGCGCCGTCGGTCCCCGCCGATCCCAGCGAGGGCGTGCTGGGTGT
The DNA here is from genome assembly GCA_018240745.1 of Pseudomonadota bacterium. GTDB lineage: Bacteria > Pseudomonadota > Alphaproteobacteria > Reyranellales > Reyranellaceae > Reyranella. The sequence goes on from JAFEFF010000107.1 coordinate 12,640, forward strand.
GCTGCGGCTCGCCGCACAGCGGCTCGACCTGCCGTTGACCGAGCTGCTGCGATCGTGCGCGCTGTTCGTCCACGGCTCGACGGTCGCCACCAACACCATCCTCGAGAAGAAGGGCGCCCGCGTCGGCATGCTGACGACCGAGGGCTTCCGCGATTCGCTCGAGATCCGGCGCGGCATCCGCGAGAACCAGTGGGACCATCGCGCGCCCTTTCCCGAGGTGCTGGTGCCGCGCTACCTGCGCCTGCCGGTGCGCGGCCGCATCTCGTCGGACGGCAGCGAGGCGGCGCCGCTCGAAGCGGCGGATGTCGGCGCAGCGGCCAGCACCTTCGCGGCCGAGGGCGTCGAGTCTGTCGCCGTGTGCCTGTTCAACAGCTTCCTCGACGGCGCGCACGAGCGCGCGGCCGGCGCCGAGCTCGAGCGCAATGGCATGGGTCAGTGGGTGTCGCTGTCGAGCGAGGTCATGCCGACCATGGGTGAGTACGAGCGCGGCTCGACGGCCGTGGTGAACGCCTACATCGCCCCCAAGGTCACCGGCTACCTCCAGGCGCTCGATCGGCAGCTCCGCCAGCTCGGCCTGCCGAACTCGCTGCTGCTACTGCAGAGCAATGGCGGCGCCGTCTCGGTCGACCAGGTCGCGGCACGGCCGGTGATGCTGGTGCTGAGCGGTCCGGCCGCCGGTGTCGGTGCGCTCAAGGGCTGCGCGGGCCCCGGCGAGGCGGCGAACTTCATCTCGATGGAGATCGGCGGCACGAGCTGCGACGTCATGGTGATGGCCAAGGGCGAGGTGCCGATCGCCGATTCGCTCGTCATCGACGGCTATCACCTCACCACGCCTTCGGTCGAGATCCACACCGTCGGCGCGGGCGGCGGCACGATCGCCTGGGTCGACAGCGCCGGCCTGCTGCACGTCGGGCCGCAAGGCGCCGGCGCGCGGCCCGGCCCCGCCGCGTATGGCCTGGGCGGCGAGCAGCCGACCGTCACCGACGCCCAGCTCGTGCTCGGCCGCCTGCAGCCCGGCCCCCTGGCCGGCGGCGCCGTGACGCTCGACGGCACGCTGGCGCGCAAAGCGATCGAGACGAAGCTCGCCAAACCGCTCGGCCTCTCGGTCGAGGAGGCCGCCGCGGGCGTGATCCGGCTGCTCGAGCAGAACCTGCTGCACGCCGTCGAGCGGCTCAGCAGCGAGCGCGGCCACAATCCCTCGACCTTCACCCTGGTCGCCGCCGGCGGCGCGGGGCCGATGCACGGCGCCAGCGTGGCCCGCGCGCTCGGCTGCCGGCGCGCGCTGCTGCCTCGCGCCGCGGGAGCGTTCTGCGCCATGGGAATGCTGCAGTCGGACGTCCGCCAGGACTATCTCAAGGTCTTCATTGCCGACCTCGACACGGTCGAGCCCGACGCGGTAGGGGCGGCCTTTGCCGAACTGGAAACGCGCGCCGCCGATGCCCGCCTCAAGGAGCGCGAGTTCGACCTGCGCTACGAGGGCCAGCAATGGCCGGTGCGTGTGGCTCTCGGCCCACTCGACACGACGCTCGACAAGGCGGACGTGCGCGCGAGGTTCGAATCCGAGCACCAACGCCTCTACGGCCACATCCAGCCGCACGGCCGCATCGACATCACCGCCCTGCGCGTGATCGGCCGCACGCCGCTCGACTGGACACCGCCCGCCGCGCAGTCGCCGCAGCAATCGCCGCCGCTGCCGCGGGAAACCAGACGGGTATGGGTCGACGCCACACACGGCTGGCAAGACGTGCCGGTCTACGGCGGCGAGGCGCTCCGCCCGGGCTGCAAGCTCGCCGGCCCCTTGCTGATCGAGGAGCGAACCACCACCGCTTTCGTCGGCCCGCGCGATCTGCTCGAAATCGATTCACGCGACGACTTCCTGGTTCACGTCAATGCTGCGCTTCCTCCCCATTCAGATGGGGAGGAGAGCTGAAGGAGTCTCCATGACGCCCGATCCCGTCACACTGGCGCTGGTGCAGAACCGGCTCGACCATATCTCGCACCAGATGGGCTGGGTGATGACGCGCACTGCCCGCTCGCCGATCTTCAGCCAGAGCCACGACTTCTCCTGCTTCATTGCCGACGCCCGCGGCACGCTGATCAGCCAGGCCGACGGCATCCCGATCCATACCGGCGGCGGCGGCTTCGCGGTGCGGGCCATCCTGCGCGACTTCACCGCCGCCGACTCCGGAGGAATTTGGCCGGAGGACGTGTTCCTGCTCAACGATCCCTATGCGGCGGGCGGCAACCACCTGCCCGACTGGGTGATCGCCCGGCCGGTGTTCGTCGGCGGCAGGCTGGTGGCGTTCGCCTGCAACCGCGCCCACCAGGCCGATATCGGCGGCGGCGCTGCCGGCACCTACAACTCGGCCGCCACCGAGATCTTCCATGAGGGCATCCGGCTGCCCGTCCTGAAGCTGATCGAGCGCGGCACGGTGCGCGCCGACCTGTGGAAGCTCCTGCTGCTCAACACGCGCCTGCCCGAGGCGCTCGACGGCGACCTGCACGCGATGCTGGGCTCGACCAGGATCGGCGCCGAGCGGTTGGCGCTGCTGGTCGAGGAGCTGGGCGCCGACAAGGCCGACGACTTCTTCGAGGCGGTGCTCGACCACGCCGACCGCCGCTTCAGGGGCTGCATCGACCGCCTGGCGCACGGCACCTGGCGCGCCGAAGAGACGATCGACAACGACTGCTTCGAGCCGATCGATGGCCGGATCGCGGTCGCGCTGACGGTCGAGGACGGCAAGCTGGTCGTCGACTTCGCCGGCACCACGGCACAGGTCCGCGGCTTCAAGAACAGCTCGATCGCCAACTCCTATTCCGCTGTCTACATGGCGCTCGCCTCGTTCTTCGAGCCCGACCTGCCGCGCAACGAGGGCACTTTCCGGCACGTCGAGATCCGCCTGCCCGAAGGCAGCATCGTCAATCCGCGGCCGCCGGCGCCGATGACCATGAACACCGTGTTCGTGGCCCACGAGATCGTCCACGTGATGTGGAAGGCGCTCGGCCAGGCGCTGCCCGATCGCGCGTCGGCGGGCTGGTCGAAGGCGGTGCATGCGGTCACTGCTGGCCGCAAGGCCGACGGCAGCCGCTACGTGATGTTCCAATGGGCCGGTGCACCCGCCGGCGGCGGCGTCGAGGGCCGCGACGGCTTCCATCTGGTCGGCCATTTGATCACCCTGGGCGGCCTGACGCTGCCCAACCTCGAGGTCTACGAGCAGCTCTATCCGGTGCGCTTCCGGCGCCAGGAGCTGCGCTGCGATTCGGCCGGGCCCGGACGCTTCCGCGGCGGCGCGGGCTGCGATTACGAGGTCGAGGTGACGACGCCGGCCGACTACGCCTATCGCGGCGAAGGCGTCGGCGCGCCCTCGAGCTTCGGCGCCCAGGGCGGCAAGGCGGGCGTCGGCGGCGCGGTCATGCTGACCCTCGCCGACGGCAGGCACATCGACGGCTGGAAGTACGGCGTGCACCATTTCGGCCCGGCCACCTATCGGAGCCTGACGCCGGGCGGCGGCGGTTTCGGCGATCCGAAGACGCGCGATCCCCGCCGGGTGCTGCGCGACGTGCGGGACGGCATCGTCAGCCGCGAGGCGGCCGAGCGCGAGTACGGCGTCGCGATCACGCCAGATGGCAAAGCGGTGGATGCTGCGAAGACGGCGGCGCTACGCGCCTGGCCCTAGATCTTCTGCTGCCGGCCCTCCCAGTAGGGCAATCGCATGTCGCGCTTCAGCGTCTTGCCGGCAGCGTTGCGCGGGAAGTCGGGCAGGATCACCACGCGGTCGACGCGCTGATAGCGGGCCGCGACGCGGGCGTTGATCCAGTCGCACAGCGCCTCCGCCGAGACCGTCGCGCCGGCATGCAGGACCACGGTGGCCAGCGGAGTCTCGCCCCACTTGTCGTGAGGGATGCCGAAGACCGCCGCTTCGCGCACCTCGGGATGATTGCAGGCGATCTCCTCGATGTCCTTCGGGTACACCTTCACCCCGCCCGAATCGATCATGTCCTTCTTGCGGTCGACCAGGAAAAGATAGCCCTCCTCGTCGACATAGCCGAGATCGCCGGTGAAGACCCAGCCGTCGCGCAGCGTCTCGGCCGTGAGGTCGTCGCGGCCGGCATAGCCTGCCATGGTGACCGGTCCGCGGCCGACGATCTCGCCGACTTCCCGCGCAGCACACTCCCGCCCCCGCTCGTCGAGAATGCGCATCTCGTAGAACGGCGGCGGCACGCCGACCGAACCGGCCTTGCGCACGGCGTCGGCGCGGTCGAGGACGGTGATGAAGCCTTCGGTGACGCCGTAAAGCTCGTAAAGCCGGTCGGGAAGCACTCGGGCGAGCGTGTCCTTGTGCACCTGCCGCAGCGGCGCGCCGAGCGACAGGATCATCTCGAGCGATGCGAGCCTCGCCGGATCGAAACCGGGCAGGCCCAGCATGGCAATGAGCTGCGACGGCACCACCATGATGTGCGTGATGCCCTCCCGCTCGATCGTGTCGACCATCGCCTGCGGATCGAACTGCCGGTGCAGGAAATAGCTCGCGCCGCAATAGAAGGCGGGCAGCATGGTGACCATGGCGCCGTTGAACACCAGCGCGCCGGTCTGCAGCACCCGGCTCTCCGGTGTCATGCGGAAGGTCGCGGCGAACAGGCCGGCATACATCGCCCGGATGAAATGGGTGTGCATGATGCCCTTGGGCAGGCCGGTCGTGCCGCTGGTGTACATCAACGTCACCAGGTCGCCCGCCTGCGCCACCTCGGCCGGCTCGTCGGCGCTGGCGCCAGCCACCAGGCGGGCATGGCCCGGCATGTCCGGCGCCTCGCCGTCGACCAGCACGACCGCCGGTCCCGGCGTGAAGCCGAGACGCGGCCGGACCTTGGACAGCATCGGCGCGAAGGACACGGTCGAAACGATCACCCTCGGGCGCGCGTCGGAGAGCAGCGACACCAGCCCCTCCTCCAGCAGCAGCGCCGAAAGCGGTACCGCCGCCGCGCCGAGCTTGGCACAGGCCCAATAGGTCGCCAGCGCCTCGAGGCAATTGGGCAGCAAGGTCGCCACGCGATCGCCGCGCCCGACGCCCAGCCCGGTCAGCGCATTGGCCCACCGATTCACCTGCTCATTGAACGCGGCGTAGGTCAGCCGCTCGCCCTCGAAGGCGACGGCGAGATGATCCGGCCGATAGCGCGCCTGGCGCTTCAGGATGCGGCCCAGCACCAGGCTGTTGGTGGCGATCGGCGTTTCCATTCCCGGCTATCCACTGTTGCGCAGCCCCGCGGCGATGCCGTCGATGCTGAGATGGATAGCCTGCACGATGCCCTCGTCGATGTCACCGGCGCGGTGGCGGCGCAGCGCGATCTGCACGTGGTTCAGCGGACGTGCTGGGGCCGCCTCCGGCACAGGGCCCGGTGCAATTGCACACACTGGTTGAGTTGCCCGGCGACGCAGTTGAGGCTGCTGGCGCGGCGTGGCACGGTTCGCGGTCCGCAAAACCACCGGGAGGAAGTCATGCCGTTCTATGAAAGAGGTCCGGTTCGCATTCACTATGAAGAGCGGGGCTCGGGTTTCCCGCTGCTGGTGATCCCGGGTGGCGGCCTCAACTCGACCATCGCCGGCCTCGATGCCACCCATCCGTTCAATGCGGCGAAGGAATTCAGCAACAGCTTCCGCACCGTCGTCGCCGACCTGCGCAACGCACCTCCCGGCCAGTCGTCGGGCCCGCTCGAGATCGATCGGCCGTGGGACTCCTTCACCGACGACCATGTCGGCCTGATGGATCATCTCGGCATCAAGCGCTTCATGGTGCTGGGCTATTGCATCGGCCAGCCGTTCATCTGGAACCTGATCAAGCGTGCGGGCGATCGCGTCGTCGCCGCCGTGCTCGCCCAACCGTCGGGCCATCGCGAGGAGATGCCGACCCAGTTCTACGACCGCAACATGGAGGGCTGGGGGCCGGCGTTCGTGAAGAAGCATCCCGAGTACACGATGGGCCAGGTGAGCGATTTCCTGAAGAAGATGTATCTCGACAAGCCGGACTTCGTGTTCACCGTGACGCGCGACTTCGTGAAGACGTGCCGGACGCCGATCCTGGTGCTGCCCGACGACATCCCGCCGCATCCGTTCAAGGTGGCGATGGAAGTGGCGATGCTGGCGCCCAACAGCCAGGTCAGCCTCTATCCGTGGAAGGACACGCCGGACAAGGTTCCGCTGGCGGTGCGCCACATCCGCATGTTCCTCGAATCCAATCGCCCGGCCGTGGCGGCGGCGACGCAACAGCGCGCGGCGGCGGAATAGGCACGGCATGCCGCTGGCCCGACCGTAACCGGCCTCCACACCGTCTATGGACGCCTCAGGCGCTCCTGCAAAAAGACGATGCAGACGCTGCGCCCAGCCGTTCGGGTTGTCGTGAGTCGATTTGGAGGGATCGAGCTCTAGTCCGCCGCGTACGCCGCACGGCCGCGGACGGGCACGTCGCGCTTCTCGCCGCGACGAAACATCGTCGCCTCGCGCTGGGGATCGGACCACGGCGTGCTCTTGGCCGGCGGTTGGCGCCCCTGATTGGCTTCGACCCGGGCCAGCCAGTCGCGCGCCTCGCGCAGGCTCTTGAACAGGTCGATTGGCCGCTCGCCATCCTCGGTCGCGGCGAAGGCGCGTGCGAACTCGCCGCGCTTTGGATCGACCATGAAGGCCACCGGACCGCGCTTCGCGCCCGGGCCGCCGCGCAGCAGCGTGGCGATCCGGTCGATCTGCTCGGGATTCACGTCGGCGCTGGCATCCATCAGGTCGATGATCTTGGCGAACTCCGGCACCTGGGCATCGAAGAGCTGCTGCGCCGCGCCCATGATCTCATCGGGCGCGATCTTGCCGCGAGCCACAATGGTCACGCAGCGATGCAGCCTGGAGATCTCCATGTAGATCGGCATGTCCGCACTCCGTCGACGCCATCATACCATTGCGTCGACGGGCGGCGGAAATACGACGGCGTGAGATGTATCTTGACAGCCCCAGTGCGAATTCATGCCCGCCGCGGAATTGCCGTCAGGCCTTGTCGAGGTCCCACTCCTCGGCGGACGCGCCGGCCAGCGACTGGATCAGCGCCTCGTCGCCGGCGAGGGCCGCGGCGGGCCCTTCGTGGACGACGACGCCGTGATCCAGCACGTATGCGGTATCGGCGACCTCGAGCGCCATGCGCACGTTCTGCTCGACCAGCAGGACGGTCATGCCCTCCTGCTTCATCGTCGTGACGATCCTGAAGACGTCCTTGACGATCAGCGGCGCCAGGCCCTGCGAGGGCTCGTCGAGGATCAGCACCTTGGGATTGAGCAGCAGCGCTCGCGCGATCGACAGCATCTCCTGCTCGCCACCCGAGAGCTGGCGGCCGCGATTCATCCTGCGCTCCTCCAGCCGCGGGAAGAGCTGGTAGATGCGCGGGATGTCGAACGGGCCCTCGCTGCTGCCCTGCGGCACCTTGAGATTGTCCTCGACCGTGAGGTTCGGGAAGACGCGGCGGCCTTCGGGCACGTAGCCGACGCGCTGGCGCGCCACGCGATGCGGCGGCTGGCGGATCACCTCGACGCCGAACACCTTGATCGAGCCCGAGCGCGGCAGGGTGAGTCCCATGATGCTGCGCATGGTCGTGGTCTTGCCGGCGCCGTTGCGCCCGAGCAGCGTCGTTACGCTGCCCTCCTTCGCCGCCAGCGCCACGTCGTGGAGGATGTGGCTCTTGCCGTAGAAGGTGTTGAGCCCGCTGACCTCGATCGCATTCATTCGGCCTTCCCCAGATACGCATTCTGGACATGCACGTCCTTGCTGATCTCGTCGGGCGTGCCTTCGGCCAGCAGCTTGCCCTCGGCCAGCACGGAGATGCGGTCGGCGAGATGGAACACCACGCGCATGTCGTGCTCGATCAACACGATCGTGTACTTGGAATCGCGATGCAGGCGGCGGATCAGGCCGGTCACTTTGTAGGTCTCCTCGTCGCCCATGCCGGCGGTCGGCTCGTCGAGCAGCAGCAAGGAGGGCTTCAGCGCCAGCGCCATGGCGATCTCGGCGGCCCGCTGGTCGCCGTGGCTGAGTTCGCCGACCAGGCGGTCCGCCTGGGCAGTGAGGTTGGCCATGGTCAGGACCTCGTCGACCGCCTCGGCGACCTGCCGCTTCTCGTTCGCCGACAGCCAGGCGCGCAGGCTGAAGCCCAGGCCGGTCTCGACCGCGATGCGTGCGTTCTCCCACACCGTGAGCTCGGGGAAGATCTCCGTGATCTGGAAGGTGCGGCCCATGCCCATCTTCACGCGCTGGGCGGCCGGCACGCGGTTGATGTTCCGGCCGTCGAGCAGGATGTCGCCCGAGCTCGGCGGGAAGAAGCCGGTGATCAGGTTGAAGAAGGTCGTCTTGCCCGCGCCGTTGGGGCCGATGATGGCGCGCAGCTCGCCGTGCGCCACCGTCATGGACACGCCCGACACCGCGCGCAGGCTGCCGAAGTTCTTGCCGACGGCGCGCGCCTCGAGCTTGGGAGAGTCGACGCTCACGAGCCGGCTCCCTTGCGCTGCAGCAGGCCCATCAGGCCGCGCGGGAACAGGAGCACGACCAGCACGAAGGTGGTGCCGACGAAGAACATCCAGTTGGTCGTCATCGACGAGACGTAGTCCTGCAGCATCACGAACAGAACGGCGCCGACGAGCGGCCCCCAGAAGGTGCGCATGCCGCCCATCACCGCGATCATCACGATGTTGCCCGACATCACGTAGTTGAGGCCGAGCGGATCGGCGAAGTTGTTGAGCAGCGCATAGAGCGTGCCCGCGAGCGCGGTGAAGAAGCAGGAGATCGAGAAGGAGAGCCAGATGTGCTTCTCGACCGGCAGGCCGAGGAAGCGCGCCCGCCGCTCGTTCTCGCGGATCGCGAGCATGGTTCGGCCGAACGGCGACTTCAGGATCAGCGCCTGCAGGCCGACCGCGATGCCGAACACGAACAGCACGAAGTAGTAGAACAGCGTGCCGTTGCCGGCGATGTCGAGCTTGAACAGGCCGAAGTCGAGCGGCGCGCGCACGAAGCCGCGCAACCCGTCATAGCCGCCGGTGAAGTCGTCCCACTTGTAGGCGATGTAGAAGCAGACCTGGCCGAAGGCGATGGTCACCATGGCGAAGTAGACGCCGCGGCGGCGCACCAGCAGCAGGCCGAACAGCGTGCCGGCAATGCCGCCCAGCAGGGTGCCGGCCAGGATGGCCAGCGGCGTCGAGGCCGCGACGTACTTCAGGGTGAGGCCGGCGCCGTAGGCGCCGAGGCCGAAATAGGCGGCGTGGCCGAAGCTCAGCACGCCGGTGTAGCCCAGCAGCAGGTTGAGGCCCATGGCGGCCAGCGCCATCACCAGCACGCGGCCGGCGATCGCGGTGTAGCCGCCGAGCAGCGGCAGCCAGAACGGAACGGTGAGGAGCAGCGCCCAGATGATGACGAGCTGCTGCCACGGGCGGACGACGGTGGAGTCGGCGCGGGTGGTGACGGTGCTCACGACAGCATCCCCTCCTCGCCGAGCAGGCCGCGCGGCCGGACGAGCAGGACCACCGCCATGATGACGTAGATCACCGCCTCGGAGGCCGACGGGTAGAACACCGTGGTGAGCGCTGCCGCGACGCCGATCAGCAGGCCGCCCAGCAGCGTGCCGGTCAGGCTGCCGACGCCGCCGACGATGATGGCGATGAAGCTCGGCATGATCAGGTCGTCGCCCATGTTGGGGTTGAGGCCGAGCTGGCCGGCCGCCAGCACGCCGGCGAGGCCCGCGAGGAAGCTGCCGACCGCGAAGTTGAGGGAGCGCAGCGCCGGCACGTTGACGCCGAGCGCCGAGACCGTCTCGAGGTCGAGCGTGCCGGCGCGGATGCGCATGCCGACGCGGGTATAGCGCAGCAGGGCGAACAGGCCGGCGACCGCCACGATCACCACGGCGACCATGAACACGCGGTACCAGGTGATGAAGAACAGGTCGGGCGTGACCGCAGCCGACATCGATTGGGGAATGTTGAGCGGCAGCGGGCTCGGACCCCAGATGTAGCGGCAGATGTCCTGGAGGATGAAGCCCAGGCCGAAGGTGAGCAGCAGGCTGTAGATGTGGTTGCGCGTGTAGACGTGGCGGATCAGGACCTTCTCGATGACGAAGCCCAGGATCGCCGTCAGGAACGGCGAGACCAGCAGGGCGCCCCAGAAGCCGATGAACGGCGTCAGCACGAAGGCCAGGTAGCCGCCGATCGCGAGAAAGTTGCCGTGCGCGAAGTTGACGACGTTGCTGAGGTTGATGATCAGCGACAGGCCGAGCGCCATCAGCACGTAGAAGGTGCCGACGATCAGCCCGTTGGTGAGGTTGAACAGAACGAGTTGCAGCATGCCCCTGCCCCGGCGGTGGAGTGCGAAGAAAAACGCCGCGTGAGGGGTCCCACGCGGCGTTTCGTCAGTGGCCTAGGCCGGCCAGTTGATCTTGCAGCCGGTGTCTTCCGCGGAACCCGCAGCGTCCTCGCCCTTCACGACCGTTTCGACCTTGAACAGGTCGTCGGGGCCGCCCGCGCCCGCCTGCTGGACCTCGCCCACGAAGATGTCGCTCATGAGCTGGTGGTCGCCGGCGCGATACCTGACCTTGTTCGGCGACAGCGAAACCTCGGGCGGCAGCTCCATGTCGGACAGCGCATGCGCCATCTTCACGGCCTCGAGCGACTTCGCCTTCTCGGCCGCGAGCTTGATCGCCATGATCGAGACATAGGCCATCCAGTGACGCGCCGTCGGCTTCTTGTTGCCGATCGCCGGCGAGATCGCATCGACGAAGGTCTTCACCGCCGGCACGTTCGGCTGGTTCCACCACCATTCGAACACCCACCAGCCGGTCAGCGCCTCCTTCGGCACCGAGCGCAGGGTCTCGAGCTCGTACAGGGCGCCGCCCAGTGCCATCTCCTTGGCCATGCCGAACTGGACGAACTGCTTCATGCAGTTGAGCTGGGCTGCGCCGCCCATGTTGTTGAGCAGCACGTCGGGCTTGTAGGCCTTGGCCTTGATCAGGGTGGCCGAGAAGTCGGCGTTGGCGATCGGCAGCATGTCGCCCTCGAAGGTGCCGCCAGCCTTCTTGAGGTTCTTGACGAAGTTCTCCTGCAGCGTCTTGCCGTAGGCGTAGTCGGGCGTGATGAAGAACCACTTCTTGCCGAACTTCTTGACCAGCTCGCCGGTGACCGCGGCGGCGTCCATCGCCGTGGTGTTGCAGGTACGGAAGACGTTCCACTTGCAGTCCTTGCCGGTGATCGGGTCGGTGTGACCGCCCGGCACGACGTGGAACACCTTCTTCTCGGCGGTGACGCCCATGATGGCGTAGGCGATACCCGAGTTCACGTCGCCCATGATCACGTCGACCTTGTCGCGCTCGATCAGCTTGTGGGCCTTCTGCACGCCGGTGCCGGTGTCGTTGGCGCTGTCCTCGACCAGGAGCTGGACCTCGCGCCCGAGGATGCCGCCCTTCTTGTTGAGCTGCTCGACCGTCCACTTGGCGCTTTCGACCTCGGTAACCGCGAGGGCCGACAGGCTGCCGGTGATGGGGTCGATGAAACCGATCTTCACCGGCGTTTCCCCGCGCGCCTTGATGATGAAGGGACCGGTGAATTGCGCGCCCGCGATGGCCGCCGTCGCGGTCAAGAACGTGCGACGCTTGGTGAGCGTAAGCTTACTTGTCATGAGTCTCGTATTCCTTCCCAGGTATGTCGTATGCCTGTCCGGCTTGTGCCGGCTTCTCCCGCGCTGCAAACGATAGCGTCTGCAATTCGGCATACAATTCTTTATAGCGGCAAATACCGGGGGAGTGGTGCTTTGCCGCGCCCTGGAATCGAAAAAGTCGCTTCGGACCGTCTTACAGAACCCGTGAGACGCCGGGGACCGCGCGCAACACGGCGGACGCCAGCCAACTCAGGCCGAATCCCACGAGGGTCGCCAGGAGGCCCTTCGTCACGGCCCCCAGCGGCGTGGGCACGAGGGCGAGCTGCACCCAGAGCACGATCGGCCAGTGCACCACGTAGATGCCGTAAGCGTTGGCCGAAAGACTGTCGCCGATCACGGTATGACGCCGGCCGAAGCGGATCGCGAGCGCCAGCAGGCCGACCGCCATCGCGGTGGCGAACACCATCGTGACGCCGCCATCGACCCAATCCGGCAACGATCGATGGTCGGCCGCGACCAGCAGCGCGGTGGCGAGGACCGCCAGCACCGGCCAGCGCAGCCAGTACCGGTCGAGGCTGGCCGCGACACGATCGGCGCCGACGATCGCACCGGCCACGAAGAAGAAGCCGTAGAGGCCGACCCGACTCGCCTGGATGCCGAACGGACCGGCGGTGAGCCAGAACGAGCCGCCGATCAGCACCCGCGCCGGCAGATAGGCGAGTGTCGCGAGGGCGAAGAAGAGCAGGAACTGGCGGCCCGGCGTCAGCCGGTCCCACGCCGCCGTCAGCCGGCGCACGTTCACGCGCGACAGCACGAGCACCGTCGCAAGATCGAACACCAGCAGCGCGCCCAGGAACCACAGCGGCCCGCTCGGCCATGGGCCTTTGGTCACCATATGCGCCCAGAAAGTGCCGAAGCCGCCGCTGCCCCCCGCCTGCAGGTAGGTCGCGTAGTAGGCGAGCGGGATCACGGTCGCGACGCCGATCAGCAGCGGCACGCCGAGCCGCAACGCGCGGTCGGCGAGATAGCGGCCGAGGCCCTTGCGCGCGAGGCTCGGCCGCACGAACAGACCGGCGAGCAGGAACATCAGCGGCATGAAGAAGCCGTCGTTCCACTGCACGATCAGATTGAAGCCGGGCCATGCGACGGTATCGACGACCGGCGCCGAGCCGTTGGTGTAGCTGCCGCCATGCGCGGCCTCGCCGCCGGTGCAATAGGCCATCACCGCGTGGTGCACGATCACCAGGAAGATCACGAAGACGCGCAGATAGTCGAAGGCGGCGATGCGCCCGCCCGCCCTGGAGCGGGACAACCAAGCGATCGGGAGGGACGACGAGCCGCGAGTCGAGTCGAACGCAACAGCAGCAGACTTCACTGGCGGCACACTCCGTCTTGACGGCGAACCGCTTTAGAACGACCTCCGACGCAGGGATGTTGCCCCGTTCCCTCGAATTGTCACAGCCGTCCCACGCGGCTGGGACGGCTCCGATGCCGATTTCATAAGGGTTTTCGGCGATTCATCCCAGATCCTGCGCCACACCCATGTTGGGACGATGGCGAATTGGCGGGACGCGGGACGATCTATCCCCAGATTTATCGATCGGCCCGCGCGAAAACTCTTGTTTCGGGCTCACGCCGTCTTCTCGACCTTCAGCCCGAGCTTGCCGATCGTCTGCTCGCGCATCACGAACTTCTGGATCTTGCCGGTGATGGTCATCGGGAACTCAGCCACGAACTCGATGTAGCGCGGGATCTTGTAGTGGGCGATCTGGCCCTTGCAGAACTCCCTGATCTCGTCGGGCGTGGCGCTCTGGCCCTCGCGCAGCTTGATCCAGGCGCAGATCTCCTCGCCGTACTTCGGATCGGGCACGCCGATCACCTGCACGTCCTGCACCTTGGGATGGCGGTAGAGGAACTCCTCGATCTCGCGCGGATAGACGTTCTCGCCGCCCCTGATCACCATGTCCTTCAGCCGGCCGACGATGTTGACGTAGCCATCGGCATCCATGGTCGCGAGGTCGCCGGTATGCATCCAGCCGCCGTCGTCGATTGCTTCGGCGGTCTTCTCGGCGTCGTTCCAGTAGCCCTTCATCACCGAGTAGCCGCGGGTGCAGAACTCGCCGGTCTGGCCGCGCGGCACCGCCTTGCCCTCGTTGTCGACGATCTTGATCTCGACGTGCGGCAGTACCTGGCCGACGGTCGAGACACGACGTTCGACCGGATCGTCGGTGGCGCACTGCGTCGACACCGGCGAGGTCTCGGTCATGCCGTAGGCGATGGTGACCTCGCTCATGTTCATCTGGCTCTGCACCCGCTTCATCACCTCGATCGGGCACGGCGAGCCGGCCATGATGCCGGTGCGCAGGCTCTTGAGGTCGAACTTCGCGAACTCGGGATGATCGAGCTGGGCGATGAACATGGTCGGCACACCATAGACGGCCGTGCAGCGTTCCTCGGAGATGGCCTGCAGGGTCGCCAAAGGCTCGAACGATTCGGCCGGATAGACCATGGTCGCGCCGTGCGTGAGGCAGCCCAGGTTGCCCATCACCATGCCGAAGCAGTGATAGAGCGGCACGGGAATGCACAGCCGGTCCTTCTCGGTGAACTTCAGCCCCTCGGCGACGAAGTAGCCGTTGTTCAGGATGTTGTGGTGGCTGAGGGTCGCGCCCTTGGGGAAGCCGGTCGTCCCCGACGTGAACTGGATGTTGATGGCATCGTCGAACTGCAGCCTGGGCCCGAGCTCGGCGAGCCTCACCTTCTCGGCGTTGCCGCCGGCGGTGGCGACGTCGTCGAAGTTCAGCATGCCCGGTGTCTTGTCCCTGCCGAGGCGCACGATGTGCCTGAGGTGCGGCAGCTTCCCCGCCTTCACCAGGTCGGCGACGATCTCGAGGTAGTTCGAGGTCTTGAGCTGCGGCGCCATGACCAGCGCCTTGCATTCGACCTTGTTCATCGCGTACTCGAGCTCGGCGCGCCGGTAGGCCGGATTGACGTTGACCAGCACCAGGCCCGCCTTGGCGGTCGCGAACTGGGTCAGCGTCCATTCGGCATTGTTGGGCGCCCAGATGCCGATACGGTCGCCGCGCTCCAGGCCGAGCGTCATCAGGCCGGCGGCCAGATCGTCGACCCGCCGGGCGAGCTCACCCCAGGTCCAGCGGATGTTCTGGTGCTTCACGACCAGCGCCTCGCGGTCGCGATACCTGTCGACCATGCGGTCGAAGAAGCTGCCGATCGTCTCGCCGATCAGCTTCCTGTCGGAAACGCCATGGTCATAAGAGATTTGAGGAGCGGCTTGAGCATTGGTCATGGGCGCAAGCTTAACGCCTCTGTCATCCTGAGCGGAAGCGAAGGATGAGCGCATGAAAGTCCCATTCCAGACCGTCGACGTCTTCACCGACCGGAAATTCGGCGGCAACCCGCTGGCCGTGATTCCGGACGGCCGAGGCCTCTCGACCGAGCAGATGCAATCGATTGCGGCGGAGTTCAATCTGGCCGAGACGACCTTCGTCCTGCCGCCCAAGGACCCGAACAACACCGCGCACGTCCGGATCTTCACGCCGAAGTCGGAATTGCCGTTCGCCGGCCATCCCAATGTCGGCACGGCCTTCGTGCTGGCGCGCCGGGGGCGCGCGGGCGATCGCTTCGTGTTCGAGGAAGGCGCCGGCCTGGTTCCGCTGGACCTCGCACGCGAGAACGGCGTCGTGGTATCCGCCCGGCTCGCCGCGCCGCAGATGCTCAGCCTCGGCGAGACGGTGTCGGCGGAGATCGTGGCGCAGGCGGCGGGCCTGCAGCCGGGCGACATCGTCGGCGAGCCGGTGGTCGCCTCGACCGGCAACAAGTTCCTGTTCGCCGAGCTGCGCTCGCGCGAGGCGCTGAAGGCCGCAAGCTGCAATGCCGAGGTGTTCCGCAAGCATCTGCCGATGGAGCGGACCGTTGGCGTGCATCTCTACGTCACCGCGCCCGAGGTCCAGTCGCGCATGTTCGCGCCGCTCTTCGGCGTGCCCGAGGATCCGGCGACCGGCAGCGCCAACATCACCCTGATCGGCCTGCTCGC
>JAFEFF010000108.1 GCA_018240745.1 Pseudomonadota bacterium
ACGTCCTCGTCCACCCAGTGCTGCAGCAGGGTGTAGGTCACGGCGAGGATCACGGGCCCGACGAACAGGCCGAGCAGGCCGAACGCCAGCAGGCCGCCGATCACGCCGAGCAGGATCAGCAGGAGCGGCAGGTCGGCGCCGCGCTTGATCAGGACCGGGCGCAGGATGTTGTCCATCAGCAGCGATACGACGGTGAAGATCGCCATGAAGATCCCGGCGATCGTCGCATCGCTCCAGAACAGCCAGATCGTCGCCGGGATCGCCACCAGGCCGGGGCCGAGCTGGGCGACGCACAGCAGCAGCACGATGGCGCTCAGCAGTCCCGCCTGCGGCACGCCGGTGAGGCCGAAGCCGATGCCGACGACCACGGTCTGCGCGATCGCCGTCACCACCACGCCGAGCGCGACGCTGCGGATCGCGCGGGCGCCGAGCACCGCCATCTCCTCGCCGCGCGGGCCGGCCAGCCGCCGGCCGAAGCGCACGCACCACGCCGCCGCCTTCTCGCCGCGGGCGTAGAGAATGGCCGAGAACACGATCGTCAGCGTGAGGTGGAGCAGAGTGCTGCCGAAGCTGCCGGCGGCTTGGACGAACCACTGGGTGACCGTGCCGATATAGGGTCTCACCCATTGCAGCACGTCGGCGATCTCGCTTTGCGCGAGGTGCTGCCAGCGCGTCGACAGGAAGTCGCCGACCAGCGGGATGTCGCCGAGCCAGGCGGGCGCCGGCGGCAGGCGGAAGCTCGGCGCCGCGGCGACGAAGGCGGCAATCTTGTCCGAATGCGACACGATCGCGTCGACCGCCAGCGACAGCGGCACCAGCACGACCAGCGCCAGCGCGATCGTCATCACCGTGACCGCCAGCGCGCGCCGTCCGCCCAGCGCCGACTGGGCGGCGAGCATCAGCGGCCAGGTCGCGATCACCAGCGTGGTCGCCCAGACCACGGCGGGCAGGAAGGGCCGCATCACCAGGAACGAGGCCAGCATCAGCCCGCCGATGAACAGCAGCACCAGCATGGTGCGCGCCAGGTCGCGTGATTCGCCCGCCATCCGCCTGTCCCCGCTCGCTCTCCAGCAGGCGACATAACCCGCCACCGCCCACATCGATAGTGCAAAATTCAGGCGGATGGTTGGCGTCTTGCGATGCTAGGCTCCAGCCGCCACATCACCCGCAGCCGCCGGATCACCGGCGGCCGCCGCATCACTGGCAAGAGGAGCGAACCATGCGCCGTCTCATTTCCGCGATTCTCGGCGTTTCCGTTGCTGCCCTGTCGACCGCCGCGCTGGCCCAGTCCGGCAAGTCCGGGGTCAATGTCGGCTCGCTGCAATGCCGGGTCTCCGGCGGCATGGGCTTCGTGTTCGGTTCCTCCAAGGACCTCGACTGCCTGTTCGTGCGGCCCGACGGCATCGGCGAGCGCTATGTCGGCACCATCAACAAGTACGGCGTCGACCTCGGCTTCACCAAGGAAGCGCAGATCGTCTGGCTGGTCTTCGCGCCGGGCGCGGTCGCCCACGGGGCGCTGGCGGGCGACTACGGCGGCGCGACCGCGAGCGCCACGGTGGGCGCGGGCGTCGGCGCCAACGTGCTGCTGGGCGGCTCGAACAAGCAGATCACCCTGCAGCCGGTCAGCGTCGAAGGCAGTGCCGGCCTGAACGTCGCCGCGGGCGTGGCCGCGGTCACGCTGAAGCCCGCTGCGGCGCGCTAGTGGCCCGCTAGTGGACGGGGGAGGATCCATCCAGACCACGGCCCGGCGGCTGACCCCCGCCGGCGCCGAGCTGCGCGACGAGGTGGTCGCGCAGGAGGTCGCGGTGGCGCTGGTCTACAACGGCGTCAGCCACGCGGTGATGATGGCGACGCCGTGCGATCTCGAGGATTTCGCCCGCGGCTTCACGCTCACCGAGCACATCGTCGAGAAGCCGTCGGAAATCTACGGCGTCGAGGTCGAGGACCGTCGGACCGGGTCCGGGGGGCGCGGCATCGAGGTCAATCTCGAGATCGCCAGCCAGCGCATGCTGGCGCTGCAGCAGCGCCGCCGCACCCTGGCGGGCCGCACCGGCTGCGGCCTGTGCGGCGTCGACAGCCTCGACGCGGCGCTGCGGCCGGTGCCGGCGACGCGCTCGACGGCGAGGGTCGAGCGTACGGCCATCTCCCGGGCGATGGCGGCGCTGCCATCCGAGCAGCGCATCAACCGCGACAATGGTGCGACCCATGCGGCGGGCTGGGCGACGCTCGACGGCACGCTGGTCATGGTGCGCGAGGATGTCGGCCGCCACAATGCGCTCGACAAGCTCGCGGGCGCCATCGCCAGGCTGGGAAAGCTCGGTGAGCCGGGCTTCGTCGTGGTGACCAGCCGCTGCTCCTACGAGATGGTGCAGAAGGCCGCGGCGATCGATGCGGCGGCGATTGCCGCCGTGTCGGCGCCGACCTCGCTGGCGATCGAGACCGCCGGGCAGGCCGGGCTGGCGCTGGTCGCGTTCGTGCGCGACAACCGGCTGACGGTCTACGCTCACGGCGAACGGATCGAGGCGTGAGGCCCCGCTCGTGAGCCCTGTCTTCGGCATCACCGGCTGGAAGAATGCCGGCAAGACGACGCTCACCGCGCGGCTGGTCGCCGAGTTCGTGCGCCGCGGCTGGAAGGTCGCCACGGTCAAGCACGCGCATCACGCCGCCGATATCGACCACCCCGGGACGGATTCGTTTCGCCATCGCGCGGCCGGCGCGACCGAGGTGGCGCTGGTGACCGCCGGGCGTTTCGCGATCGTGCGCGAGCAGAAGGAGCCGAGCCTGGCCGAGGTGCTGGCGCGGCTCGCGCCGGCGGACCTCGTGCTGGTCGAAGGGTTCAAGGCCGCGCCGCATCCCAAGATCGAGGTCCGGGCCGACGACTCGCAGCCGATGATCGCGGCCGACTACAACATCGTGGCGATCGCGTCCGACCGCGCCGGCGAGGCTGGGCTGCCGCGCTTCGCGCGCGACGACATCACCAGCATCGCCGACTTCATCGCCGCGCGCGTCGGGCGCGGCGATTAGTGCGGCACTTGCTGTCCGGCGAAGATGCCGGACGCCTTGTAGGCTGCACCGCCGATGGCGAACGAGCCGCCTTGGTTCTGTGCCTGCGGCCCGAAGAACGAGCCGGTGAGCACGCCGGCTCTACCGCTGGCGATGTTACCGAAGGCGCCGGTGAAGGTGACGCCGCCGCTGCCCGGGTTGGCGATGGCGCCGCCAGCATAGCTGGTGCCGTCGAACGTCGCGCCGAACGTGCCAGCGCGCGACTGGAAGCTCCAGTTCATGTTGTAGTTGCCGGTGCCGACATAGGCGTTGCTGCCGTGCTGCACGTTGCCGACCATCATGCCGGCGTAGGTCGCGGAGCCGGTTTGCGGCATCTGCAAGCGGTCCGTCAGCTGGCCGACCACGTAGGTGCCGAGGTTGATGTTGTCGGTCCGGCTGCTGCTGTAGTTGATGTTCGAGCTCCAGAAGCCCCAGCTGAGATACTCGCAGGTGCAGGGCTGCACGCCGCCCGGCAGCGCTACCGGCGCCGTCTGGTAGCTCGCCAGCATGGTGTTGTCGGCGACGGTTCGGGTGTGGCCGCCTACCCGGACCGTCGACTGCCGGTTGGGATCGTTGGTCTGGGTGATCATCGCGTAGCGGCTGTTGTCGATGAACGCGCTGACGGGGCCATTGGCGCCGCTCTTGCCGCCGAGTTCGAGCGAGAACAGCGTGCCGTCGAGCCCGCGCATCACGATGGTGCCCATCGCCTGGTTGGTTTGGGCGTTGGTCGAGATCGACACGTCAGTCGGCTTGCTGACGAGAATGTTAGGTACGACCGTCTTGAAGGTGTCGCCGTTGCGCTGCTCGACCAGCCCGCCGACATAGCCGTTCATCGTCTGCGTCGTGCGGTTCTGGCCGAGATCCTGCGGCAGGGTGCTGGCGTCCGCCACCGGCGTCGCCATCGTCACCGGGTAGTAGGAGGTCGGCGCCTGGTTGGCCGCGGCCTGGTCGAGCGCGGCGCCCGGCGTGCGCGTCGTCGTGCCCCGGTGGTGATGATGGCGGCCCTCGTGCCACGAGCCGGAGTCGCCATGCCTGCTCTTCGTGGTCACGACCTTGTCGGGAACGTAGACCTGGTACTGGCCGGTGTCGCCGTAGATCGCATTGCCCGAACCGGTGTCGGCGGTCGACTGGTGGGAGACGCCGCGGCCGATGTGCTGGTTGGCGCCGAGCCGGTAGGAATCCATGAACGTGCCGGCGCTGTAGATCGTGTTGGTGGCCGAATCGGTGCCGTAGTTGGCGATGAACACGCCCATGTAGGACTTCTGCGTCGTGCTGCTGCCGGCGATCGAGATCGTCACCTGCAGCGCGCCGGGCACCGATTGGCTGCCATGCGTGCCGTTGAGGTTCGGCGTGTAGACCGAGTAGAGCGGCGAGGAGGCGGCGTTCGCCTGCAGCGCGGCGTCGCTGCCGACCGTGTCCGGCGCGAACGGGAGCGCGCCCGGATTGCCGAGGTTGGTGAGCGTCTGGGCGCCGATGCCGACCTTCGGGAACTCCGACTTGGCGGTCGGCGTGCCGCCGAAGAACAGGAACTTCTGGCCGGCATTCGCACCGCTTGCGACGACGAAGGTGTAGGCGAAGTAGTCCTGGTTGGCCGCGACCAGGCCGAGGCCATTGGCCGGGCCGAGCGAGGTGGTGACCTGGAACTGGAAGATCTGCCCCGGCATCCACGGCACGGTCAGGGTGGTGCCGCCGCTATCGCCGCCGCCCGGTGCGGTGATCGTCGCGAACACCGGGCCATGCACCGTGGAAGAGGAAACAGGGGTCACCGTCTGGCTGGTCTGCACGCCGGCCAGGGTGGTGGTGGTCGTGGTCGTGACGGTCGTCGTCCTATCCGTCCCCGAGGCCGAACCCGACGGGTCGAGCGCCTGGTTGTGGTTCGGGTCGCGGTTGGCGCTCAGCGTGCCGGGATCGAAGGTCGCCGGCACATAGGCCTTCTCTTGCAGCAGACGGCCGTAGGTGACGATCGTCTTCGTCGTGGTCGTGTCGGCGACCGTGGTCGTCGTCGCGGTCGTCGTGACCGGGTTGGGGTTGGTGCCCGGGTTGGTGTTGCTGACCGCGTTGCTGGTCGTGTTCGTGATCGTGGTGGTGGTGGTCGTCGTCGGCGGCGGCAGCGTGGTCGGCGGCTGGCCGGAGTTGATGTTCGAGAAGCCGGAGGCCTGCAAGTGCTGGTCGGGATTGCCGCCGCCCGGCGTGCCGCCCTGGTTGGAATCGCCCTCGAGCGCGCCGAGGCTGCCGGTCAGGCCGCCAGGCGGCACCGGCGTGGGATTGCCCGGCGTGCCGCCGAAGTTGGTGACGACCTGCGAGCCCGGCCGGGTGATGGTCTGGGTCGCGCCGCCGCCGGTCACGGTCAGGCTGTTGCCGAACACGAAGGTCGACACTGTCTTGGCCGCGCTGACGCTCAGAATGGTGATGCCGCCGCGGATGCCGATGGTGCTCGACGGCGTGGTGATGGTGATGGCGTTCGTCTTGCTGATCCTGCCGCCGACCAGGCGCAGCACACCCTTGCTGGCGGTCAGCGCCATCTCGCCGCGCTTGGTGTCCGGGTCGTAGACGAACTTGTCGAGCTTGACCACTGCGTTGGGGCCGACCGTGATCGACGTGCCGTCGAGGAAGACCAGGTGGGCGCGGTCGTTGTTCTTGGTCGTCACCAGCTCGTCGGCCTGCACGTCGATGCCGATGCGCAGCACGCGCTCGGTCTCGGCCGGCGGCTTGCCGAGCGGATCGCCGTCGGTCGCCGAGGTGACGCCGATCTTGGCGTAGGCGGGGACGGCGACGAGGGCGAGGACGGTTGTCCCGAGCAGCAGGGTCCGGATGAGCGAGAAGTCGGCGGCAACGATACGCTTGGCCATGGTTCTTCCCTTGGGACGTCAGAAACGCCAGCTGATGCCGAACATGAAATTATTGTTCTCGAAGGCGTAGTTCGGCAACGTGGCAGAACGCACAAAGCGGCCGACCGACAGGTTGAAAGTCGTCCGTTCGTCGAACGGCACCGCCAGCGTGAGATTGACGATGAAATCCGACTCGTCCCGGTAGACATTGGGATCGACCGTCGGGTCGGGTGCGTCGTAATGCCACCACTGATTGCTGGCGGTCAGGCTGACGGTCCAGGGCAGGCCGGTCCTCAGCACCGGGTCGAGGAAGCGGAAGCTCATGCCGCCACCCAGGCCCCAGAGCTGGTAGCTCTGCCACGGCGCCAGGTCGGACTGGAAGCGCTGGGCGCTGCCGCTGGCGAACAGCGAGATGACCTGGGTGATGTCGAACGGGAAGATCGTGGTGAGCGAATACTCGGTGCCGCGGAACAGGCTGTTGGTGGGCAGGTAGCTCGTGTCCTGATTGTTGTGCCGGCGCCACACCGCGGTGGTGATGTTGCGCAACCGGTCCGACAGCATCGCGTTCACCTCCACGCCGCCGCCCCAGCTGCCATAGTAAAGCGTGTCGTTCACCCAGATCGCGCCGCCGGCGAACAGCGGCTTGACGGTGATGTCCTGGAACTCGCTGTTCAGGATCTGGAAGCGCGGGCCGATCGTCAGGTCCGCCAGCGAGACGTTGGCAGCCGAGACCTGGAACTGGCGATTGGCGTAGGCGGTGAAGAAGGTCTCCAGCGTCGCCCTGTCCTGGGTGCCGAAATCGTAGGTGTGGCGCAGTTGCACCGTGCTCACCGCCCCCCAGTCCGGCGTGCCGACTGCCGCCTGGTTGAGGTTGGCGACCTGGCCGAACAGCCGCACGCTGGAAGTCGCCGGGCCGAGATTGGCGTTCGACTGGTAGCGCATGCCGAGGAACAGCTCGCCGTGGAAGTGCGACGCCTGCTGCTGATTGTCGATCTGGGCGATGAACTGCTCGGCGCGTGTCCGCACCTCGGACGGCACGTTCGGCGACTTGAGCGCTCCCTGAAGGTATTCGCGAGCGACCTCGTACGACTTGAGGCGATAGTAGAGGACACCGAGCTCGAGCCGCACGCGCGGCAGATTGGGGTTGATCAGCAGCATGCGCTCGAGCGCCGAGATCGCGCCTTCGAGGTCGCCGGTCTGGCTGGCAAGGCTCGCGAACTTGAACAGCACGTCGAGGTCCGCCGGCCGACGCATCATCTCCTTGAAGGCGTCGTCGTACTGCTTCTGCAGATCGCCCTTGCCCGCCTCGGCGGGATTCGCCTGAGCTTGGGCGGTCGACGTCTGGGCACAAGCCGGCACGGCGGCCATGAGCACAACGCCCAAGCCGCTGCAAACGACAAGCATGCCGAGCAGCCGAGTTATCCTGTTGAACACAACCCCTGCGTGGCCCCTATTGGAAACGGGCCCCCAACTGCAGCATGACTGATAAAATCTTCTAGATCAACCAGCTACGGACGACGAAGAGCCACCCAATCAGAGGATTAGCGCGCGCGGCTCGCATCCTGAGTGACATTCTCATGTACTGCTTTTCGCCGAGCGCGGTGACGAACCGTTCCCGGTCGGTGATCATCGCCTCGAGCATGCGGTCCAGCATCTGCGCATAGGTGTCGCCCCAGTTGCGGGCCGACAGGTGCAGCCGGCCACCCAGGATCGGATTGTTGGCCGCGAAGTTCCGGCCGTGCAGGCGGTAGGAATAGAGCGGCTCGTCGATCAGCAGCGAGCCCGCCACCATCTGCGCCATGACGACGACATAGAAATCCATGTGCAGGCGGAAGACTTCGTCGTCGGCCGGGAAGACGAGGTCGATCAGCGAGCGGCGGAACATCATCGACGAGGTCGACACCCAGACCCAGTGGACCGACCGCCTGGTGTAGAGACGGTACGGAGTCTGCTGGCGCCAGTCGGCCTTGCCGCTGGCCATGTCCAGCTTCGGCACCCGCGCCGGATCGATCGGCGCGAAGGCGCGGCCGCGATCGGCCACTGCGCGGTCCTTGCCGAACCAGTAGACGCCACCCGCGATCAGCGCGCCCTGGCCGTCGATCAGCCGGGCGTTGCAGGCGGTGAAGCCCACGGCATAGCTCTCGTTGAGATGGGCGGCGAGATGGCGCTCGAGGAAATCCTCATTCCACAGGTCGTCGGAATCGAGGAAGCAGACGAACGGCGCCTGGACGGCGGCGAGGCCGCGCCGCGTCGCGCCGGTCTGGCCGACATTCTTCTCGAGGCGGATCAGCCGGAAGCGCGGATCATCGAGCTCGTCCAGTACCTGCTGCACGATGGCGGCGGAATTGTCGGTCGAGGCATCGTCGACGATGACGCAATCGAAGTCGCGGAAGCTCTGTCGCGCGACCGAGCGGATGGCGTCCCCGACATAGTCCGGGCAGTTGAAGCAGGTGACGACGACAGAAACGCGCGGGAGCTTGGTGTCTGGCACGCCGGTCTTCTAGCCCGCCCGTCTCGATCAGAACAGCTTCCCGGCAATCGGGCTGTGGGGCCCGTGCGCGCGAATTGGTCGTGCAGGGCAGCGGTCGCGGACGTTGGGGCGCAGCTTTGCAGCCGGCGCGCGGGATTACTTCTTCGCCGGTCCGAGAAAGTCGAAGTCGACGCCTTCGTCGGCCTGCAGCACGGTGCGATGGAACAGCCCGGTGTAGCCGCGATCGCTGCCGGGATGCGGCGGCGGCGGCACCCACGCCTTCTTTCGCTTCTCGAGCTCCTCGATCGGCACCAGCAGTTCGAGCCTGCGGTTGGGCACGTCGAGCGCGATGCGATCGCCGGTCTTGACCAGCGCCAGCGGGCCGCCGACGGCGGATTCGGGCGAGACATGCAACACGATGGTCCCGAACGCCGTGCCGCTCATGCGCGCATCGGAGATGCGAATCATGTCCTTCACGCCCGCCCGCGCGAGCTTCATCGGGATCGGGAAGGAGCCGGCCTCCGGCATGCCCGGCGCGCCCTTCGGGCCGGCATTGCGCAGCACCAGGATGTCGTCCGCCTTGACGTCGAGCGCAGGATCATCGCCGCGCGCCGCGAGGTCCTCGAGCGAATCGAAGACCACGGCGCGACCCGTGTGCGTCATCAGCGCCGGCGTCGCTGCCGCGTGCTTGATCACCGCGCCGCGCGGCGCGAGGTTGCCGCGCAGCACGGCCATGCCGCCGGTCGGCTTGATCGGATTTTCGGGCGTGCGGATCACGGTCTGCCCGGGCACCATCTCGGCCGCCTCGATCACGTCCTTCAGGGTCTTGCCGGCGACGGTCCTGCAGCTCTCGTCGAGGTGGCTGCGGATCTCCTTCATCAGGCGCGAGTTTCCGCCGGCCCAATGGAAGTGCTCCATGTAGTGGTCGCCCGACGGCTTGAGGTCGACCAGCACCGGCACCTTGCGGCCGATCTCGTCGAACTCCTCGAGCTCGATGTGGATGCCGAGCCGGCGCGCCACGGCGGTGAGGTGCACCAGCGCATTGGTCGAGCCGCCGATCGCCTGCAGCACGGTGAGGGCATTCCTGAACGCGGCCCCCGTCATGATCTCGCTGGGCCTGGGGCCGCCCTTGACCGCGAGCTCGGCGGCGAGCTTGCCGGTCGCTTCGGCGACGCGCAGCCGGTCGGAGTGGGTGGCGGGAATCGAGCCCGAGGTCGGCAGGCCCATGCCGAGCGTCTCGACCATGCAGCCCATGGTGCTGGCGGTGCCCATCACCATGCAGGTGCCCTTGGTTGGCGCCAGCCGCTCGCTCACCTTGTCGATGTCTTCCTGGCTGAAGGCGCCGGCGCGGAACTGCCCCCACAGGCGGCGGCAGTCGGTGCAGGCGCCCAGCACCTCGCCCTTGAAATGGCCGACCAGCATGGGACCGACCGGCAGCACGACGGCGGGACGATCGACGCTTGCGGCGGCCATGAGCTGCGCCGGCAGGGTCTTGTCGCAGCCGCCGATCAGCACGACCGAGTCCATCGGCTGGGCGCGCACCATCTCCTCGGTGTCCATTGCCATCAGGTTGCGCAGGAACATCGAGGTCGGGTGCGAGAAACTCTCGTGGATCGATACGGTCGGGAACACCATCGGCATGGCGCCCGCGAGCATCACGCCGCGCTTCACCGCCTCGATCAGGTCCGGCACGTTGCCGTGACAGGGATTGTAGTCGCTGAAGGTGTTGGTGATGCCGACGATCGGCCGGTCGAGGGCGTCGTCGGTGTAGCCACCGGCCTTGAGGAAAGCCTTGCGCAGGAACAGCGAGAAGCCGGCGTCGCCGTAGGTGGCAAGGCCCTGTCTCATTCCGGAGGGGCGGATACCCTTCTCGGTCTTCTTGTCGTCGGTCATGTCCTACTCACCTTCCAGGCCCGCCGCCCAGCGCGCATGCTGGAGGGGGTCACGCGCGGATGCAATGGTGCGCGCAAGCTCCAGTCCCATCAGCGCGCCGAACTTGAAGCCGTGGCCCGAGCAGGGCGACATCACCCAGCCCCTGGCGCCGGTCTTCTCCACCACGAAGCGCTCGTCCTCGGTCACGGTATAGAAGCAGGCCTTCAGACGATCGGTGCGCCAGGAGTCGAAGCCCTTGAACAGGCCGCGGCAACGCTCGAGCAATGGCCGTATCTCCTCTTCGCGGGCGTCGCGGCTGCCGTCGGGATCGCCCGATAGACTGAAGCCGTGGTCGCCGACCTTGAAGCCGCGGCCTTCCATCGGCGGCACGAAGTAAAGTCCGACATCGCCGGTCTTCTGGATGATCATCGGCCCGTTGGCCCATGCCGCGTGCTGCTCTTCCGGCAGCCGAAAGTAGATGACGATCTGGCGCGAAGGAACGAGGCGCTTGCCCAATGGCATCAGGCGGCCGACCCACGCGCCGGCAGCGACCACGACGATGTCGGCGTCGTGCGTCGCTCCCCCAACCACAGTCACCCGGCCGCGCTCGGGATCGACCGCGCGGACCTGTGTGCCCCGATGCAGACGGACGTGCGAGTCCTTCGCGAGATAGCCCGCGAGCGCCGCGACGATGTCTTGCGCGAACAGCACGCCACCGGTGTCGAGCCAGAAGGCGCGCTCGACGCCGCGCGCATCGAGCAGCGGGAAGCGCTGGCGCAGTTGCGAGAGGGGGAGCTCGGTCATCGGGCGGCCGATCGACGCCAAGCTGCGCGCCGAGCGCTCGGCCCAGTCGGCCCCGTTGCCGGTCAGGGCCAGCGTGCCGGTGGGCGCATAGAGGGTGACGCCAAGGTCGCGCCACAACAGCCCCCAGGCCGCGAGGGCGGGATCGACCATGCGCGCGTATCCCGTGCGATCGCCATAGGGATGGCGGATCAGGCGGTGTTCATCGACCGACGAGGCGAGCGGGTTGGGCAGATCGCCCTGCTCGAACAGCGCGACCCGATGACCCGCGCGGGCCAGCCCCCATGCGGTACTGAGGCCCATCACGCCGGCGCCGACGATGATCGCTTTCATCGCCGCGGACACTCCGCGAGCCGACTCGTGGCGTCAAGCGGCGCCGGGTCTCTGCCTTGCGGCTGCAGGTTTGGTTGCGCCGGACACAGCCCGATCGTTACTCATCGTGTGCGCTCATGCAGAGTCGAAAGACTTGCCAAACCGGAAGTCTTGCGCGTTGATGCGGTCGGGCTTTTCACAACCGTGGTGGAGTAGGGGTGACACATGGCAATGACCATGCTGCAGATGTCGGGAGTGGCGCCGGCGCCGGCGACGATGGCCGATGGTGTTCTGTTGATCATCGACGCGCAGCGCGAATATACGGACGGCTTGCTGCCGCTGACAGGCGTCGACCCTGCGATCGACGCGATCGCCGTGCTCCTGGAGAAGGCGCGGGTTGCGGGCGCGCCGGTCATTCATGTGCGTCACCAGACGAAGGGCAAGGCGTTCAACCCATCGTCGACCGGCTATGAGATCGTCAAGGCGCTGTCGCCCCGCGGCAGCGAGGTCGTGATCGACAAGGGCCTGCCCAACGCCTTCACCGGCACCGAGCTTGCCAGGCATCTGGCGGCGACGGGCCGCAAGAACCTGATCGTCGGCGGCTTCATGACGCACATGTGCATATCGGCGACGGTGCGCTCGGCGACCGACCACGGTTTCATGAGCACGATCGCCGCCGACACGGTGGCGACGCGCGACCTGCCGGATGCAACGGGTGGGGCGACGGTCGATGCGGCGGCGATCAACCGCATCACGCTGGCGGCCCTGTCGGACCGCTTCGCCTGGATCGTCCCGACTGCGGCGGCGGTCGCCTGACCTTCAGGGGCTCGGCAGCCCGACCGCGATGGTGAGGGCGGCCAGGCAGATCAGAAGGGCGAGCGAACTGTATCTGAGCAGCATCGGTTGCCTGTAGCGTTCGTAAGGTTTGTTGCCGCTTGCCCCAAACGAAATGGGCGGCCCGTTGCCGGGCCGCCCAGTCTCGAACCTGGTCGGTTCTCTTACTGCATCGTGCTCGCGACGTTGCTGAGCACGGCGTTCACCTTGGAGCCGACCGAGCCCATCGCAGCGATGGCCGCGACGGCGATCAGCGAGGCGATGAGCGTATACTCGATGGCGGTGGCGCCCTTTTCGTTCTTCATCAGACGGCGGAAAATGGACAGCATGTAAATCTCCAAAAGAATGACGTTGCTGGTCTACGCTCCTGCACACCGGATCGCCGGGGGTTCTGGTGCCGGAGGCGATCAGGATCACATCAACGCTGGGTCGGTAACCCGATCCAATCTCAACAATCCGCTGAGATAGTGCGTCTAACTTATTGAATGCAAATATGAATACAACGGCCGTATTGTATCATGTGCATCATCGTACGGCCGTTGTGTTATCGTGCGCGAATAACAGGAAAACAGGGAAGGCGTGTCATGAAGTCAATTCTGACAATGGCCTGGACGGCGGAAGATCCCGCGGCTTTCGAACTGGCGGCCAGGCTTGCCAAGGAGTTTGGCGCACGGCTGGTCGGACTCGAGCCGCCGTCCTATGGCGTGATGAGCATGGCGTGGGCCGATGCCGGCATGGGCGCGCCGATCGGCGGTGGCCTCGCCGAGGATGCCGAGGAGCGCCAGCGCGTTGCAGCGGTCAAGCAGGCGTTCGACGCGCGCGCGCTGGGGCTCACCTCGGAATGGCGGGCCGCCGACGATAGCGGACCGACCGCGATCGGCATCATCGGCCGCGCCTACGACCTGATCGTGATGCCGCAACCGGGCGCGCTGCCGAAGATGCCGGAGAGCGTGTTCGAAACCGCATTGTTCGATTCCGGACGGCCGGTGCTGGTGGTGCCGGCCCGCTTCTCGGGCATGGTCGGCAAGAAGATCCTGTTCGCCTGGAACGGCTCGACCGAGAGCGCGCGGGCGATCTCGCTGGCCATGCCGGTGATGAGCCGCGCCGAGTCGATCGACGTGCTGAGCGTCGATGGCGCCATGGTGCCGGGGCCGAGCTCGGCGGAAATCGCCGATTCGCTGCGCAGTCACGGCCTCAACGTCACCAGCCAGCACGTCAAGCCGGGCACCCGCTCGGCGGGACAGACGATCGTCGACACCGCGATCGCCGGCGGCTGCGACCTGATCGTCAAGGGCGCCTACACGCAGAGCCGCCTGCGGCAGATGATCTTCGGCGGCATGACGCGGCATCTGATCATGCACTCGCCGCTGCCGGTGCTGTTCTCCTACTGACCTTCCATGCGCGCGTTGCTGGCCCTGCTGGCGACGCTGCTGGCGCTCGCCTCCGGTGCCCGGGCGAGCGAGCCGACGGTCGACGAGCGGCTGGTCCGGCTGCGGAGCGAGCAGGCGGCGCTGCAGGCGCGCGCCGACGGCGAGGGCAGGCTCGGGCTGCTGGCGCCGCTGCGCACCGCCGGCCTGCTGGCCGATGCGCTCGCGATCCGCCTGCCGCTCGATTCGGGTCGCACGCTGGACACCCTGCCGGCGCCGCGCCGCCAGGCCTACGCGGCACTCGCCGCTCTCGCCGACGTTCTCGAAGAAGCGATGCGCCGGCCCGGCGAGGGCTCGCGGACCCTGGCGCGACAGGCGGGCGACCGCGCGGCCAAAGCGCTGGACGGGCTCGCGCCGACCGACGACCTGCCGCTCGTGCTGCAGGTCACCCCCAGGGTCGTGCCGCCGCGCCGTGACGGCGGCGATCTCCTCTTGGTGCCGCCGAATGTCGAAGCGCCGCCCGCCGACTCCAGGCTCACCATCCATTTTGCCGCGCCGACCGGGCGCGAGCCGCCGGCGCCCGTGATCCCGCTCTATGCACCGGCTTGGGCCACGGCGGCCGGGCCCGATCAACCGGTCGAGATCGAAATCGCCGGCGTGCGTCTCAAGTCCGACAGCGAGCCGCCGACGCTCGCCGTGGGTGACTGGCGTGGCGAAGCGACCATCGCGCCGGAACGCTTGCATTTCATGGTGCCGCGCAACGCATTCGGCCTCTCCGCCACGCGCAGCGCACTCGCGACGGCGACCCTGGCGCTGCGCCGAGACGGCCGCGTGATGACCTTCGAGCTGCCGTTCCTGGTGCTGCCGGATCGGCCGGGCTCGGTCGCGCTCGACCAGCGGGTGCGCTCGATGGCGCCGGAGTCGAACACGCTGATGTCGCCCGAGATCGTGGTGCGCGGCGCGGCCGGCGAGACGCGCTCCGTGCGGCGCTGCTTCGATCCGCCGCCCGGCTGGCATTTCGACAAGGCGAACCGGCGCGTGGTGATCGTCGAGCGGCTGGGTTGGCTCGAGGACCTGAGCGACCCGACCCTGAACGGTGGCACGGTCGAGTTCGCGTCGAACGAGCGCGCCGACCAGATTTGCCTCGTGGTCCAGGCCAAGCCGGTCACGGCGGCCGCGCGCACCGCCACGATCGGCCGCTTCGAGGCGACATTGACCCGTGAGGAGGCGCAGGAGCGAACCGCCAACAGCGGCGTGCGCGCCCTCGACTGGCGTGAGCCGCTGCGTCTGCCGATCGTTCCGGATGCCGCCGAGCGCCGGCTCTACGTCCACCTGTTCGACGAGGTCGATCGCACCTTCGCGGAGTTTCCCGACAGCCTGCCATTCGTGCGGCTGAAGCGCGACGGCGACACGCTGGTGCTGCAGGCCGATCCGACGGCCGAGCCCTAACGGTTGCCGATCTCCTAGATCTCGGGGACGCGGCCGTCGGCCGAGAGCAGGACCGCGATCGGGCGTGTGGTCTCGAAGTGCGCGAACACGATCATCGCCACCACCATGATCGGGACGCACAGGAACATGCCGACCACGCCCCAGATCGTGCCCCACACCATCAGCGAGAGGATCACGATCAGCGGCGAGAGGTTGAGCGTGCGGCCCATGATCGCCGGCTCGACCACATTGGCGATGACGATCTGGATGGTGCCGATGACCAGCAGCACGATCAGGAACGGCGTGACATGGTCGAACTGCACCAGCGTCAGCAGCGCCGGCGCGACGATCGCCAGGATCGAGCCGATGGTCGGGATGAAATAGAAGAAAAACACCATCACCGCCCAGAAGCCGGCGAAGTCGACGCCGACCCACGCCATCACCGCCCAGGCGAGCGCCGAGGTGATGGTGGCGAGCGTGGTCTTGATGCGCACGTAGCGGCGGATGTCGTGGTCGATCCGGTGCAGCACCGAGCGCACGCGCTCCTGCCGGGCGCCCTGCCCAAACAGGATCGCGAGCTTGCGGCGGAACTGGACCTGCTCGACGAACAGGAAGCCGGCATAGATCAGCACGATGCCCGCCACGCTCACGATGGAGGCGACGGCCGCGGCGATGCTGCCCAAGGTCTCGGCGAGGCTGAGCCGGTCGAACAGCTCGGTGATCGTGGGCGCCGGATCGATGCCGGCCATCGCCGCGCCGTGGTCGATCAGCCGCTGCAGCCGGACCTCGTAGGCAGGCGCTGCGGCGGCGACCGCGGCGACGTTGTAGCGGATGGTACGACCGAGCACCCATACCAGGCCGCTTGTCGCCAGGATCGCCGCGAGCACCGCGGCCGGTCGCGGCAGCCTGAGGCCGAGCCACGGCTGCTCGATGACGTCGGCCAGCGCATCGATGATGTACCAGAGCGTCAGACCCAGCACGAAGGGCAGCAGCAGCCCGCGCCCCGCGACCAGCAGGTACACCGTCGCCGCGACCACGATCGCCCACAGGGCGGCGCGCTGCAGAGTCATGGCGGGCACTATAGGCCCCACCACGTCCCGATGCTCGTCAGTCGCGGCCGAAATCGTCGCGTGTCAGGATGTGCTTGCCGGTCTCGATGTCGCGCACCGGGATGGCCGGATAGCCGACGCGCATGTCCTCGCTCGCCCGCCAGGCATCGACGATCATGTCACGCAACACCGACGCCGAATCGGCGAGCCGTGCCGTCACGAAGGCGATGCCGGCCGGGTTGCCGTCGGTGAACGCGCCCTTCCGCTCGAGCGCGTACAGCGGCACGACCTG
>JAFEFF010000109.1 GCA_018240745.1 Pseudomonadota bacterium
ATGTGTTGGCGCCGGCCGTGCATGGCCCGCTTATAGCAAGATGCGCGCCGAAATGCCTACCGGCTAATTAGCGTCCCGCATGAGGGAACCTTATGCGAGGAAACCTCATGCGGCATCCAGCTCGTAAGCGGTGTGCAGGGCCCGGACGGCCAGTTCGGTGTACTCGGCGGCGACCAGTACGCTCACCTTGATCTCCGAGGTCGAGATCACCTGGATGTTTATCCCCTTGGCGGCCAGGGTCTCGAACATCTTGAGCGCGACGCCGGCGTGGCTGCGCATGCCGACGCCGATCACCGAGATCTTGGCGACATTGATGTCGGTCTTGGCCTCGCGGAACTTGAGTGCGGTCTTGGCCTTCTCGAGCCGCTCGACGGCCCGTGCCAGGTCGGCGCGCGGCACCGTGAAAGTGATGTCGGTCGAGCTGCCGTCGAGCGAGACGTTCTGCACGATCATGTCGACGTTGATGTTGGCCGCGGCCAGCGGTCCGAAGATGCGGGCCGCGACGCCCGGCTGGTCGGGCACGTGCGTGACCGTGATCTTCGCCTCGTCCTTGGCGAAGGCGATGCCGCTCACGACTGACTTCTCGAGCCCCTGGGCCATGATCTCTTCCTCGTCTACGACCAGCGTGCCGGGCAGATCGCTGCCCACGGCCTCGTCGAACGACGACAGCACCTGCACGCGCACATGATGGTTCATCGCCAGCTCGACCGACCGCGTTTGCAGGACCTTGGAGCCCTGCGACGCCATCTCGAGCATCTCCTCGTAGGTCACGCGGTCGATCTTGCGCGCCTTCTCGACAATTCGAGGATCGGTCGTGTAGACGCCGTCGACGTCGGTGTAGATGTCGCAGCGGTCGGCCTTGAGCGCCGCCGCCAGCGCGACCGCCGAAGTGTCCGACCCGCCGCGGCCGAGCGTGGTGATGCGGCCCTCGGGCGAAACGCCCTGGAAGCCCGGCACGATCGGCACCTCGCCGGCGGCCATGCGGCGGATCATGTCGACCGTCTCGATGTTCTGGATGCGGGCCTTGGCGTAGGCCGAATCGGTCTTGATCGGGATCTGCCAGGAAACATAGGAGCGCGAATTCGCGCCGAGCTGCTGCAGGGCGAGCGCCAGCAGGCCGATCGTGACCTGCTCGCCGGTCGCGACCACGACGTCGTATTCGCGCGCGTCATGCAGCGGCGCGATCTCGTTGACCCACTTCACCAGCTGGTTGGTGGCGCCCGACATGGCGGAAACCACGACGGCGACCTCGTTGCCGCGATCGACCTCGGCCTTGACCTTGCGCGCCACGTTCTTGATGCGGTCGGTGTCGCCGACCGAAGTGCCGCCGAATTTGAGAACGATGCGCGCCATGGACCTGCTCGAAAGCGGGGTATAGACACCGTGGGTGTATAGTGGGTCAAGGGCGACGATGGTCGATTCGGCGCATATTCAGGCGGGTTCTACCGTCGATCCGGCGGAGATCGAGCGCTTCGCCCGCATCGCGGAGGAATGGTGGGACCCGCGCGGCAAGTTCGCGCCACTGCACCGGCTGAATCCGGTGCGGCTGGGCTTCATCCGCGACCGCGCCGCAGCCCACTGGCAGCGCGATCCCCTCTCGGATGCACCGCTCCGGGGCCTGTCGCTGGTCGATATCGGTTGCGGCGGAGGGCTGATCTGCGAGCCGATGGCCCGGCTTGGCGCCGACGTCGTCGGCATCGACGCAACCGACCGCAACATAAGGACGGCCCGCCTGCACGCCGACGGCCAGGAGCTGGCAATCGATTACCGCGAGACCACGGCGGAGTCGCTGGCCGAGACTGGTGCGCAGTTCGACATCGTGCTGGCGCTGGAGATCGTCGAGCATGTGGCCGACATCGACCTGTTCCTGCACTCGATCAGCCGGCTCGCCAGGCCGGGCGGCCTGGTGTTCCTGTCGACGCTCAACCGAACCGCCAAGGCCTGGGCGCTCGCCATCGCGGGTGCCGAGTACGTGATGGGCTGGCTGCCGCGCGGCACACATGACTGGCGCAAGTTCCTGAGACCGTCCGAACTGGTGCGCGGGCTGCGCCACGTCGGCGTCGAGCCGCAGGAGATCGTCGGCGTGGTCTACAGTCCGCTCAGCCGCGAGTGGTCGCTCCACAAGCGCGACCTCGACGTCAACTACATGCTGTACGGCAGCAAGGGCGTTGGCTGAGCCGGGCACGACGTCCTCCATCCCCAAGGCGGCAGCATGGATGGCGGGTTGGCTCGCCTGCATCGTCGTCTTGACGGTCGCGGGCCGCGAGGCGCAGCGCCAGATCAGCGTCTTCCAGGTGATGGAGCTGCGGTCGCTGATCGGCATCTGCCTGCTCTATCCGATGATCCGCCGCGACGGTGGCATCCGCGCCATGAGGACCGCCAACATCCGCCGCCAGATCCTGCGCAACACCGTGCACTACGGCGCGCAATGTTGCTGGTTGAGCGCACTCACCATGATTCCGCTGGCCCAGGTGATCTCGATCGAGTTCACCATGCCGATCTGGACGGCAATCCTCGCGGTCGCCTTCCTCGGCGAGCGCATGGGCGTCTGGAAGACCACTGCCGTGGTGCTGGGCCTGGTCGGCGTGGTGATCATCGTGCGGCCGTTCGGCGGCGCCGTCAGCACCGGCCAGTTGATCGCCTTGCTGGCGGCGGTGGGCTACGCGATCTCGGTCATCCTGGTGAAGTCGCTCACCCGAACGGACCGCGTGCTCGTCATCATGTTCTGGATGGTGGTGATCCAGTCGATGCTGGGCCTCGGGCCGGCGCTCGCCCTATGGAAGTGGCCGTCGGCGCCGATCTGGGGCTGGGTGCTGGTGATCGGCATTTGCGGCACCTACTCGCACTACTGCCTCACGCAGGCGCTCCTGAACGCCGATGCGACGATCGTCGTGCCGATGGATTTCCTGCGCGTGCCGCTGGCCGCCCTGATCGGTTGGCTGATCTACATGGAGCGGATCGACGTGCTGACCGCCGGCGGCGCCGTGCTGATCCTGGGCGGCAACCTGCTCAACCTGAAAGCGGCGAAAACGTAAGGGCCGCTACGTAGACCACGGGCTTCCGCCGCGCCTCATGATCACGATGCGCGCGATCCAGTAGGAGCGTCGTTTCAGTTTCCGCGCGGGATCCAGGGCAGGCGGCCGAACTCGATGCCCTCTTCGGCCAGCGCCTCGGCTTCCTCGTCGGTGGTCTCGCCGTAGATGCCGCGCTTGTCGCTCTCGCCGTAATGGATCTTGCGCGCCTCCTCGGCGAACTTGTCGCCGACATGCTCGCAGTTCTTCTCGACCTCGGCGCGCACCTTGAGCAGGGCCTCGCGCAGTTCCTTCGGCATCCTGCGCGCCAGCGCCGCCATCGACTGCTGGGCCGGCGTTGGGACAGGAGCCGGCGCGGGTGCAGCCTCGGCTGGCATCTCCACTTCGATCTTGCCCTTCTTGCCGATCCGCGGGGACATGATGGCCCGCTTGACCTTGCTGTCGCCGCACACGGCGCAGCCGATCACCGACTTCTTCTCCTGGCGTTCGTAGGTCTTGCTGTCCTTGAACCAGCTTTCGAACTCGTGGCCGTTGGAGCAGCGCAGGCGGTATATAATCATTGAAATTGCAGGCGTTTTCTGGCGATTGGCACTCCCCAACAGGGAGTGCCAGACATGATGGGGTGTGATGGCTGACGATGCAAGGGGGGCGCCGCTGCCCTGGATCGTGCAATGGGCCGGGCTGGTCGCTTCGCGATCGACCGTGCTCGACGTCGCTGCCGGCGGCGGCCGCCACGCGCTGTTCTTCGCCGAGCGCGGCCACAAGGTGGTGGCGGTCGACCGCGACACCAGCCGCCTGCCCGGCCACCCCAATATAGAGGCGCTGACGGCGGACCTGGAAGACGGCAGCCCGTGGCCCCTCTCGCGGCGCTTCGGCGCGGTCGTCGTGACCAACTACCTGCACCGGCCGCTGATGCCGGCCCTCCTCGACGCCATCGAGCCGGGCGGTGTGCTGCTCTATCAGACCTTCATGGACGGCCAGCAGCGCTTCGGTCGGCCGACCAACCCCGCACATCTGCTGCGCGATGGCGAGTTGCTCGAACTGGTGCGCGGTGCGTTTTCGGTGACGGCCTACGAGGCGCGCCTGATCACTGACCCGGCTGCCGGGATGTCGATGGTGCAGCGGGTGGCGGCGCGCCGGCTTTGACCTGTTCGATCGCCGCAACGAAGGCGTCCGCGGCCTTCACCTGGCCACGACCTCCAAAGTGGCAGCCGTCGGGCCGCCGGTCGGCCGTGCCGACCAGCGCATCGGCATCGACGCCGAGGAAGACACGCCGGTTGTCGACCAGCGCCCGTTGAGCGGCGGCGATCGGATTGTCGGGCTCCCAGGAGCTGACACAGCGTGTGGCGATCGCGATGAAGACCGGCGCCGCGACGCCGGCGTCCGAGAGCGTGCCGAGCAGCGAGTGGAACGCCTCAATATAGACCTCCGGCGGGGTGCCGATCGCGTAGTCGGCCTCCCCCTGCACCCACAGCAGTTGCGTGACGCGATAGCCGGGCAGCAAGCCGGTGAGGACATGAAGCATCAGGCCGTTCAGCGCACCACCCTTGCGCCATCGCGCGATCTCGCTGGCACCGACGGCCGCGGTGACGATCACGACGTTCTTGTAGGTGCCGTCATCGACCAAGCGGTCGCCCAGCAGGGTGAGGAACTCGCCTTCCTCGGCTGTCGCCCCGAGCAGCGGCGATTCGGCGCGATAGCACTTGCCCTCGAAGAAGTTCACGACCTCGCCGCTGTAGTGCGAGGTGATGCGGTTCTCCGCCTGGTTGGCGATGTTGGATTGGCCGATCGCCACGACCACGGCGGTATCGGGTCCGGATGCCGGGCATTTCACCTCGGTCTTGCCGGGAAAGGCGATCAGGCGCCCTGCCTCGCCGAAGGTGCCGCGGAAGCGCTGGGCCTGGTCGTCGCCGAACAGGGCATCGCGCACGAGCGGCACCGGCCACAGGTTGCGCGAGTAGCTGTAAAGGCCGAACAGATAGCTCCCGGTCACGGCCAGGACGACGCCGAGAAGCCCCGCAATCCAACGCAGCAAAAGACCGCTTACTCGGCCGCCTTTGCGACCGGCCTGGCCAACACCGGCGGCGCGTATTTCCGGTCATGCTGCAGCGACGGCACCATCTTGCGCGCCTCATCGACCTTGGCGAGATCGACATCGGCGATCACGAAGCCCGCGGTCTCGCCGCCGGCATCGGCGATCACCTCGCCCCACGGCGCGACCACGACCGAATGGCCATAGGTCTTGCGATTGGAGCCCTTGTGCGTGCCGACCTGCGCCGGCGCGAATACGAAGCAGCCGGTTTCCATCGCGCGCGCCCGCATCAGGGTATGCCAGTGCGCCGTGCCGGTCGGCACGGTGAAGGACGACGGGATTGCCAGCATGGTGGCGCCGGCATGCGCGAGATCGCGATAAAGGTACGGGAAGCGCAGGTCGTAGCAGATGGTCATGCCCAGCACGCCCCACGGCGTCTCGGCCAACACCGAGCGCTCGCCCGGCCTGAAGGTCGACGATTCGCGGTAGCTCTCGCCGCCCGCGAGCTGCACGTCGAACATGTGGATCTTGTCGTAGCTCGCGACGATGCCGCCGTCCGGGTCGATCAGGTACGAGCGGTTGCGGATCTGCTCCTCGTCCGGCACGCGGACGTGGATCGATCCGAGCAGGAACCAGGCGCCGGTCTCGCGTGCCGAGGCCCGGCAGGCGGCGAGCATGCCGTGCTCTTCTTCCGTCTGCGCCTTGGCCAGGGTCTCCGCGCGATTGGCGCCGATCAGGCCGGTATTCTCCGGCGTCATGACGAAGTCCGCGCCGGCATCGCGGGCCGCCTTCGCCTGCGCACGCACGAAGGCCACATTCTCGGCCATCTCGTTGCTGACGTTGGTCTGGATCAGGCCGGCCTTGAACGCGGTCATCGATACCTCTTTGTCAGCCGGGTTGGGTGAGCAGCGCGTCGAGCTTGCCGTCCTGCTCCAGTGCCGCGAGCTCGTCGGAGCCGCCGATATGCTGGCCGTTGATGAAGATCTGCGGCACCGTCGTGCGCCTGGAGCGCTCGCGCATCTCGGCGCGCTTGGCCGAGTCTTCCATCACGTCGGTCTCTTCGAAGGCAGCGCCCTTCTTCTCGAGAAGAGCCTTGGCGCGGGCACAGTAGCCGCACCACGGCGTGGTGTAGATCTCGATCTTGGCCATGCAGAGACTCCTTGCCCGGATTATTACGCCGCACGGACGGCCCGCGCCAGCGTCAGGACATCAACGTCGCGGGCCCCTGCACGCTGCAGGGCGAGGGTGCAGGCTTCTACAGTGGCGCCGGTGGTCAGCACGTCGTCGACCAGCAGAACCGTCTTGCCCTTCACTCTGGCGGCCCAACGCGCATTGACTGCGAAGGCGCTCTGGACATTCTTGCGGCGCTCCTTGGCCGTGCGTTTGCCTTGCGAACCGGTCCATCGCGCGCGGTACAACAGATCGGGCACGACCGGCCGCCCGCCGTGCTGCGCCACCGAGCGCGCCAGCAGGAGCGCCTGGTTGTAGCGGCGTACCAACAGCCGCCGCCAATGCAGCGGCACCGGCGCGACCAGATCGGCCTCGGCCAGCAACTCGTGGCCGGCGCGCGCCATCCAGCGGCCGCAGCTCTTGGCCATGTCGGTGCGATCGCCGTGCTTGAACGGCAGCACCAGGCGCCTGCTGCGGTCGTCATAGACCAGCGCAGCGCGCGCCCGGAGATAGCGCGGCGGACGCCGCAGGCAGGCGCCGCATTGTGCGTTCCCGCCGATGTCCTCGGCGAACGGCACGCCGCAGCGTGTACACATCGGCGCCGCGATGAAGCTGAAGGCCGGCCAGCAGGTCGCGCACAGTGCCCCCGGTTCGGCGACGATTTCGTTGCAACCCAGGCACAAAGGCGGCAGCACGCAATCGAGCAGCCGTCGCCCCGCCATCGCACACCATTGCCCCAGCCGCATCGTTCGATTGAGGCAGGCAATTGCGTTGCCAAAAGGGCAATCGCCTCCCTACATACAGCCCGTGACCACCGACTCCCTCCTCGTGTTCGATCGCGTGGCCCTGCGCCAGCGCCGCGAGCGCGCGGCCCGGCGCTGGGGCGATCAGGCGTTCCTCAAGCGCGAGATCGCCAGGCGCCTGGTCGAGCGGCTCGACGACGTGCGGCGCGACTTCGGCCTGGCGCTCGACCTCGGCTGCCACGGCGATGAGGTCGCAACGGCGCTGGACGGACGCGCGACGGTGGGGACGCTGGTGCGCGCCGATCTCGGCCTGGGCTTCGCCCGCAACGCGGGCAGGCTCGGGTTGGTCGCCGACGAGGAGGCGCTGCCGTTTGCGTTGCGCTCCTTCGACCTGGTGCTGACCGCGATGGCCCTTCACTGGGTCAACGACCTGCCGGGCAGCCTGATCCAGATTGCGCGCATCCTGAAGCCCGACGGGCTATTCCTCGGCGCCATGCTCGGCGGCAGCACATTGTGGCAGCTGCGTGCGGCGCTGGCCCAAGCGGAGAGCGAGATCGAGAACGGCTTGAGTCCGCGCGTCTCGCCGTTTGCCGATCTGCGCGACGCGGCAAGCCTGCTGCAGCGCGCGGGCTTCGCCATGCCGGTCGCCGACAGCGAGACGATCGATGTCGAGTACGAAAGCGCGCTCGCCCTGATGCGCGACCTCGGCGCGATGGGCGAGGCCAACCTCGTGCTCGAGCGCCGGCGCGGTTTCAGCCGCCGCGCCACGCTGCTGCGCGCCGCCGAGATCTACGCCGAGCGCTTCGCCAATCCGTCAGGCCGGGTCGCCGCCACCTTCGAGGTCCTGTTCCTGCACGGCTGGGCCCCGGCCCCGTCGCAGCCCAAACCGCTCAAGCCCGGCAGTGCGGCCCATCGTCTCGCCGAGGCCCTCGGCACGACCGAGCGCAGCGCCGGCGAAAAGGCAGGACGCTGATGCGGCTCAGCTTCGCCGATGTCCTGTCGGAGAGCTTCGCGTTCTTCTTCAGCCGCCTCGGCCTCTTCTTCCATCTCGTCACCATCCCCTGGATCCTGTCGCTCGTGCTGCGCATTGCCGCCGACCTGGTCAGCGATCGCAGCCTCGGCGTGGTGCTGGCCGAGAAACTGGTCGACGTGATCCCGACGGTAATGTTCATCGTGCCGTGGATGCGGCTGGTTCTGCTGGGGCCCGGGCGCATCGAGCGCCTGCCCGGCCTCGGATGGTCGCGGCGCGAGACGGCCTTCCTGGTCCATTTGGTGAAGGTGGCCGGCATCCCTTTCCTGCTGATCGCCGCCTTCACCTTGATTGTCGGCGCGATCGAACCGGGCGCCTTCGGCAGGCCGCCGACCGATCCGGACGCGATCGGGCGCGAGGCGATGGCGGCGCCGCTCGGCACCGGCTTCATCGTCTCGGCGCTGCTGGCGCTGCGGGTCAGCTTCGGGCTGGCGGCCACGGCAGTCGACCTCGACTGGTCGCCGCGACGGTCGTGGGCCTACGGCCGCGGCTGCAGCTGGCCGATCATCGGCAGCCTGTTCGTGATGCTGTTCGCCGGCGCCGTCGCCACCAGCATCTCGGTCGTCCTGCCGCTGTCGCTGCTGCAGGGGCTCCGGGCCGACACGGCCGCGGCCGTGATCACCTGGACGATCGCGCTGCTCGTCTCCTACGCCGGCGCGGCGCTGCTTGCGACGGCGCAGGCGGTGATCTTCCGCCGCCTCACCAACTGGCGCGAGGGCGTACCGCTCGCCTAAAGCAGGTCGCGCAGCAGGGCGACCAGCGGTACATCGGCCGGCGGCATCGGATAGCGGCCGAGCTCGGCTGGCATCACCCATTTCAGCGCCTGTCCCTCGCGAGGCTGCGGCGTGCCGACCCATTTGCGGCAGGCGAACACCGGCATCAGCAGATGGAACTTCTCGTAGCCGTGGCTGGCGAAGGCGATCGGCGCCAGGCAGCTCGTCGCCGTCTCGATGCCGAGCTCCTCGTGCAGCTCGCGCACCAGCGCATGCTCGGGCGTCTCGCCGGCATCGACCTTGCCGCCGGGGAACTCCCAGAGGCCGGCCA
This sequence comes from Pseudomonadota bacterium, assembly GCA_018240745.1. Lineage (GTDB taxonomy): Bacteria > Pseudomonadota > Alphaproteobacteria > Reyranellales > Reyranellaceae > Reyranella. Next base: position 9,052 of record JAFEFF010000109.1, read on the forward strand.
TCGACTTGCCCTCGGGCCGCTGCGCGATCAGCACGCGCCCGTCGGGATCGACCAGCGCAACCGCAGCGACCAGCACCATCGGCCGGTCGCCGAGCGGCGGCGGGCCGCCGGGACACTCTTCGGCGAAGTTCAAGAACGGTAGCTGCCGTTGATGTCGATGTAGCCGTGAGTCAGGTCGCAGGTCCACACGGTGGCGCGGCCGCGGCCGATGCCGAGATCGATGTCGATCACGATGTCGGTACCCTTGATGTGCTTGGCGACGGGCGTCTCGTCGTAATTGGGCACGACCTGGCCGCCGTCGGTGATCTTCACGCCGCCGATCGAGATGCGAAGCTTGTCGCGATCCGCACGCTCGCCCGACTTGCCGACCGCCATGACGATGCGGCCCCAGTTGGCGTCCTCGCCGGCGATCGCGGTCTTGACCAGCGGCGAGTTGGCGACTGCGAGGCCAATCTTGCGCGCGGCACCATTGGACGAGGCGCCGCCGACATTGATGGTGACGAATTTGGTGGCCCCCTCGCCGTCGCGCGCCAGCAGCTGCGCCAACTCGATCAGCACCTCGTCCAGCGCGCGCTTGAAGTCGACCAGCACCGGATCGTCGGCTTCCTCGATCGGCGCATGGCGGGCGGCCCCGGTGGCGGCCAGCAGCAGGGTGTCGCTGGTCGAGGTGTCGCCGTCGACGGTGACGCAGTTCAGCGACTTGTCGGCCGCGTCGGCGACCAGCTTCTGCAGCACGCCGCCCGGGATCTTGGCGTCGGTGAAGGCGAAGCCCAGCATGGTCGCCATGTCGGGCGCGATCATGCCCGAGCCCTTGAGGAAGCCGTTCAGGGTCACGGTGCGCTCGCCGATCTTGGCCTGACGGGTCGCGAGCTTGGGAAAGGTGTCGGTCGTCATGATCGCGCTGGCGGCGGCGGCCCAATGATCCTCCCGTGCGCCCTTGATCAGCGCCGGCACGATCGCGGCGATCTTCTCCCACTCGAGCGGCTGGCCGATCACGCCGGTCGAGGCCATGAACACCTCGTTGCGCGGGCAGCCCAGCGCCTGCGCCACCGCGCGCGTGCTCTCCTCCACCGCCTTGTCGCCCAGCTTGCCGGTAAAGGCGTTGGCGTTGCCGGCATTGACCAGGATCGCCCGCGCCTTGCCGCGCGACAGATTCTTCTTGCACCAGTCGACCGGCGCCGATGAGGTCTTCGACTTGGTGAGCACACCCGCGATGGTCGCGCCGGCCGGCAGCACCGCGAGCATCACGTCGTCTCGGCCCTGGTAACGCACGCCCGATGCGCCGGCGGCGAGCTTGACCCCCGCGATTCGCGGCAGGGTCGGCATTGTCTTGGGCGCAAGCGGCGATACGGCGGGCTTAACGGCGGCCATCGAATTCCTTCCCCCCGGCCCACCTCCATCTGGTGCGGCCGAATAAAGGCAGCCTACACCAGAAATCGCGCAGAAAGTGAGTTTTACTTCGACGGATTCGGCAGCGCGGGCGCGGGCGCTGTCGGAGCGGCGGCCGGCGGCGTGCCGCCGGCCGGCGCAGGCGCCGGCGCAGCCTTGCTGCCGTCGATGTTGAACTTCTCGACCTTGCCGTTGGCATGCAGCTGGTCGATGTACTGCGTCACAGTCTCGCGCTGCACCTCCTCGCGAAGCTGATCGGCCAGCTCCTCGAAGCTGGGCGGCGGCGCCTGGCGGCGGTCCTCGACCTTGATCAGGTGGTAGCCGAACTGGGTCTTGACCGGAACCTCACTCGTCTCGCCCTTCTTGAGCGCGAAGGCGGCGTCGGAGAACTCCTTCACCATGTCGGTGCGCTTGAACCAGCCGAGGTCGCCGCCCTCGGCGCCCGACGCCTTGTCGGTCGACTTCTCACGCGCGAGCTTGTCGAACGGCGTGCCCTTCTTGAGCTCGGCCAGCAGGTCCTTCGCCTCCTGCTCGGTGGCGACCAGGATATGGCGCGCATGCACCTCGTCCTCGGCAGGCATCGACTTCAGTTTCTCCTGGTAGCGCGCCTGCAGCTTGTCGGGGGTGATGCGCTTGCTGAGTTCCTTCTGCAGCCAGAAGTCCTGGATCACCTGCTCCTCGACGAAGGCCATGCGCTTCTTGAAAGCAGGATCGGTCTCGATCTTGTTCTTCTTGCCGTCGGCCACCACCAGCTTGCTGTCGATGAGACGGTCGAGCAGCGCCGGGTAGACGCTGCTGAGCGGCAGGTTGCGATATTGGGGCGGCAAGGCCTGCTGGGCGACCTGCAGCTCCGACAAATAGATCGGCTGGCCGTTCACCGTGGCGACGACCGGATCCTTGGGCGGAGCGCCCTGCGGCGGTTTTTGCACCGACGCGGCCGGGGGCTTGGCGGGCTGTGTTGCCGGCTGCTGGGCGTAAGCGAGGCCGGAGACCATGGCGGCTGCGCAGGCAAGGAAAACGACGCGCACCAGGCGCAAGCACGACGACATGTTGAACTCCGATGACGAGGCTTCTGAGGACGGGGTGAGACGGCGGCGACCCGCTTTACACACTTCGGCGCATGGAATGGCAATCAAATGCGCCAATTTTTCGTGAGACGACCGGTTTCGAACACAGTTCGAGACTTTCCCGATGGCCGATCGACGGCCGCTTGCGTTGACACTGCCGGACGCGCTCTCTATCTCTCCTAGGTCGGCGGGCCGCGTGCCCGCCTAAGTCATTAGAATATCGAGGTTTTCATGCTCGGCGCGCTCGCCCGAAGCCTGTTCGGGACAGCCAATGACAGGATCGTCAAAGGCTTCGACAAGGCCGTGGCGAAGATCAATGCGCTGGAGCCGGAGTTCGAGAAGCTCTCCGACGAGGCCCTGCGCGCCAAGACCACCGAGTTCCGCGAGCGGCTGGCCAAGGGCGAGACGATCGACGATCTGCTGGTCGAGGCCTTCGCCGTGGTACGCGAGGCGGCCAAGCGGACGCTCGGCCAGCGCCACTTCGACGTCCAGCTCAAGGGCGGCATGGTGCTGCACGCGGGCAAGATCGCGGAGATGAAGACCGGCGAAGGCAAGACGCTGGTCGCCACGCTCCCCGTCTATCTCAACGCCCTCGAGGGCAAGGGCGTGCACGTCGTCACGGTGAACGACTACCTCGCCCGCCGCGATGCCGAATGGATGGGCCGCATCTACGGCTTCCTCGGCCTGACCGTCGGCGTCATCGTGCACGACCTCAGCGACGAGCAGCGCGCCGCCGCCTATCGCAGCGATGTCACCTACGGAACCAACAACGAGATCGGCTTCGACTACCTGCGCGACAACATGAAGTATCGCCAGGACGCCATGGTCCAGCGGCCCTTCAACTTCGCGATCGTCGACGAGGTCGACTCGATCCTGATCGACGAGGCGCGCACGCCGCTGATCATCTCGGGGCCGGCCGAAGATTCGTCCGAATTGTACCGGCGCGCCGACACGGTGATCCCGCGCCTGACCGATGCTGCCTACGAGAAGGACGAGAAGAACCGCACCGTCGTCTTCACCGAGGCCGGCATCGAGGAGGTCGAGGAGATCCTGCGCAGCGACGGGCTGCTGCCCGAGGGCCAGAGCCTCTATGCACCGACCCAGGTCACGCTGCTGCACCACGTCACGCAGGCGCTGCGCGCCCACAAGCTGTTCACCCGCGACGTCGACTATATCGTCAAGGACGGCCAGGTCGTCATCATCGACGAGTTCACCGGCCGCATGATGGCCGGCCGCCGCTATTCGGAAGGCCTGCACCAGGCGCTCGAGGCCAAGGAGAAGGTCGAGATCCAGCGCGAGAACCAGACGCTCGCCTCGATCACCTTCCAGAACCTGTTCCGCATGTATCCCAAGCTCGCGGGCATGACCGGCACGGCGATGACCGAGGCGTCCGAGTTCGCCGAGATCTACAAGCTCGAGGTGGTCGAGATCCCGACCAACGTGCCGGTCGCCCGCAAGGACGCCGACGACGAAATCTACCGCACGCTGCCCGACAAGACGCGCGCCATCGTCAAGCTGATCAAGGAGTGCCAGGCCAGGAACCAGCCGATGCTGGTCGGCACGGTGTCGATCGAGAAGTCGGAGGCGTTGTCCGAGGAGCTCAAGAAGGCCGGCATCAAGCACAACGTGCTGAACGCCCGCTTCCACGAGCAGGAGGCCAGCATCGTCGCCCAGGCCGGCCGGCCGGGCTGCGTCACCATCGCCACCAACATGGCCGGCCGCGGCACCGACATCCAGCTCGGCGGCAACGCCGACATGCTGATCCGCCAGGCCGAGCTCGAGCTCGCCGCGAAGTTCCCCGACGAGGCCGAGCGCAAGGCCGAGCTCGACAAGCGCGCGGCGGAGATCAAGGCCGAGGTCGAGCGCGACCGCGAGATCGTGCGGCAGGCGGGCGGCCTCTACGTGGTCGGCACCGAGCGGCACGAGAGCCGCCGCATCGACAACCAGCTGCGCGGCCGTTCGGGCCGCCAGGGCGACCCCGGCGCGTCGAAGTTCTTCCTGTCGCTGGAAGACGACCTGATGCGCATCTTCGGCAACAACAAGGTGCTGGACTGGGTGCAGAAGAAGGGCATGGCCGACGACGAGGCCCTGACCCATCGCTGGCTCAACAAGGCGCTCGAGACGGCGCAGGGCAAGGTCGAGGCGCGCAACTTCGAGATCCGCAAGAACCTGCTGCGCTTCGACGACGTCATGAACAGCCAGCGCAAGGAGATCTACAGGGAGCGCATCGAGCTGATGGGCACCGAGGACGTCTCCGACGTCGTCTCGGGCATGCGCCGCGACGTGATCGACGGCATGGTGAGCCGGGCCATCCCCGAAGGCCAGTACGCCGAGCAATGGAAGACCTCCGAGCTCCGCGACGAGGTGCGGCGCGTGTTCGGCCTCGACCTGCCGGTCGACGACTGGGCCAAGGAAGAGGGCATTGCCGAGGAAGGCATCAAGCAGCGCCTGAACGACGCCGCCGACCGGCTGTTCGCCCAGAAGGTCGCGACCTACAGCCCGGAGGTCTGGCGCCAGGTCGAGAAGAGCATCCTGATGCAGCTCTTCGATCAGGGCTGGAAGGACCACCTGCTGCATCTCGACCATCTGCGCCAGGGCATCGGGCTGCGGGCCTACGGCCAGAAGGATCCGCTGAACGAGTACAAGCGCGAGGCCTTCAACCTGTTCAACGACCTGCTGACCGGCCTGCGCGAGCAGGTGGTGAGCGTGCTCGCCAACCTGCAGCTGCGCATGGAGCCGCCGCCGGAGATGGGTGCGGCGCCACCGCCGCCGGCTCCAACGCCGGTGCCCGGCCAGATGCGCGAGATCCATGAGGATCCGGCGATGGCCGCGTTGCAGGCCGACGATCCGGCGTTCGATCCCGCCGACCCGTCTGGCGGCGGCGTAGCGACGCTGCAGCGGCCGCGGACCAACCCGAAGATCGACCCCAACGATCCCTCGACCTGGGGCAAGGTCTCGCGCAACGCGCCCTGCCCGTGCGGCTCGGGCAAGAAGTTCAAGCACTGCCACGGCCGGGTCTAGTCGGCGACTCCCGCTGGACGATGACCGGCCGCAGCCTGTCGCGGGCACGGCGCAGCGCCGCCTCGACCTCGTCCGCGTCGCCGCCTTCGGCGAAGATGAATCCGAGATAGCGATCGCCCCAGGGCAGCGGGCGCACCGGCTGGCCAAGCGGGATGGTGATCGACAGGCCGGTGATGCCGGCCACCGCGCGCGCCTCCGCCTGTCCCTCGATCGCCTGCAACACGCCGCCCCGCTCCACCGGCAGCATCAGCACACCGGAGGCGCCTGGCGGCCGGCCGAGATCGACCGCGATCCCCAAGGCATTCAGCAGGATCAGCATCTCGAGGCTGGTGCCGCCGAGGAAGCGGAGCGACCGCGAGCACAGGCCGCCGATCGAGCGCGCCGCGAGCTCGAGCATGACCGGCCGCGCGTCGCCCGACCGCCGGTCGATGCGAAGCTCGGCGTGGATCGGGCCGCGGGTGAGGCCGAGCGCCCGGGCCGCCTGCTCCGCCAGGCCGGTCGCCGCGGCGAGCATCGCGGCGGGCAGCCGGGAAGGCGTCACGAGCAGCGTCTCCTCGAAGGTCGGGCCGTCCGGCGTGTCCGGCTTGTCGAAGATCGCCGTGACCGCGAGCGTGCCGTCCGCCAGCAGGCCGTCGATGCTGAGCTCCCAGCCGGGCACGTATTCTTCCAGCAGGATCGCTTGGCGTTGCGCTCCACCCGACTCGGCAAGGATGGCGCGGATCTCACTGGCCGCGGCCGACAGTCCGGCTTCATCGTCGGCGCGCATCACGCCGCGGCTGGCGCTCAGCGACACCGGCTTCACCACGCAGGGAAAGCCGATGGATCGGGCGGCCTCGCGGAAGCGACTCTCGGCGGCGTCGGCAGGGACGATCTGGAAGCGCGGTTGGGCGACGCCGGCTGCGTTCCAGAGACGACGCTGGATCGCCTTGTCGCTGGCGGCCGCGACCGACTCGGGCGTGTTGCCGGCAAGGCCCAGGGCGGCGCCGATCCTGGCCGCCAGCGGCAGCATGTCGGCATCAACGGCAACCACGGCATCGACGGCGCCGACCGTCGCGAGAACACGGCGGGCGCTTGCCCCGAGATCGGCCGGGTCGACGCGCACGACCGGATTGCCGCCGAGCGGCAGCGCGCCGTCGCTGCCGATGACGACATCGAGCTCGAGCCGGTTGGCGGCAAGGACGAAATCGGTTGCGCGATAGGTGACGGGCGGGACGAGAAGGAGGACGCGCTTGCCCTTCAACCCAATGCCGACGCTCATCGCTTGGCCGCCGAATAGAACGGCTCGCGGCCGGCTTCGTGGTCGGTTACGTCGGTCAGCCCGACAACGCCGGGCACCTTCGCCCGCAGCAGCGGTTCGATGCCCTGGCGCAGCGTCACCTCGGCGAGACTGCAACCCTGGCATCCGCCTTCCAGGCGAAGCCGGACCCAGCCCTCTTCCACGCCGACCACACTCGCATGTCCGCGATGGGCGGCGATCAGCGGATTGATCTCGCGCTCGACCACGTCGCGGACACGGGCGGCGATACCACTGTCGCCGGCAAAGCGTACCGCTTCGGCCGCGGGCCCGACCATCTCTACCCTTGCGATCTCCGGCACGGCCTGGCGGATCAGCGCCTCGATGCGTCCCAGGAGCGGCAGGGCCGCGCCGGGCGAGCCCGTCACCTCGAGGACGACCGTGTCGCCGTCGACCCGCAGCACGCGGATCTCGCCGCCGCGCGCAATGACCGACGGCAGCACGCTCGTCTGCAGGGCGGCGGCAACCTTGTCGGCGAGGTCCACGCTCAGGGCCTCTGCTCGAGGGCCGCTTCGAGGTCGGCGATCAGATCCTCCGGCGCCTCGATGCCGATCGAGAGCCGCAGCAGGTCGTCGGGCACCGGCGACGACGGGCCCTCCATGCTGCTGCGATGCTCGATCAGGCTTTCGACGCCGCCGAGCGATGTCGCGCGCTTGAACACCTCGACCGCGGCCAGCACCGCGCGCGCCCGTTCCGCGCCGCCCGCCACCCTGATCGACAGCATGCCGCCGAAGCCGCCGGTCATCTGGCGTGCGGCGATGGCATGGCCGGGATGCGAGGGCAGGCCGGGATAGAGCACGGCGCGCAGCGCCGGATGCGGTTCGAAGTGCCGCGCGATCGCCAGCGCCGAGTCGGATGCCCGGCGCACGCGCAGGAAGAGCGTCCGCATTCCGCGCACCAGCAGCCAGGCCTCGACCGGTCCCGGAACGGCGCCGGCAGTGCGCCGCCACGAGCGGATGCGCTGCCAGAACGGATCGTTGCGCGCGCTCAGCACCGCGCCCGCGAGCACGTCGCTATGGCCGTTGAGATATTTGGTGGCGGAGTGGACGACGATGTCGGCGCCAAGGTCGATCGGCCGGGTAAGCACGGGCGTCGACACGGTGTTGTCGACGGCGACCCGCGCGCCCGCCGCGTGCGCCAGCGCGCAGATCGCTCGGAGGTCGCAGACATCCCATGTCGGGTTCGCCGGCGTCTCGATCCAGACCAGCCGCGTCGCGCCCGGGCGCAGTGCCGCCTTCACCGCGTCGAGATCGGACATATCGACGAACTCGACATCGAGGCCCCAGGTCAGACCGAACTCCGCCAGCCATTTGCGGACGCCCCAGTAAAGCATCCGCGCCACCACGACGTGATCGCCCGGCACCAGCGACTGGAAGACGCCAATGGCGGCGGCCATGCCCGACGCGAACAGGATGCATCCGCCCGACGCGCCTTCGAGCATCGCCAGCATCCGTTCGGCCTGCTCGTAGGTCGGGTTGTCCGCCCGCGTATAGACGCGCCCCTGGTGGTAGGAACCGTCGGGCGCCTGCTCGAAGTTGGTCGACAGGTTGATCGGCGGCGCCAGCCCGCCCGACACCGGATCGATCTCGCCCAGCGCCTGCGCCACCTGCGTCTCCGGCGACAATCGTGAGCCCTTCATGACACCGCTCCGAGTACGACCGGCATGCTGGTCCAATTCTTTCCGCCACGCCAGCGTGGTAGCGTTCGGCAGCAACCCAGAGGAGATGCGCGATGGCTGCTGCCCCCAGGCTCAGGACGACCAACGGCCGCGGCCGGCTGTTCGACAGCGTGCTCGACACGGTCGGCGACACGCCCTGCATCCGGGTCAACAACCTCGCGCCCAAGGGTGTGACGATCTACGTCAAGGCCGAGGCCTTCAATCCGGCGTCGTCGGTGAAGGACCGCCTCGCCGTCAACATCATCGAGGCGGCCGAGCGCAACGGCACGCTCAAGCCCGGCCAGACCGTGGTCGAGGCGACCAGCGGCAACACCGGCATCGGATTGGCCATGGTGTGCGCGCAGAAGGGCTATCCGCTGGTCGTCACCATGGCCGACAGCTTCTCGATCGAGCGGCGCAAGCTGATGCGCATGCTGGGCGCCAAGGTCGTGCTGACGCCACGCGCGCAGAAGGGCATGGGCATGTACCTGAAGGCGGTCGAGCTGGCGAAGACGCACGGCTGGTTCCTCGCCCACCAGTTCGAGACGCCGGCCAACGCCGAGATCCACGAGGCGACGACCGGCCGCGAGATCGTCAACGACTTCAAGGGCCAGCGGCTCGATGTGTTCGTCACCGGCTACGGCACCGGCGGCACGCTGGCCGGCGTCGGCCGGGTGCTGCGCAAGGAGCGGCCGGAAACGAAGATCGTGGTGTGCGAGCCGGCCAACGCCCAATTGATCGGCAGCGGCAAGCCGCAGGAGCGCGGGCCGGACGGCGCGCCGGCCGTGGGCCATCCGGCCTTCGAGCCGCATCCGATCCAGGGCTGGACGCCCGACTTCATCCCGCTGGTGCTGCAGGAAGCAATCGACAGGAAATACTACGACGAGCGCGTGGCGATCCCCGGCCCCGAGGGCATCAAGTGGGCGCGCGCGCTGGCGCAGAAGGAAGGCATCTTCTGCGGCATTTCCGCCGGCTCGACCTTCGCCGTGGCGATGCAGATCGCGGAGAAGGCTCCGCAAGGTTCGGTGATCCTCGCCATGCTGCCCGATACCGGCGAGCGCTATCTCACCACGCCGATGTTCGAGGGTGTCGCCGAGGACATGGACGATGAGGAGAAGAAGATCTCCAGCTCGACGCCCGGCTACCAGATGCCGTAGCAATCGCACCAACCACAACACGGTCACGAGCGCCGTTCCATCCGCCCCGCCCCCCCGAGTCGTTGGGAGAAGAGAGATGGAGCGGAGGCATGTGGCTCGAACCGGCACTTCCCGTTTTCGCCGCCGGATTGGCGGCCATGGTTGCGTGGCGCCAGGAGACGCGGCGTCTTCATCGGCGCACGCTCTACGAGCCGTGGAACGCCGACGTATCGGGGGAAGACTATCGCCGCGACGTCTTCAGCCAGCGCAAACGCCGCCGTTGGAGCCGGACCATACTGAGCGCGCTCGCCGGACTGGCCGTGTCAGGGGTGCTGCTGCAGTTCATCCACGGTGCACAGATGCAGATGGCGCGCGGCGGCTGAACCGTCTTGCGCAGGTCGTCGCAAGATCAATCTGACGCAAAAACTTTGGCCCGAAAGCGTGATAGAACCGGCCCCATGGATGGTTCCGGTTTTCCCTATGTCGTCCCGCTCGAAGGCGGCTCCAATTTCCGCGACTTCGGCGGCCATCGCACCGCGGATGGCGGCACCGTGCGCCGCGGCCTGGTGTTCCGCTCGGCCCATCTCGGCGGCCTGACCGATGCCGACCGCGCGGCGCTCGGCAAGCTCGCCGTCAGGACCATCGTCGACCTGCGTGGCGTCAACGAGGCCGCGGAAACGCCGCACCTGATCGACGGCCTCGCCTGCAAGGTGGTGGGCGCGCACATCGAACCGCAGCTCGGCGAGCAGCTCCGCGCGGGCGTCGAGAACGGCACGCTGACGCCGTTCGTCGTGATGGAGCTGCTGACCGACCACTATCGCGACTATCCGCGCCGCTGCGCACCGGGCTTCCGCACTCTGTTCACGACCTTGAGCGACGGCACGCACCGCCCGCTGGTGTTCCACTGCACCGCCGGCAAGGACCGCACCGGCTTCGCCTCGGCGCTGCTGCTCAGCCTGCTGGGCGTGCATTGGGACGACGTGATGGAGGACTATCTCCGCACCAACGAGCTGTGGACCGGGCACGTCGGCCGCTATCCCGAGCTCGACCTCGACACCCGCGCCGCCATCGTCGAGGCGCGCCGCCCCTATCTCGAGGCAGCCTTCGCCGTGGTGCGCGACGACTATGGCTCGGCAGAAGCCTTCGCCGAGAAAGCTCTCGGCCTCGACGCCGCCGTCCGCGAGCGGCTCAAGGCCGAACTACTCGAGTAGAATCGCCGCAGCGCGCAGAAGCGAAAATCCGTTCCTCGATGAGGACTCAACCGGCCGCCGCGAGACGGCAGCGCGACGCTGCGCCATTCTGTTTCAGAAGCTGGTCCGCTTTTCGTTCTTGGACCCGCCGTCGGAGGCGCCCTTGTTGCCCACCGCTCGGGTGACTTCTTGCAAGGTGCCCCAGCGGATGAGAGCGGGTGCCTCATAGGGCTTCCCAGTCTCGATGGGCCCCGCACTTTCGTCGGGTTGCGGTGACACCCGTGTTGAGTTGCTCTTCACGCGAAGAGAATATCAATTCGCTCGGAGAGGAACACCGACTTCGGCCCTTTACTTTTGAAACCCAATGCTCAGCCATCGTGCAAGACCAACGGCATGCCGATAGGCGAGGTGCGACGAAGTGAGCAGGTTGGCTTGCAGTCGACTTACTCATCGATACCCCAGTCGAAGAAGCGTGACCCACTGCCTCACATCCCATCGCCATCGTGCTACGGCCCCTTCCGCGTTGAAGTGGCGGTGACGGTCGCCCGTTTGGAGCGGGTGCGCCGTGGTGGTGGGAGACTCCAAATGCGCCTTGCAATCACACGTGCTGAAACTGATGTGCCCGCGCGCACTGCGCTCCGCATGGCCAAACGGAAACGAGATCTGCTCTTTGCCGTTCTCAAGATAGCCTTGGCGTTCGCGGCGATTGAAGTCGCAGTGCTCGGCTTCAGTGACGGCGTACGCTACCAGGCGCTCATGGCGCAGGTACGCCAGGTGCTCCGGCCATGAAATACCTGATCCAATTCGCAGTGCTGCTTATCGCGGGACTGTCGGTCACTTACGCTGCCGCCAGCGCCATTGAACAACGTAACCAACGCTCCGTCGATCAGAGCTATCTGAAGAGCATCGACTAACTCGGCCAAAGGTTGGCCTCTCCCGTCGCGCTGACCACGCCGAGGGTGCCCAAGCCGGCTGTCTGCAGGTTCTCGCATCGCGTGAGGCAGCTCGCTGCCCGCGCTGCCTCTCCAGTCCAGCGATGGCATCAGAGCAGCTTCGGCCGCCGTGTCTGTCTCCGGTGCCCCGGATACGAGCGCCATCGGCAATCCTGGTCGCGGAACCATCGCTTGGGTCATGCTTGGTCAAGTGATCGTATCCAGAGCAGACGCGTAGTGTCCCGCCACTAGAAAAAGCGGCGGGTTTTCATGCGCTTCAGAGTCAGAGGGATTGCCATTGCGGCTGTGATAGCCGCGGCGTCGGCGTATGCCCAGATATCGCCCGTTGATTCGCAGCCATTGGTCCAACTGGCGCACGCCGATGGCCAAAGCGACGGCGCGCCGAACTCAGGTCCCCTGCAAGGGATCGGACCAGTGCCCGGCCCGGTACAAGGCAATGGTCCTGTAGGGGGCGGTTCCGGATTCGGCGGGCGGCCGCCCCAGGGCAGTGGCCTGCTTCTGGGTTCCGGCCCATTGCAAGACCCTGGAGCACTTCTGAGTAACGGCCCGGTGCAAGGAGCGGGGCCGCTATTTGGGACCGGTCCACTTCAAGGTCCACCGCCGCCGGTCAGCGGCGGCGGGCCGACGGCATTTTTCGGCCCGGTGGTGCCTTCCTTCGGGCTGCCGCCCAACCCTGCACATGTGGTGTCGTTTCCGCTCGTGCCGCCGGCTCAACCTCCGGCCTTTCCGCCTGCGCGGAGCACCGGCATTCCTTGGGTTGCGCCGCCGCCGGTGCCACCGTTCGATCCGGGGCCGCCTGGTCTGCCCACGCCACCAGCGATACCGCCGACATCGACATGCATCGTCGGATGCGTGCCACCGGTGATTCCCGTCGTCACGCCGATCTGCCAGGCCAATACCAGCGGTTGCACGTAGGAAACAACGACAGGTGTCAGCGCCCCGCATGCGTTGCACCATGAACCGACGCGGCCGACGCATACAGGGCAATGCCCACCCGCGGGGAATCGCTCCGCGATTCGCCTGCCACTGACGCGCCTTCACATTCCCCTCCCGCGACGGGAGCATCGGACTATGATGATGGCCGATGCCCTACGACACGCCCGAGCCTTACAAGGTCGACTTCCCCGAACGCGCACTGATCGATCTCGACGAGCGGCTGCGCCGCTGGAAGCCCACCACGGCGATCGCCGATAACGGCACCTGGGCGGCCGGCACCGATCCTGAATTCCTCGACAGCCTGGTCGACTACTGGCGTCACGGCTACGACTGGCAGCGCTGCCAGGAGGCGATCAACCGCTGGCCCAATTACCTGGTCGACATCGGCCCGCAGCGCCTGCACTTCATCCGCGAGCCGGGCACCGAGGTCGAGGATGCACCGCGACCGATGCCGCTGGTCATCACCCACGGCTGGCCGGGCTCGATCGTCGAGTTCCTCGACATCATCGACGTGCTCGCCCATCCCGAGCACCATGGCGGCGATCCGCTCGACGCCTTCGACGTGATCGCGCCATCGCTGCCGGGCTACGGCTTTTCCGGCCCGCCGATCCGCGAGGACGGTACGACCGGCCCGATCGGCCCGCGCGCGATCGCCGGCCTGTGGCACAGGCTGGTGCACGAGAAGCTGAACTACCGCCGGCCCTACGGCGCGCAGGGCGGTGACTGGGGCGCGGTCGTCTCGTCATGGCTCGCCTTCGATCATCCGGTGAACGACGAGAAGGACGACTGGAAGTCGGGCGTCGCCGGCCTCCATCTCAACATGGCCGGGGTGCGGCCCGGCATCGATCTCGAGACCACCGCTCTCAGCCCCGCCGAGAAGGACTGGCTCGGCCGCATGGGCGAGCTCGACGACAAGACCGCCTACCAGCGCATCCAGGCAACACGGCCACAGACGCTGGGCGTGGCGCTTGCCGATTCGCCGGTCGGGCTCGCGGCCTGGATCGTCGAGAAGTTCCGCGACTGGAGCGACTGCGAGGGCGATCCGCTCAGCAGCTTCTCGATGGACACGCTCATCGACAACATCATGGTCTACTGGCTGACCGGCACGGCCGGCACCGCGACATGGCTCTATCGCGGCTTCACCCAGCAGAAGCCGCGCGGGCTCCCGACCGGCGGCAAGGTCGAGGTGCCGACCGGCTTCGCCGCCTTCCCCAAGGACATCGCGCCGGCCCCACCGAAGGAATGGCTCGAGCGCACCTACGACCTGCGGCGCCACACGGTGATGCCCAAGGGTGGGCACTTCGCCGCCCTCGAAGAGCCCGCGCTGCTGGTCGAGGACATCCGCGCTTTCTTCCGGCCGCTGCGCTTCGGCGCGGCGAACGATTGATAAGAGTCACACGCGTTCAACCACCTGTGAGCGGGATCGGCCTGTGTGCGCCCGGTCGCGGCCGCTAGGATCGCCGTTACCGGATCGGTCATCGATCCGGACTTTCGAGGGAGACAGCGGACATGACGAAGCAAACCATGATCGCCACAGCGGTTGCGATCTTCGCTGCCAGCAGCTTCGTGGCGTCTTCGGCGAGCGCCCAGGTGAAGTGCTCCGGCACCAACGCCTGCAAGGGCCAGAGCGCGTGCAAGGGCAACGCCAGTCCCGGCAAGGGCCAGAATGCCTGCAAGGGTCAGGGCATTTCTGAAACCACGGATGCGGTCAGCTGCACGAACCAGGGCGGCAAGCCTGTCACGCAGTAAGATTGAGGTTTCACCAAAGACATTGCGGGCGTCCCGGTCCTCCGGTGGCGCCCGTTTCTTTCAGGGCCGTCAAATCTTCCGGCTGTCGTAGGCCCATTGCAGCAACGCCTGGCGCTGGCGGGGGCGGCAGAAGGGATCGCCGGGCTCGCAGTTCTTGGCAATCTGCGCGATGTGCCGGCGGAAGGCGTGCCAGCGCTTGATCTGCCGCTGATCCTCGTTGCCCAAGCGCCTGCCCACGTAGTAACGGCAGTACCACTGGAACCAGCCACGCGGATCGTCTGGACAAATCCAACCCTTGCGCCGCCACTCCGACAGTGGCTGGCTGGCGTCGACGCCGAAGTAGTTGAGCTCGGGATCGCGGCCTCGCGGCGACAGCTTGGCCTTTGCGAACCAGCTCGCCGGAAATTCCTTGCGGCAGTCGGTCATGTACTTGCCGCCGAACACGCCGAGCCGAAGCATCTCGGCCGGCGTGAGCTGCGGCTCGAAGGCCGGGTCGAAATTGCGGCCGGTCGGTTCGGACAGGACATAGCGATAGCCGCGCTGCATCCTGTCGTTGACCGTCACGATCCTCGAGCGATTCACAACTCCTCTTCCGGTTCGAGCGTGGCACCCTCTCAGTTCAACGCGAAGATCGCGCCGTTGAGCATCGCTGCAAATGCCACCCATGCCGCATACGGCAGGAACAGCCATCCCGCTACCCGCTCCTGGCGCCAGGCCAAGCCGATGAAGGCCATGATGGCGGCGAGCAGCAGGAGGATGACCAAGAGCGCGAGACCGATCCTGTGCGCGGCGAAGAACACCGGGGACCACAGGAAATTCAGCCCGAGCTGCAGCCACCACAGCTTCATGGCGCCGCCGGAGGCGCCCTTCCGCCAGACTCGCCAGCCAGCGATGGCGATGAGCACATAGAGCACGCCCCATACCGGAGCGAACACCCAGGCTGGTGGATTGAAGGATGGCTTGACCAGCTGTCGATACCATTCTCCGGGCGCCGTCGCGTAGCCAATCGCCAGTCCGCCGCCGAGGACCAGGGCGACGAACAGGATCAGGGCGAATCGATCTCGCGTCATTCAGGCGAACGAGGCCGTCGCCTGCGCCGCGATCGTGCCCTTGGGCGTCACCGTCCACAGCTCGGCGCCTTTGCCGTCGGCGGTCGGCCGGCCGATCACGTCGAACGGCGAGGTGTCGAACAGCGGTGCGCGGGCGCGCACGGCGATCGTCTTGACCTTCCGGCCCGGCGTCGAATCGCGCAGCAGGTCGAAGATGCATTGCTGTGCGAAGGGCCCATGCACCACGAGGCCGGGATAGCCTTCGGTCTCCATGCAGTAGGTGCGGTCGTAGTGGATGCGGTGCGGATTGAAGGTGATCGCCGAGTAGCGGAACAGCATCACCGGGTTGGGCGTGATGGTGCGCCGCCACGGCACGTCGGCGGGCGCCGCCTCGCGCACCGGCACGCCGCTCTTCTGGCCGGGCTTGGGATCTTCGCGGAAGACGGTGCTCGCCGCCTCGGTCATGGCAAGCCCGCGCGGCGTGAAGATACGGCGGGTCTGGGTGGTGACGATCAGCGTGCCGGTGCTGCCCTCGCGCAACTGGATGTCGGTGAACTCGATCTCGCGCCTGAGCCTGTCGCCGACCCGGATGTCGCCCTCGAAGGTGAAGGTCGAGCCGGCATACATGCGCCGCGGCATCGGGATCTTGGGCAGCACGCCGCCGGTGAAGGCCGCGCCGTCGCGGCCGAGCTGGTTGGGACGGGCGTAGGAATGCAGGAAACAGAGATGCCAGCCCGGCGCGATCGGCTCGCCCTCCTCCGGCACCTTGTCCGGCCGGTCGAAGGTCGCGATCACCGCCTTGAGCGGCGCTTGCGTGACGACGTCCTCGTCCTCGATCTTGGTGCCCAGCGTCTTGCGCAGCGGTTCGATGTCGATGGTCATGGCACTTCCTCCGGCGGGCAGCGTAAACAAAACCGCGATGATCCGCGCGGCCCATCCTCATGAAATCCGCCGCGCGCCGATGAGGCGTAAAGCCGGTGGAAAACCCGCAAGTCGCGAGTCGCATTTTGGGCATTGGCCCATCGTTTCCGGCGGCGTTTCCCCAAGGAATCGCGCGAGCCATTGCCCATAATAGGTGTTGGCGGCGAACCCGCTTATGGTGCCGGCCATGAGGGCCGTACTGCGCCGAGCTTCGATAGTGTGTTTTTTGCAGGGGCCGGGAGTCGGTGGATTCGTGGACTCCTGCCCAAAAAACCCGATGCCATCGGCATCGAAGCGGTCCACTGCCGAGTGGACTCTGGTGGACTCCGTCAGGGGTTGGACTGTTCGGGACGGGGTAGCCGCCAGACGCCGCCGAACGCTCCGGGCGCCTACCGCTTGCCGGTCCTGCGGCGCGGCGTCCCGACATTCTGCCGCGCCATGGCGAGCGCACTTTTCGCCGTCGCGGTGTCGGCCGTTGCCAGGCGCAGGTTCGTGGCACCGCGCAAGCCCCAGCCGCCCTTTACCGGAACGAACATCTCCGGTTCGGCGGCAACCAGCATCTTCTGCTGGTCCGGCGTCAGCTTCACCATGGCGTGCGCTCTATCCGGATAGCCCATGGTCGCGAAGATCTTGCCGCCGACCCGAAAGTCCGTCGTGCCGTGATGGGCGCCCTGGACCGCGCCGTCCAGCGCGAGCGCCAGCTTGGCGAAGGCGGCCGGCGTCATTCGGCGGCGACGGCGAGGCCCATCTGCTCGCAGGTCGGCGCCACGTCGGACACCGTCGCCCGCCGCATGTCGCGCCTGAAGCGCTGGTCGTCGAACGCCATGCCGCGATGCATGGTGCAGCGGTCGTCCCACATCACCAGGTCGTTGACCCGCCAGCGATGGCTGTAGACGAACTGCCGCTGCGTGGCGTGCTCGACCAGCTCCTCGAGCAGCGCCTCGGCGTCGGCCTTCGACAGGCCGCTGATCGCGCCGGCGTGGCTCGCGAGGTAGAGGCTCATGCGGCCGGAGTCCTGCAGCCGGCGCACCAGCACCTGCGGCACCGGCTCGAACGCCTTCTTCTCGGTCTCGTCGAAATCGGTGAAGCCGAGCTTGGCACGCGAGGTCATCAGCGAATGCCAGGCGACGAGGCCGGCAAGCCTGCGCTTCATGCTGTCGGGCAGCGCGTCGTAGGCGGCGCGCAGGTCGGCGAACTCGGTCTGGCCGCCGATCGGCGGGATCGAGCGGCCGTGCAGGATCGAGCAGTAGGCCGGCAGGCGCTTGAACGAGGAATCGGTGTGCCACAGCCGGTTGCCGAGCTGGTACAGGCGGATGCGGTCGTTCTCGGCCAGGATCCGGTCCTCAGCGTCGAGATTGCCGACATCGGCCATCTGCGGGGCGAGGCGCATCTTGTGGTCCTTGCGCATCGCGAACACGGAGGTCTCGAGCGGGCCGAAGTGGCGGGCGAAGTCGAGATGGCTCTCGTCGCTGAAGGTCTGGTCGGGGAAGACCAGCACGGCGTACCTGGTGAACGCGGCCTTGATCGCGGCGACATCGTCGGCGGAAAGCGGCTGGCCGAGGTCGACGTCGCCGATCTCGGCGGCGAACGAGGGTGTGACGGCATGGATGGAGATCGCCATGGTTCCTCCGACTCCTCTGTTGGCGGCCATTGGACCACCGGACGGGCGGGCCTGCCAATGCCCTTGATGACCGGCCGATGATAGAGTTGCCGCCATGATCGCAAAACAGGAAGTGCAGGAGTTGTTCCCGACGCCGCTCTGGGTCGTCGACCTCCAGCCCGGCCCTGCCGCGCAGCTCAATGCGAAGCTCAAGGCCGAGATCGAGCGGCTGATCCAGCCGCGGCCCAAGGTGCCCGCGGGCAGCAACTGGCAGACGCCGCAGGACCTGCACAAGCGGCCGGCGTTCGCCGAGTTCGTGAAGCTGGTCGAGACCGCCGGCCGCGGCGTCGCGCGCTTCCTGCAGGTCGACCAGTATCCGATGGTGATCACCGGCTGCTGGGCCAACGTCAATCCGCCGGGCGCCTATCACCCGACGCACCACCATCCCAACAACTACCTGAGCGGCGTCTATTACGTCGCGGTTCCGCCGGTCGGCTCGCGCATCCAGTTTCAGGACCCGCGGCCGTCGATGATCATGCCCAGGCCGCGCCAGTACTCGCGGCTCACCGCGAACGGTGCCGACGCCCAGAGCAAGGAGGGCCGGCTGCTGATCTTCCCCTCTTGGGTGAAGCACAATGTGCCGGCCAATGACGGCACCACCGAGCGCATCAGCATCTCCTTCAACTTGATGTTCACGAACTTCACCGAGACGATGGCCGCTCCGATGTGGGATGCGACGGCGGGCAAGGACAAGGAGACGGCATGATGCTGAAGGATCGCTACGGCAACGAGCTGAGCACCAGCTCGACAGCGGCGCGCGACGCCTACGTGCGCGGCGTCGACAGCCTGATGGCCGCCACGCCCGGCACCGACGCCGCATTCGCCGAGGCGGTCGCCGCCGACGAGGGCTTCGCGCTCGGGCACATTTCACTGGCGCGCGCCAAGCAGCTGATGGGCCGCGGCCACGAGGCCAAGGCGCCGCGCGCGCGCGCGCTCGAGCTGGCCGCGGGCACGACGCCGCGCGAGCAGAGCCACATCGCGATCTTCGACAAGATCCTGAGCGGCCAGGGCGACGCGGCTCTGGCGGCGATCAAGGACCATCTCAGGAGCTGGCCGCGTGACGCCATGGCGTTCGCGCCGGCGACCAGCGTGTTCGGCCTGATCGGCTTCTCCGGCCGGGTCGGCCGCGAGAAGGAGCAGCTCGCCATGATCGAGCCGTTCGAGAAGGACTACGGCGACGACTGGTGGTACCGCACGCAGCTCGCCTTCGCCCAGATCGAGCTCGGCCAGTTCGGCGTCGGCGAGCACAACATCGAGCGCGCGCTGGCCGCCTATCCGAAGAGCGCGCACGCCGCGCACATCCGCGGCCACCTGTTCTACGAGGTCGGCGAGCGCGAGCAGGGCCTCGCCTTCATCACCGACTGGATGAAGGATTACGCGCGCGACGGGCTGATGCACTGCCACAACAGCTGGCACATGGCCGTGTGGTCGCTCGAGACCGGCCGCAGCGCCGATGCCTGGCGGATCTACGACGAGTCGCTGCGTCCCGGCGCCTCGTGGGGCCCGCAGGTCAACGTCGCGACGGACTGCCCGGCCTTCCTG
>JAFEFF010000010.1 GCA_018240745.1 Pseudomonadota bacterium
CCGCACAGGGTGATCGTCTTGCCCATCGCGCCGAACACCGGGCGCGCCCGCTCCAGGTCGGCTGCCGCGCCGCCCACCATGATCGACAGTGAGCCGTCGACCGCGCGCTTCACGCCGCCCGACACCGGCGCGTCGAGCAGCACCAGGCCCCTAGCGGCGAGATCGCGCGCGAGCTTCTGAGTGTCGACCGGATTGGACGAGCTCATGTCCATCACCAGCGCGCCGGCGCCGAGGCCCTCGACCGCAGCGTCATGGCCTTCCAGCACGGCGGCGCGCACCGCCTTGCCGTCGGGCAGCATGGTGATCAACGCGTCGGCGCCCTGCCCCGCGGCCCTGGCCGACGCGGTGGCGAGCGCCGTCGGATGCGCGCCGACGAAATCCGACACCGCCTTCTGCGAGAGATCGAACACGCGCAGCCTGAAGCCCGCGCCGGCGAGCCGCGAGGCCATCGGCCGGCCCATCATGCCGAGGCCGATGAAGGCGATGGTGGCGGGCGGGGTGAGCGCGGTCATGGCGTTTCCTGGTTCATGAGGTCGTATTCATAGAGCGGCAGGGTGCGGCCGGGAATGGCATCCGACGGCGCCTGCGAAACGAAGCGCGCACCCATCCGTTCGTAGAACGGCGCGGCGTTGGCATCGGCGAGAATCGCCATGCGTCGCGCCCCGAGGCGCCGCGCCAGCCCGACCGCCTCCTCGAACAACGCCCGGCCGACGCCGCGGTTCATCGTCCGCGGATCGACGAACAGCAGGCCGAGCTCGCCGTCGGGCTCGACCCGCGCCACGCCGAACACCAGGCCCTGGCGTTCGGCGACCAGCACGCGGCCCTCGACGATGTCGGCGTCGCCCACGGTGAGCGACGCCTGGCTCCGGCGCATGAAGGCCTCGTCGTAGCCCCAATGCGCCTTCGAGCGGATGCAGAGCGCGGTCAGCGACTTGGCTTCACCGACTCGTGCGCCGCGGACGGAGATGTCAGATGCCACGTTCCTTGAAGACGCCGCTCGCGGTCTTGAAGGCATCGAGGCTGGCCGGAATGCCGCAATAGATCGCCACCTGCAGGAAGATCTCCTTGATCTCCTCCTTGGTGAGGCCGTTGTTCAGGGCGCCGTTGACGTGCAGCTTGAGCTCGGGGCTGCGGTTGAGCGCCGCCAGCATGGCGAGGTTCAGCATCGAGCGGGTCTTCCTGGAGAGGCCCGGCCGCGTCCAGGCGTAGCCCCAGCAATATTCGGTGGTGATGTCCTGGAACGACATCATGAAGTCGTCGTTGGCGGCGCCCGCCAGCGAGTTGTCGACGTACGCCGCACCCAGAACGGCTTTGCGCACCTTCATGCCCTCGTCGTAGAGCTTCTTGTTGCGCGGGTTGGGCTTGGCTTTCTTCGCTGCGGCTTTGGCCTTGGCCATCATGCTCCTCCATAAAAAAGCGGCGGAGCATAGAGCAGAAAAGCATCAGGCGGCAGCGCTCTGCGGCGTCTTCACCGGCCGGTCGAGCCCCTTGGCGCGGGCGCGCTGGCAGAGATCGTCGATCGTGACGGTGTCGAGCTGCGTCATCATCTCCTCGCGCAGCTGCTCCCACATCGGCCACACCACCTCGTGCGCGAGCGGCGAGCCGACCGACATGTCGTTGGGCTCGGTCTCGGCCTCGAGCCGTCGCACCACGCGCACCACCTCGCCCAACGTGATGCGACTTCGGTCGCGGCCGAGGCGATAGCCGCCGCGCGGACCGCGCTTGCCGGTCAGGATGCCGGCCCGCACCAGGTGCTGCAGGACCTGCTCGAGGTAGCGCTTGGGAATGCGCTGGCGCTCGGTGATGTCGCCGCTGCGCACCGGCTTGTCGCCGACATGAAACGCCACGTCGAGCACCGCCTCGATCGCGAACATGGTCTTCTTGCTGAGCCGAGGCATGGGCGGCCCCCTGACCCCTCTACTTGCGTTGCGCCGCCTCCGCTTTCACGCCGGTGGATCCGAACCCGCCGGCGCCCCTGGCCGTCTGGTCGAGCTGGGAAACCTCCCGCCAGACCGCCCGGGCGTGCCGCGCCACGATCAACTGTGCAATTCGCATGCCGCGGGCGATGCGGAACGGCTCGGCGCCCAAATTGACAAGGATGACGCCCACTTCGCCGCGATAGTCGGCGTCGATCGTCCCCGGCGCGTTGGCCACGGTGACGCCGTTCCGGGCGGCCAGCCCGGACCGCGGGCGGACCTGGGCCTCGAAGCCCACCGGCAGGGCAATCGCGATGCCGGTCGGCACGATCCGCCGCTCCAGCGGCTTCAGCTCGATCTCGCCCTCGATCGCCGCCAGGAGGTCGGCGCCGGCCGACGCCACGGTGGCATAGTCGGGAAGCGGCAGATCGTGACCGTGCGGCAGGCGGACGATCTCGATATCGACGGGCTCGGCGCTCACTCCGCCGCCTCGGCCGGCCGCGGGCGGGCGAGGTGCAGGGCGATCGCGCCGGCGAGCTGCAGGGCGACCCGGTCCTTCGACAGCGTCGGCCAGGCCTGCACGCCCTCGGCGGTGATCAGGTGCACGGTGTTGCGCTCGCCGCCGAACGTGCCGGTCGAGGGCGAGACGTCGTTGGCGACGATCCAGTCGCAGCCCTTGCGGCTGCGCTTCTCGATGGCATTGGCGACCAGGTTCTCGGTCTCGGCGGCGAAGCCCACGACCAGCGTCGGCCGCTGCGGGCCGCGCCTGGATAGCGTCGCCAGGATGTCGGGGTTGGGCGTGAGCTCGAGCGCCGGCGGCGCGGCGCCCGCCTTCTTCTTGATCTTGGCGGTCGCGGGCCTGGCCATCTTCCAGTCGGCGACGGCCGCGGCGCACACCGCGACATCGACCTTGCCGGCGGCGAGGCATGCCGCGAGCATCTGGTCGGCCGAGTCGATCCTGACGACCGTCACGCCGGCCGGATCGGGCAGGCTGACCGGCCCGCTCACCAGCGTGACCTCGGCGCCGAGCTGCGCCAGCGCCGCGGCGATCGCGTGGCCCTGCTTGCCCGACGAATGGTTGGAGATGTAGCGCACCGGATCGATCGCCTCGCGCGTCGGGCCCGACGTCACCAGCGCGCTCTTGCCGGCCAGCGGTTTCTCCGTTGTGAGCAGGCTCTCGATCGCCGCGACGATCTCCTCCGGCTCCGACATCCGGCCCGGCCCGTACTCGTTGCAGGCCATGACGCCGTCGTTCGGCCCGACGAAGTGGATGCCCCGCCTGCGCAGGGTCTCGACGTTGGCGACGGTCGCCGCATGCGTCCACATGCGCACGTTCATCGCCGGCGCCGCCAGCACCGGCTTGTCGGTCGCGAGCAGCACCGTCGTGGCGAGATCGTCGGCCAGGCCCGCCGCCATCCGCGCCAGGATGTTCGCCGTCGCGGGCGCCACGACGACGAGATCGGCATCGCGCGAGAGCTGGATGTGGCCCATCTCGCTTTCATCGGTGAGCGAGAACAGGTCGCTGTAGACCTTGTCCTCGGTCAGCACCTGCAGCGCCATCGGCGTGACGAACTTCGCGCCCGCCCCGGTCAGCACGCAGCGCACCTGCGCGTCGCGCTTGCGCAGCAGCCGCACCAGCTCCTGCGACTTGAACGCCGCGATGCCGCCCGCGATCACCAGCAGGATTCGCTTGCCCTTGAGCATGGTCGTCACCCTATCACACCAACCGCCCGACGACAGCCTACAGCCCTGCTCTTCCGCTGGGGGCGCGCCACTCCGTGGCGCGTCTTCTCATGCTTTTGGAGACCGGAAGATCATGACGCGCCACGGAGTGGCGCGCCCCCAGCGAAAGACGGCTCCGTCTGAACCAGGTCAGCGCCACCAGGCGGCCACGGCGGCGACCAGGGCGAGGACGGCGAGGATTTCGGCGACGCCGATGCGGCGCCAGGCGCGGTCGGCCTCGGTCGCGCGGGGAGTGGCGTCGCGTTCGGCCTGCTGGCGTTCGCGTTCGGCGATCCGGTGCAGGCTGTCGATCAGGCGCGGGACGCGACGCAGGCCCTGCATCAGGTCGCCGACGCCGCGCTGCACGGTGGCGCGCGGGCCGAAATGGTCGCGCATCCAGTCCTCGATCAGCGGCCGCGCCAGCTCCCAGATGTTGACGTGGGGATTGAGGCGGGTGCCCATGCCCTCGGCCATCAGCATGGTCTTCTGCAGCAGCAGGAGCTGCGGCTGCACCGTCATCTCGAACTGCTCGGTGACGCGCAGGAGCTGCGCCAGCAGACGGGCGATCGAGATCTGATGGGAGGGCTTGCCGAAGATCGGCTCGCCGATCGAGCGGCAGGCCTGGGCGAACATCTCGATCGACTGGTCGGCCGGCACGTAGCCCGCGCGGAACTGCACCTCGGCGACCGCGCGATAGTCGCGCCGCAGGAAAGCGACCAGCAGCTCGGCGAGATAGCCGCGCGTATCCTCGTCGACCCGGCCCATGATGCCGAAATCGACCGGTACGATGCAGCCCTGACGGTCGACGAAGGCGTTGCCGCCGTGCATGTCGGCGTGGAAGAAGCCGTCGCGGAACACCTGGTAGAAGAACGCCTCGGCGCTCTTGCGCATGATCGCGTCCGGATCGTGGCCGGCAGCGATGATGGCATCGCGGTCGCCGATCGGGATGCCGTCGACCTGCTCCTGCGTCATCACGCGCTGCGCGGTTCGATCCCAATCGATCTCGGGCGCGCGGTAGTTGGGATCGTCGGCGAAGTTCTCGCCCAGTTCCTGCGCCGCAGCGGCCTCCATGCGCAGGTCCATCTCGACCCGCACCACGTCGGCGAACGCCTTCACGGACTCGACCGGGCGCAGGCGCCGGAAGCGCGGCTGGGTGCGCTCGACCAGCTCGGCCATCCAGTAGAAAAGGTCGAGATCGCGCGCGAAGGCCGCCTCGATGCCGGGCCGCAGCACCTTCACCGCCACCGGCCGGCCGTCGGTCGTGACCGCGAAGTGAACCTGCGCGATCGAGGCGGCGGCGATCGGAATGTCGTCGAAGCTCGAGAACAAGGCCCCGATCGGCTTGCCGAGCTCGCGCTCGATGGTGCGCCGCGCCAGCTCGCCGGGAAACGGCGGCAGGTGATCCTGCAGCTTGGCGAGGTCGCTCGCGACCTCCGCGCTCAGGAGATCGGCGCGCGTCGAGAGAGCCTGGCCGAGCTTGATGAAGCTCGGGCCCATCTCCTGCAGCGCCGCGGCCAGCCGCTCGCCCGGCCGCTGCGGGTCGCGCCGCCAGGCGAAGAGACGCGCCCAGGCGATCAGCGCCGGCGCGATGCCCAGCGTCTCCAGCGGGAACAGCGCATCGTGCCGCGCGAAGCTCAGCGCCACGCGCAACAGGCGCCAGCTGTTCCGAAGCGCGCGCAGCATGCCTAGAACATATTCCGTCCGGCCGTAGTCGGCCGGACGGAATATGCCCGTTGCAACAAACATCGCCCGTGCGCGCATTTCCACTCAGATGGAACCGCGCAAGCGGGCCGATGGGAGAAGCGACGATCGTGTGGGCGCGGTTCCATCTGAGTGGAAATCGCTCTAGATCCGCCAGCCCGTATGCAGGGCGACGACGCCGAGCGTCATGTTCCGCCAGGAGACGCGCTCGAAGCCCGCCTCGCGCAGGCGCCGCGCCAGCTCGCGCTGCGGCGGGAAGCGGCGGATGCTCTCATGCAGATAGCGGTACGACTCGGCATCGCGCGCGATCACCCGGCCGAGCACCGGCAGCGCGCGCTCGGAGTAGGCGTCGTAGACGCGGCCGACCGGCGCGGACGTGACCTTGCTGAACTCGAGGCAGAGGAAGCGTCCGCCGGGCCGCAGCACCCGGAACGCCTCGCGCAGCGCCTTGTCGATGTCGGTGACGTTGCGCAGACCGAAGGCGATCGTATAGGCGTCGAACGAGCGGTCGGGGAACGGCAGGCTCTCGGCATCGCCGGTCGTCCAGGTGAGGCCCTTCAGCAGGCCGCGATCGACGGCGCGGTCGCGCCCGACCTCGAGCATCGCCGGATTGATGTCGCAGATCGTGACGTCGGCGCCCTCGCCGACGCGCCGGGCGATGCGGAAGGCGATGTCGCCGGTGCCGCCGGCGACATCGAGGAACTTCTCGCCCCGCCGCGGATGCAGCACGTCGACCATCGCGTTCTTCCACAGCCGATGCACGCCACCCGACATCAGGTCGTTCATCAGGTCGTAGCGCGGCGCCACCGATTCGAACACGCGCGCGACCAGCCCCGCCTTCTCAGCGGCGGGCACATCGCGGTAGCCAAAGGATGCCCGATCGGCTGGAGTGTCGGGGGGCTCGGTCATGGGCTGGAACCTAGAGGAATCGCCATGCTGCTGAAAGACCGGGTGATTCTCATCACCCATGTCGAGAAATTCGCCGGCCACGGCACGACCGGGGTGGCCCTGGCGCAAGGTGCGACGGTCATCGCCCACGATCCCTCGTTCCAGGAGGCGGCCGCGCGGCGCACCTACGAAAGCCGCTTTCCCGGCGCGCACGCGATCGCCGCGACCGAGCCCGAGGCGCTGGTCGAGCTCGCCCTGAAGCGGCACGGCCGGATCGACGCGCTGGTCAACAACGACGCCTTCCCGGCCCTGCGCGCCCCGCTCGCCGAAGCGCGCATGGAGGACTTTCGGGCCGCTCTCGAGGCGATGGCGGTGCAGCCGCTGCGCCTCACCCAGCTCGTGGCGCCATCGATGCGCCAGAGAAAGTCGGGCCGCATCGTGTTCGTGTCGTCCGCGGCGCCGTTGCGCGGCATCGCCAACTACGCGCCGTACGTCGCCGCACGCGCGGCCGCCAACGGGCTGGTCTCGTCGCTCGCCAGGGAACTCGGCCGCGACGGCATCACGGTGAACGCGGTCGGCTCGAACTATGTCGAGAACCCGGACTACTTCCCGCCGCAGCTCCTTGCGAACGCCGAGGCGATGAAGAAGATGACGGCGCAGATCCCGCTCGGACGGCTGGGCAAGAGCAGCGAGCTCGGCGCCGCCATCTGCTTCCTGTGCTCCGACGGGGCGGGCTTCATCACCGGCCACGTGCTGCCCCATGCCGGCGGCTGGGCGTGAGCACACGGCGAGCCGTCCCGAATCCCACCGCCATGGGACGACTAAAACGCCGGCCTGCCTGCATTTCAAGCGATTCGTCCCAGATCCTGCGCCACATACTCGTTGGGACGATTGTCGAATTGGCGGGACGCGGGACGGGTTATCCACCGTGGTTTTCGCGACACGGCGCGAAAATTTCTGCTCGCTTTTTTCGAGCCTAATCGCACTTCGGCGGCGGGAAGAGCGTCACCTCGCGGGCTCCGAGCAGGATGGCGCCGTCCTGGCGCTTGATCAGCCAGGCCCGCGGCGTGCGCCAGCGGCGTCAACACCATCGCCAACAGGAAGACGGGCCGCCCCATCATGTCCCTCGACCAAGCGAAACCCCGCCGACCAATGTATCTGCCGGCCCTGGTATGATAGCTTCATACCCGAGGATACTGATGGCCAAGGTCGCGAAGCGAACATTCAGCCTGCCCCCCGAACAGGCCGCCTATATCGACGCCAAGGTCGAGGACGGCGCCTACGCGTCCGGCTCCGAGGTCGTCCGCGCCGGCCTGCGCGCCCTGCAGGAACGCGACGCCGCCGTCGAGCGCTGGCTGAGCGAAGAGGTGACCCCCGTCTATGACGCGATGAAGGCCAACCCCAAGCGCGGGCTGTCCGGCCGATCAGTCTTCGCTGAGGCGCGGGCCCGCTACACGAAGCGCAAGGCTCGTCGTTGAAGCGTCGCACCGTCGTGTTCGCACCGGAGGCGCGCCACGACCTGCTCGAGCTGGGAGACTGGATTGCCGAGCGGGCGGGAGTCGAAACGGCGCTGAACTACATCGCTCGTCTGGAGGAGTATTGCCTGGACTTCGAAGTCAGCCCGGAGCGCGGCCGCCGCCGAGACGACATACGGCCGGGACTGCGAATCACCGGATTCGAGCGCAGAGTGACTATTGCATTCACGGTCAGCGAGACCGAGGTGACGATCCTCCGCCTCTATTACGGCGGACGGAACTGGCCCGCGGCTCTCGGTTAACTAAACGCGGATTCCCTCATCACGATAAACGTAACCCCAGCCTTCAACTCCCCAGACCTTCGCAAGGGGAAGGCGACCGCGCCTCAACGTCCTGACTCGCGACTCGACAACAACCTGATACTCGTCAGTTGCCGTCTGAGCTGCTTCGACCACAGAAGACGCAAGTATCTCACCGCTGGCCCGTCGGTAGCCGCAATGGTCGTAGATGATCGCGCCATATGGTCTTTGCATTGGATACTCCTTACGCAACGCAACCAAACTCGACGACGATATCGCTAGCCGAACGCCTCTTCCCAAGTCCCGCGGGTCGAGGCCTTGGAATACTCGGTCGCGCGGTTCTCGAAGAAGTTGGTGTGCTCGATGGCGTTCAGCATCTGGTCCATCCACGGCAGCGGGTTCTTCGCGTCCTTGCGGTAGATGGGCTGCAGGCCGAGCTGGGTCAGGCGGCGGTCGGCGATGAAGCGGATGTAGCGCTTCACGTCGGTCGCGGTCATGCCCTCGATGCCGTCGAGCTCGAAGGCGAGGTCGATGAAGGCGTCCTCGTGGTCGACGATGGTCGAGCAGGCGACGTAGATCTCGCGCTGCAGCGCCTCGGTCCAGATCTCCGGGTTCTCGGCCACGAACGTCCGGAACAGCTTGATGATCGAGTTGCAGTGCAGGGTCTCGTCGCGCACCGACCACGAGATGATCTGGCCCATGCCCTTCATCTTGTTGAAGCGCGGGAAGTTCATCAGCATCGCGAACGAGGCGAAAAGCTGCAGGCCCTCGGTGAAGCCGCCGAACACCGCCAGGGTCTTGGCGATCTCCGCCTTGGAGTCGACCGTGAAGCCCTGCATGTAGTCGTACTTCGCCTTCATTTCGTCGACGGTGAGGAAGGCGGAGTACTCGGTCTCGGGCATGCCGATCGTGTCGAGCAGGTGACTGTAGGCCGCGACATGCACCGTCTCCATGGCGGAGAAGGCGGCCAGCATCATCTGCACCTCGGTCGGTTTGAAGACGCGGCTGTAGTGGCGCATGTAGCAGTTGTTCACCTCGACATCGGCCTGGGTGAAGAAGCGGAAGATCTGCGTCAGCAGATGGCGCTCGCTGTCGCTGAGCTTGTTGCGCCAGTCCTTGACGTCGTCGGCCAGCGGCACCTCCTCCGGCAGCCAGTGGATGCGCTGCTGCGTCAGCCACGCATCGTAGGCCCAAGGGTAGTGGAACGGCTTGTAGATCGGCTTGGCGTCGAGGAGGGACATGGCTTCTTGCTACTCGCGGCGGGGCAGGAGGGACACGGGGTGAACGCGTGGATAGCGGGGACGAGCGGCGCCGGCAGGCTCGCTCATTGCTGGGAGCGCGCCACTCCCGTGGCGCTCATCTCTTGACCATGAGCGCCACGGGAGTGGCGCTCTCCCAGCAAAGATCATGAACGACGAGCGACAACGGCCGGACATGCTCTAGCGCCAGCCGTCGTTCAGGGGCGGCTCGAGCTCGTCGATCAGCCAGGCCTCGTCGGCGGTGCCGTCTTCCCGCACCAGGAGGTGCGTGGCGCCGTAGCCGATCGCCGTGCCGATCTTGTGCGCGACGCGCCGCCCGACATAGAGCACGCGCCAGCCCGAGCCATAGCGATAGGCGAAGGCTTGGACCGCGTCGCCGGTCGCAGGCCGCGCACCGATCGGATGGACCGAGAAGGCGAGCGACCGGCTCGTCAGATGAGCCTTCTCGGCGGGCGGCTGGGCCCAGGGCGCCAGCAGTCCACCGGCCGATAAAGCGCGAGGCATTGCCCACATCAGCTCTCTCCCCGTCCGATCCCTGGCCCAATCACTGGCCCGACTACTGGCAGCTCAGGCATTCCTCGTAGTCGTTGTTGTTGGCCCCGCCGGTCGGCGTACCGACCGGCAGGGGCATGGGGGCGTCGAGAGTCGGGGCTGAAACGGGAGCTGAAAGAGCCTGGTCGCCGAGCGGCGAGACGACGGCGTCGTTGGACACCACGTCGGCGCGCTGGATGGAGAGCGAGCGGCAGTAGTAGAGCGTCTTCACGCCGCGCTTCCACGCCATCATGTGGATCTGGTGCAGGTCGCGCTTGTGGATGTCGGCCGGCAGGAAGAGGTTGAGCGACTGGCTCTGGCAGATGTACGGCGCGCGGTCGGCCGCATGCTCGACCAGCCAGCGCTGGTCGATCTCGAATGCGGTCTTGAATACCGCCTTCTCATGGTCGTCGAGGCAGTCGAGATGCTGCACCGAGCCCTTGTCGGTCATGATCGAAGTCCAGGTGTCCTCGTCGTTCCTGCCCTTCTGCGCCAGCACCTTCTCGAGGTACGGGTTGCGCACGACGTGGCTGCCCGACAGCGTCTTGTGATTGTAGACGTTGGCCGCCGACGGCTCGATGCCGGGCGAGGCGCCGCCGCAGATGATCGAGATCGACGCGGTCGGCGCGATCGCGAGCTTGTGGCTGAAGCGCTCCTCGATGCCGTACTCGGCCGCGTCCGGGCACGCCCCGCGCTCCCTGGCGAGCGTCCTGGAGGCGGCGTCGCACTGGCTGCGGATGTGCTTGAACATCTTCTTGTTCCAGACCTTGGCCATCACGGCTTCGATCGGGATGTTGTTCTGCTGCAGGAAGGAGTGGAAGCCCATCACGCCGAGGCCGACCGAGCGCTCGCGCATGGCGGCGTAGGTCGCGCGCGCGAAGTCGGAGCCGGCATTGTCGATGAAGCCCTGCAGAACGTTGTCGAGGAAGCGCATCACGTCCTCGATGAAGGTCGGATGCTCGTGCCACTCGAGATAGCTCTCGAGATTGAGCGAGGAGAGGCAGCACACGGCGGTGCGCTGCTTGCCGTGCTTGTCGATGCCGGTCGGCAGGGTGATCTCGCTGCACAGGTTCGAGGTCTTGATCTCCAGCCCCGCGAGCTTGTGATGCTCGGGCCGCGCCTTGTTCACGTGATCGACGAAGATCAGGTAGGGCTCGCCGGTCTCGACGCGGGCGGTCAGGATGCGGATCCACAGCGCGCGCGCCGAGACCTTGCGCTGCACCGACTTGTCCTTGGGCGACAGCAGCGCCCATTCCTCGTCGTTCTCGACCGCGCGCATGAAGGCGTCGGAGACGAGCAGGCCGTGGTGCAGGTTCAGCGCCTTGCGGTTGGGATCGCCGCCGGTGGGCCGCCGGATCTCGATGAACTCCTCGATCTCGGGGTGGTTGACCGGCAGGTAGACCGCGGCCGAGCCGCGCCGCAGCGAACCCTGGGAGATCGCCAGCGTCAGCGAGTCCATGACGCGGATGAAGGGCACGACGCCGGAGGTCTTGCCGTTCATCCCGACCTTCTCGCCGATCGAGCGCAGGTTGCCCCAGTAGGAGCCGATGCCGCCGCCGCGCGCCGCCAGCCAGACGTTCTCGTTCCACAGGCCGACGATGCCCTCGAGCGAATCGGTGGCCTCGTTCAGGAAGCACGAGATGGGCAGGCCGCGCTGGGTGCCGCCGTTCGACAGCACCGGCGTCGCCGGCATGAACCACAGGTTGGAGATGTAGTCGTAGAGCCGCTGCGCATGGGCATCGTCATCGGCATAGGCCGACGCGACCCGTGCAAACATGTCCTGGTAGGACTCGCCCGGCATCAGATACCGGTCGGAGAGGGTGGCCTTGCCGAAGGCCGTCAGGCGGTCGTCCCGCGCGGAATCGGTAACAACCCGTGCACCGCTTCGAACCTGAACAACATCAAACACTTGCGGCTCCCCTTTTCTTCTTGTCCACAATCTGTGGATAAACAGAATGTGGAAGGATACCTAGATGTTGGGGCCGGTTTTTGTGGCCCCGCTATCCCTTGATGATACGCAGGGCGGCGAGGCTGTCATTGCCAAATTTATGCCCCGATTGTGAATCTGAAGAAACCACTACTAATAGATTGATCTCAAACTCAAAAATCGGCTTTGAAATTTTGTTTTCCGGACCCTGCAAAGACCTTCGCGGTCGCAGCATGGCACGAGAACAAAACGCGCTTTGCCGCAGATTTCCGGGCCGTCAGACGGAATCCGCAGCGATTCGGCCAGACGGCGTCGGGACAGGTGCCGGAAGGGCCGATGCGGCAGGCACTTCTCCCGTCGTCAGATTGTCACGGCGAGCGTTACCATCGATCCCCTCGAGGACCCATATTGGCCGTGGGGCGCGAGCACGAAGGACAGGACGATGGCGACAGCGCTGGCGACGCGAATCTACGGGCTCGAAGCCATCGGAGCCGCGGCCGGAGCCGAGGAAGCCTTCGCCCGTCGCCTCTACGAGCGGGTCGCCGCCAAGGATCTCGCCGGCGCCACGGCCGAGCAGCGCGCCGCGGCCGCCCTTTCCCTGCTGGCCTTCGCCAAGCGCCGCCTGCCCGGCGTCGCCAAGGTCCGCGTGTTCAATCCGACGC
>JAFEFF010000110.1 GCA_018240745.1 Pseudomonadota bacterium
GCCCGGCTGGTCGAGCACCGTGAACATCGGGTTGTCCTGCACGAGCCCCTTGTCCTGGCTGAGCTCGCGGAAGGTCATGTAGGGCGCCCACAGCGCGCCGGCCTTCTTCAGCGCCGTGCTCACCTCGTCGGCCGTGTGCGCCGCGACCCATGGCTCGATCAGCGCCACGAGCTCGGCGCGGGCGTTCCAGCGTCCGGCTTCGAGCTCGAGATCGACACCCCTGTCCTTCTCGATCTTCGCGAAGGCGTCGGCGAAGCCGCCGGCCTTGGCCAGCGCGTCGAGGTGACGATCGGAGAAGATGCAGATCATGACGTAGCGGCCGTCCTTCGTCCGGAAGTCGCGGCCGAAGGTGCCGAAGATCTCGTTGCCGAAGCGCGGCCGGTCGACCTTGTTGATCACCGCTTCGCCGAGGTAGCCGGTCGCCGATACCGCGGCCAATGCCATGTCCTGCAGCGGCAGCACGATGCGCTTGCCGTTGCCCGTCATCCGGCGATGCCGCTCCGCCGCCAGGATCGACATCGCGGCGGCATAGGCGGTGGCGATGTCCCATGCCGGCAGGACGTTGTTGACCGGCCCACGATGGCCGGCGGGCCCCGTCACCAGCGGGAAGCCGGTGACGGCGTTCACCGTGTAGTCGACGTTCGCGGCGCCATGGCGGTCGCCCAGGATGTTGAGCGCGATCAGGTCGGCGCGCTTCTTCGACAGCTCCTCGTACGAGAGCCAGCCGCGCGCCGGCATGTTGGTCGAGAAGATGCCGCCGCCCTCGCCCGGCGCGGTGATCAACGCGGTCAGGAGCTCGCGACCCTTCGGTGAGCGCAGGTCGACGGCGATCGAGCGCTTGCCCTTGTTGAGGCCGGCCCAATAGATCGACTGGCCGTCCTTGGTCACCGGCCAGCGGTCCGAATCGAGGCCGCCCTCGAGGTCGTCGAAGCGGATCACGTCGGCGCCCAATTGCGCGAGCGTCATGCCCGCCATCGGCGCGGCAATGAAGGCCGAGCCCTCGACGATGCGGAGGCCAGCGAGAATGCCGGTCATCGCCGCTGTCCCGTCGCAGCCCGTTCGGCCGGCAGGTTGTTCTTGCGCTTGTCGAGCCACCAGCCGTACTCGGGATTCCACATCTCGAAGTTGGCGTCGCAGCCCAGCTCCTGCGCCGCATGCACCGGCCAGAAGGGGTCGTAGAGCGCCTGCCGCCCGATCGCGATCAGGTCGGCGTCGCCGTTCTGCAGGATCTTCTCGGCCTGCGGCCCGTCGAGGATCAGGCCGACTGCCATGGTCGGGATCTCCGCGCCGCGCTTCACGGCCGCCGCGAACGGCACCTGGAAGCCGAGCGCGCGCTTGATCGGCGCTGCCGTCGACAGGCCGGTCAGGCCGCCCGACGAAGTATCGATCACGTCGATACCCAGCGCCTTCAGCTCGTGCGCGTAGGCCACCGTGTCGTCGACGTCCCAGCCGCCGCCGCCATCGACCGCCGAGACGCGGATGAACATCGGCTTGTGCTCGGGCCAGTTCTCGCGCACCGACCTGGCGGCCGCGAGCGGGAACTTCATGCGGCCGGCGCGGTCGCCGCCATACTGGTCGTTGCGCTTGTTGCTGAGCGGCGACAGGAACTGCGCCAGCAGGTAGCCGTGCGCGCCATGGATCTCGATGATGTCGTAGCCCGCGGCATCGGCGCGGCGCGCCGCCTCGCCGAACTTCTTCACGATCGCGTCCATCTCCGGGACCTCGAGCGCGAGCGGCGACTCGGAGTAGCGCTCCCCGGCGGAGATCGCCGAGGGCCCGACCACCTGCCAGCGCTGCCAGCCGCCGTCCTTGGGTCCGAACTCGTTCGGCTTGTCGAACTGGCGCGGCGAGGAGGCCTTGCGGCCGGCGTGCGTGATCTGGGTCGCGGCGAGCGCACCCTCCTGCTGCAGGAAGCGCGTCAGGCGCTTGTGGCCTTCGATCTGGCTGTCGTCCCAGAAGCCGAGATCGCCCTGGGTCACCCGCCCGCGCGGTTCGACCGCGCAGTTCTCGGTGAAGACGATGCCGAATTTGCCGAGCGCGAACTTGCCGAGATGGACCAGGTGATAGTCGTTCACCTGGCCGTCCCTGGCCCGGTACTGCACCATCGGCGAGACCACGCAGCGGTTGGGCGCGACGACGCCGCGCATCTTGAACGGCGTGAAGAGCAGTGGCTTTTGCAAGGGCGAGGTCCCCGAAACGAATGGATTGAGCGGGTCAGAACATAGACCGGCAGACCGTCACAAGCCTATCTTGAGGCCATGTTTGACCTCGTCATCCGAAACGGCACCGTGATCGACGGCTCCGGCCAGCCCCGCAAAGTGGCCGACGTGGCCGTCCAGGACGGCAAGATCGCCGGCGTCGGTCCCACGCTCGGCGCCGGCCGGCACGAGATCGACGCAGGCGGCCTGCTGGTGACGCCGGGCTTCGTCGATATCCACACCCACTATGACGGCCAGGCGACCTGGGACCCGTACATCACGCCCTCGTCCTGGCACGGCGTTACGACGACGGTGTTCGGCAATTGCGGCGTCGGCTTCGCGCCGGTGCGGCCGGGCCGGTCGGGCTACCTGATCAACCTGATGGAAGGCGTCGAGGACATTCCCGGCACCGTCCTCAGCGAAGGCGTCAAGTTCGATTGGGAGAGCTTCCCGCAGTTCCTCGACGCACTGGCCTCGATGCCACGCACGGTCGATGTGGCGGCGCAGCTGCCGCACGGCGCGCTGCGTTTCTATGTCATGGGCGAGCGTGGCGCCGACCATGCCGAGAGGCCCGATCAGGGCGAGCGCGAAGAGATGACACGGCTGGTCGAGGAAGCGCTGCGCGCCGGCGCGCTCGGCGTCACGACGTCCCGCACGACCAAGCACAAGGCGCGCGACGGCCGCTTCACCCCGTCGCTCAGCGCCCGCGAGGCCGAGCTGTTCGCCCTGGCCGAGGGCATGCGCCGCGCCGGCTCGGGCGTGCTGCAGGTCAACTCCGACTTCGGGCCCGGCGAGTTCGAGGCGCTCGACGCGGCGGCCAGGCTCGCCGGCCGGCCGCTGTCGGTGCTGCTGGTGCAGGTCGACGCCCAACCCAAGCTGTGGCGCGAGACCCTCGACCAGGTCCATGGGGTGCGGGCCCAGGGCCGCGCCGCCAATGCGCAGGTCGGGTCGCGACCGATCGGCGTCATCATGGGGCTAGAGACCACGGCGCACCCCTTCGCCGCCCATCCGGTGTGGCGCGAGCTGCGCGACCTCTCGCCGGCCGAGCGTTACGCGCGCCTCGCGGGCGATGCCGAGCTGCGCCGCCGGCTGGTCGAGACGCCGGGCGGCGACGGCCCGCGGGCCTTCATGGCCGAGTCGTTCCACAAGATGTTCCCGATCGGCGACAAGCCCGACTACGAACCCGATGCGGCAAACTCGATCGCCGCGATCGCCGCGATCGCCCGGCGCACCGGCCGCACGCCGCAGGCGGTCGCGCTCGACGAGATGATGGCGCGTCAGGGCAAGGGTCTGCTGATGCTGCCGTTCGAGAACTACGCCTACGGCAGCCTCGACGTGGTGCACGAGATGATCACCGATCCGGCGACGGTGCTGGGCGTGGCCGACGGCGGCGCGCATGTCGGCGTGATCTGCGACGCCTCCTCGCCGACCTCGCTGCTTACTTTGTGGGGCCGCGACCGACAGCGCGGGCCGAAGCTGCCCCTCGAGTTCCTGGTCGCCAAGCAGACCCGCGGCACCGCTGGCGCCTATGGCCTCACCGACCGCGGCTTGCTGGCGCCCGGCTACAAGGCCGACATCAACGTCATCGACTTCGATGCCCTCGCCTTGAAGCGGCCCGAGGTGGTGTACGACCTGCCTGCCGGCGGCCGGCGCCTGATCCAGCGCGCCACCGGCTATCGCCACACCTTCAAGGCGGGCGTCGAGACCGTGCAGAACGACGAGCTGACCGGCGCGCGGCCGGGCGGCGTGGTTCGAGGGCCTCGATAGGCCCTCCTCCGATTCCGGGAGTCCACAGGAGTCCACTGCGGTGTGGACCGCTTCGATGCCGATGGCATAAGGGTTTTCGCTCGGGAGTCCACGAATCCAGCGATTCGACCCGCCTGAAAAAACACCTTCATCGCCCCGGCACGGCTGAAACGCCGATGGCCATCGGCATTTCAGGCCCAGGAGCCACAGCAGGCGCAATAGGATCATTCTCATGCGCGCCACACTGCACGATCGGGCGTCGAATACCTATTATGGGCAATGGCCTCGACTTTTTGCCTGCAAACAGGGGAGCGAATCGCGGTCCAATGACCAAGTCGGGCCTCGCTTGCGAGGGCTTATCCACAGCTCCCAGCCATCATCGTCTTTTGCCGGGAGCGCGGCTCTCCCGAGCCGCTCATAGGACTTTACGAAGAGAAAAATGAGCGGCTCTGGAGAGCCGCGCTCCCGGCAAAAGAGTTCACACCGTCATGTGACGGCGCACCGCCTCGGCATCGAAGGTCTCGCGGGTTCCCGACATCACGATCTCGCCGCGGTCCATCACCGCGAAGTCGTCGGCCAGCTCGTGGGCGAAGTCGAGATACTGCTCGACCAGCAGGATCGCCATGTCGCCGCGCTGGCGCAGGAAGGTGATGGCGCGGCCGATGTCCTTGATGACCGACGGCTGGATGCCCTCGGTCGGCTCGTCGAGCACCAGGAGCTTGGGCCGCATGGTGAGCGCGCGGCCGATGGCGAGCTGCTGCTGCTGGCCGCCCGACAGGTCGCCGCCGCGCCGGCGCAGCATCGATTGCAGGACGGGAAACAGCTCGAACACCTCGTCGGGGACGGTCTTCTGGTCGCGCTTGAGCGGCGCGAAGCCGGTCTCGAGATTCTCCTTCACGGTCAACAGCGGGAAGATCTCGCGGCCCTGCGGCACCAGCGCCACACCGCGACGCGCGCGGTCGTAGGCCGGCAGCCGCGAGACGTCCCGGCCGTCGAGCTGGATCGAGCCCGACGCGATCGGCTGCAGGCCGCAGATCGCGCGCAGCAGGCTGGTCTTGCCGACGCCGTTGCGGCCGAGCAGGCAGAACACCCGGCCGATCTGCGCGGAGAGCGACACGCCGCGCAGGGCCTGCGCCGCGCCGTAGAAGAGATCGACGTCCTGGACCGAAAGCATTGCCCCTCACCCACCGTGGGCACATTCTTGCCGGACCGCGGGCCTCCGGCCCGCCTCATGATCATGAGCGGGCCAGAGGGCCGCGGTCCAGCAAGACAATGCCCTGATCGGTTTCATCGGCCGAGGTAGACTTCGACGACGCGCGGATCGGCGCTCACCTGGTCGAGCGAGCCTTCCGCCAGCATCGAGCCCTCGTGCAGCACGGTGACCTTGACACCGAGCGCACGCACGAAGCTCATGTCGTGCTCCACCACCACCACCGAATGGCTCTTGTTGACCTCGCGCAGCACGAGCGCGGTGGTCTCGGTCTCGACGTCGGTCATGCCGGCGACCGGCTCGTCGACCAGCAGCAGCTTGGGGTTCTGCGCCAGCAGCATGCCGATCTCGAGCCACTGCTTCTGGCCGTGGCTGAGGCGCGCACCCGGCATGTGCTGCTGCGCCCCAAGCCGGATGATCGACAGGATCTCGTCGAGCCGCCGGTTCTCGACCGGGGTGGGCGCCGCGCCCAGCAGCTTGTACCAGCTCCGCAGGCCGGCCAGCGCCAGCAGGAGATTGTCGCGCACCGTGTGGTTCTCGAACACGGTCGGCTTCTGGAACTTCCGCCCGATGCCGAGCGTGGCGATGTCTGCCTCGTCGAGCTTGGTGAGGTCGGCCTTGCCGTCGAACACCACCTCGCCCTCGTCGGGCCGCGTCTTGCCGGTGATGACGTCCATCATGGTCGTCTTGCCGGCGCCGTTGGGGCCGATGATGGCGCGCATCTCGCCGGGCTCGACCAGCAGCGAGAGGTTGTTCAACGCCTTGAAGCCGTCGAACGAGACGGTGACGCCGCTGAGATACAGGAGCGCCGAGGTGCTGCGGGGCGCATTCATGCCGGTTGCGCCCTCCGCGCCTTGAGCTGGTCCCACAGGCCGACCACGCCCTTCGGCAGGAACAGCGTGACCAGGATGAACAGGGCGCCCAGCGCGAACAGCCAGACCTCGGGCAGCGCACCGGTCAGGTAGGTCTTGGCCCAGTTGACGATGAATGCGCCGACCACCGGCCCGATCAAGGTGCCGCGGCCGCCGACGGCGACCCACAGCACGGCCTCGATCGAGTTGCCGGGCGCGAACTCGCTGGGATTGATGATGCCCACCTGAGGCACGTAGAGGGCGCCCGCGATGCCCGCCATCGCCGCCGACAGGACGAACACGAAGAGCTTGTAGCCCTCGACCCGGTAGCCGAGGAAACGCATGCGGCTCTCCGCGTCGCGCACCGCCGTCAGCGCCTTGCCGAAGCGCGAGCTCACGACCGCGGCGGAGATCACCAGGAAGATCGCCAGCGCCAGCGCCGAGGCGAAGCACAGCGCGCCGCGCGTGCTGTCGGCCTGCACCGGGAAGCCCAGGATGTCCTTGTAGTCGGTCAGGCCGTTGTTGCCGCCCAGACCCATGTCGTTGCGGAAGAAGGCGAGCTGCAGCGCATAGGTCATCGCCTGGGTGATGATCGAAAGATAGACGCCGGTGACGCGGCTGCGGAACGCGAACCAGCCGAGCGCCAGGGCGAGCACGCTCGGCACGATCACGATCATCGGTCCGGCGAACCAGAAGTAGCGGAAGCCATGCCAGAACCAGGGCAGCTCCGGATAATTGAGGAACACCATAAAGTCGGGCAGCAGCGGATTGCCGTAGACGCCGCGCGTGCCGATCTGGCGCATCAGGTACATGCCCATGCAGTAGCCGCCGAGCGCGAAGAACGCGGCGTGGCCGAGCGAGAGGATGCCGCAGAAGCCCCACAC
>JAFEFF010000111.1 GCA_018240745.1 Pseudomonadota bacterium
CCGGCCGGCGACCGGGTTACGGATGAGCAAAACGGTTTTCGGCTGTCTCGATGTCATCGGAGCGTCATATGCGATTCACTCACGCGCAGCGGCCGGCATACACAATCCGCCGAGGTTCGTGCAATCGCGCACGACAGATCTGGTGTCACGCGCGGATGCCAAACCGACTTGTTGCTCGATTTCCTCGGAAAGAACGAGTCCGAATATCTCTACCTGGCGGGCGATATCGTCGATGGGTGGCACCTGAAGCGGCACCTGACGGGCTACAGACGCCGCGCAGCGGTCGTCATTCGCGAGGCTTGAAGCGCATGGCCACCGGACCCAGATTCCAGGGCAGGAGGCGACCATGGCAGCCCTCAACCACATCATCATCCCGGCCAAGGACAAGGACGCCTCGGCCGCTTTCCTGGCCGGCATCCTCGGCACCGAGCCGAGGCCGCAATGGGGGCCGTTCCGGCCCGTGCAGACCAGCAACGGCGTCACCCTGGACTTCGTCGATTCCAGGGACGTGCGCACCCAGCACTATGCCTTCCTGGTGGACGATGGCGAGTTCGACGCCGCCTTCGGCCGCATCCGGCAGGCGGGCCTCACCTACTGGGCCGGCCCGCACAAGGAGCAGCCGGGCGAGATCAATCATCACTGGGGCGGCCGCGGGGTCTATTTCGAGGACCCGAACGGCCATCTCCTCGAGCTGATCACCAAGCCGTACGGCGAGTTGTCCGATCTGAACAACTAGCGGCCGGCCCCGCTACAGCGCGTTCCCCTTGGGCATCATCGAAGCGTCTTAACGCTCTTGTGCTGGGGCGCGCCACTCCGTGGCGCGTCTTGTCATGCTCTTTTGGACCGCGAGCCCCTGGCCTGAGAGGAGCCGAAGGCTCCGGCTCGCTCAGGCTTCATGAGGCGAGCCGGAGGCTCGCGGTCCACAAGACGCCTCGCCGATTCCGGCCGAACGGAATATGCTCTATATGATCGCGCGATGTCGTCCCGCTTCGCGCTCGGCGCGCTCTGTATCCTCGGCACCGTCGCGATCTGGGCCGGCTGGTATGTCGTCATCCGCCTCGGCCTGACCTCGAGCAGCCTCGACGTACAGGACCTCGCGGCGCTGCGCTTCGGCGTCGCCGGCATCCTGATGCTGCCCGTGATCCGGCGACGCGGCTTCGCGCTCGATCGGCTGGGCTGGACCGGCGTCATCGCCATAGCGCTCGGTGGCGGCGCGCCGTTTGCGCTGCTCGTCGGTGCCGGCCTGGTCTACGCGCCGGTCGCGCACGCCAGCGCCCTCGTGCAGGGCACCGTGCCGCTCACCGTCGGCCTGCTGGCAACCATCGTGCTCAAGGAGAGGCTGACGGCCGCGAACCTCGTGGGCTTCGCGCTGATCGTGGCCGGCGCGGTGCTCATGGCCGGCATTGGCCTGGCGGAGATCGAAAGCCGCGAAACCATCGGCCACGCCCTGTTCATCGGCGCGTCCATCCTGTGGGCGGCCTACACCGTGGCGCTGCGCAAGGCGCATCTCGAGGGCCTGCACGCACCCGCGATCGCCGCCGTGGCGTCGCTGATCTTCTACATCCCGGCCTATCTCTACTTCCGCGCCGAACATCTGTTCGCCGCACCCTTGAAGGACCTGCTGGTTCAGGGCTTCTACCAGGGCGTCCTGACGGCCGTTCTGTCGCTGGTGCTCTACAGCTTCGGCGTGGCGCGCCTGGGCGCCTCGGCCGCCGGCGCCTTCGTCGCGTTCGGCCCGGTGATTGCCGCGTTGCTCGCCATCGTCGTGCTCGGCGAGCGCATGGCCGTGCACGACTGGATCGCGATCGCCATCATCACCCTGGGCGTGGCGCTGGCGAGCGGCGCATTCGCGCGGCCGAAACTTCAGCCGACCTGATTGGTCAGCCGGCCGATACCGTCGACTTCCATCGCGACGACGTCGCCCTTCTTCAGGAACTTCGGCGGCTTGAAGCCGATGCCGACGCCGGCCGGCGTGCCGGTGGCGATGATGTCGCCCGGCAGCAGCGTGATACCGGCCGAGATCGTCTCGATCAGGGTCGGGATATCGAAGATCAGGTCGGCGATCTTCGCATCCTGGCGCAACTCGCCGTTGACCCAGCAGCGGATGCCGGCGGTCGCAAGGTCGACCTCGTCCGCGGTCACTGCCCACGGGCCCATTGGCGCGAAGGTATCCATCGACTTGCCGAGGAACCATTGCTTGTGGCGCCTCTGGATGTCGCGCGCCGTCACGTCGTTGATGATGGTGTAGCCCCAGACGTGCTTCATGGCGTCGGCCTTGGCGATGCCACGCCCGCCCTTGCCCGCACCCTGGCCGACGATCACCGCCAGCTCGGCCTCGTAGTCGAGCTGCTCGCTGACGCCTGTCGGATAGCGGATCGTCTCTTCCGGCCCGATCACCGACTGCGGCACCTTGGTGAAAATGATCGGCGCCGTCGGGATCGCATCGCTCGCACCGGTCGAGCTGCTGTCGAAACCCGAGGCGCTGAACTCTCTGGCATGCTCGTGGTAGTTCTTGCCGACGCACATGATGTTGCGCAAAGGCAGCGGCACCGGCGCCTTGAGCTTCACCGACGAGAGCGCGATCGCCGGTCCCTTCGGCTCGCCGCGCGCCCCGCGGAACAGATCGTTGATGTCACCGACCGAGATGGGCGTGACCTTCTCGCCCGCCTTGTCGACCGCGCCGACGAAGGTCCTGCCCTGATACTCGACTGTCGCAAAACGCATTCTGTCCTCGATTACCTCGGCCAATCGGCAGGTTCGCCGGCCTTGATCCAGGCGGCGTAGTCGGCCTTGGTCTGGTCGTTGGGCGGATAGACGCCGGGAATCTCGCGGCCCTGGCCGATGCGGATGGCGACGAACTTCTCCAGCCGCTCCTGCTCGAAGGAATCGCGGGCGACCTCGTCGGCAAGGTGCCGCGGCACGACGATCGCGCCGTCCTCGTCGGCGACGATCACGTCTCCGGGGTAGA
This sequence comes from Pseudomonadota bacterium, assembly GCA_018240745.1. GTDB lineage: Bacteria > Pseudomonadota > Alphaproteobacteria > Reyranellales > Reyranellaceae > Reyranella. Next base: position 2,969 of record JAFEFF010000111.1, read on the forward strand.
CCGGCACGCCGCAGATGCCGACCGGTGTCTGCACCTCGACCGGATGCAGGTTGGCCATGCTGGGCGGCGCCGCGGCCGCGGTCGAATAGACCGGCCAGTCCATCTTGCCGATGACCGGCGTGTCGCGCATCGCACCGTCGCTCAGCACGCCCGCCACGCCGCGCACCTTGAGCCGCAGCGCCAGGATATCGCCCAAGGTCCCTGAGCGCGTGTTGCCCTCGGTCGCGACCACCAGCACGTGGCCGGGCGGCGTCTCCTCGATCGCCTTGCGCTGCGCCGACGGTGGGTCGGCCGGGGTCGGCGGCTTGTCGAGATCCTCGCGCCCCGGAATGTAGCGCAGCGTGTAGGCTGGCCCGACCAGGCGGGTCGCTTTCGGGTTCAACGGCTTGATCCCGCCGATCGCGCAGTTGCGGAAGCCGCGCTTCATCATCTGCATCGAGACCGTCGCGGTACTCGCATACAGGAAGTTCTTCACGGTTTCCGCCGAGAGTGGCGCCGTCGTCATTCGCATTCCCCCTTACAACAAAGAGCCCTGGTTTCCGCCGCTCCCGCTGGGCTCGCGCTTGCGCGGCGCCGGAGCGGCCCGCGTTCCGGTGGTGCCGTCGCTCACCCTGGCGCGTACCTCGCCGTCGCCGAACTCGATGCCGATCGTGTCGCCGGCCCGCACGTCGGCCGCCGACAGCACCGGATGGCCGTCCTGATCGCGCACCAGCGCAAAGCCGCGGTTCAACACCGAACGGAAGGAGTAGCTCTCGAGCAGCTTGCCCAGCTGCTCGACCTGACGCTGGCCGTGCTGCAGGGCGTCATCCGAATGCCGCTGCAGCCTCTGGCCGAACTGGTCGAGGCGGTCGAAGGCGCGGGCGTACTTCTGGAGCGCGTCGGTCCTGAAATGCCGCATCGCGCCGTCGAGGGCACGACCTTCGCTGGCGAGGACCTGCTCCTTGGCGTTGATCACCGCGGTCGGGCTGGTGAGACGCGCGCGTTCGAGCTCGTGGCCACGGCGCTCGACCAGCGCGCGGGTCGCGAGCGCCAGCCGCTCGCCGCTGACATCCAGCCGCTGCTGGCGCTCCTCGATCAGCCGCCGCGGATCGCCCAGGCCGCGCGCCAGGCCCGTGAGATGCGTCGAAGCCTCGCGCAGGTGCCGATTCATGCAGGCGATGGTGCGCTTGCCATAGTCGAGCACCTCGGCGATCAGGTCGGCCCGTACCGGCACCGCCATCTCGGCCGCTGCGGTCGGCGTCGGCGCGCGGCGATCGGAGGCGAAGTCGATCAGGGTGGTGTCGGTCTCGTGGCCAACCGCGGAGATCAGCGGGATGGTCGAGGCGGCGGCCGCGCGCACCACGATTTCCTCATTGAAGGCCCATAGATCCTCGAGGCTGCCGCCGCCGCGCGCCACGATCAGCACCTGCGGCCGTGGCACCGGGCCGTCATCGGGCAAACGATTGAAGCCGGCGATCGCCGCGGCCACCTCGCCGGCCGCCTTGTCGCCCTGGACTGCCACCGGCCACACCAGCACGCGGCGCGGGAAGCGGTCGGAGAGGCGATGGAGGATGTCGCGGATCACCGCGCCCGACGGCGAGGTCACCACACCGATCACCTCGGGCAGGAACGGCAGCGGCCGCTTGCGGTCGAGATCGAACAGGCCTTCGGCGGCGAGCTTCCTGCGCCGGTCCTCGAGCAGCTTGAGCAGCGCGCCCTCGCCCGCCAGCTCCATGCGGTCGATGATGATCTGGTAGCGCGAGGAGCCGGCGTAGGTGGTGATCTTGCCGGTGACGATCACCTCCATGCCTTCCTCGACCTTGATGCCGAGCCGCGGCATGGTGGTCTTCCAGCACACCGCGTCGAGCACGGCGTTCTCGTCCTTGATCCGGAAATAGCAGTGGCCCGAGCGCGGGAAGCTCGGCTGGCTGATCTCGCCCCGCACCCGCACGCGCGGGAACGCGCCCTCGAGCTGGCGCTTCAGCGCGAACGACAGCTCGGAAACGGAGAACTCGGGGACGTTGCTGACCGCAGCGGAGGGGGCTGCTGCTTCCATGGCGTGACGCTACACCCGCGCGTCGAGGCAGGCGAGCGGACCCTTCCACGAGAGCAGCTTGCTGTCCGACGTGACGAGCGATGCCCCCAAGCCAAGCGCCGTCGCGACGATGAGGCGGTCGGCAGGGTCCCTGTGCAAACCGTCGAGATCGTTCGCCGCAATGCCGATCGCGCCATCCATCGGGACCTCGCGCACGCCCAGCCGCAGGACGTCCGCACGCCAATCTCCGATCGTCACGGACAATCGAAATCTGCCTTGCCTGATCTTCAATGCCAGCTCCCAGAAAGAAATCGCGGACACATAGGCATCCCCTTCGGCGACCGCTTCATCAATGATGACGGCCGCCCGCTTGCCGAGCGTCGCCGCATTCTCCACCGACCAGACAAGCGCATTGGTGTCCAGAACGACGCTCATTCCTTCAGCGCCTCCCAGTCCTCATCGGTCGGCTCATCGAGGTCTCCCATGTAGATCACCGACCCCTTCAGCGCGCCGATGATCGACTTGGGCTTCTCCACAATAGGAACGATCTGGGCGACGGGCTTCCCGTTCTTGGTGACAATGACGCGCTCATGTTTCTCGGCGACCTCATCCAGAACGCCCAGAAACTTCGCTTTGCACTCGGATGCTTTCATGGTTTTTGTCATGGCAGAACCTGCAATGTGACTATGGTCATGACCATAGTCACATAAGAGGAAATAGACGTCGATTCAAGGGTTTAGGAATGCGAATCCTGGTGGTGGGCGGCGGCGGCCGCGAACATGCGCTTTGTTGGGCCATCTCGGCGTCCCCCCTGTGCACGAAACTCTACTGTGCGCCCGGCAATGCCGGCATTGCCGACGTGGCCGAATGTGTCGAAGTCGGGGCGGAGGACATCCCGGGCCAGGTGGCCCTCGCCCAGCGCCTGAAGATCGATTTCGTGGTCATCGGTCCCGACGCGCCGCTGGTTGCGGGCATGGCCGACGCCTTCACCGCCGCCGGCATCAAGGTGTTCGGGCCGTCCAAGGCAGCCGCCCAGCTCGAAGGCTCCAAGAGCTTCACCAAGGAGCTTTGCCGCATCCACGACATCCCGACCGCCGCCTACGAGCGCTTCACTGACTTGGCCGCCGCAGAGGCCTACATCCGCAAGCGGGGCGCGCCGATCGTGGTGAAGGCCGACGGCCTCGCGGCCGGCAAGGGCGTGATCGTCGCCGAGACCGTCGAGCAGGCGATCGCCGCCGCGCGCGACATGCTGGAGGGCAACCGCTTCGGCGTCTCGGGCTCGTCGATCGTGGTCGAGGAATTCATGGACGGCGAGGAAGTGAGCCTGTTTGCTCTCAGCGATGGCGAGCACGTGCTGCCGCTGGCCGGCGCGCAGGACCACAAGCGCGCCTTCGACAACGACAAGGGGCCCAATACCGGTGGCATGGGCGCCTACTCGCCGGTGCCGATCCTCGACCAGGCGACGTTCGACCGCGCCATGAAGGAAATCGTCCTGCCGACGGTCGAGGCGATGAAGCAGGCCGGCATGCCGTTCAAGGGCGTGCTCTTTGCCGGCCTGATGATCGGCAAGAGCGGGCCCCGGCTGGTCGAATACAACTGCCGCTTCGGCGACCCCGAATGCCAGGTGCTGATGATGCGGCTCAAGTCCGACATCGTGCCGGCGCTGATCGCCTGCGCCGACGGCGGGCTGAAGCATTTCGACCTGCGCTGGTCGGACGAGACCGCGTTGACGGTGATCATGGCGACCAAGGGATATCCCGACTCCTATCCCAAGGGCAGCGAGATCCGCGGGCTCGATGCGGCCGCGAAGGTGCCCGGAGTCCAGATTTTCCATGCCGGCACAAGGCGCGACGGCGACCGGATGCTGGCCAACGGTGGACGCGTGCTGAACGTCACGGCGATGGCGCGCACCGTGCAGGAAGCGCGCGAGCGCGCCTATCGCGCCGTGGACCTGATCGATTGGCCCGAGGGTTTTTGCCGGCGCGATATCGCATGGCGGGCAATCGGTTCGCAGCGATGACAGCCGCGGCGGGCCTAGCCTAGAGTCCCATCATGCCCGATTCACCCGATCTTTCGCAGCGCCTGCTGGCGCAACTGCGCTTTCCCTGTGGCGAGGTGCCGGAGCCCGGCACGATCAAGAACGTAGCGCCCGGCATCCACTGGCTGCGCATGCCGCTGCCGTTCCAGCTCAACCATATCAACCTGTGGCTGATCGAGGAGACCGACGGCTGGACGATCGTCGACACCGGCATCAACTCCGAGCCGACGCGCGCGCTCTGGGACAGGATCTTCGCCGAGCGCCTGGACGGCAAGCCGGTGCGGCGCGTGATCGGCACCCATCTGCATCCCGACCATATCGGTCTGGCCGGCTGGCTGTGCGAACGCTGGAAGGCGCCGCTCTACATGACGCTCGGCGAGTACATGAGCGCCATCGCCGCACGCAACGACTTCATCGAGAACGCGGATGTGCGCGGCGCGCACCTCGCCCGCAACGGCGTGCCCGCGGACAAGATCGGCCTGTTCCACCGTCACAAGGGTGGCTACGCCAAGGGCGTGGTGCCGTTGCCCACCGCCTTCCAGCGCCTGATCCACGCCCATCCGATCACCATCGGCGGCCATCGCTGGGATGTCATCGTCGGCCGCGGCCATGCGCCCGAGCATGCCTCGCTATGGTGCCCCGAGCTCAACGTGCTGATCGCCGGCGACCAGGTCCTGCCCAAGATCAGCACCAATGTCGGCGTATGGCCCAACGAGCCGCTGGCCGACGCCCTGACCTGGTTCCTCGACGGCTTCTCGCGCTTCCGCCGCCTGCCGGCCGACGCCCTGGTGCTGCCGAGCCACGGCTTCCCGTTCGTCGGGCTGCACACCCGCCTCGACCAGCTGATCGCCCACCACGACGCACGCCTCAACGACATGGCGACGGCGATCACCCGCCGCGGCAACGAGGGCGCGACCGGCTGGGACATGGTGCCGGTGCTATTCCCGCGCCATCTCGACAACAACCAGGTCGTGTTCGCTTTCGGCGAGACGTTGGCCCACCTGCATTGCCTCGAGACCCGCGCCCGCGCGACGCGTACGGTGGTCGACGGCGTGCACCGCTTCGTCGCCCTGGTCGATCCGCTCGCCCAGCCGCCGGCCGACGATTCCGACGCCGACGTCATGGATATCGGCCCGACATAGAGTGCGCGTCGACCTCTTCGACTTCGATCTGCCTCAGGAGCTGATCGCCCAGCGGCCCGCTGTCCCGCGCGATTCGGCGCGCCTGCTCGACGTCGCAGCCGACGGCCTGCACGACCGCACGGTTCGCGACCTGCCTGGCCTGCTGCAGCCCGGCGACCTGCTGGTCTTCAACGACACCAAGGTCATCCCCGCGCGGCTCATCGGAACGCGGACAAGCGGCGGTGCGGTCGAGGCGCTGCTGATCCGCCAGCAGGCGGCCGACCGCTGGCTCGCCTTTGCGCGGCCCGGCAAGCGTTTGCGGATCGGCGACTCCCTGACCTTCGGTGCGCTCGCAGGCAGGATCGCGAGCAAACATGCCGACGGCTCGATCGACATCATTTTCGACCGCGGCGGCACCGACCTGATGGCCGCGATCGAAACCGTGGGCGCCGTGCCGCTGCCGCCCTACATCCGCGACGGCATCGCCGACGAGCGCGACCGCGCCGACTACCAGACGCTGTTCGCCAGGGTCGACGGCTCGGTCGCTGCGCCCACCGCCGGCCTGCATTTCACGCCCGAGCTGATGGCCGCCCTCGACGCCGCCGGCATCGAGACCGTCAACGTCACCCTGCATGTCGGCGCCGGCACCTTCCAGCCGGTGCGGGTCGACGACACCGACCAGCACGTCATGCATTCCGAATGGGGTGAAGTCTCGCAGGCCACCGCCCACGCGATCGCCTCGGCCAAGCGTGTCGTCAGCATCGGCACCACGGCACTGCGCCTGCTGGAGACCGTCGCGCGCGACGGGCCGATCCGCCCGTGGACGGGCGAGACCGACATCTTCATCACACCCGGCTTCGAGTTCCGCGCGGTCGACGTGCTGCTGACCAACTTCCACCTGCCGCGCTCGACGCTCTTCATGCTGGTTTCGGCCTTCGCCGGGCTGGAGCGCATGAAGGCGGCCTACGCCCATGCCGTGGCCGAGCGATACCGCTTCTATTCCTACGGCGATTGTTGTCTGTTGCACCGATGAGTGTCGGCTTCGATCTGCTCGGCACCGACGGGCTTGCCCGCCGCGGCCGCATCACGACTGCGCATGGTACGGTCGAGACGCCGGCCTTCATGCCGGTCGGCACCGCCGGCACCGTGAAGGCGATGCTGCCGCAGTCGGTCGCCGAGACCGGCGCGGAGATCGTGCTGGGCAACACCTTCCACCTGATGCTGCGGCCGGGCGCCGAGCGCGTCGCCGCGCTGGGCGGCCTGCACAGATTCATGAACTGGCCCAAGCCGATCCTCACCGACTCGGGCGGCTTCCAGGTCATGTCGCTCAAGGAGCTGCGCAAGCTCGACCAGGACGGCGTGAGCTTCCGCTCGCCGGTCGACGGCTCGCAGCATCGCCTCACGCCCGAGCGGTCGATCGCGATCCAGGATCTTCTCGATGCCGACATCACCATGTCGTTCGACGAATGCACGACCTGGCCGGTCGAGGAAGCCGCCGCCGCGGAGTCGATGCGCCTCTCGATGAGGTGGGCCGAGCGTGGCCGCCGCGCCTTCAGGGATCGCGCGGGCTACGGGCTGTTCGGCATCGTGCAGGGCAGCATCTACCCGGCGCTGCGGGCAGAGAGTTGCAGGCGGCTGGCCGACATCGGCTTCGACGGCTACGCGGTCGGCGGTCTCGCCGTCGGCGAAGGCCAGGAGATGATGTTCAGGACGCTCGACACCACGGCGCCGCAGCTCCCGGCCGACAGGCCGCGCTACCTGATGGGCGTCGGCCGACCCGCGGATATCGTCGGTGCCGTGAAGCGCGGCATCGACATGTTCGACTGCGTCATGCCGACCCGCGCCGGCCGCACCGCGCAGGCCTTCACCCGTCGCGGCGAATTGAACCTGCGCAACGCCCGCCATCGCGACGACCCGCGCCCGCTCGACGACCGCTGTGGCTGCCCGGCCTGCGCGGACCACAGCCGCGCCTATCTCCATCACCTGATCCGCAGCGAGGAGATCCTCGGCGCGATGCTGCTCACCTGGCACAATCTCCAGTACTATCAGGACATCATGCGCGGCCTGCGCAGCGCCATCGAAGGCCGCTCGCTCGACAGCTGGATCGCCGCCTTCGAGGCGGAGCAGGCATTGGGAGACATTCCGCCATGCCCGACCAAGCCCTGATCGTCGTCGACATGCAGAACGATTTCTGCGACGGCGGTGCGCTGGCGGTGCCCGGGGCTAACGCGATCGTGCCGCGGGTCAACCGGCTGATCGCCCGGCACGACCACGTCGTCCTGACGCAGGATTGGCACCCGCCCGGCCACGCCTCCTTCGCCGCATCGCACGAGGGTGCGGAGCCGTTCAGCACCCGCCAGTTCCCCTACGGGCCGCAGACGCTATGGCCGACGCATTGCGTCCAGGGCACCAGGGGTGCGCAATTCCATCCCGATCTCGAGGCGACCAAGGCCGAGCTGATCGTGCGCAAGGGTTTCCATCGCGGCGTCGATTCCTACTCGGCGTTTCGCGAGAACGATCGCAAGACCCGTACCGGCCTCGACGGCTATCTCGAGGCGCGCGGTTTCACCCGCATCGTGCTGTGCGGTCTGGCACTCGACTACTGCGTCGCCTGGTCCGCGCTCGATGCCAAGCAGGCGGGTTTCGACGTCACCGTTGCGGTCGATCCGACCGCCGCGATCGACCTCGACGGCAGCCGCAACAAGATGCTGACCGAGATGCGTCAGGCCGGGATCAAGCTGTCATAGTCATTGGACCGCTCATGATCATGAGCGGGCTGGAGCCTTCGGCTCCGCTCAGGCCAGGAGCCCGCGGTCCAAATGAGAGTCAGACCCGCTCCAGAGCGAGCGCGATGCCCTGCCCGACGCCGATGCACATGGTGCAAAGGGCGCGTTTGCCGCCGGTCGCCTCGAGCTGGTTGAGCGCGGTGATCATCAGCCGGCCGCCCGAGGCGCCGAGCGGGTGACCGAGTGCGATCGCGCCGCCGTTGGGGTTCACGTTCTCGGCGTCGTCGGCGAGGTTGAGCTGGCGCAGGACGGCAAGCGCCTGGGCGGCGAACGCCTCGTTGAGCTCGATCGTGTCGAAGTCCTTGACCGTCATGCCGAGCTTGGCGAGCAGCTTCTTGGTTGCCGGCACCGGGCCGATGCCCATCACCCGCGGCGGCACGCCGGCCGAGACGGCGGCGAGGATACGAGCGCGCGGCGTCAGGCCGTTGGCCTTCGCGGCGGCTTCCGAGGCGATGATCATCGCGCAGGCGCCGTCGTTGATGCCCGAGGAGTTGCCGGCCGTCACCGAACCGCCCTCGCGGAACGCGGCCGGCAGCTTGCTCAGCGTTTCCATCGTGGTGTCGCCGCGCGGATGCTCGTCCTTGTCGACGACGTATTCGGTCTTGCCCTTCTTGACCGTGACCGCGACGATTTCCCTGGTGAAGAAGCCCTTGTCCTGCGCGGCCTTGCAGCGGCGCTGACTGCGATAGGCGAAGGCATCCTGGTCGGTGCGGCTGATCTGGTGCTCGGTCGCGACGTTCTCCGCCGTCTGGCCCATCGGATCGATCCCGTAGGCAGCCTTCATTTTCGGGTTCACGAAGCGCCAGCCGAGCACCGTGTCCTCGAGCTTCATGCCTCTATCGAACGGCCCGCCCGGTTTTCCCATCACATAGGGAGAGCGGGTCATGCCCTCGACGCCGCCGGCGATGATCATGTCGGCCTCGCCGAGTTTCACGGCGCGCGCAGCATGGCCGGCCGCTTCGAGCCCCGAGCCGCACAGGCGGTTGACCGTGGCGCCCGCGACCTCGACCGGCAGGCCGGCCAGCAGGCCCGCCATCCGCGCGACATTGCGGTTGTCCTCACCCGCCTGGTTCACGCAGCCATAGATCACGTCATCCACGCCGCCCCAGTCGACACCGCGGTTGCGCTGCATCAGCGCCTTGATCGGGTGGGCGGCCAGATCATCGACCCGCACCGGCGCGAGGCCGCCGTTGTAGCGGCCGACAGGGGTGCGGATGGCGTCGCAGATGAAGGCTTCGGTCATCTCGGGGAACTCCGGCGGAACGAGCGTCCTGCCCGGTTAGCACCGGGCACCGGGGCTGCCAATGGCCGACTCCGGCGTCGGCTCAACCAGCGAGACGGCGGCAGATAGCGTACCGGGCAGAGCCGCGGAGGCGCAAATCACGGTCCGCCCGCGGATAGACCAATCCAGGGACTCCACATTAAAACCAACTGTTCCAACATACTGAGAGTGCCAGTTTCGTGACAAGGTATGGGAAATGACCACGGCCCATTTCACTCTGTTCGACACACCGATCGGCACCTGCAGCCTCGTCTGGAAGGGCGACAAGGTGGTCGGTCTGCGACTGCCCGAGGCCAGCCCCGCCGCCACGCGGGCGCGCATCGAGCGGCGTTGGCTCGATGCCGGGGAGCAGGCACCCCCTCCGGCGATGCAGGCGGTGATCGATCGCGTGCTGAAGCTGCTCGCCGGCGAGAAGATCGACCTCGGCGACGTGCCGCTCGATTTCGGCGAATCTCCGGATTTCCACAAGCGCGCCTACGCGGTCGCCCGCACCATCCCGGCCGGCCAGACCATGACCTATGGCGAGATCGCCAAGCGCCTGGGTGAGCCGCACGAATCGCGCGAGGTCGGCCAGGCGATGGGCAAGAACCCGATCGCCATCATCATGCCGTGCCATCGCGTGCTGGGCGCCGACGGCAAGATGGGCGGCTTCTCGGCCAACGGCGGCGTCGCCACGAAGCGGCGCATCCTCGAGATCGAAGGCGCAGCGGCGGTGAGCGCCGGGCCCCTGTTCGCGGGGCACGACCAGCGCCGTGGCTGAGTTCGGCTTCGACCCGAAAAGGGCAGTCCGCCATCTCCGCGCCGCCGATCCGGGACTGGGTGTGGTGATGGATTCGATCGGACCGTTCGCGATGGAGCTGAAATCCTCGCGCAGCCTGTTCGGCGCGCTCGCCGAGGCGATCGTCTACCAGCAGCTCTCGAACAAGGCGGCGGCAACGATCTACGGCCGCGTCGAAGCGCTGTTCCCGCGCGCGAAAGACGGCTTCACGCCGCGCCACATCCTGAAGGTGGCTGACGAGCATCTGCGCGGCTGCGGCCTGTCACGCGCCAAGGTGCTGGCCGTCCAGGATCTCGCGCGCCGGGTCGATGCCGGCGAGCTGCCGACGATCGACGAGGCGCAGGCGCTCGACGATGCTACATTGATCGAGCAACTCGTCACGGTGCGCGGCATCGGGCGCTGGAGCGCGGAAATGTTCCTGATGTTCCGGCTCGGCCGGCCCGACGTCCTGCCGCTCGACGACTACAGCCTGCGCAAGGGCTACGCGAAGGCGTTCGGCAAGCGAAAGCTGCCGACGCCGGAAGCGCTCGCCCGGCACGGCGAGCAGTGGCGCCCGTATCGCACGGTCGCGAGCTGGTATCTGTGGCGGACCCTGGAGCAGAAGTAAGGACGATCGATTCCCATCATGCCTCGGAATCTCCTTACGCCCGGCGCATCTGGCTGGCGCCGGACATCGTGCAGAAAACCCGTCCACCGCATTGGAAATAGTCGCCACTGCGATGCCACGGACGGCATGACATAATCCGCGCCATGGCTCTTCCCTTCTCCAACACCGCTGGCCGCACCCTCGAGCGGCTGCGCAACGCTTTCGTCGAGACTGCGCGCGGCGCCCGCGAGGTGGTCGGCGCTCCGCTGCGTCCCGACCTGCCCGACGACGATATCCCGCGGCTGCGAAACCGCATCGACGCCTGCCTCGAAGGCAAGGGCGGCGTCACCGCGCGGCGCGCGCGCGCGGCCGAGCTGGGAGAGGCGTACCTCTCGCTGTCACCGGCCGGCCGCAAGAAGTTCCTGCTGACGCTGGCGAACGAGTACGGCCTCAGCCGCGACGATGCGATGGCGGAGATCGAGCGCTGGCGCGGGACCAAGGCGCCGCCGCGCGAGCTGGCGCGCTTGCTCGAACCGCCGGCGGTACGCCTGCTGCGCGAGTTCGTCGGCGTGCCGCAGGGCGTGAAATTCGTCGTCGACCTGCGCGCCGAGCTCCTGACTCTCGGCAAAAGCGATGCCGCGGCGCGGACGCTCAGCGACGACCTGCGGCCCCTGCTCGGCGCCTGGTTCGATGTCGGCTTCCTCGATTTGGTGCAGATCGACTGGCGCTCGCCGGCAGCCCTCCTCGAGAAGCTGGTCGCCTACGAGGCCGTACACGCGATCCGCTCGTGGCGCGACCTCAAGAACCGCCTCGATTCCGACCGGCGCTGCTTCGCCTTCTTCCATCCGCGCATGCCGGACGAGCCGCTGATCTTCGTCGAGGTCGCCCTGACCCGCGGCATGGCGGGCAATGTGCAGCGCCTGCTCGACGCCAAGGCCGAGACGTCGGACGCCGAGGGCGCCAACACGGCGATCTTCTACTCGATCTCGAACTGCCAGCAGGGGCTGGCCGGTATCAGCTTCGGCAACTTCCTGATCAAGCGCGTCGCCGAGAGGCTCGCGGGCGACCTGCCCAACATCAAGGACTTCGCCACCCTGTCGCCGATCCCGGGCCTGCGCCGCCACATCGACGAGCGCCTGAAGACCGAGGGCGACGCGGTTCTGAGCCAGGCCGAGATCGCCTCTCTGGTGCCGGTGACCAACGAGGCGTCGGGCGCCGCCGCCGTGCGCCATCTGCTCGACCGCCCGGTGTGGTGGGAGGTGCCGGCGATCGACAAGGCGCTGCGGCCGATCCTGAGCCGCATGGCAGCACGCTATCTCATCAGCACCGACGAGCGCGGCCGCGCGCTCGACCGTGTGGCCCACTTCCATCTCGGCAACGGCGCGATCGTCGAGCGGCTGAACTGGCTCGGCGACACCAGCGCCAATGGCCTGAAGCAGTCCTACGCGATGATGGTGAACTACCGCTACAAGCTCGGCGAAGTGGACGCCAACCATGGCGCCTACGCCGCCGGCAAGGTCGTTGCCAGCCGCGAGGTCCGGGCGCTGGCACGAGCGTAGCCGAACCGACAATACAGCCCCTTGGTAATATGACACCGGATCGGCCAGGCCGGGGGAGAGCGAGATGCCGGATACGGGTGACGCCACTGACACTGCGAGACGTTCCACGAAACGTCTCATTCTGCTGCTGGATGGCACCTGGAACGACGAGGCGTTCGGCGCTGCCGACACCAACATCGTGCGGCTCCAGACCATCATCGAGAAGACCCTCCACAAGCAGGAGGCGGCGAAGTCCGCGCCGAAGCGCGACGGCATCGCCCGGTCGTTCAACGACGAAAACTATTTCGACAACCTGGTCTTCTACCAACGCGGCGTCGGCACGGAATGGCGCAACCGCTACAGCGGCGGTGTCTTCGGCGAGGGCCTCGATGACAAGGTGCGCGCCGCCTACAATTTCCTGTCCTTCCACTACGAGCCGTCGGCGCAGATCTTCATCTTCGGCTTCTCGCGCGGCTCATTCACCGCCCGTTCGCTGGTCGGGTACATCGCCGCGGCCGGTCTGCTGACCCGCGAGAACTGCACGCCGGACAACGAGCGCAAGGCCTGGGGATTCTATCGGACGGCACCGGCGCAGCGGTTGCCCGGTGTGTGGTCGGAACTGCAGCGTCTCACCCATCCACTCAGGACCTTTCAAATCGAATGCATCGGCGTGTTCGACACCGTGGGGGCGTTGGGAATTCCGCTGGCGCGATTCAAGCTCCTCAATCGGGACAGCTTCGAATTCCACAATGTCGAGCTGTCGTCGATAACCCAGCTCAACCTGCACGCGGTCGCAATCGACGAGCATCGAAATCCGTTCGAGGCCTCGCTGTGGCGACGGCCGCCGTTCAAGGTCTTCAGCAGTGTCACCGAGCAGGTGTGGTTTCCCGGAGTCCACGCCGACATCGGCGGCGGCTACATTCCCGAGACGGACCGCGCATCCGGCTTTCCCAATGCCCTGGACGACATCACCCTCGACTGGATGCTGAGGCGCGTACTGCACAGCTATCCGGAGTTCCCCGCCGACCCCGACTTCTGGCCCAAGCCCGATGCCGCGTGGGCGACCGCGCCGCAGGACGAATCACGCGATGGCATCTATCTCGCTCTACGCAAGACACTGCGGTCGATTGCCAACTATGCGCTGCCGGCCAAGAACTGGTTCGAGTACAACGGCTGCTACGATCGGCACGCCACCTCGATGTGCGAGAAGGTGCACATCTCGGCCCTGCAACGGCTCGGTCATTGGGTCGAGCGGCGTGGCACCATGAGGGGGCTGATGCACCGCTACGAGCCGGCGAACCTGATGGCATCGCTGCCGCACATCCTGGGCACCTACCATGCCCCCGGCGTGACATCGCCCTCCGGCGCCTCGATCCGCGTCGTCGACTGGTCGGGTGACGACCTCGATCCTGACGAGCCGGAACATTGCCGGACGGTGATTGCGGAAATCGCCGAGGCCAGGAAGCGTCTGAGCGGGGACTAGGCGCTACTTGTTCAGGTAGTTCAGCTTCAGGCCGGGGCGTGGCCATTCGAAGCTGACCAGCTTGCCGGTCATCGACAGGGTGGCGAAGGCCGTCCGCAAGTCCTTGCCGCCGAAGCAGACGTTGGTGACCATCGGGTCGGGCAGCTTGAACTGCGTCACCGACTGGCCGTCGGGCGAGATGTCGGAGACGGCGCCGGTGATCAGCGTGGCAACGCAGATATGGCCAGCCGAATCGACCGCCAGCGAATCGAACATCTGGTAGCCGCCCAGGCCGGCGATCACGCGGCCCTTCTCGCCGCGATAGGGACCGTTGGCGTCCTTGATCACGCCGGGCGCGGAGAGCTCGAACGCCCAGCAGCGCGCGGTCGGCGTCTCGACGACGTAGAGCGTCTTCTCGTCGGGCGACAGGCCGCAACCGTTCGGCCGCTCGAGCGGGAACACCTTCTGCTCGATCTTCGAGCCGTCGGCCCTGGCGTAGTAGACGGCGCCGCGATCGCTGTCGTGCTCGCGCGTCTTGCCGAGGTCGGTGAACCAGAAGCCGCCGTCCTTGTCGAACACGAGGTCGTTCGGACCGTTGAGCTTCCGGCCGTTGCACGAATCGTACATCGTCTCGAACTTGCCGCTCTCCGGATCGACCACCTGAATCGAGCCGCCCTTGTAATGGGCGGGCTGCGTGCCGGGGAAAAGGCGGCCGTCGGGCCGCTCGATCCAGTTGAAGCCGCCGTTATTGCAGACGTAGATCTTGCCGTTCGGCCCCATCGCCGCGCCGTTGGGGCCGCCGCCCAGCTTGGCGATGACGTGCTGCTTGCCGTCGGGCATGACGCGGGTCAGCGTTTCGCGCGCGATCTCGACCAGGATCACGGAGCCGTCAGGCATGGCGATCGGGCCCTCGGGGAACCTGAGGCCCGAGGTGATTTCCCTGCTTGGCGTCAAACCTTGCGGCGTCGTCATGGTCTTCTCCCCTACTTGCCCTTGAAGTTGGCCTTGCGCTTGCCGAGGAATGCCTGCACGCCCTCGCGAAAATCCTCGCTGCGGCCGAGCTCGCGCTGGAAGTCGCGCTCGAGATCGAGCTGCTGGCTGAGATCGTTCTGGCTGGCGCGGTTCATCGCCTCCTTGATGCGCGCGAGCGACAGGGTCGGGCCGTCGGCCAGCCGGCGCGCCAGCTCGGTCGCCCTGGGCATCAGCTCGGCATCCTCGACCACGTCCCAGATCAGGCCCCATTCCCTGGCCTGCTCGGCCTTGATCTGCGGCGCCAGCATGGCGAGGGCCCGCGCCCGCTGCTCGCCGACAAGGCGCGGCAGGAACCAGGTGCTGCCGCCATCGGGCAGCAGGCCGATGCGGGCGAAGGCCTGCAGGAACGAGGCCGACTTCGCGGCGATCGCGATGTCGGAGGCGAGCGCGAAACTCATGCCGACGCCGGCCGCCACCCCGTTGACCGCCGCCACGATCGGCTTGGGCAGCGAGCGCATGTTGCGGATCACCGGATTGAAGAATTTCTCCAGCGCCGATCCGGAGTCGGCGTCATTGGCGCGATCGGGATCGGAGAGATCGGCGCCGGCGCAGAACCCGCGGCCCGCGCCCGTCAACAGCACGGCGCGCACCGAGGCGTCGGCGGCGATGTCCTCCCATGCCGACTTGATCTCGGCGATCATCTTGCGCGATACGGCGTTGAGCTTGTCGGGCTGGCTCAAGGTCAGGGTGGCGAGGCCGTCCTGCTTGTCGAGCGTGATCAGCTTGTAGGTCATCGTCTCAGTGCCCCCTGTCATTGGCCCCTGAATTGCGCCGGCCGCTTGGCGAGGAACGCCGCGACCCCTTCCCTGCAGTCCGCGCTCCTGCCCAGCATCCGCTGGCCGTCGCGCTCGAGATCGAGTTGCTGGTCGAGCGTATTGGTCGACGCCGCATCGATCGCCCGCTTGATCGCGGCGTAGCTCAGGGTCGGGCCGGTCGCGAGCCGGCGCGCGAGCTTGCCCGCCTCGTCCATCAGCTCGCCATCGTCGACCACCTGCCAGACCATGCCCATGCGCCCGGCTTCCTCGGCCGTCAGCGAGGTGCCGAGCATGGCCAGTGCCCGCCCGCGCGCGTCGCCGACCAGGTGCGGCAGGAACCAGGTGCCGCCGAGATCGGGAATCAGCGAGATGCGCACGAACGCCTGGTCGAACCGCGCCGAGCGGGCCGCCAGGACGATGTCGCAGGCCAAGGCGAAGTTGGCGCCGCCGCCCGCTGCCACGCCGTTGATCGCGCCGACGATCGGCTTGGGCAGCTCGCGCATGGCACGGATCATCGGATTGAAGATCCGGTCCATGTTGGCGCCGAGGTCGGGAGGTTCCCTGGCCGCCGAGTCGACCGTGCCGCCACCCGAGAGATCGGCGCCGGCGCAGAAGCCGCGACCGGTGCCGGTCAGCAGCACGGCGCGGATCGCCGGGTCGTCCCTGGCGCGGGCGAGCTCGCGGTTCATCGCCTCGATCAGGGCGTTGTTCATGGCATTCAGCCGCTGCGGGCGGTTGAGCGTCAGGGTGAGCACGCCGTCGGCGACCGCCGACAGGACCGGTGTTTCCTCCATCGCCGTCAGACTGGCATGCGCCCTTCGACCGCGCCATCCGGCCGCGTCGCAGGGCGGACCGCTGTTCCGTACCTTGACGGCGGATGGCGAGGATCCTGATCCTGGTCGGCACTGAATCGGGCAATGCCCAGATGGTGGCCGATGCGCTGAAACCGGTACTGGTCGCGGCCGGCCACAAGGTCGACGTCAGCGACAAGGCCGCGACCGTCGGGGACCTCGAGGCGCACGAGGTCTTCCTCGTGGTTTCCGCCACCCACGGCACGGGCGAGATCCCGGGCAACATGCTGCCGCTTGCCGAGGCGTTGGAGCGCGAGCGGCCGGACCTGTCGGGCCATCGCTATGGCGTGATTGCGCTCGGCGACCGGACCTACCAGGACACATTCTGCGGTGGCGGCAAGAAGCTCGACCAGGTCTTCGCGGCATGTGCCGCCCGGAAACTCGGCGAACGCCTCGAAGTCGACGCGTCGAGCCAGCCGCTGCCCGACGAGGAAGCCCTCGGCTGGATCAACGGCTGGAAGGCCCTGGTCTGACCGAGGCTTCACGGCAGGGTGAAGACTTCGACCGGCTGGGGCACGCCGCGCAGCGCGTGCTTGCCGAGCGACTTCAAGGGAATGGTGCTGACATCGTTGAACTCGGCGGAAGCGAGGATCGGCACGCCGAGTTCCTTGGTCAGGCTCTCGAGCCGCGCCGCGCGATTGACCGCCGGGCCGATGACCGTGAAGTCGAGCCGATCCTCGGTGCCGATGTTGCCGAAGGTCACCGGCCCGACGTGCAGGCCGACACCGCAACGCACTGGATCGTGGCCGCCCGCGGCGCGCGCCTCGTTGGCCGCCTCGATGTCGTCGATCAGCCGGCGGGCGGCGGCGATGGCGCTGTTGGTGACATACGGCAGGAACAGTGCGTCCTCGGCCGGGAAGTAGGCCATCACGCCGTCGCCGATGAACTTCAGGATCTCGCCGCCATTGGCCTTCAGCGCGTCGCCGACGAGCTGCAGGTAGTTGTTCAGCAGCTCGAGCAGGTCGGGTGCGCTCATACGCTCGTTGAGGCCGGTGAAGTCGCGCAGGTCCGAGAACCACAGGACGGCGTTGATTTCCTGCCCGTCGCCGCGCTTGATCTGGCCGCGCAGGACCCGCTCGCCGACGATGTGGCCGAGATAGGTGTCGGTCACGGTCTCGGCGATGCTGCGGTAGATGAAGATCTCCGCCTCCGCCGCCATCATATCGATCAGCCGCTCGAGATCCGCCACGTCCTCCTCGGTGAAGCCACTCTTGCGGTCGGTGGCGAAGGACACCACGGGTGTCGAGCCGGGGCGGCTGAGCCGCATCGGGAAGGCGACGTAGTCGACACCGCCCTCGGCCTTCAATTCGTGCAGCACGGTGTGTGCGCTCTCCGGCAGGTCGTTCAGGCAGTAGCGCACCGGACGACCGTTGTTGCGCACTTCCTCCATCGGGCTGCCGATATAGGCCGGACTGGTCAGCACCCCGTGCCGGCGGGGCATTTCCTCGTAGCCCTTGTCCCGCCGCCACAGCACGCCGGTTGCGATCATCTGTGGATGAACGAGCTGCAGGCCGATGTAGAAGCGCCAGACCGGCAGGCCGGCCGCAACCGCGCGCTTCAACAACTGGTCGACGAAGCGGCCGAGATCGGACTCCAGCCGGCCCTCGCTGAGGACCCAGTCGAGGACGGGCTGAAGGCGGCTGCCCGCCGGCGAAGGCAGTGCGTCAGGCACCGCCGACCACGGCGGCGACCTCTTCGCTGGAGGTGCGGAAGACACGGTTGGTCGAGAGGTCGGCGATGCGGTCGATGTTGTCGGCGACATCCTCCAAGGTTGGGGGCCGTCCGGTGATTCGCAACCCCGGGGCCTCGCGATACTCGATGCGGGCGAAGTAACCGGCGCCGGCGCTCCAGATCTCGCCGGTGCGCTGGCACTGCTCGCTGCACAGATAGGCGACCATGGGCGAGACATATTCGGGCTTGAGCTTCGCCAGGACCTCGGGGGTCATCAGGCTCTCGGTCATGCGCGTGCCCGCAACGGGAGCAAGGGCATTCACGAAGACGTTGTATTTCTGGCCCTCGAGCCGCAGCGCATTCATGAAGCCCACCACCGCGAGCTTGGCGCCGCCGTAGTTCGACTGGCCGAAGTTGCCGTAGATGCCGGAGTTCGACGACGTCACGACGACGCGGCCGTAGGCCTTGGCGCGCAGGATCGGCCAGGCAGCGTGCGTGACGTAGGCGGTGCCGAGGAAGTGCACCTTCACCACGAAGTCGAAATCCTCGATCGTCATGTTGTGGAAGGTCTTGTCGCGCAGCACGCCCGCATTGTTCACGACGATGTCGACCGTGCCGAACGAATCGACCGCCGTCTTGACGATATTGGCCGCGCTCTTCGGATCGGCGACCGAATCGTAGTTCGGCACGGCCACCCCGCCGGCCGCCTTGATCTCGGCCACCACCTTGTCGGCGGCGGCATGATCGCCACCTTTGCCGTCCACCGCGCCGCCCGGATCGTTCACCACCACCCTGGCGCCGCGGCTGGCCAGCAGCATCGCATGCGAACGCCCCAGCCCATTGCCCGCGCCGGTGACGATGGCGACGCGATTGTCGAAACGAATGGTCATTTCATTGGTCTCCCTCGAATTCCTAAGCAGCCTTTCGCGACCGGTGCCCGGTCAGCCGATATGGCTGCACGAGAATGTCAGTCGGTATATCCCAGGCCTGTGAAAGCTTACGGATGACAGAAAGCGACAGGGCACGCTTGCGGTTGAGGATCGACGAAGCAAGCGACCGCGAACCCAACAAGCACGCCAAGTCGGTCTGATCGAGGCCTCGCTCGACCATGTGCGCTTCGATCGCCTCGATGGGCTCAGGCAAATCGATCGGATCATGCACGGCCTCATACGCGGCGACCAATGCCGCAAGGACCTCCAGTCGGTCGGCCTGCGATGATCCGCGCCTGGCACCCATCAGCCGCTCGATCTCCTCAAGGGCGCGGGCATGGTCGACGCGGGTTCGGATGGGCTTGACGGACATGGCGCTCCTATATGGTCGTCGGATCGATCCGATCGTAGGCCGAATGAAGACCAATGAATCTGATCAGAACCAGGCTGACCGAATAGTCGATCTTCACAATCAGCCGATACTTGTTTCCACCAATGTCGAAGATCGCGCGATTGCCCGCCACGAAGTCGACTGTTGAGCCGAATTGGGCGCGAAGGTCGCTCGGCCGCAGCCAGCGCGCCCGCGCGGCTCGTGCATACCAAAGCTTGAGCGGCGTCTCCGCTGCGGGATGGCGAAGCCAGAACTCCCGGAGCGCCCGCTTGGCGATGATCTGCACGATCGGGATTTAGCATGTTCTCAATTTGTGAACAACCTCAGATCTTTTGCAGGATGACGACGGAGGCCACCGCCTCCTCCATGCCGATCACGCCGCCGCCGTTCTCGGCCAGCGCGATCTCGGCGCCCTTCACCTGGCGCGAGCCGGCCTCGCCGCGCAGTTGCAGGGCGAGCTCGGCCAGCATCGACAGGCCGGTGGCGCCGACCGGATGGCCCTTGGAGACCAGGCCGCCCGAGGTGTTGACCGGCAGCTTGCCGCCGGGGCCGGTCGCGCCGGACTCGATGAACTTGCCGCCCTCGCCCTCGGGGCAGAAGCGCAGCATCTCGCACTGGTAGATCTCGCAGAAGCTGGTCGCGTCGTGCACCTCGGCGACATCGATGTCCTGCGGACCGAGCCCGGCCATCTTGTAGGCCTTGTCGGACGCGGCGCGCGTCAGGCCCGGCTCGTCGAGCGCGCGGTACTTGCCGCCGGAGAAGCCGACCCCGGCGATCCTGATCGCGCGCTCCTTCACCGACGCGGGAAGCTTCTCGAGATACTCCGCCGAGCACAGCAGCGCCGCCGCCGCACCGTCGCCGATCGGCGCGCACATCGCGCGGGTCAGCGGATAGGAGACCGGCCGGTCCTCCAGCACCGCCTTCGGCGTCATCTGGAAGCGGTACTGCGCCTTGTCGTTCAGCGCGCCGTAGTTGTGGTTCTTGGCGGCGCCGACGGCGATCTGCTCCTGGGTCGTGCCGTGCTTCCACATGTGCCACTTCGCCTGCATGGCGTAGGTATCCATGAAGATCGTGCGGTCGTCGCCCGGCTTGAACTCCGAGCCGACCATCTTGCCGACCCGGTTCATCTCCTCGACCAGCCGCTCGTGCTGGCTGGTAATGTACCCCTGGTTGAACAGGTTCGACGTGCGCTCCGGCGCCTCGGGGGAGAACAGCTTCTCGATGCCGATGCAGAAGGAGAGCTCGTGGGTGCCGGCCAGGATGTCCTTCCATGCGCCCATGAAGGCGGTCGAGGCGGTGGCGCAGGCATTCTCGACGTTGAACATCGGCACCCGCTCGGGGAACAGCCCCTCCTCGACCAGCGGCTGGAACAGCGCCTGTCCGCGGATCGAGTTCTGGCCCCAGAAGGCCATGCCGCAGTTGCCCAGCCAGCCCGATTCGATGTCGGCGCCGGTCTTCATGCCGGCATCGTGCAGGCTGCCGAGATAGGCCTCGCGCGCGAGGTCGCCGAAGCTCATGCCGGGATGCTTCTTGAAGGTCGTCGTGTAGGAGCCGACTACGTAAACGTCGCGCATTTCAGGCACTCCCCAAGGTTTGCAGGGCCGTTGGCTTTGGCGGCATTTGAGCGTATCCAAGCGGGCAATTCCAGGAGTACCCAAATGGCCGTCACGGCCCAAGCCCGCCCCCCCGAGGTCGATGCCACCATCGCCGAGTTGAAGCGCGTCTACGGCGACCGCGTCACCACGGCCACAGCCGTGCGCGAGCAGCACGGCAAGGACATCTCCTATCACGAGGCCCACCTGCCCGACGCCGTGGTGTTCGCCGAATCGGCCGAGGAGGTGCAGGCGATCGTCCGGATCTGCAACCGGCACAAGACGCCGATCATCGCCTTCGGCACCGGCACCTCGCTCGAGGGCCATATCAGCGCGCCCAACGGCGGCATCTCGCTCGACGTCAGCCGCATGAACCGCGTGCTGCAGGTCAACGAGGCCGATCTCGACGTCGTGGTGCAGCCCGGCGTCACTCGCAAGCAGCTCAACGAGCACCTGCGCGCGACCGGCCTGTTCTTCCCGATCGATCCCGGCGCCGATGCCTCGATCGGCGGCATGACCAGCACGCGCGCCTCCGGCACCAACGCGGTGCGCTACGGCACGATGCGCGAGAACGTGCTGTCGCTGCAGGTCGTCACCGCCGACGGCCGGCTGATGCGGCTCGGCCGGCGCGCGCGGAAGTCCAGCGCAGGCTACGACCTGGTCAAGCTGTTCGTCGGTTCCGAAGGCACGCTCGGCATCATCACCGAGATCACGCTGCGCCTCTACGGCATCCCCGAATCGATGGTCGCGGCGACCTGCGCTTTCGACACGCTCGAGGGCGCGGTCAACACCGTGATCCAGACCATCCAGTCGGGCATCCCGGTGGCGCGCATCGAGCTGATGGACACCTACACCGTCGACACGGTGAACCGATACTCCAAGCTCTCCCTGCCGCCCAAGAACCTGCTGCTGCTCGAGTTCCACGGCACCGAGGCGAGCACGAAGGAGCAGGCCGAGATGGTGCAGGCGATCGCAGCCGAGCATGGCGGCGGCGACTTCGCGTGGACCAACCAGGCCGAGGAACGGACGAAGATGTGGCAGGCGCGCCACGACGCGGCGTGGGCCGCCAAGGCCGCCAGGCCCGGCTGGGGCATGTGGGCGACCGACGTCTGCGTGCCGATCAGCCGGCTCGCCGAATGCATCCTCGAGACGCAGAAGGACATCCAGGCCAATGGCCTCTACGCGCCGATCGTCGGCCATGTCGGCGACGGCAACTTCCATCTCACGATGATGGTCGACCCGAACGATCCGGCGTACCTGCCCAAGGCCGAGGCGCTCAACGATCGCATGGTCGCACGCGCCCTGGCGCTCGGCGGCACCTGCACCGGCGAGCACGGCGTCGGCCTCGGCAAGATCAAGTTCCTCTACGAGGAGCACGGCGAGGCGATGTCGCTGATGCGCTCGATCAAGAAGGCGCTCGATCCCGACAACATCATGAACCCGGGCAAGATCATCGGCCCGATCAACTGAGACAGGGCCGGACTGCCATCCACTGCCATCTCGCGTGGCAGTGGTTTGTTGCACGCGGGCCGGCGTTTTCGACGATTCCTGCCACACTGCCCGCACACCCCTCCCCGCCCCGCGAAAACGCCCCACGGAGACAGGGCGGTCGGGACAATCGCCGGGTTGCAGGGATTTGGAATGGAAGGCGGGCATCATCACACCCGCTACATTGCACGAGCACGCGGCGAACACCTATTATGGGCAATGGCCGGCGAAAACGGTCAGCATCTTCAACGCCGATTCGCGTTCCATTGCCCATAATGAGACTCGCGCGCACCGACTTATTCACAAGCTGGGACCGCGCCACTCCGTGGCGCGGTCCCAGCAGCAAAAAGGGCCGGCGAATGCCGGCCCTTCCGCGTTGCCAGGAGCAGCGGCTCAGCTCAGCGCCGCCTGCACCATGATCTCGACCTTGAGCGCGGGGTTGGCGAGCTTGGCCTCGACGGTCGCGCGGGCCGGCGTGTTGCCGGGCGAGACCCACTTGTCCCACACCTCGTTCATCTGGCCCCAGGTGCCGATGTCGGTCAGCCAGATGTTGGCGGACAGGAGCTTCGACTTGTCGGTGCCCGCTTCCTTCAGGAACTTGTCGATCTTGTCGAGGATCTGCTGGGTCTGGCCCTTCACGTCGGCCTTGGCGTCGTCGGCGGTGATCCCCGCCAGGTAGACCGTGTTGCCGTGCACCACGGCGCTCGACATGCGCGGACCGGCATTAACTCGCTTGATAGCCATCGTCTTCTCCCTTGAAGTTGGGCGCCGGACCTTAGCAGAGAGGGAATGACGATGGCACTCTATGAACTGCGCACCTATACGCTCTATGTCGGCAAGATGGCCGAGGCCACCAAGCTCTACCAGGAGCTGGGCTACCCCGCGCTCGAGAAGGGCGGGCATTCCAAGCACCTGATCGGCTACTTCCAGGGCGACACCGGCACGATCAACCAGATCGTCCATCTCTGGAAGTTCGACGACGATGCCGGCCGGCGCGCGCATTGGGCCGCGGTGTTCGCCAACAAGGACTTCACCGAGGGCTTCGCCTCGAAGTTCCGGCCGCTGGTGATGACGCAGGAGGTCAAGCTCCTGCATGCCGCCCCGTGGGGCCCGCATCCTTAAAGTGGATTGGGCCCGATCACTTCCCAGCGGTAACGCTCGAGCGCGCTCGCGCGCTCGGCATCGCTGAGCGGCTGGCCGCGTTCGAACCTTTCCTCGATGAACCGCCCGGTGCGGCCTGGCGTGTAGAGGAATACGGCGCGACCGGTGCCGGGGCCGTTGCTCTTCCAGGCATGCGGCACCTTGCGCGGCAGGAAGGCGCAGGTGCCGGGGCCGCCGGAGAAGAGCTCGTCGCCGATCTTGAAGGTGAATTCGCCCTCCAGCACCCAGACGACCTCGTCGCTGTCGTAATGCAGGTGGTGCGTGCTCCCGGTGCCGGCGGGCACGGTCTCCTCGAACAGCATGATGCTCTCGCCCGTCTGGCCGGCTGCCAGCTTGAGCGCGAAGACGCGGCCGGGCGTGTCCTCGTAGGTCTTTCCGCCGCCGGCGGGTACGACGAACCCTTTGGTCATGCGCAACTCCTTCACTGCGGCAGGGCGAAGGGTACGCCCGCTATCGGGCGGCGACCACCATGATCTCGATCTTCATCTTCGGGTCGTTCAGCTTCGCCTGAACCGTCGCCCGTGCCGGCGCCTGGCCGGGCACGACCCAGGCATCCCATACCGCGTTCATGGCGGCGAAGTCGGCGATGTCGGCCAGCCAGACCGTCGCCGTCAGGATCTTCGTCTTGTCGCTGCCGCCCTTGGCGAGCAGGGAATCGATCTCGGCCAGCGCCTGCCTCACCTGGCCGGTGATGTCCTGCGAGGTATCCTCCGGGATCATGCCCGAGCAGTAGATACGGTCGCCGTACACGCTCGCCTCGCTCATGCGCGGGCCAGGATCGATTCGCTGGATGTCGTTCATGCCCATGATCCTATAGGCACATTCCGCCGGACGGTACGCGCTTCCGTTCCCCCTCCTCGCCGAGTTCGCGATAAAGTCTCCATCGGAGGTGACGATCCATGACCGATGAAGAGGCTGGCCGCGTTCGCGACTTTGTGGGCTACGGGCGCAATCCGCCCGACCCGAAGTGGCCGGGCGGCGCGCACGTCGCGGTCAACTTCGTCATCAACTACGAGGAAGGCGGCGAGGTCTCCGTGCCCGACGGCGCGCCGGCGTCGGAGACCGGCCTCACCGAAGGTGCGACCGCGGCGGTCAAGGGCCGCGACCTCGGGGCCGAGAGCATGTTCGAGTACGGCAGCCGCGCCGGCTTCTGGCGTCTGCATCGCATGTTCACCAAACGGAAGCTCCCCTGCACCGTTTTCGCGATCGCCAAGGCGCTCGAGCGCAATCCCGAGGCTTGCGCCGCCATGCGCGAGGCCGGCTGGGACGTCGCCGGCCACGGCTACCGCTGGGAGATGCATGCCAACATGGCGCCCGACTACGAGCGCGAGCAGATCAAGCTCGCGACCGAGAGCATCACCAGGACGATCGGCGAGCGGCCCGCGGGCTGGTACAGCCGCTACGCCCCGTCGATGCTGACGCGCAACCTGCTGCTCGACAACGGCTACGAGTACGACAGCGACACCTACGACGACGAGCTGCCCTACTGGATGAACGTCGGCCAGCGGCGTCAGCTCATCGTGCCCTACTCGGTCGTGCACAACGACGTGCGCTTCGCCCGCCAGGGCATGAGCTCGGGCGACGAGTACGAGACCTACATCAGGAACGCCGTGACCTGCGTGCTGGAGGAGGATCCGCCGCGCATGCTGAGCTTCGGCCTGCACAACCGCATCATCGCCCATCCCGGCCGCGCGCTCGGCCTCGCCCGCGTGCTCGACTGGCTCGGCAACCAGCCGAAGGTCTGGGTCACGCGCCGCATCGACATCGCGAGGCATTGGAAGAAGGTTCATCCCTCATAGGTCTTCCCCCGCAGGGGGAGGATGCAGGAGGGGGAAAGCCGCAGAGGCAACCTCTCATCAACAAGAGATCATGATCTGAAAATGGAAACGCCCGTTCTGATGCCCACCCCCTCCTGTATCCTCCCCCTGCGGGGGAGGACGAAGAGGAGACTGCGATGACCATCCGCCGCCCGCCCATCAAGCGGCCATTGGACGGCTTCCTCGTCCTCGACCTGGGGCAAATCTACAACGGCCCCTATTGCGGCCTGCAGCTCTCCTTCATGGGCGCCCGCGTGCTCAAGATCGAGCCGCCGGAGGGCGACGTCGTGCGCCGCCGCAAGCGCGAGGTCGAGCCCTATCCGCTGGTGATGCTGAACTCCAACAAGGAGTCGGTCGTGCTCGACCTCAAGCATCCCCGCGGCAAGGAGATATTCCTCGCCCTGGTCGAGAAGGCCGACGTGCTGATCGAGAACTTCGCCGCCGGCGTGATGGACCGCCTCGGCCTGGGCTACGACGTGCTCGGCAAGCTCAACCCGCGGCTGGTATACGGCGGCAGCTCGGGCTTCGGCCTCGACGGCCCCTATCGCGACCTTGCAGCGATGGACGTCACCATCCAGGCGATGAGCGGCATCACCAACGCCACCGGCGACGCCGACGGCCCGCCGACCAAGGCGGGTGCCGCGGTGTGCGATTTCCTCGCCGGCATCCATCTCTGCGCCGGCATCCTGGGCGCGCTGGTGCAGCGCGAGCGCACCGGCAAGGGCCAGCGCGTCGAGGTGGCGATGCACGAGGCCGCGGCGACCTCGTTGGCCTCGGCGCTGGGCGCGGTGATGGACGGCGACACGAACGTGCCCGACCGCACGGGCAACCGCCATCCGGCGCTCGCCATGGCGCCGTACAACACCTATCGCTGCAGCGACGGCTATGTCGCGATCTTCACCTCGGCCGAGCGGCATTGGGTCTCCCTGTGCGAGATGATGGGCCGCCAGGACCTGCTGCAGCACCCGGAGTTCGCGACCACGCCGGGACGCGCCAAGCACATGGCCGAGATCGACGACATGGTCGGTGCCTGGACGCTCGGCCGCAGCAAGGAGCAGATCCTCGCGGCGCTCAACGAGGCACACATCCCCTGCGCGCCGGTCAAGACCGCGCGCGAGGTGGCGTACGATCCGCATCTCGAGGCGCGCGGCTTCTGGGTCGACACCGACCATCCGCGCCGCGGCAAGACCCGCGTGCCGATCTCGGCGATCCGCCTCCACGCCGGCGGCAAGTCGGAGATCCGCCGCCCCGCGCCGACCTTGGGCCAGCACACCGACCTCGTGCTCGCCGAGCTGCTCGACCTCAAAGCCGACGAGCTCGCCACGCTCCGCGCCCAACACGTGACCGAGCCGGTGACGGAGCGGAAGAAGGCTTAATTCTTGCCGGACCGCGGGCGGCCCGCCCGCTCAAGGGACCGCGCCACTCCAGTGGCGCTCAAGCTCATGAGCGCCACTGGA
>JAFEFF010000112.1 GCA_018240745.1 Pseudomonadota bacterium
GCCAAATTGGCCGGCGCGAAGCCCACGGCATCGAAGCCAAGCCGCAGCGCCTCGGCTCGGATCGCATCGCGCAGCTCGACCGGTGTCGCCGGTTTGGGCGGCCGCTTGGGAACAGGCGGCGTGCGGGCCATCAGCGTCCGCGGCCTCAGCGTCCACGATACGGCGGCACGCCCTGGTCGGGCAGCCACAACCCCTTGGGCGGCGTACCGGTCTGCCAGAACACATCGATCGGCATCCCGCCACGCGGATACCAGTAGCCGCCGATCCTGAGCCAGCGCGGCGCCAACTCCCGGGCGAGCCGCTGGCCGATCATCAACGTGCATTCCTCATGGAAGGCGCCGTGGTTGCGGAAACTGCCGAGATAGAGCTTGAGCGACTTGCTCTCGACCAGCTTCGCGCGGGGCGCGTAGTCGATCACCAGATGCGCGAAGTCGGGTTGGCCTGTCAGGGGGCACATGGCCGTGAACTCCGGCGCCGCGAAGCGCACGAGATAGAGATCGCGCCGCCGCGGGTTGGGCACGGTCTCGATCCGCGCTGTCTGCGGCGAGGCGGGCGCCTCCACTGGCCGGCCGAGCTGGGTGAGATGAGAGTACTTAGCCATGGCGCCATCATATGCTATCCGACGCGCCCATGACCCATCGGGTTGCCGCCCATCGGATCGCAATCGTGGGAGCGGGCCCGGCCGGGTTCTATGCCGCTGACGGATTGTTGCGCACCCGCCCGGACCTGCGGATCGACCTGATCGATCGTCTGCCCACGCCTTTTGGCCTGGTCCGTGCAGGCGTGGCGCCGGATCACCAGGGGACCAAGGCAATCGTGCGGCAGTTCGAGAAGCTGCTGACCCAGCCCGGCGTGCGCTTCGCGGGCAACGTCGAGATCGGCCGCGATCTCTCGTGGGACGAGTTGCGCGAGGGCTATGACGCGGTGATCGTCGCCACGGGCATGACGATCGACCGGAAGCTCGGCGTGCCGGGTGAGGAGCTGCCGTTCGTGTGGGGCTCGTGGAAGTTCATAGCCTGGCTGAACGGCCATCCCGATTTCCGGATCGGGCCCGACCTTTCGCAGGTGAGGAAGGTCGCGGTGATCGGCAACGGCAATGTCGCCCTCGACGTGGCGCGCGTGCTCGCCAAGTCGGCTGACGAGATGGCCAGGAGCGATATCGTGCCGGAGGCGGGGGCGGCGATCGCGGCGGCGCCGATCGGCGAGATCGCGGTGATCGGCCGGCGCGGCCCGGAGAACGCCTCCTTCACCAACAACGAGCTCGGCGAGATGGGCCGACTGGCGCGCGCCGTCGCGGTGACCGACCCGGCCGGCCTCGACGTCCAGCCGCCCGCGAGCGATTCGACGCCCGAGCGGCTGCGCAAGGGCAGGAACCTCGAGGTCCTGCGGGGCTTTGCGAAGAACCAGCCGGGCAGCAAGCCGATCACGGTGCGTTTCGTCTTCAACCGATCGCTCTCGGCGATCGCGCCCGGCGAATTCGACCTGGTCATCACCTGCATCGGCTATTCGGGTGTCGATTACCCCACGGGCGATGACGTGTTCGCGGTCGGCTGGGCCAGGCGCGGACCGACCGGCACCATCCCGACCAACCGCGCCAACAGCCTCGCCGCCGCGCAGCAGGTCGTCGCCTGGCTCGGGGATCGCGATCCCAAGAGCGGACCCGATCCCCTGCCGGTCGCGGTCGACCTCGCCGGCTGGCATCGCATCGACGAGGCCGAGGTCGCCGCCGGCGCCAAGGTCGGCCGGCCGCGGGTGAAATTGACCGACTGGAAGGCGCTGCTGGACACAGCCGAGGGTGACGGTCCTACGTCATCCCGAGCGTAGCCGGCCGAAGGTCGGCGCAGTCGAGGGACCTGGTCCGGCGGCAGGCGCCACGAGAACAGGTCCCTCCGCTCCGCGCTCCGCGCACCGGTCGGGATGACGGCGGTCTTCGTTCGCCGCGACGGTGTGCTATCGTTCCGTGCCGTCAGGGAAGGGAGAGGTTCATGCGTCGTTTCGTCTGCACGCTGGCCGCCGCGCTGGCTTTGGCCGCGCCCGCCAGCGCCGAGACCGTGCTCAAGGTTTCGCTGCATTCCGATCTGAAGATCGTCGATCCGATCTGGACCACGGCGCTGATCAGCACGCACTACGGCAACATGGTCTACGACACGCTGTTCGCGGTCGACGCCAACCTCAAGCCGCAGCCGCAGATGGTCGACAAGTGGACGGTGTCGCCCGACAAGCTGACCTGGACCTTTACCCTGCGCGACGGCCTGGAATGGCACGACGGCAAGCCGGTGACCGGCGAGGATTGCGTCGCCTCGATCAAGCGCTGGGCGGCCAAGGATTCGATGGGCCAGAAGCTGATGAGCGAGGTGACCGAGCTCAGCGCGCCCGACGCCAAGACCATCAGGATGGTGCTGAAGGAGCCCTACGGCCTGGTGCTCGATTCGCTCGCCAAGCCGTCGTCCAACATGGCCTTCATGATGCCCAAGCGCGTCGCCGACACCGATCCCAACACGCAGATCACCGACTACACCGGCTCCGGACCATTCATCTTCAGGAAGGACGAGTGGAAGCCGGGCGAGAAGGCGGTGTTCGTCAAAAACCCCAGGTACAAGCCGCGCAGCGAGCCGGCCTCGGGCCTGGCCGGCGGCAAGGTGGTGAAGGTCGACCGCGTCGAGTGGATCACCATCCCCGACCAGCAGACCCAGGTGAACGCCCTGCTGAACGGCGAGATCGACATGGTCGAGATCGTGCCGCCCGACCTGCTGCCGCTCCTGCAGAAGGACAAGAACGTCAAGGTGCTGACGGTGAACAAGGCCGGCCGCCAGTACGAGATGCGCTTCAACGTCCTGCACAAGCCGTTCGACAATGCCAAGGTGCGCGAGGCCGTGCTCTACGCGCTCGACCAGAAGCCGTTCCTCGAGGCCAATGTCGGCAATCCCGACTACTACGCGTTGTGCAAGTCGATCTTCCCGTGCGGCTCGCCGCTCGAGACGACCAAGGGCTGGGAGGACAAGCTCGCAGGCAACGTCACCAAGGCCAAGGAGCTCCTGAAGGAGGCGGGCTATGACGGCACGCCGATCGTGCTGCTGCACCAGACCGACACCGCCGGGCACAACCAGCTCGCCACCGTCGCCAAGCCGCAGCTCGAGGCGGCGGGCTTCAAGGTCGACCTGCAGGCGATGGACTGGCAGACACTGGTGGCGCGCCGCGCCAAGAAGGAGCCGCTCGATAAAGGCGGCTGGAGCGCCTATTTCACCTCGTGGGGCTCGCCCGACGTGATGAATCCGGTGTCGGCCGCCTTCATCAACGCCTCGTGCGACAAGGCGACGTTCGGCTGGCCGTGCGACGAGGGCATCGAGAAGCTGCGCGACGCCTACGCCAAGGAGTCCGATCCGGCCAAGCAGAAGGCGATCGCCGAGCAG
The DNA here is from genome assembly GCA_018240745.1 of Pseudomonadota bacterium. Classification (GTDB taxonomy): domain Bacteria; phylum Pseudomonadota; class Alphaproteobacteria; order Reyranellales; family Reyranellaceae; genus Reyranella. The sequence continues at coordinate 3,411 of JAFEFF010000112.1, forward strand.
GTCTCGGTGCGCCTGTCGGGCGCCTATCCCACCTTCGCGCCGCTCGGCCAGTTCACCACACCGACGGCGATCCGCAGCAACATCTCCGGCCTGCTCTCGGTGCCGGAGCTGGCGCTGTGGAACGTCGAGAAGAAATAGGCGTGCGATGACGAGCGGGGACACCGTCTTTTCGGGATCGATTCCGGCGCTCTACGACCGCTACCTCGGCCCGCTGCTGTTCGAGCCCTTCGCGCGCAACATCGCGGGGCGGGTCGCCGAGCTGCAGCCGGCCCGCGTGCTCGAGACCGCGGCCGGCACCGGGATCGTCACGACGGCGCTGGCCGAGCGGCTCTCCGCCTCGGCCACGCTCGTCGCCACCGACCTCAACCAGGCGATGATCGATCACGCCGCGACCAAGCCGGCGCTGAAGCGGGTCGAGCTCAAGCAGGCGGATGCGCTGGCGCTGCCGTTCGCCGACGCGAGCTTCGACGTCGTGGTCTGCCAGTTCGGCGTCATGTTCTTCCCCGATCGCGTCGCGGGCTATCGCGAGGCGCGGCGGGTGCTGGCGCCCGGCGGCCGCTTCGTGCTGAGCGTCTGGGGCAGCCTGGAGCACAATCCGATGACGCGCGTCGTGGTCGACGCGGCGGCGGCGCGCTATCCCCAGAACCCGCCGCGCTTCCTCGCCCGCACGCCGCACGGCCATTCCGACGCCGGCGTGATCCGCCGCGACCTCGCGGCGGCGGGCTTCGACCAGGTCGTCGTCGAGACGGTGACGCTGCCGAGCCGCGCGCCGTCGGCCGAGCATGCCGCGATCGGCCTCTGCCAGGGCACGCCGATGCGCGGCGAGATCGAGGCCCTCGATCCGTCGGGCCTCGCCGCCACGACCGATGCCGCCGCCGCCGCGCTGCGCTCGGCCTACGGCACCGGCGCGATCGAGGCGCCGATGCAGGCCGTGGTGGTCATGGCGTCGAAATAGCCGGCGCTCAGTCGAGCCGGACCGAGATCCCTTCCAGCCCGGCTTTCGACGCGGGGTAGCGCTTCATGACCTCGGCGTCGTGGCCGGGCACGACCATCTCGACATTGCCGTCGGCGAGTTTCTTCAGCTTGTCGTAGCCCGCCAGCATGTCGGCGACCGAGAACACGATCGAGAACAGCTTGTTCTCCCGGATGCCCCAGAAGTAGTGCGAGGCGTCCGACGCCAGCACCAGCCAGCCGTTGCGGGTCATCACGCGCACCGACTGGATGCCCATCGTGTGGCCGCCGATCAGGTGCACCGAGATGCCGGGCGCGATCTCCTCGTCGCCGTCGTGGAACACCACGCGCTTGCCGTAGACCGCGCGCACCATGCCGACGACGTCCTCGATCTCGAAGGCGTGCCGGAAGGTGCCGTGGCACATGTGCCGGCCGGTCGCGAACTGCATCTCCTTGTCCTGCAGGTGGAAGCGCGCCTTGGGGAAGCGGTCCCAGTTGCCGACATGGTCGTAGTGCAGATGGGTGATGACGACGTCCTCGACCTCCCGGGCGTCGATGCCGATGTGGGCGAGCAGGTCGGCCGGGTTGGTCTTGACCTCGCGGCCGCGCTTCTTGCCGACCTGGGCGTTGAAGCCGGTGTCGATCACGATCGGCTTGCCGCCGACCGCCCGGTTGCCCTGCTCGTCGAGCGGGATCGCCGCCCAGACGAAATAGTCCATCGGGTAGTCGGCGTCGTGCGGGTCCGGCGTGATCTGGACTTCCCAGGCCTTGCGCGGCAGGTGGGCGTATTTGACCGCATGCACCTCGTAGACCGGCGTCGAACGCATCTTTGTTTCCTTCCCCGTGGTCCGTTGCAGCGGAGCCTAGCAAGCGCCCGACGCTGTACGCTATAGTTCCATCGATGGCCCGCATGGACCTCCTTGCCCGGCGAATTAGCACCCCGGTTTGCACTGCAGACCGGTCTGTCGCTGTTCGCCTCTTTTGCAAGGAATCCGTCCATGTCGTCCGTCCTGGCGCTTAAGCGCAACGCCTCCACCGTCCGATACTGTTTCGAAGCCGACGTCGAGCCGGCCGTCCTGCCGCGCGCGCTCGAGCTTCTGGCCAAGCGCGGCCTCGTGCCGGCGCGCGTGTTTGCCCAGGCGATCGACGATGCGCTTTCCGTCGAGATCGAGGTCGAGGGCCTCGCCAGCGAGACGGCCGAGCATGTCGGCCGCTCCCTCGCCCAGATCGTCGGCGTGCGCGAGGTCTTCTAGGCGGCGAGCGCTTCGGCGATCGAGTCGATGTGCAGGCGTGCCACATCGAGGCAGATCGCCAGGTCCGGCACCACGCCGCGGGTCCTGATGCGTTCGCAGTAGTGGACCGCGGCGTCGATGCCGAGGCCGCCGACGATGCCGGCGTAGGTCATGCTCTGGCGATCATGCCGGCCAGTTGCGCTTCCAGACCTCGAGCAGTTCGGGCCTGCCGTCGGCGCGACGTGCGATCGCGAACAGCCTCGGCGTCTCGGTCTCGAACCAGCCGCGCTTGGGCCGCCAGCGGGTCATCACCGAGACGTAGATGTCGAGCGCCGAGAAGCGCTCGCCGAGGAACCACGGCCCGCGCGCCTGGCTCTCGACCTGCTTCCACAGGCGCTGGGCATAGGCGTCGGTCGCGGCGCGGAAGGGATCTCGCGCGGCGCTGACCGAGACGAAGCGCGCCGGATCGTCGGCATAGGTGAAGGTCGGATAGATGTTGGCGACGATGAACACCAGCCAGCGCAGGAAGGCCGCGCGTTCCGGCGCGCCGGGCCTGGGCACCAGCGAATCGCTGCCGGCGATGTCGGCCAGCAGGAGGGTGATGGCGGCGCTTTCGCTCATGACCTGCCCGCCGGGCAGGATCAGGGTCGGCACCTGAGCCAGCGGATTGACCTTCTCGAGCTTGCTGCGCGCGTCGGGATCCTTGAAGAGATCGCCGACCGGCTCGAAGCGGAAGGGCAGCCCGTACCAGACGAGTTGCGCCTCGACGAGCGCCGAGCCCCAGCCCACGCGGCCCCAGAGCGTGTAGTCGGCCATCGCGCCTACGGCTTCTGCAGCGGCTGGATCAGGCTGCAGGTGTCCCAGCGCCCGCCGCCGCGCTCCTGGACGCGCTGGTAGAACTGGTCGACCAGCGCCACCACCGGCATCTGTGCGTTCCAGCGCTTGCCCTCGGCGAGCGCGATGCCGAGGTCCTTGCGCATCCAGTTGACGGCGAAGCCGAACTCGAACTCGCCGGCGATCATCTTCTGCCAGCGATTGTCCATCTGCCAGCTCTGCGCCGCGCCCTTGGAGATTGCGGCCATCACCTTGTCCATGTCGAGCCCGGCGCGCTGGCCGAGGTTCAGCGCCTCGGCGAGGCCCTGGACGAGGCCGGCGATGCACATCTGGTTCATCATCTTGGTGATCTGGCCCGAGCCCGGCGGGCCGATCAGGGTGATCGCCTTGGCGTAGGACATGGCGACCGGATTGGCCTTGTCGAACGGAGCCTGCTCGCCGCCGCACATCACGGTGAGCTGGCCGTTTTCCGCTCCCGCCTGGCCGCCCGAAACCGGCGCGTCGATGAAGTCGATGCCGCTCTTCTTGCCGAGCGCATGGAGCTCGCGCGCCACGTCGGCCGAGGCGGTGGTGTTGTCGTAGAAGATCGAGCCCTTGCTCATCCCGGCGAAGGCGCCGTCGTCGCCCAACGCGACGGCGCGCAGGTCCTTGTCCTCGCCGACGCAGCAGAACACGATCTCCTTGCCGGCGGCGGCTTCCTTCGGCGTCTTGGCGGCCTTGCCCTTGTGCTTCTTGGTCCAGGCCTCGGCCTTGCTGAAGGTGCGGTTGTAGACGGTCACCTCGTGGCCCTTGGCGGCGAGATGTCCCGCCATCGGAAAGCCCATCACGCCCAGCCCCAGAAACGCCACCTTGGCCATCGTCGTCCTCCAGATTCAGAGGGGCGGAGCATAGAGCAGGGCGGCGGCAACGGCGACCGGGGCGTTGTCTTGTGCGACCGGCCGTGGCCTTGCGCGGCCCGCCCCTTTCCCTTAGAACCCGCCGCCTGTGCCCCGATAGCTCAGCTGGTAGAGCACGTCATTCGTAATGATGGGGTCGGCGGTTCGATTCCGTCTCGGGGCACCATCACCTCTCCTCATCGGCCCTCACCGATGCTCAAAACGCCCGATAAACCGGGCGTTTTTTGCGTTTTGGCTACTCACCGTGAGGAGGTACGGCGCTCTGCTTCTCAGAACGTTGGGGGTACAATTGAGGGTACAGTTCTTTGACACCAGAGGAGGCGTACCCTCAATGCTTAC
>JAFEFF010000113.1 GCA_018240745.1 Pseudomonadota bacterium
GCAGCTGATAGGGCAGAGACGTGCTTCACCGCGCGATCCAGCTTGATGTGGGATGATCGCTGGAGGCGCAGCGACAGTCTTGTGCCTCAGGCAGATCGCCCGTGCACCGCGAGATTAGGCACCCAACGGGTTGGGTGACGGGGCTCAGGTCATGATTGCTTCGGTTGCGGGCGCCTGCAGGTATATCGGCGCGATCGGTCGTTGTCGCAACCTTGCTCGAGCCGTGGAATGCGTCTTGTATTGAGCGCCAGTCGAATGGCGCTCTTTGCGCTCGGCTGTCTATCCGCCCAGCAAATGGTCGAACAGGAAGACTCGATCATTGGGAGCAAGCCGGGTGGACAATGCTGCAACCTTCCCGTTGACGGCGGCCGCAAAGACCTCATGGTCGGCCCCCAGCCGGTGGACGACATCATCGACGGTGCCGTCGTCGGGCAACTCGATCTCGAGCGACGCGACGCCCTGCGGCGCGAAGCGCCGCAGATTGCCCCACAGCTTGAGCTGAACGATCATCAGTCGGCGGCCCGGTCCAGGCGCTCGAGTGCGATCTTCTCCGCGGTGATGGGCAACGAGCATACCCGGACACCGGAGGCCACGGCGATCGCGTTGGCGATTGCGGCTGGCGGCTGGATGCAGGGCGGCTCACCGACGCCCTTCGCCCCATACGGGCCGTTGACGCCAGGCTTCTCCACCAGGATGCACTCGACCCGCGGCATGTCCATCGTCGTCGGCATCTTGTAGTCGGTGAGATTGGCGTTCATGACGCGGCCTTGATCGTAGACAATCTCCTCGCTCAACGTTTGCCCGATGCCCTGAGCCACGCCGCCCTCGATCTGTCCTTCGATATAGGTCGGGTTGATCGCATAGCCCACGTCCTGCGCCACGACGTAGCGATGGATCGACACCTCGCCGGTAACCTGGTCCACCGACAGGTCGACCGCATGCGCATGGAAGCTGTGGCTGGTCCAGGCAGGAAGCGGATGGTTCTTGACCTTGCTGGGATCGAACACCGGCATCGGCTGGATCGCCGTGCCGTGCGAGATCAACCCGCCGCCCGACCGCTGGGACAGGCTGGCGACCTCCGCGAGCGACATGCGCTTGTCGCCGCTGATGACGGATTTCTCCTCCAGCCGGACGCTGTCGATCGGCACCTGCCATTGCGCCGCCATGAGTTCGCCGATCTGGCGCCGGAGGTCTTTGGCCGCCGCAATGCAGGCATTGCCGACCGAAAAGGCGGTTCGGCTGCCCTGCGCGCCGTAATCGTACGGCGACGAATGCGTGTCGACTTCGGCGACGTTGACGTCGGCAAGATCGACGCCCAGCTCCTCAGCCAGGATCTGCGCCGCCCCCGTGATGGCACCGCTGCCCAACTCGACCGCGCCGCTCACCAGGGTCACGCTACCGTCGGGATTGATCTTCACGTAGACGCCGGACGAGCCGCCGGTCGTGAGCCACCACGAGCAGGCGATGCCCTTGCCGCGCCCGTGCGCCGGGCGGCGGTCGTGCCAGCCGATCGCATCGGCCGCCTTGCGCAAGCATTCCTCGATACTGACGCTGGTGAGGGTCTCGCCCGCCGGCCCCTTGTCACCCTCGCGATAGACGTTGCGCAGGCGGAATTCCAGCGGGTCGATGCCGAGATTGTCGGCGATCAGGTCCATCTGCGATTCGACGGCGAAGTTGGCCATCGGTCCGGCCGGGGCGCGGAACGAGCCGGTCGAGCCCTTGTTGGTGTAGACGGCGACGCTTTCGAAGGCGAGGTGCGGCGTGCGATAGGGGCCGGCCAGAACCTGCAAGGCAATCGCCGCCGTCGCCGGGCCGGAGTTGGCGTAGGCGCCGCAGTCGAGCAGCACGCGGCCTTGCCGGGCCAGCAGCAGCCCGTCCCGGCTGACGCCGGTCCTGAGCGTCACGATGGTCGGTTGGCGCGGATAGGCGTCGGTCAGCTCCTCCTCGCTGGTCGTCATCACCTTCACCGGCCGCTTCGACGCGCGCGCCAGCCAGGCGGCAAAGTGCTCGACGCCGACGCGCAGCTTGCCGCCGAAGCCGCCGCCGATGCCGGGCACGATGACCCTCACCTTGCTCGCCGGCAGGTCGAGCACCTCCGCCAACATGTTCTTCATGTCAAAGGGAAGTTGCGTGTTGCACCACACGATGACGTCGCCGTTGCCGTCCCAGCTCGCGATGGCGCTGCGCGGCTCGGTGTATCCCGGATGGACGTGCTGCGTCGTGAAGCGGTGCTCGTAGATGCGATACGACTGCGCGAAGCCGGCCTCGACGTCGCCGCCACCGAGCTCGGCACGGCCGGAGACGTTGCCTTCGCGATCGAACACCGGCAGCGCCTGGTAGTCGCTCCAGCCGGCATGGACCAGGGGCGCGCCGGACGTCAGCGCCTCCTCGGGATCGAACACCGCAGGCAGCGGCTCGTACTCGATTTCAATCGCCCGCACGGCCGCCTCGGCGATCTCGAGGCTGGTGGCGGCAACGGCTGCGATCGCCTCGCCGCGGAAGCGGACGACGCCGTCGGCGAAGACGCTACGGTCCTTGATCGCCGTCCCGAAGCGGATCGCCGGAATATCGCTCGCCGTCAGCACCGTCCGCACCCCGGGTAGCGCACGCGCCTTGGCCACATCCAGGCGCCTGATGCGCGCATGCGGCTCGCTGCTGCGCAGGATCTTGCCGAACAGCATGCCGGGCAGCGCAAAGTCCGCGGCATAGACGTGCTTGCCCGTCACCTTGCCGATGCCGTCGAGGCGGTTGAGCCGCTTGCCGGCGACGCGATGCTGGTAGCCACTCATGACGCCCTCCCCGCCTCTTCGGGCCACGAATTGAGTTGCCGCGCCGCGGCGATCACCGCCTCGACGATCTTCTGATAGCCGGTGCATCGGCATAGCGTGCCCGACAGCGCCTCGCGCACTTCGGCCTCGCTCGGCACATGGCCGCGGCATTCGTCGAGGAAGGATTTTGCCGTCAGGATCATGCCCGGGATGCAGTAGCCGCACTGCACGGCGCCGTGATCGATGAAGGCTCGCTGCAGTGGATGAAGGTGCTCGGGGTCGCCCAGTCCCTCGATGGTGACGATCGAACGACCGCGGGCCTGCTCCGCCAGCAGGATGCAGGAATTCACCGCCTTGCCGTCGAGCAGCACTGTGCAGACGCCGCACTCCGCCTCGAGGCAGTTCTCCTTGGTGCCGGTCATGCCGAGCTCGCGGCGAAGCACCTGCAGCAGCGACCAATGCGGCTCGACCATCAACTGGTAGCTTTCGCCATTGATGGTGAGATCGAGCGGCTGGCGGCTCATGTGGATTTTCCTTCGATGCGGTCGGCGCAGATGCCCAGGGCGCGCTCGACCATCGCGGCGACCAGCAGGCGGCGGTAGCGCGCCGAGGCGCGGACGTCGTCGATCGGGCTCATCTGCCGGGCGGCGATCCGTCCTGCTTCGGCGAAGGCTGCCCGCCCTCCTTTCTCGACGATGGCTTCCGCCGCCGGCACACGCAGGGTTCGCGAAGCGGCGGCGCCGATCGCGATGCGCGCCTTGCCATCCGATACCAGATGAGCGGCCACGCAGATCACGGAGATTTCCATCGCCTTGCGCCGGCCGGCCTTGAGAAAGGCGGTCGCGCTGTCGGCCGGCGGCTTGTCGAAGCGGACCGCGGTGAGGATCTCGTCCGGCCTGCGCTCGGTGCGGCCGCGTTCGACCAGGAAGCGGTCGAGCGGCAGCGTCCGCGTACCGGCGCCGCCGCGCAGCTCGACCGTCGCGTCGAGCGTCAGCAGCACGGGTACCAGGTCGGCCGCCGGCGATGCATTGACGATGTTTCCGCCGACGGTGGCGATGTTGCGCACCTGCCGGCCGCCGACCACGGCCGACGCCTCGGTGAGCGCCTTGAGCTGCTTCTGGAAGGCGGGATGACCGACCACCGCATCGTGGGTCGCCATGGCGCCGATCACGAACTCGCTCCCGGTCTCGCCGATCGTGTCGAGGCCGAGGCCCGCCAGGCTGATCAGGTGCTCGGGCGCGATGCGCCGGCGGTTGATCTGGATGATGAGATCGGTGCCGCCGGCCAGGAAGCGCGCCGACGCGCCGTGCTCGCGCGCGACGGCGATCGCCGCATCGATGCTGTCGGGCCGGTGGAACGCAAAGCTCATCGCCTATCCCTTCACCCGCGGCCAGACCTCCTTGCCCAGCGCGACCAGCGTCTGCTCGGCAGTCGTGCCTTCGCACGGCAGGGGCATGACAATGAAGGCGTCCGCGCCGGCCGCCTTCAGCGCCTTCATGTGCTGCACCACCTCGTCGGGCGAGCCTGCCAGGGTAAAGGCATCGACATGACGGTCGGTCACCAGAGGCAGCAGCGGGGTGTACGGCGCCGCCCCGTCGGCGTAGCGGACGTTTGCGAAAGGCGCGATCTGCTCGGCCGTGAGGGTCAGGCCCTGCTTCTCGGCGGTCACGAACTTCAGGCGGCCCGCCGCCAGCATGCGCGCCACGCCGAGCCGCACGCCGTCGCGCGCGTTCCTGCCGTCCGGCGAGACGCAGGCATTGAGGCGAAGGGCAACCTTTACCGCCGACGGATCGCGGCCCTTTCGTTTCGCGCCTTCGGCGAGCGCCGCACGGAAGGCCTTGACCTCCTCGACGTTGGCGCAGCCTTCCATGATCGCCCCGTCGGCGATGCCGCCGGTCACGCGTTGGCCGAGCGGGCCGTTGCTCGCGACATAGATCGGGATGTCGGAGCGCACCGGCTTGAACGAGAGCTTGCCGTTGTTGAAGGAAACGACGTCGCCGTGGAAGTCGACCGCCTCGCCCTTGAGCAGGCCGCGCACCACCTCGATCATCTCGCGGATCGCCACCGCCGGCTTCTTGCGCACCACCCCGAGCTCGGGGAAGCCCGAGATGCCGGCACCGACGCCGAGAATGGCGCGCCGGTTCGAGATCTCGTCGAGCGTGGCGATCGCCATCGCCGTCAGCGCCGGATGGCGGGCGAACGGATCGGTCACGCACGTGCCGAGCTTCACCCGCGTGGTGTGCTGCGCCAGGATCGCCAGGGTCGAGTAGACCTCGCGGTAGAAGCGCTCGTCGGCGACCCACAGCGTGTCGTAGCCGTTGGCCTCGGCGAGCTTCGCGCGTTCGACCATCTGTGCCACCGGCACGTTTCCCAGCATCAGCAAATCGAGCGACATCGTCAGCGGCTCCTCACGCGGCTTCGTTCCAGGATGGCGCCGCGAAGGCGGCGAAACGCGGAGCGACCCAGTAGTCATCGTCGAACTTGAGGCCGAGCTCGCAGCCCGCCCGCATCAGCAGCGTCACGATGCGCGACTTCTCGTTGGTCGAGATCATGGCGGCCGAATAGGAGATGCAGATCGCGACCCGCTCGCCGCTCTCGCGATCCTCGATGCAGACGGCGATGGATTCCACGCCGGGCAGGCTCTCGTCGGTGGCGATCGACCAGCCCTTCTCGCGCACCAGCGCAAGCGCGGCCAGCAAGTCGTCGACGCTGTGCGGCGCATTGGGCGACGGCGGCTGCAACGGCTGCGGATAGAGCGCCTGCACTGCCGCATCGTCGAGCCGCGCCAGCATCGCCCTGCCGGTCGAGGAGGAGAAGGCCGGCAGACGGTCGCCAGGGGAGGTCACGACGCGAAGCGGTTTGCTGCCCGGCCGCATGCGCAGGCCCAGCACCTCGGTTCCATCGAGCATGGCCACGTAGCCGGTATGGCCGGTCGCCTTGACGATGCGCGCCAGCGCCTCGTCGGCCAGCACGCTCAGCGTCGAGTTCACGCGATGGCGGCGGGAGGTTTCAAAAATGAGGTTGCCCACGCCGTAGCCGCCGGCAGCCTCGTTGCTGACCAGCAGGCCGCTGTCGGCCATCGCCTTCAGCAGCCGCGAGGTGGAACTCTTGGGCAGCGCCAGCAGCTGGGCGACTTCGCTGACGGACAGCACGCTACGGTCGGGCGTGAACAGCCGCAGCACGCGCGCAACGTTGCCGACCAGATTCATCACGATCTCCGCGTTCCATTTTTTGGTCTTTGGAAATCTATAAATGGAACAGTGCAGGTCGTAAATGGCCCAGAACCCGCAGCTTGGGAAGCCGGCTCCGTCGCAGTGTTCCAGAAAAACCGCGCTTGATTGACAAGACTGGAACGCTGAGGATTGAATGCCACAGGGGATGATGGAGGGATCATGGGCAGCAACACCGACCGGCGTACGTTCCTCAAGCTCACGTCGGGGGCGGCAGCGCTCGGCGCGTTCGGCGTCATGCCGGCGCACGCGCAGGCCGGTTCGACGCTGACCGTCGCCTGGGACAGCGACATCGACAGCCTCGATCCGCATGTCTTCAAGTCGGTCGGCGGCTACGCCGTGCAGTGCAATCTCTACGACCCGGTCGTCGGCTGGAAGGTCCGGCCGATCGAGGGCGCCAGGGGCGTGTCGCGGTCCTTCCCCAACGAGTTCGAAGGCAGCCTCGCCGAATCGTGGACGTTCGAGCGCGATGGCGCGACCATCGTGCTGAAGATCCGGCCGGGCATGAAGTTTCCGAGCGGCCGGCCGGTCGACGCGGCGGCGCTGAAGTACTCGCTCGATCGCGCGCTGCAGTCGCCCGGCTACATGCGCTTCATCATGCCGCGCATGATCCAGGTCTCGAAGCCCGAGCAGATCGTGATGCGCGACCCGACGACCATCGCGCTCGACATGACCGGCCCGACGCCGCAGCCGATGGTGCTGAATTTCCTTTCGCTGATGACCATCACCGCGCTCGATCCGGAACTCGTGAAGCCCAACGCCACCGAGAAGGACCCGTGGGCCGCCGAGTGGGCCAAGCGCAATCCCGCCGGCTCTGGCCCGTATGTCCTGACCGCGAACAATCCGGGCGTCGAGGTCGTGCTGGAGGCGCGCAAGGACCATTGGCGCGGCACGCCGCACTTCCAGAAGATCGTCCTGAAGTTCGTGCCAAACGAGGCCGACCGCGTCCTGCTGCTGAAGCGCAAGGCGATTGACCTGATCATCGGACGGCCCGGCCTGTCGCCGCGCAACATCAAGCCGTTCGAGAAGGAGAAGGACTTCCGCATCGTCAGCGTCCCCGACACGACCTGCCACTGGCTGGCGATGAACCAGACCAGGAAGCCGCTCGACAACGTCAAGGTGCGCCAGGCGATCAACTACGCCATCCCGGTGGCGGCGATCGTGCCGAACGTGCTGATGGGCTACGGCTCGGTGATGAAGTCGCCGGTGCCGGCGCTGACGCCCGGCCACGACGCGACGCTGTCGCCCTACAAGTACGAACCCGAGAAAGCCAGGGCGCTGATCAAGGAGTCCGGCGTCGAGACCCCGATCGCCCTCGACCTGGCCGTGCGCATCGGTTGGCAGCCACATGAAGAGGCAGCGGTGTGGATCCAGCGCGAACTGGAGAAGATCGGCTTCAAGATCAACATCACCCGCCAGACCGACGCGACGTTCCGCCAGCTCGCCACCAAGGGCGACCTGCAGCTCTCGATCGAGACGTGGCAGTCGTGGGTGAACGATCCGTTCTTTCACATGGTGCCGTTGTTCCACTCGACCTCGAAGGGCACCAACACGGCGTTCTACAAGAACCCGGCGCTCGACAAGATCCTCGACGAGAACTACCACCAGGCCGATCCCGACAAGCGGCTGGCCGCGGCCAAGGCGGCGCAGAAGATCGTCATCGACGACGCGGTCTGGGGCATGCTGTGGTACGACAACTGGACCCGCGTGATGCGCAACGACCTGGTCGGCGTCGAGAAGCGGTGGGACACGTTCGAACGCTTCAACTCGCTCAAGACCGCCTGACGCGGCAGCCTGCGCAGTGGCATTCCTCGCTTATTTCCTGCGCCGGCTCTCGCTCGTCATTCCCACCCTGGTGGGCGTGACGATCATCACCTTCACCCTCACCTACGTCCTGCCGGGCAACCCGGCGGTCGTGAAGGCGGGTCCGCTCGTCTCTCCCGAGATGGTGAAGGAGCTCGAGAAGCAGATGGGGCTCGACCAGCCGTTCTGGGTGCAGTACGGCCGCTACGTCAGCGGCGTGCTGCACGGCGACCTGGGCGAGAGCGCGTCGACCGGGCGGCCGGTGCTGAAGGATTTCAAGCAGCGCCTGCCGGCGACGCTCGAGCTCACCCTCGCCAGCCTGCTGATTGCCCTGGTCCTGGGCATCCCGCTCGGCGTGCAATCGGCCGTGCATCGCGACACGGCGATCGACCATATCGGCCGCATCGTCGGCGTGGCGGGCGTGGCGATGCCGACCTTCTGGACCGGCCTGCTCGCGCTCTATGTCTTCTTCTACCTGCTCGGTGTGGCGCCGCCGCCGCTCGGCCGGATCGGGCCCGGCATCGAGCCGCCGCATGCCATCACCGGGCTCTACGTCGTCGACAGCCTGCTGACCGGCAACTGGAAGGCGCTGGGCTCGGCGTTGCACCAGCTCATGCTGCCGTCGCTGACGCTCGGCCTCAGCGTCATGGCGCCGATCGCCCGCATGGTGCGCTCGACCATGCTCGAGATCCTGGAGTCGGACTACGTCAAGGCCGCATGGGCGGCCGGCATCCCGCGGCGGCGGGTGATCTACGGCGATGCGCTGGCCAACGCCATGATCCCGGTGATCACCATCCTCGGCATCGTGTTCGGCTTCCTGATGGCCGGCAATGCCGTGGTCGAGAGCGTGTTCGCCTGGCCGGGCATCGGCAACTACGCGATCACCTCGCTCATGACCAAGGACTCGGGTCCGATCCAGTCGTTCGTGCTGTTCGTCGCCCTGCTCTACGTGATCGTGAACTTCATCATCGACATCCTGTACGGGCTGATCGATCCGCGCATTCGGCTCGAGTGATGGCGGAACTGTCGTCCTCGGGCACCGCTCCACTCGCGCCAGCCCCGGCATCCCTGCGCCTGATCTGGCGGCGGCTGCGACGCAACTGGTTGTCGGCCGCCGCCCTTGCCGTGATCGTGCTGATGGCGTTCGCCGCGACGCTTGCCGTCTGGGTGGCGCCGTACGAGCCCGACGCGACCGACGCCGACGCCGCGCTCCAGGCACCGGTGCTGCACCACCTGCTCGGCACCGACATCTACGGTCGCGACCTCCTTTCGCGCATCGTCTATGCGGGGCAGGTCGATCTTGCCGTCGCTTTCGGGGCGACCGCGCTGGCCCTGCTGATCGGCTGCTCGATCGGCGTGGTCGCCGGCCTCTATCGCGGCGTGATCGACCTGGTGATCATGCGTTGCGTCGATTCGGTGATGGCCTTTCCCGCCTTCATCCTGGCGATGGCGATCACGGCCGCGCTGGGCAACAGCGTCGGCAACGTGCTGATCGCGATCGCGATCACCCAGATCCCGAACTACCTGCGGCTGATCCGTGGCGAGATCTTCCGCATCCGCGAGATGGAATATGCCGACGCCGCGCGCGTCGTTGGGAATCCGGCCTGGCGCATCATGTTCATCCACCTGCTGCCGAACGCGCTGCCGCCGATCATCGTGCAGGCGACGCTGGCGATGGGCTATGCGCTGCTCACCATGGCGTCGCTGTCGTTCATCGGGCTCGGCATCCAGCCGCCGCAAAGCGAATGGGGCTCGATGACCGCCGAAGGCGCGCAATACATCGTCACCGGCGAATGGTGGCTCTTCCTGTTCCCCGGGGTCGCCATCGTGTTGATGGTGCTGTCCTTCAACCTGATCGGCGATAGCCTGCGCGACTTCCTCGACCCGCGCATGCGGGGCGTGCGATGAGCGCCGTCATCGAGGTCAGGGACGTCTCGGTCCGCTTCGCCACCGACTTCGGCGAGGTCGAGGCGGTCGACGGTGCGAGCTTCGAGGTGCGCGAGGGCGAGATCCTCGGGCTGGTAGGCGAATCGGGCTCCGGCAAGTCCGTCACGGCGACTGCCATCCTGCGCCTGATCCGCCGGCCAGGCCGCCTGACCGGCGGCAGCATCGTGCTGGGCGGGCGCGACCTCGCGCGGCTCGGCGAGGACGAGCTGCAGAAGGTCCGCGGGACCGAGATCACGATGGTCTCCCAGACGCCGCGCACCGCGCTCAATCCGCTGATCACGGTCGGCGAGCAGGTGGCGCGGCTGTTCGTCCTGCATGCCGGTCTATCGAAGGCGGACGCCCGCAAGCGGGCGATCGAGATGCTGGCGATGGTCGGCATTCCCGAGCCCGAGCGGCGCGCGCGCCAGTATGCCCACCAGTTCTCGGGCGGCATGTGCCAGCGGGTGATGATCGCCATGGCGCTGGCCACCTCGCCGCGCCTGCTGATCGCCGACGAGCCGACCACCGGCCTCGATGTCTCCACGGCAGCGCGCATCCTCGACCTGCTGCGCGATCTCGGCCACAGGACCGGCGCCTCGATCCTGCTGATCACCCACGATCTCGGCGTCGTCGCCACCACCTGTCATCGCGTCGCGGTGATGCATGCCGGCCAGATGGTCGAGGTTGCGCCGGTGCGGGCGCTGTTCGCCCACCCCGCCCATCCCTACACCCGTGCTCTGGTGCGCTCGATCCCGCGCATCGACTGCGAGGTCGCGATGGAGCCGATCCCCGGGGCCGTGCCGTCGCTGCTGAACATCGCGCCCGGATGCCGCTATGCCGGCCGCTGCCCCTGGGTCGAGGAGCGCTGCCGGCAGATCAAGCCCGGCATGACGGAGATCGCGCCGGACCATTTGGTCGCCTGCTACGCCGTGGAGGATGGACGTGCCCGCGTTGTGTGAACTCGACGACGTGAAGGTCCACTTTCCGCTGCGCGGCGCGGCGGCGTGGCTGCGCACCGTCAAGGAACACCAGGCGTCCGTCGTCCGCGCTGTCGACGGGATTTCGTTCCAGGTCCAGGCCGGCGAGACCCTGGGATTGGTGGGCGAGTCCGGCTGCGGCAAGTCCACCGTCGCCCGCGCGCTGGTCCGCCTGGTCCGCCCGACCGGCGGCCATGTCCGCTTCGAGGGGACCGAGATCGGCAGCCTGAGCGACCAGGCCTTCAACGAGGTCCGGCCGCACCTGCAGATGGTGTTCCAGGACCCGGCGGCGTCGCTCAACCCGCGGCTCACCGTGCGCCGCATGGTCGAGGAGCCGCTGCGGCTGCATACCGATCTCGGCGCCGCCGAGCGGCGCGACCGCGCCGAGGCGGTGCTCGTCGAAGTGGGGCTCGGCCTCGAGCTCGCCGACCGCTACCCGCACGAGCTGTCCGGCGGGCAGTGCCAGCGGGTCAACATCGCGCGCGCGCTCGTCACCAACCCGCGGCTGATCGTGCTCGACGAGCCGACCTCGGCGCTCGACGTGTCGCTGCGCGCCCGCGTCATCCTGCTGCTCGAGGAGCTGCGGCAGCGCCATGGCCTCGCCTACCTCTTCATCAGCCACGATCTCGCGACCGTGCGCTACCTCGCCGCGCGTGTCGCGGTGATGTATCTCGGCGTGATCGTCGAGGAGGCGCCCGCCGCCGCGCTCTTCGACGGCCCGGCCCATCCCTACACGCGGGCGCTGCTGGCTGCGGTCCCGGTGCCCGATCCCGACGCCAGGCGCGATCCGTTCGTGCTGTCCGGCGAGATCCCGAGCCCGATCGACATCCCGACCGGCTGCCGCCTGCGCGCCCGCTGCCCGCTCGCCCAGCCGGTCTGCGCCCAGCCGGTCCCTTATCGCGAGGTGGCGCCCGGCCACTTCGCCGCCTGCCACCTCGTCTAGACTTTCCAGGAGGAACAACATGGCCGTCGTCCGCTACGTGCTGGTGAAGCTGAAGCCCGGCGTCGACATCGACGCGTTCGAGAAGTTCGAGCGCGAGGTCGACTACGCGAAGGCGGCGCAGAACCCGTCGATCGTGAGCTACCGGACCCACCGCATCAACGAGCTCGACATGGGCATCGAAGGCGGTCCGTGGGACTTCATGGAGCGCATCGAGGTGACCAGCCGCGAGGCCTACGAGAAGCAGGCCGCGAGCGGCAGCAAGGAGTTCCTCGACCTGCTTTACACCAAGTATCTCGACCGCTCGAAGACCGTCGCGTTGTGGTCCGAGCTGATCGAGCCCTGAACCGAGGAGTAAGAGCACCATGGCCATCGTGAGATACGTGCTGGCGGCCCTGAAGCCCGGCGTCGACCGCGACGCCTACGAGCGCTACGAGCGCGAAGTCGACTACGTGGTCGCGGCGAAGCTGCCGTCCATCATCTCCTACCGCACGCACCGGCTGACCGACGTCGCCGGACCGCTCGCCGGCGGTCCCTGGCACTACCTCGAACGCATCGAGATCACCGACCGCAAGGCCTACGACGCCGACATCGCCACGCTCGGCAAGGACCTGATCAGCGAGCTCTACGAGAAGTATCTCGACCGCTCGAAGACCAAGTCGATCTGGACGACACTCGTCGAGCCGTGACCGGCGATCGCCCTTTCACCGGCAAGGTCGCGCTCGTCACCGGATCGTCGTCGGGCGCCGGCGCGGCGATCGCCGTCGAGCTCGCCCGGCGCGGCGCCACCGTCGCCGTGCATTGCCGCAGCCGGATGGACGAGGCACAGGCCATCGTGGCGCGCATCGTGGAAGCCGGCGGCAAAGCCGCGCCCTTCGCGGCGGACCTTGCGCACGACGCGGCGACACAGAAGCTTCCCGCCGAGGTCGAGGGTGCACTCGGCCCGATCCGGATCCTGGTCAACAATGCCGGTCCCTTTGCCGATGCGCCCTTCCGCAGCCTGAAGCCCGCCGTTTGGGATGCTGTCATGGCGGCGAACCTCAAGGCGCCGTATCTCCTGGCACAGGCGACCGCCCCGGCCATGGAGCGGTTGGGCTGGGGACGCATCGTCAATATCGGCGCCACGTCAGGCTTCGTGCGGACACATTCCGTCTATGGCCTGGCCAAGGCGGCGCTGCTGACCTTGACCGAAAGCCTGGCCCTGGAGCTCGCGCCGAAGATCACGGTCAATGCCGTCGTGCCGAGCCAGATCGCGAGCCCGCGAACGGACACCATGCCGGACTACAAGAATGCGGCGATCGCCGGCACGCCTCTCGGCCGCCTGGTCGAGGAGGAAGAGATCGCGCGGGTGGTGGCGCTCGTCTGCTCCGCCGACTTCGAGTTCATGACCGGGCGCGCGATCGTCCTGGACGGCGGCCGCACACTGCCGCGCTTTCCCCGCATCGGTATCTCGGGCTGAAATCGCCGTTGACGCGAGCATAGATCGGGGCGCGATGGACGATTGGGTCGTGCCGGGGAGAGTGAGCAGAGCCGCTCGCGCCCCCGTCAGTGCCCACGTCGTGGAGCAGTCGCCATCACGAGCGCCGCGAGCGCCTGAAGCGCCGCGGTCAACGCCAGTGCCCAGCTATAGGCGTCCGGATCCCACCCGCCCGACGCGGTGCGCGGCCAAAGATCGAGAATCCAGCCGATCGCCGCCTGGATCAGGAACGCCCCGCCGAGCGACAGCGTGTTCACGGCCGTCGACACCCGGCCGGTCTGCTCGGGTGGAAACATCTGGGACATCACGATATAGCCCACTGCGCCGGCCGAACCGAACACCGCCATGCCAAGCCAAAGCACGAGCACGATTGCGTGCCGGCTCGGCTGCAGCATCAGGCCGGCCTGCAGCAGGACCAGGCCCGCGAGCGACACGATCGGAACGAGGAAGGGCGGCAGGTTGGCCGCGTGCGCCCGGCTGGCAGCGCTGCCGGCGAGCATGCTGCCCGCGATCATCGCGAAGGTATAGAGGAACAGCACGCCCGCCCGGGCCGGGCCGTCCATGCTGGCCACGTCGCGCAGCCAGGGGCCTGCCCAAAGGCCCAGATAGGCAAAGTTGAACATCGACAGAGTCGCGACCGCTGGACCGAACCGCCAAAAGGTCGGCGAGGCGAGAATGCGACCGCTCAACGCAATGTCGCCGCGCAGGGTTCGCTTCGGCCCTGGCGCCCGCGGCTTGTCGGGCACCGACAGAAAGATCCAGACCGCGACGCCAAGCGCCAGCAGGCACAATCCCCCGAAGACGCCGCGCCAGCCGAGCGTGGGCAGCAGGGCCTGGACGGGTGACGTCGTCAGCGTGCTGCCGAGCGCGCCGAGCGCCGACGCGATGCCGGTCACGTGCGCCACCCGGTGGCGTTCGAACCAGTCGGCGTTCCCCTTGATCACCGCCATCAGGCCGGCCGAGATCCCGACGCCCACGACGATCCGTGCCAACACGAGTCCGGCGAACCCCGGCGCCAGCGCGAATAGCGCGAAGCCGATCGCCGCCAGCGACATCAGCACCGCCTGCACGCGGCGCGGACCGAACGCGTCGAGCGCGACGCCCAGCGGCAGTTGCACGACCGCATAGGAGGCGAACATGCAGGCGGCCAGCACGCCCAGCTCCACGGCGGACAGGTCGAGCTCCACCGCGAGCACCGGACCGACGATCGCCATCACGGTGCGCGCGGCCTGGTTCATGAAGTTCGCCGCGGCCAGCGGAAATGTTACCCGGATGAGCATGCGAGGAGCGCCCGGGCCTCAGGCGAGCTTCGACAGCACGCCGTCGCGGAAGCGACGCATATTGTCGATCGTGCCCTGCAGCGTCTGTGCGTCACCGTAGCCGAACAGCCGCACATCGACCGAGGTGACGCCGAAATCCTGAAGCTGCCTGATATCCCCGACCCAGTCGGAGTCGCCGCCGGTGAACAGCTCGGGCTCGCCCCCGACGCTACTGCGCGGGCGCACGCCCGGGCCGGACAGGATCCGATAGGCCAGCGTGATTTCTCCCGGGTCGCGGTTACCGCGCTTGCAGAACTCGTGGAAGCGTTGCAGCCCCTGCCGGAAGGTCGAGGCGGTGTTCATCGGGTGCCGAGGGTTCGTGCCCACCGGATACCAGCCCTGGGCATAGCGGACGGTGCGACGCAGCGCCGGCGCGCTTTCCCCGCCCACCCAGATCGGAATCGGCTGCTGCACCGGCTTGGGCGTGAACACGACATCATCGAAGCGCACATACTTGCCGTCGAATTTCGGCGCTTCAGCCGACCAGAGCTCCCGGCACGCCGCCATCCATTCGTCGGTCACGTTGCCGCGATCGTCGAACGGGGCGGCGCCGACTGCGTCGAACTCTTCCCGGCACCAGCCGACACCGATGCCCAACGTAAGACGGCCCCTGGAGAGGTAGTCGATGGTGGACAGTACCTTGGCGGTCAGCACCGCCGGGCGGTGCGGCACCACCATGACCGAAAGGACGAAGCGAAGCTTCTTCGTCAGCGCGGCAAGGTAGGCCGTGGTCGTCAGCTGCTCGAGCCACGCGGCCGAGGCGCCGGCCGGGAACTCGCCGCTGCCGGTGTAGGGATATTTCGACTCAAGATTGCGCGGCACCATGATGTGGTCGCTGATCGTGACGTAGTCGAAGCCCAGCATTTCCCCTTCCGTGACGATCCGGCCCAGGCTATCCGGCTCGATCAGTGGACCTGTGGTGGGCACATTGAAGCCGATCTGCATGACGTTCTCCTCATTGGAGGCCAGTGCTTGGTGCGCAGCAACCCGAGCCCGCCTCGCCCCGCTGACGTTCATCGACCGCAGGCGACGACGCCCTGTCGGGCGGATCGAGCGCGACGGCCGGGAAGACGGCGAATCCGATCTGCTATTGGTAGGCTGCCTTTATCGCCCGGATGAGCTCTTCGCTCAGCTCATCGGTTGGCGGGTCCGGGTCGCCGTCACCGTGTTTCGTCGCCGGCGCGACTGGATTGGGGTCAACCATCGACCTCACGCCGGGCACCGTGAACGACCGTCCGCCGGCTCTCACCCGCTCGCCCGTTCTTCGAAGATGTTTCTTTCTCTTCATGCGCAATCCTGCCGCGCCGCCAACGTCGCGTAAATCCGGCGTCAGCCGGCTCGAACGTCCTGATCGTCCAGTATCTCCAATATTTCCAGATCGCAGATCGGCACCCAGGTCGCGCCGTTGGGCCAATATGACGGGCATTGCATCATTGGCTGTACCCCGCGGGATGCCATATCGGCTTTGCCCACATGGCGAAAAATGTCCTCCCTGCCGACGAAGCGCTCGAGGCCTGGCTCCAACTCGTCGCTACTGATCGGGCGGAAGATGGCGCGCACGCGGTCGAGATACTGGACCGCATTGCGATCGATCAGCGGCTGCTGATCGGAGTCGCCAGCGGAGCCACTTCCCTGTGTGGGCTGGTCCCGGTCCGTCATCGAGGGCACGCCCGGTGCGCTGATCGCGCGCCGTCCAACCCGCACGCGTTCTCCAGCCTTCCGGGACAATCCTTTCCAGCGCATGCGTCGATCCTGCCACACGGCTCGATAGGCGGTAAGAATAGTCGGCCCTTCGTAGTATAGGAAGGAATCCGATGAGCTGATGGACCCGATGAGGCGCGACGGCCCCGAGCACGCCGGCGAGGAGTAGTTCTTCGCCCGCTTGGGCCGCCACCGGCTGGCGGTTCCCAGACGCGACGTCGTTCACTGGCAATGCTTGATAGACGCGAGCATTCGGCCGATGCTGTCGACGAGAGTGGTTTTCCGGAATGCTACTCGCGCCCGCCACGGGTCAAGACATCAGGAGCCAGATCATGAGCGCTGCCGCGTCGAGGAC
>JAFEFF010000114.1 GCA_018240745.1 Pseudomonadota bacterium
AGCCGTGAATAACCTAGTGAGGCTGCAGTCAGGTTTCTTAAAGCAACCCGACCGGAGCAATGCAATTGTTTGCCCCGCCCTCGAAGATATGCACTAGCATTTCTCGCTGGACCCTGGCTGCCGCCGTATATTTGGCAAACTGCATGGGGGAATGCCCGCATCCCGTGCGAAAGGGAAGCCCGTGACAATCCTGGCAATTTGGTTCGGCGTTGCGGTGGTCGTGGGGGTCGTTCTGGGGTACGCAGCCCGTCGACTGAAGACTGCCCCAAGAGGACAACTAGCTATACGAAAAGCCAGAGCGGACAACGCCGAGGATAGCAGAGACCAACACGAGCTCGCGTCTTCAAGGCAGTCTTCCATGAAGACTAACAGACTCTACCATAGATTTTGGCGCATCTGACATCACCGCTCCTTAGACCGGCAGCCGCAGTAGCCCGCGCCAGCGATGTCGCGCTGCGTCGACGTCTACTGCGTGACCCCGAAGCGCGTGAAATCCTCGCCGACCTTCGGCACGAGCTTCATTGCAGCCGCGAGGTCGGCATTGCCGCCTTCCCTGTCGCCGCTCTTGATCTTCGCCAGCCCGCGTCCATACAGGGAGCGCGCGTGGTTGGCATCGATCTGCAACGAGGCATTGTACTCGTTGATCGCCATCCGGAAATCCCCCAGCTTGAGCTGGATGAAGCCGCGCGTGTCGAGGGCGTCGATGTTGCCCGGCGACAGCCTCAGCGCCTCGTCGCAATCGTGCAGGGCGCCGACCAGGTCCTTGCCGACCACGGCGCGGGTGAGGCAACGGTTGTTGAAGGCGACCGCGAGCCGCGGATTCAGCCGGATTGCCTCGCTGTAGTCGGCGATCGCCTGGTCATACCGGCCCCTGGCGAAGTAGGAGAAGCCGCGGTTGTAATAGGGGCCGGCCGCGTTGGGCACCAGCTTGATCACCTCGTCGAGGTCGGCGATGGCGCGGTCGTGCTGGCCGATCTGGGCGTAGAGACCGGCGCGCGCGAGATAGGTCTCGGCACTCTTGGGATCGAGCTTCAGCGCGCTGCCGTAGTCGGCAAGCGCCCGCTCGGTGCTGCCGCGCAGGCTGAACAGCAGGCCGCGATAGTAATAGGGACGGGCAAACTCGGGCGACAGCTCGACCGCCCGGTCGAGGTCGGCGAAACCCTTGTCGAAGTCGCCGCTTCCGCCATAGGCGACGCCGCGATGCATCAGGGCGTTGATATTGTCGGGCCCGAGCTGCAACGCCTTGGTGAAGTCGGCGATCGCGCCCTCGAAGTCGCCGCGGCGGGTGTAGAGGATGATGCCGCGGTTCAGGTACGACGTGATGTACTTCGGGTCCCACTTGATGGACTCGGTGTAGTCCGCGTAGGCCTTGTCCGGCTCCTCCAGCGCGTGATGGGCGAAGCCGCGCTGGAACCAGGCGAAGGCGAACTCGGGATCGAGCCGCAGGCTCTCGTTGAAGTCGGTGATCGCCCGCCGGTAGTCCTGGCGCGCGAGATAGACGCCGCCGCGCGCCACGTACACGCGCGAGTCGGTCGGATTGAGCCGGATCGATTCGTTGAAATCGGCCAGAGCCAGGTCGTACTCGGTCTTCTGCACATAGGCGGCGCCGCGCTGGTAGCGGGCGTGCGCGACCTGTGCCCAGTGGCGCACCGCCTCGGGGTCCTTGGAGCCGAACTTCAGGACGTCGCCGGTCAGCAGGCCGAGCCGCAGCGCCTCGGTGAAGTCGGCGACCGCCTTGTCGGGATCGCCCTTCTCGCGCCACGAGATGCCGCGGTTGATCAGCGCGTTGATGTCCTTGGGGTCGATCTTCAGCGCGTCGGTGAAGTCCCCGATCGCCTTGTCGTACTCGCCCTTCTTCGAATACCAGATGATGCCGCGGTTGATCAGCGGCGCCACGTCGAGCGGGTTGATGCGATGCGCCTCGGTGTAATCGGCGATGGCGTTGTCCGGCTCGTTGACCGAGTGATAGGCGATGCCGCGATGCAGGTAGGTGTATTCGTCGCCCGGCGACAGCCGCAGCGCCTCGCTGAAGTCGGCGATCGCCTCCCGGAACATCTCCTTGTACATGTAGGTCGAGGCGCGGCCGACATAGTGCGCCGCCGCCGTCGGGTTGAGGCGGATGGCGTTGTCGAAGTCGCTGATCGCCGCGTTGTACATCGGGATCGCCTGCTCGCGGATCTTGCCGCCCTTGTCGAGGTACGCCAGGCCGCGCTGGTAATAGGCATCGGCGAGCTGGGTGCTCTGCGACATCGTCTTGTAGTACTGCGCGCCGAACGGCTTGCCCGAGGCATCGACCGTGGTCGTGCTGACCGGCGGCGTGTTGCCGGGCAGGCACTTGATGGCATCGCTGAAATCGGCGATCGACTGGTTGAGGTTGCCCTTGCGCTTGTAGACCAGGCCGCGGTTGATCAAGGCGGTGGTCTGGCAGCGATCGAGCTTGAGCGCCGAGTTGAAGTCGGCGATCGCGCCCTCGTTGTTGTCCTTCTTGGTGTAGAGGATGATGCCGCGGTTGACGTACGGCTGCACGTCGTTCGGCGTGAGGCGGATGGCGTCGCTATAGTCGATGATCGCCTGATCGGCGTCGCCCATCGTGTGGTAGATCACGCCGCGCTGGAACACGATCGGGCCCGACGGCGCCGAGGTTCGGATCACGTCGGTGTAGAAGCGCAGCGCCATGCGGTAGTCGTCCATCGACCCCTTCGGGTCGCCGTCGTTGGCACGCGCCACGCCGCGGTCGAAGTAGGCGAGCCCCAGGCCGAGGCCCTTCACGGCGCCGCTGTCGATCACGTCGGTGCAGGTCTTGATGCGCTGCTTGGGCGTGAGCCCGTTGCCCAGGTAGCAGATGTCGGCCGTTGCCGCCGGTTGCACGGCCGCCGCCGGCCGGCCGGCGGCCGACGGCGGCCTGGCCGGCTGCGCGATCGCAAACGTCGGCCAGGCCGCGACGCCCAGCACATAGGCCAGCGCGGACAGGCAAAGTTGGTTACGCATGACCCTTCCCTGGCGCTGTCGGCGCGGGCTCCCCACCCTCAGCAATGTCCAAAACCTCACACACCCCCGAATTGGGACCACTTATAGTACGATTTGCCAAGTAATTCCATCCGCAATGCGACAATCCGGTGAATTCACTCGAACTGCGCCTCGACCGCCGTCGATCATTTTGGCAGGCTTCACGCCAAAGGGCAGGAGGAGTCGAAATGCGCAGGCGCACTTTCATCGCCGGCTTGGGGACCGGTCTGGCGGCGCCAGCCATCGTCCAGGCCGAAGGCACTTACCCCAACCGGCTGGTCCGGTACATCAATCCCTACCCCGCCGGCGGGCCGACCGACACGCTCTCGCGGCTGTTCTGCGCCAAGATGACGGAACTCACCGGCCAGCAATGGGTGGTCGAGAACCGCGGCGGCGCGGGCGGCAATCTCGGCATGGAAGTGCTGTCGAAATCCGAGCCTGACGGCTACACGCTGGGCCTGGGCGGCATCGCTGCGCATGCGATCTCGCCCACCCTTTACGCCAGGCTACCGTTCAACCCGCGGACCGATTTCACCTTCGTCTCGACCATCTGGTGGCTGCCCAACCTGCTCGCGGTGAATCTCGACGTCCCGGCCAAGTCGGTCGCCGAGCTGATCGAGCTCTGCCGCAAGAACCCCGGCAAGTACTCCTACGGTTCGGCCGGCTCGGGCACGACCCTCCATCTCTCGGGCGAGCTGTTCAAGATGCTGGCCAAGGTCGACATCCAGCACGTGCCCTATCGCGGCTCGGCGCCGGCGACCTAGGACCTGCTGGCTGGCCAGATCCACATGATGTTCGACAATATCCCGGGCACGCTGACCCAGGCGCGCGCCGGGAAGGTCCGGCCGCTCGGCGTCACCTCCACCAAACGCTCGCCGGTCGCACCCGAGATCCCGGCGATCGCCGAGACGCTGCCGGGCATGGATATGATCTCGTGGACCACCCTCACAGGTCCCGCGAAGCTGCCGCCCAATGTCGTCGAGCGCCTGTCGGGGCTGGCGAAGAAGGCGCTGGAGAGCGAGGACCTGAAGGCCAAGTATGCCGACCTCGCCACCACGGCGTGGTGGAGCACGCCGGCCGACACGCTGGCCTTCCGGGATTCGGAAGAGGCCCGGCTCGCCCCGATCATCAAGGCCTCGGGCGCGCGTGTTGACTAGGCCGTGAACTCATAAATCGACCCGAGGTGGCCGTGCTTCCCGACGTCCGCTTCCGGGTTGAAAGCGGTCTTCGCTCTCGCGGCTCGGCATGTCGCAGAAGGGCCAATGGCGGAAATGGTGGCGCGTCCGCGTGAAGCCTTCGGCTAGGACCCGGCGGCGGGCAGGCGTATGGTGGAGTTAATAGTTCACTAGAATCTTTACCTCCTTGGGGAATGATGAGATGGCGCGTCCCCTTGGCGATCGAGTAGGCGGCGTAAGCTCGCGACGATGCTCGTCGGTGTCGCGGCCAACGTCCTATCCCGGATCGCCGCCTCCCATGATCTTTCCGAACACGCGTCCGGTCATCATGCCTGGCTTCCGCCTCCACCGGCACCGTCACTGATCTGGACGGGGGCAGGTCGAAGGGATATGGGCAGGGTGCAGTGAGTTGTGCCCCTGAGATTGAACTTGTCTTCTGAACTCCGGGGGATGGGGGAACACCCAGGCGCTGCGCCGGGCAGCGCAGCGAACAAAGCAGGCCTCTGTTGGCGGTTAGCTCCCCCCATGAGTTCTCGAAGCTAGCCGTCTATTGGTAATCCCTGTTCCTCCTCGCTTCGAAAAGTTCCGAGGCGCATGATCAACGGGCAAGGCAAGCGACCCGGCACTTTTTCCAAAACCAGGGGGACTACCAAGTGCAACGCGTGCCCACTGATGAGCGCTATCGCGCCCGCCGTGGCCGGCGCAGATAGGCTAGCTGCGCCCAAATCATCGGGCGGCGCCCAACAACAACCCGCGCAACGGAGGGGCTCAAGCAAGGCGTAGTTTCCCGTTTCCAACGCGAGCCTGATTCGTATCCGAGAAGCGCAGGCCGCTCGACGCAGCGACAGCGCCATGTTGTAGGGCTTCTTACCCGACGTGTCAGTGTAGCCGGTCGGCGGGTCGACCGGGACCGTTACCTCTCGTTGTCAGAGAGTAGTCATAATGTTAAAGTGTTGGGCCAAATACAAATACTAGGGGGAAGAAAAACATGTTGAGGAAGTTCCTGATCGCGTCGGCAGCCGGACTGCTGCTGGCGGCGTGCCAACAGCAGCCGCAAATGGCCAGCCCGCCGCCTACGCAGGTAAAACAGTTGTACGTCGTGTACTTCAACACCGGTCAAGCGGACTTGTTGCCTGAGGCGCAGGCGAAGATTGCCCAGGCCGCCGCAACCTTCAAGCAGGGCGGCGTCGCTGTGCTCGTGAAAGGCCATGCCGACACCGTAGGCGATGCGGGGGCGAACCTGCGGCTTTCCCTGCAGCGCTCGGCGGCCGTGAAGGCCGCGCTGATGAGCGACGGTGTGCCGGAGTCGGCGATCCGGTCAGGCGGCCTGGGTGAGGAAAACCTGCCGCTCCCGACCGCCGACCAGACCCCCGAGCGGCTTAACCGCAGTGTTCACGTCACGGTCTCAGGGCGGGGGGTCATGAGCGATAAGGACTATTGCGCGGCGCTTGCCAGGAAGTGGCGTTCCTATTCCCGGACGGGCGCATCTGGTCCGGCGCCGCAGGCGATCGCGCAGTGCGACGCCGGAAATTACGACGCGGGCATCACGACGCTGGAGACGATATTGACGAACGACAAGATTGTCTTGCCGTCGCGCTATTTGTAACCCGATCCGGCACGAGTAGATTGTAGAGGGCGGTCCTCCTGCGAGGGCCGCCTTCTTTATTCGCGGTCGATCATCTCGCTGTCCTTTCCGAAAACTCTGTCTGCGCTGGAAGCGACTGCAATCGATCATGCAGTCGAATGCCGTGTCGTGTCGCCTCGGCCTCACTCCCGGCGAGGCTCATGACAATCGGCTCTGCCCGGTGCTCCTGACCGGATTGCGCCCGCAGACGATGCTACTCGCGGATCGCGGCTACGACGCTGACTGGATCAGGGCGCTCGTGAACCAGCAGGGAGCCTGGGCCAACATTCCTCCCAGACGCAGCCGCAGCGAACCGATCTGTTTCAGTCCCCATCTCTACCTGCGCTCCGCCTATTTTACCCGGGTAAAATAGGCCATTTGGGTGAGGCGAAACGTGGGACGAATCGCCTGAAATGCATGCGGAACAGCATTTTAGGCGTCCCACGCAAGTGGAACGCGGGACGCGGGTTTAGTTTTGTTGACTGGGAGTCGCGGGTGGCCGATGCCTGCGCGATGCAACAGCAACCCGAGCAAGCATCGCTGGCGCTTGCCGACGGCCTGCACGACGTCCCTGCCGACCGGATTGCCGCCGTCGTCACCTCGCTGGAGATGAAATCGCGCCCGGCCCTTCGGCCGGAG
>JAFEFF010000115.1 GCA_018240745.1 Pseudomonadota bacterium
GCGCCATCCGGAGAGTGAGTTGGTCAGAAAGATCGACAAGCGATGCTGTGCGTCTGGTCGAGCGCCAAGTTGATCGAGGAGGATGTAGAGCTGGAGCTGCGCGATGGCGAATGGTGCCGTTAGAATCTCAAAACCGATGATGCGATCTTGAAAGGCCCGCGCCAACTCAAGACCAACCGTGTCCTCGTCGCCTTCGCGCTTCAGTTCCTCGGCGACGCAACGCGCAACCTCCAGCAAATACGCGCCTGTCCCACAACAGGGGTCGAGGACAACCACATCGGGATCGGCAAGGCCCCGCGGCCGCCCGAGTTCGTGCTGCAGCAGGTAGTGCACGCGACGGACCTGATATCGTACGATTTCCGGAGGCGTGTACCAGACGCCGAGGTCTTCGCGCAGTTGCGGATCGAAGGCTTCAAGGAACGGCTCATAGAAGTAAGTAATCGCCGCGATCGCAGTCTGACCTTCGATGGTTGGGAACGTCATTCTCGACCGAAACAGCTTACGGTCGATGCGATTGAATGTCTGGATGGCGCGCGTCAGATGGGCATCCAGCCCAAGATGCTTCATGCGGGTCGGGTGGCGGATATCGTGCAGCAGCGCTTCGAGAAACGGGATCGGCAGATAGGTGTGCGCGTGTTCGACTTCGAACGCATAGCCTGCCTAGGCATCCCGGTCCCATAGGATCCACGCGGCAAACAATGCATAGAAGACCGATTGAACAAGGGATGATCGAAAGAAGCGCTCACCCTTAGGGTCGTCGATATCGAACGCCAGACCCAGCGCTTGCCGATAGTCGTCGAGTAGCGGCTTCACTGGCCGCAGATCGTCGGGCATCGCGTCCTTGGCATCGCGGGCTTGGCGGGCGAGGATTTTCGCCAAGTCAGCAGGCGAAGCGATCCGGGCAAAATCGGTGACGGCGCGGGTGACTAAGGATACGAGGTCCTCGATTGCCGCCGGATCGGCCCTGCCTCTGGTGCCCGACCCCGAGACGGCGGACCAAAGGTCAACGGTCTTTTCGAGAACGCGCTTGGATGGCGGCACTGGCTGCCCAGGTTGCCGAGAGAATGAAGGCTCGCAGGTCAACAGCCCGATGCTCCGGACATTGCAGAGAAGCACCACACCGGTCTGGGAAAGATACCGGCCAATCTGATCATTTCTCTCTGTCGATACAGCAAGGTCGCTGAGGCTCGTATCGCCGCGCTTCACTTCTCCGTACACGCCGACGAACAACGAGCTGTCGCCTAGAACAAAGTCGGGCATATCCCGTCGGCGAGCATCGCCTTCTGACGTGCCTGTTATGACTTCGAACGGCAGCCGTTCATGCTTAAGGACTGCCGATAGAAGTGCTTTCAGGTCGGGGTAAAAGGACGTCTCAGTCGAGGTCGGAAGAGCTTCGAGAGCGCGCGTCTCCCGCACAAAGGCGACTACCGAGTCGGCAAGTTCATCCATTAGCAAACACTATACTCCAATCAACCACCCGGAGACAGGAAGGAAGAATGTCGCATTGGATGGCATCAGTGCGAGCACCGCACGCCGCCTCTCGGACTACATATCGAAGCCCCATTTATAATTGTGGCCAGGGGCCACCGGAGCCGGACACCGGTGGTCCCTCGTCAGACGCCCTCGGGATCTTTGTACGCCCCGCGGCCGGTCAGGATTGAACTTCCGGACAGGCCCACCATATCCAAATCGATCATCAAGAATGGGCAAGGCCCATACCAACCTGCCAATCCCGGCAAGGTGGTTTCGAAGCGATGAGGCCCTAAGGGCAACGAAGGGGATTCCGATGATTGGTCGTCGCGCACTGATACAGCGTGTCGCAGCAATGGCGCTCTGCGCGCCGCCTGTCGTGCGCTTTGGAAGTCTCATGCGGGTGAAGAACACGATTTACGTCAGACCACCGGCGAAGATCGGACTGTACGATCGGCGGTTCATCGCTTCGATCATGCCGCAAATCACGGCCCGCCGAAGAGCCGGGCTGTCGATCCATGAGACTGCAGGCGTACTGGGTCAGGAAGCTGGCCTACACCCG
Organism: Pseudomonadota bacterium; assembly: GCA_018240745.1. GTDB lineage: Bacteria > Pseudomonadota > Alphaproteobacteria > Reyranellales > Reyranellaceae > Reyranella. Next base: position 2,033 of record JAFEFF010000115.1, read on the forward strand.
TTCAGACTGGTCAAGCCCTGGTCGGCCCAGCTTGTGCTCAGCACGATCCGGGAGGCGGAGCTTCTACGGTCAGAGGATTTTGCAAGGAAACTCTACGAATGAACAACACAGACGACAGGCACCTCTACCTGGCTGCCTTCGAGAAAGAAAATCCCGCGGAGCTCGACATCGATGTCTGCCTGCTGAACCTGTCGGACAAGTCTCAGGTGGTGCAGGTCATGCAGGGATCGTTCCAGGGCGACGACGATGGGGTTCTCGATCTTGGTCACTCCAGGTACAAGACCATCGCCCTCCCCGCCATGGGCTTCGAGAGGATCGATCACTTCGATGACGGAGGCCAGCTCGACTTCACGACCTGGTACACCATCAAGGCCGGAGACAGGGAATATCTGGAGCACGTCAACGGGTGGACCTTCTTCAGCGATGACAAGTTCGTCGACATTCCGGTTCTGAACGTGAAGGGCTACCTGCGGAAGCTCGAATGACCGAACCGGGCCATTCCGATGCAGCGCCGCCGCCTTCTCGTTCCAGACGGCCGCCACGGGCGGAGGGGGCACCTACCGCTCCACGCGAGGGCTAACCTGATCGAATCCGGTCATGCGCCCGGCGACGATCCAGTAGCCTGGACCGAACCGGGATGGTATGGCGTCGGCGCGGGTGCGAGCCGGCGATTTATCCTGCACACCGGACGCCTGGTTGCTTCGGCAGCTCGAGCGCATTGTAGGGGCGATGCAGGCCCTACCACCCGCACCGAAATTCAGAGCGCAGGCGACGGGTGGCAAGCCACGGCATTATCCCCGCGCCCGGATGCGGGCGGGTGGCCTGCACCCTCTCTCCAGCGAAAGAGACGGCACCGTGAGCCACGGCGCAGGTTGATTTCTGGATCAACCTACCCTATATGAAGGAGCGGTGCCCCAGGTACGGAAGACGGCGGCGGCCGACGCGGCTCTGAACGCCCTGATCAGGGGTTCTCCGAGAGCCATTGTCGAGATTCTAACCAAGGTGGCAATTCTCGAGGCCGGCGGGCTGCGGGGTGAATTGTTGATCGGAATTGTGAATGACCGGCACGATGTCCACCTGGTGGAGTGCGCGAGACCGGCGCCGTCCATGTTGACGATTTCCGATCCGCAAAGAAGCGAGGTGATCTGGGTGGCCGACTTCCCGCGAATTCGAAGCCTCACGCAGGCGGTAAAGCAGCATCTCGCGTTGCGGGCCGCCGCCTCGATCGGTGTGATCGTCTACGGCATTGCCGTTGTCTAGTCAGGGTGACCGATCATGAAGAAGACCGTGGTTGCCAAGTCCGAGAGCTTTGCGAATGTCCGGAAGAGAATTCTGGCGCGCAACCGGGCCGTGGGGGCGCTTTGGGAGCAGTCCGAGCCCAAGAGGCGGATCGCCTCGATGCTGGCGCGCGTCCGCAAGCAAGCCGGGAAGACGCAAAAGGACATCGCCGATATCACGGGCTGGGACAAGGCATTCGTATCCCGGCTGGAAGGCGCATTGGGCGGCCTGCCGGACCAGCAGACGATCGCGCGATATGTCGAGGCCTGTAACGCCAAGGTCGGCCTGGTCGTCTATACGTCGCCCGAGAAGGGCCAGCTGCATGTCGTGGAGACGATGCCTTTCGACGTTTCCGGCGATACGCGCGGTTCGAGGTCGTTCAGCGAACTGCGCGATGTCGATATCGAATTGTCGGCCGTGCGGGCGAAAGTCTAGACGGTCCGCAAAGGCAGGCCCGTGATCGACTTCTTCATCGACGGTACCGGCCTTCTCGGCATCTTGTTCCTGGCCATTCTGGCGGTGCGCGGCGACCGCTACGCGCATTGGAACGCCCGGCTTACGGACGCGTCGGCGAAGGTCGGCGCCGAGTGGAAGACGGTTGCGGATCAAGCGAAGACGAAGCTGAATGAATTGCAGGATGGCTGGAAGCCCTGGATACGCTGGGTTCTGGTTGTCGGAAGCTTCCTGGGAGCCCTGTCATACATTCTGGCGCTCGTCCGGGACGCGATGGTTTACGCATCCAGGACCTGAAAGCGCCCTGGCCTTTTGAACGATTCGCCGTCCATTTGCTTCGCCCCCGCCAAGCGGGTCGGAGCGGGTGGGCTCAGTCGCGATTCGTTCGGCGCTCCCGCCGTCTGTCCGACGGCCTGCGCCGGAGCGCTGCCCGCATGATGCCGACGAAGAGCAGCGCTGCGACCGGCCAATGGAACCAGATGCTGCGCGGGCTGGTGAAAAGATTGATCAGGATCAGGAAGCCCGAAATCGTAAGGGCCACCGCGATGGAGCGCGGCAGGCTCGCGAACCAATCCGCGACGGCGTGCATTCCCGTGGAGGGCTCGCGGCTGTCGCCCGGTCGAGCGCCAGCCTCGGATGGGACAACGGGCTCGGCCCGAGGAGCGGGGCTTTCGTCGCCCGGCGCGCTGCGCGGCCCGACGGCCCGGCCGCCCATGGCCACGCGATAGGTGGTGACGGGAGCGACGTTCTTCACCTGTTGCTGGCCGAGATAGTCGAAGCCGACCGACAGTTTGTTGTGGACCTGATCGTAGACGGTGCGGGAGACCACGATGCCGCCGGGCTCGGCAAGCTCCTGCAGCCGCGCCGCGATGTTGACCCCGTCGCCATAGATGTCGGCGCCCTCGACCATCACGTCGCCGAGATTGATGCCGATGCGAAACCGCATGGGCTGCGCCTGTTGCGGGTCCGGCTGCCGGTTGGAGATTTCCTGCTGGATCTCGACCGCGCACTGCACGGCCTCGACGACGCTGGCGAACTCGGCGATGACGGCGTCGCCCCAGGTATTCACGATCCGCCCGTCGTGGCGCTCGACCAGTCCGGCAATGGCCGCGCGGTAGCGGCGCAGCGTCGCCAGCGTCCCGGCTTCGTCCGCTTCCATGAGACGGGAATATCCGTGCACATCGGCGCACAGGACGGTGGTCAGCCGCCGTTTCACCTTGTCGTCGGTCATCGCCCCTCATGATAGCCTCACCGGCCGCCCGATGCATGAGGCGACGCGGACCGTATCCGCGTCGCCCGAAAGCTGGAGACCGCCTTGAAAACGCGCCACCCGATCGCAGTCGCCTTCGTCGCCGGAACAGCCCTTGGCGCCGCCGCCATCGGGGTCCTCCATGCCGAAGCCAGGCCGCCCGCCTATGTCGTGACCGAAGCCGACGTGATGGACGATGCGCTCTATCGGACATACGTGCCGCTCGCCGCCAAGGCGCTCGTCGATGCCGGGGGTGAATACATCGTGCGCGACGGCAGGTCGGTCTCGCTCTTCGGCGTGCCGCCCAAGCGCGTCGCCATCATTCGCTTCGAGAGCCTGAAGAAGGCCGAGGCGGCGTTCTATTCATCGGCCTACAAGGAGGCCAGGAAGACCGGCGACGAAGCCGCCAACTTCCGCATCTACGTCATCGAGGGCGCAGCCCGGTAGCCGGGACCGAGGCTCGCCGCGTCGTCCCGCTCCGGGGCCAGCCTCAGCGCTGCGCGCCCGGCGGGAAGTCGTCGGACGGCACGCGGGCTGGCGATGCGAAGTCGATCGCCGGTCCGAGCGGCACCACACCCGTCGGATTGATGGTCGTGTGGCTCTCGTAGTAGTGCCGTTTGATGTGCTCGAGGTTGACGGTCTGCGCGACGTTGGGGAGGCTGTAGATGTCGCGGGTCAAGCGCCAGAGCGCCGGATAGTCGGCGATGCGCCTCAGGTTGCACTTGAAATGGCCGTGATACACGGCATCGAACCGC
>JAFEFF010000116.1 GCA_018240745.1 Pseudomonadota bacterium
AAGGGGATGTTGCGAGCGAGCCCGAGCGTTCGCATAAGACTTCGGTACTCAAGCGCGTCACCTGAAAAGGCTTCAGGGAGCGCGGCACCGTTCAAGGCGGCGAAGTCGACAGGATACCAAGGGAAGCTTCCCGTGCACCCTCGATGCTTCGGCGTTGGATCAGTCGCCAACGCTGGCAAGATCGGTATCTCAATGGCCGGCCGCCATTTGGCCGGCGATGGATAGGCGCGGTGCATAAGCACACTGTTGGCAAAGATCGCCCAAGTACCCAGCCCTCCTTCCACCGTGGCAATGGTGCCATCGGCATACCGAATCTGAGTCGTTCCCAATTCTTCGCTCGCGCCTTCAAGGTAGAGATAGAGCTTGTAGATGCCGATGGGCCAGCCGTCGAGGTGCCAGCCGTCATCGGAGCTGGTTTCCTCCGGAGCGCGCTCGTAAAGCCGAACATGGCCCGGCATCCAGTAGTATCCCGCGAGCCCTTCAATCGTCCCGGCTAAACTCGCGAGGGCACAGTGCAGCAACTTCGCGAGCTGGTCGGTCATCTTGTGGGTGCGGAACTGCTGGCGCGTTCGCTCGGCTGATTCCTCCGACACGCCCCCGGAAAAGAAATCGCCGTCTGCAATCTCATGGCCGCTGACGGGAGCATAGAGCGGCGATCTTTTGAAGGCTTCCAGAATGGCAGTCGCGGTCTCCAGTGAAAGCGTCCCGGTCGCGTAGCCGTTCGTCGAAAGCTGTGGTGACTGGTTGGGCTGTTTCTCTCGCGCATAATGCGCCATGCACTGCGCCGTGAAGAGGTCCCATACCATGCACGACAGGATCCGGCGGGCGTTGTACCACTTAAGGTAGGCAGGATCGTGCGAATGGCCTTCGCGAGCTGCTTCCGTCTTGGCTACGAAGGCCTTGAGGTCTTGGAGTGAGGAGAATCGATCCAGCATAGAGCGTCGATCGTGCCCGATCGGCTCCTCGGCGCGCAAGGTTATTTGGCGGGGATGTCCCTCGCGGGGTAGCCTCCAGCGGCCTTCTGTAGACCCGAGGGGAACTGAGCACGAGGCCGATAGGGTTGCTGCCATCGGGCTTGTCTAGACACCTGAGAATTGGCGGAAGAGAGTGGGAGTCGAACCCACTAAGAGCCGTCTGGCGACCCTCTCTGGCTTTGAAGGCCAGCCGCCCCACCGGGAGCGCTTCCCCTCCGCGCGGGATAATGGCGGATCGGCCAAATCGTGTCATCGCAGAACGCTGTTCCGGCCGGCACCCTGCATCGACTCCCGGGCCGTAACTCCTTCCGCGCTGGTTCATGCGTCAGCCGACACGGCCCCGGGCGGGGGCCCGTACTGGCCGAGCTTCTGCGGCACCGTGCGCCGCAGGTCGCCGCGGCGGATCGTGATCCCGTGGCGATCGAAGAATTCCAGGATCAGGATCGCGAGCTTGCGGCCGTTGTCGAGCCGGTCGCGGAATTGCGCCGCGGTGAAGTCGTTGCCCAGCCCGTGGGCGATGCCGATCATCTCGGCCACCACCGGCCGCAGGAAGAACTGGTCCGGCGCGACCTCGACGACGCGGCCGATCTTGGCGAGCTGGCGCAGCAGCCGGCGCACGTTGGGCTCCGGCGCATCGTAGATCTGCGCGAAGTCGCGCACGCGCGGCGGCTTGAAGCGGTCGCGCTGCAGGTCGCCGGCGATCTTCTGCCACAGCGCCTCGTCCCTCGCGCCGAGCTTCAGCGAATGGCCGGGCAGCCGCACCAGCGCGCCATCGACCGTGACGGTCCTGGCCGCGACCTCGTGCTCGAGCAGGGCCGCGAACACGGTGGAAGGCCAACGCTTCCTCAAGGCCACGCGCAAGCGCTCCGGCGGCAGGCCGAGCGCGTCGGTATTGGTCTCGTGGAAGGCCTTCAGCGTCGCGGTGACGTCCGTGCGCACCGCCGCGAGCGTTTCGGTCAGCAAGCCGAAGGCGCCAACCCTGGTGCCGCCCGCGTCGGCCAGCAGTCGCTCGGCCTCCGCCGAGCGCAGGTTGCGCGCGACGCCGAAGCGCGCGAGGTCGACGAAACCCGCCTCTTCGCGCAGCAGCGCCGGCAGCACGCTCGCATCGGGCTGACGAAGGGCAGCGAGCTCGGCCAGCCGCCGCGGCGTACGCCGGTTGCGCGGCGGGCCGAAGGGATCGACCACCGCCGCCCCCGCGATGGTCCGGGTGGCCGACGGATCGCGCAGGATCACGCGGTCGCCGGCCAGCGCCCCGATCTTCTCCTCCAGCACGATCTGGGCGAGGCCATCGCTGCCCGGCGCGAGCTGGTCGCCGCCCAGCAGCGCCACGCGTCCCATCACATGCGCCGCCCCGAGATGGACGTGCACGGGGCTCCAGTGCCTGAGCGGCTGGGTCTCCGACGCCAGCAGCCTGAGATCGACATCGAGCCGGTCGGTCGGCGCGTGCAGCTCGGGGCTCACCACCCAGTCGCCGCGCTTCACCGCCTCCTTCGAAAGCCGCGGGCCGCTGAGGTTGAGGGCGCAGCGCTCGCCGGCATGTCCGGCCTCGGCGGCGCGATTCTGCGCGTGCAGCGAACGCACGCGCGCCTCGAGGCCCGAGGGCGTCAGCAGCAGGTGGTCGCCGACCCTGATCTCGCCGGCATGCACCGTGCCGGTCACGACGACGCCCGCGCCCGACAGCAGGAAACAGCGGTCGACCGCGAGCCGCGCGTGGCCGGTGGCGCCCTTGCCGCTCTCGCCCAGCGCCAGCAGCCTGGCCTTGAGCTCGTCGACGCCCTGCCCGGTGATCGCCGAGACCGGGACGATCTCCACACCTCCGAGTGCGGTCGAGGCGAGCAGCGTCTCGACCTCGGCCATGCGCTCCAGCAGCTCGTCGTCGTCGACGAGGTCGCTCTTGGTCAGCGCCACCAGGCCGCGGTCGAGGCCGAGCAGGTCCATGATCTGCAGATGCTCGACGGTCTGCGGCTTGATGCCCTCGGCGGCCGAGACGACCAGCAGCGCGGCGTCGATGCCGGTCGCGCCGGCCAGCATGTTGTGCACGAAGCGCTCGTGACCCGGCACGTCGACGAAGCCGAGCTGCCGGCCGTCGCCGAGGTCGGAATAGGCGTAGCCGAGATCGATGGTGATGCCGCGCGCCTTCTCCTCCTTCAGGCGATCGGCGTCGACTCCGGTCAGCGCCTTCACCAGCGCGGTCTTGCCATGGTCGATATGGCCTGCGGTGCCGACGATCATGATCCCCCTCCCCGGCCCTCGCCCTTCAGGGGGAGGGTAAGCGCGGGGGTCAGCTGGCCGGCGAAGGCCGCCTCGTCGTCGAGGGTGCGCAGGTCGAACAGCAGGGTCTCGTCCCGGATGCGGCCGATCACCGGAATCGGCAGCCGGCGGAACGCCTCGGCCAGCCTGTCGAGGCCGCTCCCCTTCCCCTGGCCCTTCACCGACAGCGCGAACGACGGCAGCAGGTCGACCGGCAGCGCACCCGAGCCGATCTGGCCGCGCACCGGCTCGATGGCGGTCTGCCAGCCGGCGCCCAGCGCTTCGGCGAGCACCGGCAGCAGGCGTTCCGCCTGGGCACGAATCTCGGTCGCGGGACGCGCCAGCATGCGGATGGTCGGCACCCGCGCCACCAGCTTCTCGGGGTCGGCGTAGAGGCGCAGCGTCGCCTCGAGCGCGGCCAGCCGCACCTTGTCGAGCCGCAGCGCACGCTTCAGCGGATTCTTGGCGATGCGCTCGATGAAGCCCTTCTTGCCGACCAGCAGGCCGGCCTGCGGCCCGCCCAGCAGCTTGTCGCCGGAGAAGGTCACGACGTCGATGCCGGCTTCTATCGCCTCGCGCGCCGTGGGCTCGTGCGGCAGGCCCCAGGTCTCGAGATCGACCAGAGTGCCGCTGCCGAGATCCTCGATCACCGGCAGGCCCTTGTCCCGCGCCAGCGGCACCAGCTCGGCCGCGGTCACCGACGTGGTGAAGCCCTGCACCGCGTAGTTCGACGGATGCACCTTCATGATCGCCGCCGTCTCGGGACCGATCGCTGCGGCGTAGTCCCTGAGATGGGTGCGGTTGGTGGTGCCGACCTCGACCAGCCGGCAGCCCGCCCGCGCCATGATGTCGGGGATGCGGAAGGCGCCGCCGATCTCGATCAGCTCGCCGCGCGAGACGATCACCTCGCGGCCGGCGGCGAGCGCGCTCAGCACGATCAGGACGGCGCCGGCATTGTTGTTCACCGCTGTCGCGGCCTCGGCGCCGGTCAACCGGCACAGCCAGGGCGCGATGTGGTCGTCGCGCTCGCCACGGCCGGCGCCTGCGAGGTCGTATTCCAGGGTGGCGGGCGAGCGCATTGCCGTGACCGCCGCCTCGATCGCCTCCTCCGGCAGGAGCGCCCGGCCGAGGTTGGTGTGCAGCACGGTGCCGGTGAGATTGAACACACGCCGCAGGGTCGATCGAGCGAGACCGCCGAGCCGGGTCTCGCACCAGCGGGCGCAGGCCTCGGGATCGGCGGCCTCCGGTGCCCCGCGTTTGGCGTCGGCCCAGGCGCGCAGCGCCTCGACGACCAGCGGCCGGCCGACGCGGCCTGTCAGCGGCGCCAGAGCCGGCCAGTTGGCCATGCGATCGATCGATGGAGGGTGGGAAATTCGGGCGCTTTCAGCGCGGTCGGCACGCGACACGGTTGTTGTCCTTGGGGGCAGGGTTGGCGCCGGCTCCCCCCGAGCCGGCGCCGCCCAGAATGGCTCAGCCCGTCCGTTCTTTCAAACGGCCAGCCCCCGAACGACCAACTGCTCGAACGCCGGCTACAGGCCGAGACCGGGCATCGCGTAAGCCGTGCCGATCTGCACCAACACCAGGACCGCCGACAGGCCCATCAACACCGCAAGCCGCTTGTTCCCCATGACACCCACCCTCGAAGACTTCCCACACCGACTCCCCAGCCGGTGCCCACGGACCATCTTATAGACGCCTCGGTGATTTCGGTCGCGATACCATCTTGTTTCAATTGTACTTGCGCGGCGGACGCTACTTCGGGGATTTCGGCTGTAAATTCCACGCTTTGGCCAGATCGTCGACGACTTTCGCGGCCATCAGCCGATAGCCTTTGCTGTCGCCCTTTGTGTCGCGGATGAAATGAATGTCGTCGGCGTAGATCGTGTCCTTGACGTCCTTGAGCAGGTCGCCGAGGTCGAACATCTGCAGGCCCTGGTCGCGCAGGGTCATCATGCCGTCGACCATGCGGCGATAGAGCACCGGATCGGTCATGTTGGCGCCGGCCGCGCGCACCTCCTCGTCGGTCAGCGTCTTGCCCCAGCTCGGGACCGGCTGGAGGAAGTAGGCAGCCTTGACGTTGTTCTCCTTGGCCACCGCCTCGATCGCCCGCTCGTACTTCTGGTAGAGCGCGAGCTGGGTCTGGAACACCTTCTCGCCGTTGCCCTTGATGTCGTCCGGCAGCGCGAAGATGGAGGTGAGCGTCGTCTTCTTTTTCTTGTCGGCCTTGAAGACGTCGTGGCCTTTCGCCACCGCCTCGATGCCGCGCACGATCATGTAGGCGGCGTGGCTGTGGCCGAGGATCGGCATCTGCGCCAGCGAGCCGGCGATGCGTCCCATCACCCAGCCGATCGCCGCATCGCCGAAATTCTCGTCGGCCACGAACGGGTTGACGTCGGCGAAGTTGCTGAGCGGCCGCTCCAGCCGCTCCCCGGTGTAGGAGCGGAACATGTAATGCTCGTTGTAGCCGTCGAGCGCGATCACCGCGTCGACCGAGGTGGCGTACATCGCGAACAGGATGAAGGACTGGGGCTCCTTCCACGCGCCGTCGCCGCCGTTCAGCACCAGCCACGGCTTGCCGTTGGGGCTGACGTAGCGCCTGTTCAGCTCTTCTTCCAGAAATCGCGGGGCCGGCGCCGGCCAGTTCTGCGCGAGCTGCGACGACACCGAGCCGCCGACCACCAGTACGGTGTAGACATCGTCGCGCTTGACCGTCGGGAAGTCGGTGTTGAGCAGGCCGATGTTGTTGACGTTGGGCAGGCCGCACGGCGGATTGCCGTGATGCACGAAGGCGAGGTAGGGGTGCGGATAGAGCGTGTCGACGTAGCGGCAGTTCGTGCCCTTGGTGAGGTCGCGCACGTAGGTGTTCTGGGTGCGCTGGAACAGCTCCTCGGCCGAGACGTAGCGCCCCTCTTCCAGATAGAGCCAGACGATCGCCGTCAGTTCGATCGCGGCCAGCGCGATGACGATCCCGATCAGCGCCGAGATCAGGCCAAAGATACGTTGCTTCATCGTCCCTGCTGCTTCCGCGGCTCCCTGCAACCCCGCCCCGATGGCGGGAAGGCGCAAAACGCGGCCGGACTATAGCGGCGGGGCGGCCTCGGACAAGGCGACCCAAGGCCCCGACGGCGCAGGGCGAGGATCAGTGCCTGAGGCTCGGCAGCTCCGTCAGCGGCACGATCCTGATGCCGGCCGCCTCCAGGCCCTCGCGCACCGCCTTCGACACCGCGACCGCGGTCGGCCCGTCGCCGTGCACGCAGATCGAATCGACCTGGCAGGGGATGCGCTTGCCCGAGGTCGAGTAGATCGCCTGTTCGTCGACCATGCGCCGCACGTTGGCCACCGCCTGCGCCGGATCCTTGATCATCGAGTTCGGCTCCTTGCGCGGCGTCAGCATGCCGGTGTCGGTATAGGTGCGGTCGGCGAAGACCTCCTCCGCCGCGCGCAGGCCGTACTTGCGCGCCGCCTTGCCCTGCTCGGTGTTGGCCTGGCAGAGGAAGATCAGGTCGCGGTCGGCCGCCTTGGTGGCGCGCGCAATCGCCTCCGACATCTCCGGGCTGTCGGCCGACATGTTGGCCATCATGCCGTGCGGCTTCATGTGCGTGACCTTCATGCCGTGCAGCGCGGCGATCGCCTGCAGCGCGCCGATCTGGTAGGCGATGTTGGCCTCGAGTTCCTTGATCGAGAGGTTGATCACGCGGCGGCCGAAGCCCTGCAGGTCGGCGAAGCCGGGGTGGGCGCCGATCGACACGCCGTTCTCCTTGCACAGCCGCACCGTGTCCATCATCACCACCGGGTCGCTGGCATGGAAGCCGCAGGCGACGTTGGCCGAGCGCACGATCTTCAGCACCTCGGTGTCGTTGCCCATCACCCACGGGCCGAAGCTCTCGCCGAGATCGGAGTTGATGTTGACCATTCCGGTGTTCGTGCCTGCAGCCATTGCAAGACTCCCTCGTTCGATGCCGCTATCCTAGCAGACGTGAGCGTACGGTATCTCTCCTGCGGCGACACCGCCTTCTCCGTCGAATTCGGCAACGAAATCTCACCCCGGATCAACGGCCAGGTGATGGCCCTGCATGCCGCGGTCGGCCGGGCCAGGGCCGAGGGCGGCCTGGCCGGGCTGGTCGAGACCGTACCCAGCATGCGAGCCCTGATGGTCTGCTACGACCCGCTGTCGACCACGCGGCGCGAGCTCGAGCCGCAGATCGATGCCCTGATCGCCCGCGGGCTGGCGACCGACGCGGCGAGCCGAAAGGTGCGCATTCCCTGCTGCTACGACGATCCCGACTTCGCGCCCGATCTGGCCGAGGTCGCCGAGCGCACGAAGAAGACGCCCGAGCAGGTGATCGCGGCCCATCTCGGCTCGGCCTTCAAGGTCTACGTCCTGGGCTTCATGCCGGGCCTCGCCTATATCGCCGGCCTCGACCCGTCGCTCTACCTGCCGCGCCGCGCCCAGCCGCGCGTGCGGCTGCCGCGCTCGACCGTCGCGATCGCGATGGACATGACGACGATCTATCCGTTCGAGAGCCCGGGGGGCTGGCACCTGATCGGCCGCACGCCGCTCTGGATGTTCGACCAGCGCCGCGAGCAGCCGGTGTTCCTGGCGCCGGGCGATTCGCTCACTTTCGAGCGGATCAGCGGCGCCGAGTACGATGCGATCGCGCAGAAGGTCGAAGCCGGCACGCTCGACTGGTCGCTGTTCTGCAGCGACGGACCGGGACCGATCGGGCCATGAGCGGGCTCAAGGTCGTCCGCGCCGGCCTGTTCGACACCGTCCAGGATCTCGGCCGCACCGGCTACATGGCGCTCGGCATGCCGACCGCCGGCGCGATGGACCGTATCGGTCTCACGCTCGCCAACGCGCTCGCCGGCAATCCGGCGAATACCGCCGGGCTCGAGATCGGCGTGATGGGGCCGGACCTGCTGGTCGAGGCCGAGTCGGTGCGGCTCGCGCTCGTCGGGCCGTTGTCGCCATCGTTGATCGAAGGGGACGATGCGCCCCCCAGGCCGATCGACTCCGACCGCTCGCATCTGCTGAAGCGCGGCCAGGTGCTGCGCGTCGGCATGGTCGAGGGATCGAGCACCGCCTATCTCGCGGTCGCCGGCGGCTTCGACATCCAACCCTTCATGGGCAGCCTTTCGACCTACGCGCGCGCCGGCATCGGCGGTTTGAAGGGTCGCAAGCTCGCCGTGGACGACGTCCTGCCGCTGAAGCTCGACAGCGCGCCGGCGGGCGAGGAGCGCAAGCTCGGCGGGCCGTTCGACTATGGCAGTGGGCCAATCCGCGTGATCTGGGGGCCGCAGGACGACTATTTCAGCGAGGCCGGACGGCAGACGTTCGTCTCGGCGGAGTACAAGGTCTCGAAGGAAGCCGATCGCATGGGCATCCGCTTCGAGGGCCCGGCCATCGAGCACTCGAAGGGTGCCGATATCATCTCCGACGGGATCGGTCCGGGTGCCATCCAGGTGCCGGGAGCGGGCCTGCCGATCGTGCTGCTGGCCGACCGCCAGACAGTCGGGGGCTATTCCAAGATAGCGACCGTCGCCTCGGTCGACCTGCCGCGGCTCGGCCGCCTGCTGCCCGGTCGCATCGTCCGTTTCACGGCGATCACCGTCGATGAAGCCGAGAGCCTGCGCCGCGAGCAGGAAGCCCGTCTTCAACGGGCGATCGCTGGCCTCCAGGTCGCGCGGCCGGCCGGCGGGATCGATCTCACCCGCCTCTACGAAGAGAACCTGATCGACGGGATCGTCTACGAGCGCGAGGCGGTGCGTTAGCGCGGCGTCGGCTTCTTTTCCTCTTCCGGAGGCGCTCCCATGGCGTCGAACGACAGCCGGCCCGGACCGCTGACATAGAGCGACAGCAGGCCGCCCGCGATCGCGGCGTTCTTGAGGAACTGAAACATCTGCGCGTGGTCCTCGAAGTTGGCGTGGAACAGCAACGCGGTGACGACGCAGAAGCCGGCAAGGCCCAGGCAGGCGAACCGGGTACGGTAGCCCGTGATGATCAGCACTGCGCCCGCAAGCTCGATGAAGATCGCGATCGGCAGCAGGCCGCCAATCACCCCGTTCCGCGACAGGAAGATCGCCGTCTCGTCATAGCCCTGGACCTGGCCGACGCCGGACCACATGAACAGGCTGCCCAAAAGGAACCGCGCCACGAGCAGGACGCTGCTCTCGCCGGTTTCGTCCATCGGTCGTCTCCCCCACCCAGGACCGCATACAGTATAGCCGATGACGCCGCGCATTGGTACGAACGATGCTGTCGGAGGGAGTGAAACAACATGAGCTGGCAACCCGAACTCGACGAGCTGCGCCGGCGCCAGGCGATGACCCGGCAGATGGGCGGCGCAGACAAGGTGAAGCGCCAGCACGACGGCGGCCGGCTCACCGTGCGCGAGCGCATCGAGCGGCTGGTCGACAGGGACAGTTTCCGTGAGATCGGCAGCATCGCCGGCAAGGCCGACTACGACGGCAACAACGACCTGGTCCACCTGACGCCGGCCAACGCCGTGATGGGCCGCGCCAGGATCGACGGCCGGCACGTCGCGGTGACCGGCGACGACTTCACGGTGCGCGGCGGCTCGGCCGACGCGACGATCAAGGAGAAGGACCTCTTCATCGAGCGCTACGCCAACCAGTTCCGCGTGCCGCTGATCCGCATGATCGAAGGCTCCGGCGGCGGTGGCTCGGTGAAGACCATCGAGACCACCGGCCGCGCCAATGTGCCGGGCGTGCGCGGCTGGGAGATGGTGGTCAACAACATGGGCACCGTGCCGGTGGTCGGGCTGGGCCTCGGCTCGGTCGCGGGCCTCGGCGCAGCACGGCTCGCGGCCACGCACTATTCGGTGATGGTGAAGGAGATCTCGGCGATGTTCGTCGCCGGGCCGCCGGTCGTGAATCGCCTCAGCCCACGCCAGTTCGACAAGCAGGAGCTCGGCGGCTGGGAGATCCAGCTGCGCGCCGGCGCGATCGACGAGGCGGCCGACAGCGAGGACGAGGCGTTCGCCTTCGCACGCCGGTTCCTGTCCTACCTGCCGTCGTCGGTCTACGACGTGCCGGCGCGCGGGCCGATCACCGACGATCCGAACCGGCGCGAGGAATCGCTGTTCGATGCGATCCCGCGCGACATCCGCAAGGTCTATCGCATCCGGCCGATCATCGAGAAGGTCGTCGACCGTGGCAGCTTTTTCGAGATGGGCAGGCTCTACGGCCGCTCGGTCGTCACCGGCCTCGCCCGCGTCGATGGCTGGCCGATCGCGGTGATGGCGAGCGATCCGATGTTCTATGGCGGCGGCTGGACGGCCGACGCCTGCCGGAAGGTCGAGCGCTTCGTCGACACGGCGCAGACCTTCCATTTGCCGGTCGTGTACTTCTGCGACTGCCCCGGCTTCCTGATCGGCCTGGAAGCCGAGAAGAGCGGCGTGATCCGCCACGGCGTGCGGGCAATGTCGGCGATGTTCCAGACCACCGTGCCGTGGTGCAGCTTCATCATCCGCAACGCGTTCGGCGTGGCGGGCGCGGCGCACCAGAACGGCGGACGGCTCAACTGGCGCTATGCCTGGCCATCGGGACGTTGGGGCTCGCTGCCGCTCGAAGGCGGCATCGAGGCCGCCTATCGCGCCGATCTCGACGCGGCGCCCGACCGCAAGGCCAAGATGGACGAGATCGAGGAGCGGCTGAACAAGCTGCGCTCGCCCTTCCGGAGCGCCGAGACCTTCTGGATCGAGGAGATCATAGACCCGCGCGACACCCGCAGGATCCTGTGCGAGTTCGTGGAGGTGGCCGCGCCGGTGCGCGGCATGGGCCCGAGCGCCCACTGGATGCGCCCTTAGTCAGCGCCAGGCGTACCCGTCGAGGCGCGGCACCGTCCCGCACAGGGGATCGAACGGCCGATCGTCGAGATAGTCGTTGGGCGCCACCACGACCGCCTGCCCGGGTGCGTTGCGCAGCAGCACGCTCAGGGCGGGATAGGTCCAGTCCTGGGCAAACAGCCGATAGGGCCAGCGATCGAGCGGCAGGTCGCGGGCCGACACGATGCCGGTCTGGCTGGTCACGACCCCACGGAACCAGGCCAAATAGCCCACCCATTGGCGGGTCAGCCAGATTTCCGGGATGGCGCCGCCCAGCACCAGCAGGAGCATCGCCGTCGCCAGCCGCCGCCCCGCCACCGGCTCATGCAGGACGGCCAGCAGGCGCAGCCGCTTGGGCAACGCCACATGAGCCCAGGAGAGAAGCATCAGCAGCGCGAGCAGCCCGCCCGCCGCCGTGCGCGCCACGTAGTGCGACGGCGGGAACAGGAACGTCTCGGGCCGGACCTCGCGCACCCACGGGCTGACGACCAGCAGGACGGCCATCAGCGCCGCCGGAAGGAGCGTCCCCCGGCTGCGCAGCCAGGTCGGGTACACCAGGCCGACCATGCCGATCATCGCCAGCGCCGCCAGCGGAATGACGAATTGCATGTTCTGCCAGAAGTCGAGCGTGGCCTCGCGCACCAGCACGAAGTGGGGGTGGTTCCAGTACTGGTGGGCCGAGTTGATCGACACCAACGAGGCGCCGGCGAAGGCAAGCGCCGCCATGAACGACAACATGCGGCCGGCCGGATCGCGCTGGCCGCGCTGCGACCACAGCACGACGGCCGCCGCGATCGGCCCGAGATAGATCATGACCTCGTAGGAGGCGATGGCGACCAGGCCGAACGCCAGCATCAGCGCGCCGTCGCGCGCACCGTCGCGCCGCGTGAGCGCGATCGCGAACGTGGCGGCGACCAGGGCGTAGGTGATGTTGTGCTCGCCGATGTTGAAGAACGAGGTCGGCAGGTACACCGTGCCGACCGCCGCGATCATCGCGGCGAGCAGGGTGCCGTTCCGGCGGAGGCGCGCCAGCGCGAGGTGATAGAGCGCGGCCGGTATCGCGAACAGCGTCGCCGAGAACACGATCGCCAGCAGGTGCACGTCGCGCACGCCGGCCCTGGCCAGCAGCAGGGTCGGCGTCTCGGTCAGCCAGGCGACGTGCGCGCGGGACGGATAGAAATCGTGGAAGCCGCCGCTCTCCAGCATGTTGGCCAGGAACGACGCGCCGTCCCAGAACAGGCTGCGGCAGGTCAAGGCGCCGGCCACCGCCTGTGCCCACAGCAGCAGCACGGTGATGCGATAGGGAACGGCCGTGCCCACGGTCAATTGCGCCAATAGAACCGGCCGAGGTTCGGCAGCTCCTGCGGCGGGAACGGCACCCAGTCGGTGAAGTCCCGTGGCGGCGCCAGCACGCCGTCGCTGGGCTTGCTGCGCAACAGCAGGCTCTGGCTGGTCAGCACCCAGTTCTCGACCAGCAGGGAATCGGGCCGATGGCCGATCGGCGTGTCCTCGACCGGAATGACGCCGGACCGCATCTGCACGCTGGCATGCATGGCATCGATATAGCCGACCCAGCTCCGGGTCAGGAACAGGTCGGCCGGCAGGCCGGCGATCAGCATCAGCAGGGCGAAGCCGAGGAAGCGGCTGGATGCGGCCGGTGCCCGCAACGCCACCATCGTCCTGACGTGAGCGGCGAGCTTGGAGCGCCAGGTCACGATCACCAGGATCATGGCTCCGATGATCAGCCCGCTCACCGTGCGCGCGACGTACTGCGACTTGGCGAGCGGCCGGACCAGGCCGTCGCTCAGCGCCAGCAGGGGCGACAGCGCGAGCAGCGCCAGGAACGCGCCGCCGCACAGATACGGCAGGCGCTGCTGCAGCGCCTCGGGCTTCAGCAGCGCCCACCCGATCACGACCAGCGCCGCCGCCAGCGCCAGGTCGAACTGCAGGTTCTGCCAGAAGTCGGCCGCCATCAGCCAGGTCTCCACCAGATGCTCCGGCGAATGCGGATGCTTCACCGAATTGAGGGCGACCATCATGCCCATGACCATGAAGACGGCCGACACGAGGTAGAGCAGCGACGGCAGGACCGGCCGGCCGCGGGCCGGCCACGCCTTCCACAGCATGACGCAGCAAAGCAGCGGCCCGAGATAGAGCATGGTCTCGTAGGTCCGGATCGCCAGCAGCGAGAGCAGCACCAGCACGATCGCATCGGGCCAGGTCGGCCGGTCGGCGGTACCGAGGCGCACGGCCATCAGGATCGTGACGGCGTAGAGCGTGTTGTACTCGCCGACGATGAAGAACGAGGTGGTCATGAACACGATGGCGATCGCGGCAATCACCACGGCGAGCAGCACCGCGTCGTCTTTTGCCCGATGCAGCGCCAGCGTGTAGAAGATCGTGGGCAGCGCGAACAGGCCGAGCGACAGCAAGCGGGCCAGCAGGTGCAGGTCGGTGACGCCCAGGGTGACCGCGGTCATGACCGGGATCTGGCCCAGGATCATGGCGAAGACCCGGGGCAGATAGAAATCGAAGAACGCCTCCTGGCGCACGATATGCACCAGGAAATTCGCGCCATCGACGAAAAGACCGCGGGAAGTCCAGCTATGCCAGAGAGCGAGCGCCCAGATGATCGCGACGGTCGCTCGATATGCCGTGGTCCTGGAGATCATGCCGCAAAAACCGGCCTGTACAGGAGCGGCCGGGGCCAGACAAGCCGACAGACCTTGCAGCGGCAATACGGCGCTGTTAGCAAGCCGCACGATGCTGACTTGGGAAAAGGTCGACGCCCTCTCCGGCTGGTTCGGCTTCCATTCATATGCGCTGTGGCGCAGCCTGCTCGACTTCCAGAAGGCCCGGAACATCCGCGGCGACCTGTTCGAAATCGGCGTGTGGCGCGGCCGTTCGGCCTCGGTGCTGGCCTCCTATTGCCGCGACGACGAGACGCTGCATCTCTGCGATCTCAGGATCGACGACGCCGCGCTCCGCACCACGTTCGAGAGCGTCGGCGCGGCCGGCTGCAGGGTCTCCGCCATCTCGGCGCCGTCCAGCGAGCTGCCACGCCGGCTCGACCTGCGCGCCATGCACCAGAGCGTGCGCTGGATGCACATCGACGGCGAGCACACGGGGCCGGTCGTCTATGGCGAGCTCGAGCTCGCGAACCAGATCGTGCGGCCGGACGGGCTGGTGGTGATCGACGACTTCTTCTCGCCGCGCTACCCGGCCAATACCACCGAGGCCGTGCGCTACCTCGAGAAGAACCCGTTCCATTTCCGGCTGTTCGCCGTCGCCTTCAACAAGGGCTACTTCTGCCGGCCGGAGAATCTTCCGACCTACATGGACTTCGCCGCGGGCGGGCTGAGCGACGCGCTGCTCGCTTACGACTGCAAGACCACGCTGTTCAAGACCACCGGCGCCTGGGACACCGACGCGATCGGCATCACCGGCTTCGTCGACGCCGCCGGCACGATCGCGGGCCCCGACACCAACCCGCACTACTGGAACATGCTGCGCGACAAGCCGGTGCTGTCGCTCGGGGCGCGCCTGCGCAACGCCTGGCGCGAGCTCGTCCGCTAGACGACCACCCGTCCCGTTCACGCAGCTTTCGCGATCTTCATCTGCTCGTCGAGATCGTCGGCGATGAAGTTGCGCACCACCTCGTCGAGGTCCGTGTCGATCTCGAAGCCGAGCCGGCGGGCGCGGGCGCCGTCGATTCCCTGGGGCCAGCCGTCGCAAATCTTCTGGATAGCCGGGTCGTGCTGCCACACCACCCTGCCGACCTTGCGGTTGCCGGCATGCCTGCCGACCGCCTGCTCGAGCTCCCTGGCGGTGACGTTGATGCCGTTCAGCAGCAGGGTACGGCCAGGCCCGAAGGCGTCGGCCGGCAGATCGTGCAGGCGGACGAACGCGTCGACCGTCTTGCGCGGGCTGAGCACCACCATGACGGTCTGCGGCGTCACCGGGCAGATCACGTCGACGCCGGTCAGTGGCTCGCGCACCACCGAGCTCGCCCAGGTGGAGGCCGCCTTGTTGGGCAGGCCGGTGCGCACGCAGATCGTCGGCAGCCGCACCGCCGTGCCGCGCAAGAAACCCTTGCGGGTGTAGTCGCGGACCAGGAACTCCCCGATCGACTTCTGCGAGCCGTAGGAAGTCTGGGGCGTGAGCGGCGTGTCGTCGGTCACCGCCGGCGGCAGATCGCCGCCGTAGGCCGCGAGCGACGAGGTGAACACCACGCGCGGGCTGGTGCCGAGCTCGCGGCAGCCTTCCAGCACGTTGCGCGTGCCGTCGAGATTGACCCGGTAGCCGAGGTCGAAATCGGCCTCGGCGCCGGCGCTCACCACCGCAGCGAAATGGAACACCGTCGAGGCGCCCTGCAGGATCGACTGCACGGTGGCGCGGTTGGCGATGTCGCCGGCCATTGCCTTGACCCGCGGATCGTCGAGGCCGGGGCCGCCCGCAATGCCGACATCGAACAGCAGCAGCTCGCTGACCTTCTGCGGCCTGCCGTCTGCGTCGGCCAGCGCACCCTGTTGCAGGATGCGGCGCGCCAGCTTCTTGCCGAGGAAGCCTGCGCCGCCGGTGATGACCACCTTCATGTGCGTTTCCGTCCCATGTCTCGAAGGGCTTGGAGTGTGCACAGAAGCGCCGCGGCAGTCTATCTTGGGTGCGGATGCGGGTGATCAGCTGGAACCTGTTGCGGCTCGAGGGTGCCGCCGTGGACGACGTGGCGGCGCTGCTCGAGCGGGAGCGGCCCGACGTGCTGCTCATGCAGGAAGTGACGCAGCACATGGACGTGCTGCTGCACAAGGTCTCGGGTCACTACCATCGCCTGCCCTGGCCCGGCCGCGTCCACGGCCTCGCGGTCTGGAGCCGCCACAACTTCGCCACGCCGCACATATTGCCGCTGCCCGCCTCGCCGCTGCCGGGCCGCCTGCCGCAGCGGCGCAGCCAGATCGTGCAGGTGGGCGACATCACCTTCGCCAACGTCCATCTCAGTCACGGCCAGCTGCTCAACCGCCGGCAGCTGCTGCGCATCGCCGCGGCGCTGCGCGGCAAGCCCTCGGCAATCATCGGCGACTACAACGCGGTCGGCCCCAGCCTGATCCCGGGCTTCGCCGATGTCGGCCCGCGCGAGGCCACCCACTTCGGCGGCGATGTCGTACCCTTTCGGCTCGACCGCTGCCTCGCCCATTGCCTCACCTGCAGCTTCACCGGCACGCTGGAATTCGGCCCGTCGGATCACAGGCCGATCGTGCTCGACCTGCAGGTCGCCGAGGCGCGGGCGCGCCGCCGTCCACTGATGCGCGCCCGCCGCCGGCTGGTGAAGATCCGCGCCGCCTTCCGTTAGTCTTCGCCCTCCCCCGTCTTCGGGGGAGGTGTCAGCGTCTTACGCTGACGGAGGGGGAAGCCAACGCGGCGGACGTCGCTGATTCCAGATCATGATCTGAAATGATCGACATGCCGTTCGCGGCCCTCCCCCTCCGTCGCGGGTTACCGCGCCACCTCCCCCGAAGACGGGGGAGGGCTAACTAAAGATACGGCTGCAGCAAGCGGGCGGCGTTGTTGCGCAGCTTGAGCGGCAAGGAATCGCCCTCGATCTCGCTGAGCGTCAGTGGCAGCCCCTTCGGCACCTCCGCCATCAGCATCCGGGTGAAGGCCTCGTCCTGAATCTCGACATTGAGCTCGAAGTTGAGCCGGAGGCTGCGGATGTCCCAGTTGGCGCTGCCGATCAGCGACCAGGCATCGTCGATGGCCATCAGCTTGGAATGGTCGAACGGCGGCGGCATCAGCCACACCCGGCAGCCGGCCTCGAGCAGGTTGCGCAACGGCACGCGGCGGGCCCAGTCGAGCACGCGGTGGTTGGAATGCTGCGGCACGAAGACGTCGACGGCGATGCCGCGCATCGCGGCGAGCCCGAGCGCCGTCGTCAGCACGTCGGGCGGCAGGAAGTAGGGCGTCACCACGCGGATCGATCGGCGGGCGCAGGAGGTCGCGTGCAGCATCGCCAACTCGATCTGCTCCATATCCTCGTCCGGCCCCGAGGTGACGACGCGCGCGACGGCATCGCCGCACGGCGCCAGCTCGGGGAACCACGCCTCGTCGAGCAGCTTCTCGCCGGTCTCGTAGACCCAATCGTCGGCGAACACCTCGGTGAGCTGCTCGACCACCGGCCCTTCCAGCCGGAAGTGCGTGTCCCGCACCGGATGCGGCGGGTTGCTCGCCAGCAGGTTCTCGGCACCGATGTTGATGCCGCCGGTGAAGGCGATGCGGCCGTCGACCACCAGGAGCTTGCGATGGTTGCGCAGGTTGAGGAACGGCGTCTTCCACGGCACGTACGAGTGCAGGAACCGGTCGACCGGCACCCCCGCCTCGCGCAGCCGCTCGTAGGTGCCCGACCGGAAGTAGCCGCCGCCGATGCCGTCGATCAGCACCCGCACCGCGACGCCGCGGCGGTGGGCGCGGATCAGCGCGGCGATGAAGGGCAGCCCCGCCGCGTCGTCGCGGAAGATGTAGCTCGCCAGCCCGACGCTCTTCTCCGCCGCATCGATCGCCGCCAGCATCGCCGGATAGGCATTGTCGCCGTTGCGGATCAGGCTGACCTTGTTGCCCGATTCGGCCGACAGGCCGGTCAGCCGGCCGATCGCATATTCGAGCGGCGTCAGCGGCCCGGCATCGGGCGCGTTGGGCGCCACCTCGTCCACGAGGAACATGTGGCTGCGCTCGCGCCGGAGCCGCATGGCGCGCCGCTTCACCCGGTTGACGCCCAGCGCGTAGTACAGCACCCCGCCGATGAACGGCGACAGCCAGGCGATCCCCATCCAGGAAATCGACGTGCCGATATTGCGCTTGTAGAGCAGGACGTGGACGGTCACGCCGCCCGCGATGACGATATGCGCCACCGCGGCGAGTTCGCCCAGCCAGGCAAGATCGACCGAAACGGCTGCAGCCCTCCGCTAGGCGACGGCTTTGATCGCCTTCCCGGTGATCTCGACGATCTCGTCGATCTGGCTCTTCTCGATGATCAGCGGCGGCGACATGGCGAGCGCATCGCCCGACTGGCGCAGCATCAGCCCGAGCTCGAAGGCCTTCACGAAGGCCTTGTAGCCGCGCGTGCCGACCGAGCCCTCGACCGCCAGGTCGATGCCGCAGGCCATGCCGAGGTTGCGGATGTCGGTGACGTTGGGCAGGCCCTTGAGCGAATGGATGCCCTGCTCCCAGTAGGGCGACAGCTCGGCCGAACGCTCGAACAGCGCCTCGTCCTTGTAGATGTCGAGGACCGCCGACGCCGCCGCGCAGGCCAGCGGATGGGCCGAGTAGGTGTAGCCGTGGAACAGCTCGACCGCATTCTCGGGCCCGGTCATGAGCCCGTCGTAGATGTGCTTGCGGACGAACACGCCGCCCATCGGCACCGTGGCGTTGGAGATGCCCTTGGCGACGGTCATCAGGTCGGGAATGACGCCGAACTTCTCGGCGGCAAAGGAGGCGCCGAGGCGGCCGAAGCCGGTAATGACCTCGTCGAAGATCAGCAGGATGCCGTGCTTGTCGCAGATCTCGCGCAGGCGCTTGAGGTAGCCCCTGGGCGGCGGCAGGAAGCCGGTCGACCCGGCGCACGGCTCGACGATGACGGCGGCGATGTTGGACGCGTCATGCAGGCCGACGATGCCCTCGAGCGCGTCGGCGAGATGCGCGCCATGCTCCGGCTCGCCTTTGGAGAAGGCGTTCTCCGGCAACTGGGTGTGCGGCAGGTGATCGACGCCCGGCAGCATCGCGCCGAACCACTTGCGATTGTTGACCATGCCGCCGACCGAGATGCCGCCGAAGCCGACGCCGTGGTAGCCGCGCTCGCGGCCGATGAAGCGGGTGCGCGTGCCCTGGCCGCGCGCACGGTGATAGGCGAGCGCGATCTTCAGGGCGCTATCGACCGCCTCGGAGCCCGAGTTGCAGTAGAAGGCATGGTTGAGGTCGCTCGGCAGCATCGCCGCATGACGCGCCGCGAGCTCGAACGACTTCGGATGGCCCATCTGGAACGAGGGCGCATAGTCCATCTCGTCGAGCTGCCGGACGATCGCCGCCTTGATCTCCTCGCGGCCGTGGCCGGCATTGACGCACCACAGGCCGGCGGTGCCGTCGATGATGCGCCGGCCCTCCGGCGTCCAGTAGTGCACGCCCTTGGCCCTGGCCAGCAGCCGCGGATTGGCCTTGAACTGCCGGTTCGCCGTGAACGGCATGAAGAAGGCGTCGAGGTTGTTCGCGACGGGCGCTGATTTCGGCGGAGTCATGAGCGGTCCATGGTTCGAGAAAGCCTGTCACTTAACTATCACTTGTTCACGTCGACGACCACGCGGCCCCGTATCTCTCCTTTGAGGATTTTTGGGCCCAAGGCCATCAGGTCGCCGAGCCCGGCGTCGCTCGCCGTGCTGTCGAGCTTGTCGAGCGGCAGGTCGCTGCCGAGCCGCCGCCACGCCTCCTCGCGCGGCGCCTTGGGCAGCATCACCGAATCGATGCCGTACATCGACACGCCGCGCAGGATGAAGGGCAGGATCGAGCCCGGGAACGCCGGCCCGCCGGCGAGACCGCACACCGCGGCCGCGCCGCCGTACTTCACCTGGGCGAGCGCTCTCGCGAGCATCACGCCCGAGACCGTATCGACCACGCCGGCGTAGCGCTCCGACAGGAGTGGCCGGTCCGGCGCCTCGGTCAGTTCCTTGCGCTCGATGATGGTCGCGGCGCCGAGCCCCTTCAGGTACTCGGCCTCCTGCGGCCGCCCGGTGGCGGCGACCACCTGATAGCCGAGCTTGGCCAGGATCGCGACCGCGACCGAGCCGACCCCGCCCGCCGCGCCGGTCACCAGCACCTCGCCGGATTCGGGCCGCACGCCATGCTTCTGGAGCGCCAGCACGCACAGCATCGAGGTGTAGCCCGCCGTGCCGATCGCCATCGCCCGCTTGGTCGAGATCGAGGCCGGCAGCTTGACCAGCCAGTCGCCCTTCACCCGCGCCCTGGTGGCGTAGCCGCCCCAATGCAGCTCGCCGACGCGCCAGCCGTTCAGCACCACCTTGTCGCCGGGCTCGAAGCCGGGATTGTCCGAGGCCGCGACGGTGCCGGCGAGATCGATGCCGCCGACATGCGGCCAGGTCTTCACCAGCCCGCCGCCCGAGGTCAGCACCAGCCCGTCCTTGTAGTTGAGCGTCGAGTACTCGACGTCGACCGTGACATCGCCCGCCGGCAGGCGGCTGTCGTCGAGCGTCTCGACCGCGCCGCTCACCTTGCGGTCGGGTCCTTGCGTCAGCACCAGCGCGCGAAATGACATGCGAAGTCCTCTTGTCCTGTCGCCGTTGTATCAGGGCCTTCGACCCTTGCGCCACTACACGTATCGCGTGCAGAACGATCATGCTACTGTCGGCCGGCAGAACTTGCGGGGGAACGCATGCTGAGCGGAGTCTGGGCCTTCCTGCAGCGAACAGGGACCGTGTGCCTTCAGTCGTGGCAGTGGTGCGTGCAAAACGGCGTTCTGGCGACACTGGCCATGGCCTGGTGGGGCATCATCGTCATCGTCCGCCTGCTCTGGGCGGTCCGTGCGGTGCTGGTCGCGGTCTTGCCGGGAGCCCTCCTGATCGTCGGGACCGATCAGGCGCGCGACATCGTGATCGCGAGCGGCCTGCCCTCCGAGCACAACCTCAAGATCCCGATCTCGCTGGCGATCTGGGCGGTGGTGTCCTGGTACTGGGCCCGCATCAGCCTGCTCTATGCCTTCGTCAATCCGGCCCCGGCGGGGGCGCTGCTGCCGCGGCAGCGAGCCTGGTGGCAATTCTGGACACTCCAGATTCCCCGCCTGCTCGGCGCCGCCTGCATCGCCTCGGTCGCCTGGACCTTCCACGAGGCGGCGCGGATCTATTCTGCCGCGGGCGATCCCCGCGGCGCATTCGCAACGGCGCAGTGGTTCTACGCCGCCGCCGTCATCGTGTTCTACGTCGCCGTCGCCAGCCGGAGCTGGGTGATGACGAGGCTCGCCGCGCTGGTCGGCCCGCGAGGGGCCGCGCTCGTGCCCGACCGGGCGCCGCTGGCGCAGATCAACAGTCTGAACAATCGCCTGAGCTGGATCTTCCTCAGCGCCACCTTCTTTCTTGCTCCGATCGTCTGGGTCCTGGTCAAGCTGTGGCCCGTCGAAGTAAGCGCGCGGTTCGGCGGCGCGGTGCCAATGGTGCTGTTTGGCCTGGCGCTGATCGCGCCGATCACCAGCACGCTTGTCATCCTCTCGGCGCGCTACCGCCTCCCGCTGTTCGGAGCCGTAACGGCGCTGCTCGTCCTGGCCCCGGTGTACTGGTCCGACAACCACGATGTCCGCACCTGCCGCGATCGGATCGGCGGGAAGGCCCGCTGCAACCTCACCGCCGATTCCCGCATGGATCTGGGTGAGGCCTTCCAGAAATGGTGGGCGGTCAATGAATCCCTGACCCTTCCCGTCGACATGGCGGACGGGAACAAGGTCACGGCGCCGCCGATGGTCCTCGTGGCCACGGCCGGCGGCGCCAGTCGGGCCGCCTTCTGGACGTCCCAGGTGCTCGGTCAGATCGCGCGGCTGGAAGACAATTTTGCCGACCGTGTGTTCATGATCAGCGGCGTATCGGGCGGCTCGCTCGGAGCGACGGCATTCCGGTCGATCGTCGAAGCGGATCGACGCCGGCAGAACAAGCCGGACGGCCATGGCTCGAGCCGGCTTCCCGACGCGGCGGCGCAGGGCCAGGACTTCATCGAGAACGACTTCCTCGGCCCCGCGCTCGCCACCGGGCTCTATATCGATCTGCCGGCCCGCACCTTCGCCTTCCTCCTGTCCGACGCCTGGCGCCCGGACGACCGCGCGACCGCGCTCGAGAAGGCCTGGGAAGACGCGTGGGACCGGACGGGCATCAGCACGGGCGAATTCACTTGGAAAGACGGCTTCTACGGGACGTTCGGCGGTCAACGACCCTGGCCCATCCTGGTGCTCAACGGGACATCGGTCGAGATGGGCAAGCGCATCATCACCTCGAACGTGAAGTTCTGGTCGCCGCCGGCGGACGCGGCGCACAACCTCGCCGGCGGCATCAATCGATACGATACGTTCTACCTGACAGGGTCGGACATCCCGATCAGCACCGCCGTGACGATGAGCGCCCGCTTCCCGGTGATCTCGCCGACCGGCGCGCTGCGCAACGGCGATACGCTGTGGGCGCGCGTCACGGACGGTGGCCTGTTCGAGAATTTCGGTGCCGCGACCGCCGACGAGGTGCTGCGCTACCTCGTGCTGCGGCGTACGGATGTGCAGATCGGCAACCGCCAGACGATCCCGATTGCCATCCTGATCAGCAGTGATCCGGCGCTCGACCAGCTCGGGCTGCGCAGCGACGGTGCCGCCAACCGCGCATTGCCCGACTGCTCTTCCACGAACAAGGATGCTCGCGCCCGGCCGGCAGAGCATGCCGGGAACGGGCTCAAGGAGTGTCCGGTCGACATCAACCGCAGCGCCCAGCTGATCGTCGATCCGGCGGTTGCCTTGTACAATGGCCGGGTCGCGCGCGGCGTGGCCGCGGCGACCGCGCTGCATGATCGCATCCGGGACGGCGCCATTGCCGTACGCGATCGCATCTTGAGGAAGATGGCGAAGGCCGAGGGCCGCGACAGCGCCGACGAAGGCCTCTTCGACCGGTTCCAGGCGCGCTTTGGCCTCGACGACCACATCGACTTCTTCCATTTCCGCCAGTGCCGCGTCGAGGGTTCGCGCGGTCCGACCATGAGCTGGCATGATTCGCACGAGGCGTGGGAGGTCATGCAGCGGATGCTCGGACTCACCAAGGGGGCCAACAGCGGCTACGACGATCCGTGCGGCAATCAGGTCGAGTTCTTCCGGCTTTGCGTGCGGCTGACCCGCCTCAGCGGCGCGGCGGCGGACGATCGCACGGCCACCGACGCCTGTGAGGCCAAGGGCTGGCCGAAACCGGCGAGTTGGAAGTGCGACGACAACGCCCACGACGGCAAGCGGCCATACTGCAGGTACACGGGATAGGAGAGTCAGGCCGCCTGCGTCCGGGCGACATCGGCGGCGATCGCGCGGGCCAGCGACTGCAGCCGCTTGCCGAAGCGCCGGGCCACCTCCTCCTCGGTCATGGCGCTGCGCGGGAAGCGCATCGACAGGCTGCCGAGCACGCGGCTGCCGCGGCGGATCGGCACCGCCATGCCGTGGATACGCGTCGGCCGCAGCGGCTGGGTGAAGGCGATGCCGTCGCGCCGCACCCGCGCGAGCACCTGGTCCAGCGCCGCCTTCTGCCGTCCCGTCACGCCGACGTCGCGCAGGATGGCGCGGCGCTCCTCCTCCGGGCAGAAGGCGAGCCAGACGCGGCCGAGCGCGCTGATCAGCACCGGCCGCCGCGCATTGAGACCGGCGCCCTCGAACGACATCGGCGACTCGGGCGCCGTCGAATGGCGAATGACGATCGCGCCCTGGCTGATCGTGGCGAGATAGAGCGGCCAGCCATGCTCCTCGGTGAAGCGGCGCATGTGCGGGATCGCGGCGTCCACCAGATGGTCGACGAAGCGGATCGATTCGGAGAGGCCGAGCACGCGGTCGGTCAGCCGGTAGCCCTGCTGGCGGGACACCCGGGCGGCATAGCCGAGCGCGATCAGCGTGTGCAGCAGGCGCACCACGGTCGGCCGCGGCAGCCCGGTCTCGCCGGTCAGCACCGACAGCGTCGTGCTGCGCCGGCGGCTGAGTGCCTCCAGCACGGCGAAGCTGCGGCGCACGGGCTCGATGATCGAGGTCATTGCCCTCCCCCGTCTTCGGGGGAGGTGTCAGCGTCTAAGCGATTTTCGAGCGAAGCTCGAAAACGCATTGCTGACGGAGGGGGATCATGAGGCTTGCCCCCTCCGTCGCGGATGACCGCGACACCTCCCCCGAAGACGGGGGAGGGCAATGAGCGTAGTCCGCAATACGGACTTCGTCCACTTTCCGCGGAAACGAACCTGCGAACTGCCCCCAGGTGTCGCGCGCCGCGAGTCGACACCACGGGTAATGAGCAGGCGCGCGCCTCTCTGCTCGTCATATGTCCTCCCCGTCGCGCAACGGCGGAGAGGACCAGGAGGCGATCGGAGTCCACATAGAGTCCACTCGGCAGTGGACCGGTTGGATACCGATGGCATCGGCATTTCAGGCCCGGAGTCCACGAATCCACCGATATCCGGCCCCGCCGAAAAACACCCTTTTCCAAGGGGTGCTGCAAATGCCGGAAACCCCTTGCCGGCACCGGTCCCGCTCCTGCAGGCATACGACAGCTGTCGCCATCGACCTTGGATTGACAGACTTTTCACTCATGCGCGCATTTTACTCGCGCAGTCCAACACCACCTATTATGGACAATGGCTTTCGCTATTCCTTAGGCACGCGCAGCCCGAAAGTAGGGGCCAATGCCCAAGGAGACTTTCCGAAGCGAGGCTTTATCCACAGAGCTAGCCTCCCCGCGCTCCGCGCAGGGAGGAAGGCTTCCTCGGGTCAGCGCCGTCATGCGCGGGGGGCTAGTCCGCATTATGGACTTCGTTCACTTTCCGCGGAAACGAACCTGCGAACGCGAGTAATCTGCAAGCAACGGAGGAAGCAACCAATGAGTTACCAGACGATCGAGGTTCGCAAGCTCACGCCCGCCATCGGCGCCGAGATCATCGGCGTCGACCTCGGCAAGCCGCTCGGCAACCAGCAGTTCCAGGAGGTGCACGACGCGCTGATGGACAATCTGGTGATCTTCTTTCGCGACCAGAAAATGACCATCGAGCAGCACAAGGACTTC
>JAFEFF010000117.1 GCA_018240745.1 Pseudomonadota bacterium
CGTCCAGCAGATCAGGTCCTCGGCCTCTGCCTTTGTGCGGTCGTCGAGCGCGCGGTCGCCCAGCTTGAAGAACCATTGGCGGTCGTCGGCCGAGATGATGCGGCCGTTCCTGTCGAGGTTGGAGAGATCGCCCATGCCCGCGCCCAGCCGGCTCTCCGACGCCGCCCAGCCTGACGCATCAGTCGACAGCCGGGGCATCGGGGTATACGCCTGCGGCATCATCACCTGCAGGTCCATCATGCCGAGAGTTCCAAAGCCTCCCCCGGCGGCGCCGGCCGAGCCGCCACCGCGCTCCAACCCGACACCGCCCACGCCTCCGATGCGCTCGCCGCCTCCGGACCCGGCACCACAGCCGCACGCGTGCGACTGAGCAGAAGATCGGACCGCCACGCCATCGCCCGGGCGGCTCGCCGCTCGGGCTGCCGGTTTGAGTGTACGCTTGGTCGTCGTGCCGCAGGCGATCGATGGGTGCCGCCGATGAATCTCGCCGTGGTCGACCTGCACACCTTTGCCGACGGAATCGGCTGGCCACCCGTGATTCAGCACTTGGTTCGGCCGGCCATAACACCCATATTTGGGGTGTCTCCAGCAAGAAAGGGGCCTGCATGACCTTGCGCCCCGAATATTCCCTCGGCCGCTCCGCCTACAACGACTTTCTCCATGCCCCGCTCGGACAGGACGCGGCGGGCACCGAGCTCACCGTGCTCTCGGCGCTGACGCGCCTCGGGCTCGATCCTTGGGCCGAGGCCGCACGGCTGGCCGACCTCTCTCGCCCCGCGGCCGCCCAGGCGCTGGCCGCCGCCATCGCCCGCCTGCCGGGCGTGGGCCTTGGCGGCAGCTGGACGGACTCGGAGGCAACTGCCGTCGCTTTGCGCTTGGTCGTCTCCCTCCCCAAGGGGAGTACCGCCGAGATCCCGCAGACGCCGGAAGCCACCGTCTTCCGCCCCGTGCTCACGCCCGGCGCGAGGGGAGGCGCGCCTTCAGACGCGCCCGGCAGAGTCTGGCCGGACCGGATGAGTTGGGTCTTGTGGGGTGGGATCGCCGTCGCCTTCTATCTTCTGGTCGCGCAGCTCGGCTCTGTCACGGATCTCGAGCCCGCCAACCGGGCGGTGCAGAGTGACCAATAAGACCGGCACCGAACGACGGCATCGAAGCCCCGCACCTCGCGAGCTATCCCCGTCCTGACCGGCCGCACTTCAACGGGAGCAACCGCATGGACGACATTGCCCGCCGGATCCGCGAGATGCTCGCCGCCCGGCTCGGTCCCGCCGCCTCCGCCGCTCCGGACGGCGCGCGCTTCGTCGAAGAGCTGAAGGCGACCAGCCTCGACCTGGTCGAACTAATCATGTCGATCGAGGACGCCTTCGGCATCGAGATCCCCGACGCGGCCTCCGAGGAAATGCTCACGGTCGGCGACCTGGTGGTGTTCGTGACCGAAAAGGTCGATGCCAAGACGGCGACGGCGGTGGCCTAGAGCTCGTCCCCGATCGACTGAACATGATCTCCTGAGCAAACTTCGACTATGAACGGCGCGCCGAATGAGCGGCTATACGCCGTATGTGCTGGTGGGGGAGCGAGACTGGTTGCTACTGCGCCGTCGCCTCGACTTCGACCGACATTCCCAAATAGGCGTCAGTCATGCCGAAGAAAGTGCCGGCTACTGGCATAGCCTGGGCGATGCTGCGGCCGACCGCGACCGGGATCAGGTTGAAGCCGCCGAGCGCGCGACGGGTCGGATCGAGAGTGATCCAGCCCGGCCCCGGCAAGTAGATCTCCGCCCAAGCACGGGTCGAGCCGGCATCGTTCTGCATTTTCTGATCGGGATTGTAGAGATAGCCTGAGACGAGACGCGCGCCAAACCCAAGGCTTCGTGCTGCTTCAGAAAACAGCACCGCGAAGTCACGACACGAACCCCAGCCGCGGTCGAGCGTCTGGCGCGGCGGCTGCGTGCCTTCTTCCTCGCGGCTCTGGTAGCGGATCTGAGCCGCCGTGCCCGCTACCAGGTCCTTGAGCAGCGCCAGTGTGTCGGTCTCGCTGCCGCTTACGAACGTTGCAGCCCATTCGGCGAGCCGCCTCCACCGTATCGAAATATTGAGGCTGCGTGAGAGGGCCTAGATCGACGCTTTCATCGTTCGAATAGTAGAATGGATAGCGCAGCGCCGATGCGTGGATGTCGAATGCTGGCCAAGCCTCGGCCGTGAGCGCGACCGCCGCGGTGCTATCGATTGTGAGGCTGTCGGCGGACGCGTCGAAGCTGGCACTGGCGACCGCGTTGCCGAACACGTCGCTGGTCCAGGTGAGCAGCGCCGACGGGGTGATCTCGATGCGGCTCGAGAGCAGGCGGACCTCGCGGCTTTCGCGCGGCCGCAACATGAGGCGATGCGGTCCGAGCCGTACCGGCTGGCGGTAGCGGTAGCGGGTGTTATGTCGGATGGTGAGGATACTCATCGCCGATATCGGCGCGTTATTTGCCGCTTTGTCGAATGGAATCGTCGACGCGTGCGAAGATAAATACCGCCGGCGCCCCCTGATAACCGGCGACGCACGGGACCACCTATCAACCAGCGGTGCCGGATCGATGATCGCTCCCGCGGCCGCTCACCAACAACCATAAGGATCTTCCCATGACCGACCAGCCGTCCACGGCCGCCCCGAACGCAGCCTCGATCACCCGGATGCAGGACAAGGCCCAATCGATGACTCTGCGCTCCGAGATCGGCAACAAGTGGGGCAAGTTCACAACCCAGGAACTCGCCGACCTCAAGAACAATGACGACTTGGTGTCGGCGCTCGTCGCCAAGTACGGGCTCGAAAAGGACGCGGCGACGCGCGATGCCG
Organism: Pseudomonadota bacterium; assembly: GCA_018240745.1. GTDB lineage: Bacteria > Pseudomonadota > Alphaproteobacteria > Reyranellales > Reyranellaceae > Reyranella. Next base: position 2,839 of record JAFEFF010000117.1, read on the forward strand.
CGGCGGTCGTCCAGGGCCGCGCCTTCTGAGCAGGCAGCCGGGGTCGGGACCGCGATGGTTCCGGCCTCCGGCGCTCGCTTGGGGATTTCTCCATGTCCACACGATCGACCGAACGCACGCTCACCTTCCGGCGACCCTTCAGCCTATCCGTCCTCGACGAGCCGTTGCCCTCCGGCCGGTACCGGGTGATCACCGAGGAAGAGCCTCTCGAGGGCCTGTCCTTCGCCGCCTGGCAGCGCGTCCGCACACTGCTCCTGCTTCCCGCGAATTCCCTACCCGGCAAGGCGCGCGAGGTGGTTCCCATCGACCCCCACGAGCTCGAGGCCGCGCTGGCCGCCGACGGGCTGGAAAGTCCCTGAAATGCAGAAGTCCGCTTTTGTTTGGAAGGACTGGCTCGTGCCGCCCGTCCTGTTCCCGATCTTCCTGGCCGTGATGGTCGTGGCGTACGCATTGCTGGGAGCGCCGACGTAGCGACCAGGGCGTTCCGCACAGCTGCGAAAGGCAATCGATCGCGATGGAAAGGCCAATCGATCTCGGTCAGCGCCGCAGCCTCCACCCAACAGGCAACGGAGCCGCGGCAACTGATCGCAGGGGTGCGGACACGATAAGCAGGATGGCGCGGTTCCAAACCGACGCAGCTTGGTACCGCGCGAAGGCCGACAAGGCTCGCGAGCGGGCGCAGACTGCTTCGAACCGAAATGCGCGGAAGGTCCTGCTCAACGATGCCCGACTGTGGGATCGGATGGCTGAATACGAACAAGAGAACCCGGCTCCCTTTCATCCAGTCGCGTAGGATGACTCGTTCTCCTGTCCTGACTTGCCAGCCGTCAGAGGCGGTTGATGAGACCGGCGAGTAGGGAGCGGTGCCAGGGACCGCGCAGCCGGCGATCTGCGCATAATCGAGCAGTTTGCTATCATGACAGTAGCCATGCCCAAACCGTCTCCCAAGCCGAAGATCAAACCGCAGCCCAACGTTCTCTTCGAGGCTACCGTGCGCCGGATGCTGAGGATTCCTCCTCAGCCCAAGAAGGTCGTCAACGAGCCGAAGATCAAATCGCAGCCCAACGTTCTCTTTGAGGCTACCGTGCGCCGGATGTTGGCCAGTCCTCAACGCCAGAGGACCCTCGAAAAGAATGCCAAGCACAGCAGAAAAGTGCGGGAGCGCCAGTAGCCAGTGCGACCGAGGGCATCGGTGCCCGCATCGCCGCGATCAGCCGCTGCTTAATCACCAAGGTCGCGAATGTTCATTCGGTGACCTGCGCATCCCCTGAGCTGCAGGGCTTGTAGCTGCAGGGCTTGTAAGAGAGGCCGCCAGTGCCCATTTTGTGCTGGTCGATACACGGACTGACGACGTGGCCGAACTCCTTTCGCGGCCGTCTCCGAAATCCCGAAAAAGTGCGATTTCGACAGGCTTTCCCTGCCGGGGGCAGCCAGCAGTCCATGTTCGAAAAGGCACTCCGATGTCTCAAGGAACCGTAAAGTGGTTCAACTCAACCAAGGGCTTCGGCTTTATCGCGCCCGATGACGGCGGTGCCGATGCCTTTGTCCACGTCGCCGCCGTCGAGCGCGCCCGCCTGCCCTATCTCACCGAGGGCCAGAAGCTCTCGTTCGATCTGGTACTGGACCGCCGCGGGAAGATGTCGGCCGAGAATCTGAAGCCCGTCGCCTGATCGAGCGCCGAAAACGGCGCTTTCGTTCTCTGCCGCGCCCCGACCATGGATGTACTGGCGGCCTGTCGCGGCGGAGAACGACCTGCTTTCGCGTCTTGCAATGAGGAGCGCTGCCAGTGGACATCGCCAAGGATACTCTCCTCAGGACCGCGGATGGTCTGCTTGGCGAAGCGCGCCGGGCTCGCAAGCTTTCCCGGGTAGCCATCTCGGACGTGGACCGGGCGCAGCTTCTGGAAGATGCAGCGCAACTCGAAACCAGGGCCGCGCGCCTGGAGAAGGACGCGGCGTCCGCCAAGAACGGCGTCTTCGCTGGCCTGCACCAGAGGCCCCGATGAGATTCTTGGGCAAACTGCGCGGCGGCGGAATGCTGACGACGGTCGACGGGACGATCGGCCCCGTCCAGTACGACCTCGACGGATATCTGATGCGTCCAGGCGCAGTCGTCGCCTCCGGCGAACTGCATATGGCATCCGGGACCCTTGAGACGACAGTCGATCGACAGGGGTTCCGCCTGATAACCGCCGAAGGCCGAAGTCTGCCGTCCCGCTTCACCGGAAAATTGTCCGATCGCCAAGGGCAATTCGCGCACATCGACATCTCCGAAGGGTTGCCTTCCGAAAACGAATGGCGGCGCTGACGTCTGTATCGGCGCAGCCGCGCGGGGCTAACCGCGAGCAGTTAACTCAAACAACCAGGTGTCCCTTTGCGATCAGAACGCGCGCTCGTCCTCGAACGCCGGGTCCGGAATGAGCTGGCGCTCCAGCGTCTTTTGGCCGGCACCCTGCGGGCCGCCTCTGCTCGGATGTCTGCACTTCGCAGCGCCGCGCTCAGGCCGCTGGCTGTAAGAGCGCCGCTGGAGATCGCCCCGGCGGGGCTGGACCGCGTTTCCGGCGGAGCCGCTCCCCTCCCGATGGCATAGCTTCTTTGATTATTGTGGAGGTCCGCCCGTGGGATCGGTAGAGCACGAAACACTGTTGCTGCAAGCCCAGACGGCGCGCGATCTGGCGCAGCGCTTTCGGCGTCAAGCCGGACGGGCTGCCAACGAGGATGAACAGGGCCGCCTTCTGTCCAAGGCCGATGAATTCGCCAATCGAGCGCTGCAATTGGAACAAAAGGCCCATGATCTCTAGAGAGCCCTTAGTTCCAGGCCGCGACCCGGGCTGAATCACCCGATCGATCACGACCGCATCGGCGAGCGCGACAAGGCTCTGGAGGAGCTAGAAGACCGGGCACGAACGCCACGCCTTCGCGGCCCTATTATCCAAGCCAGAAAGGCGAGCTCACGCCCCTACCTGCTCCACCGTCGGCCCCTCGCCGGCGAGCGTGGTGCGGCGCATGTCGCGGACCTCGGTGCGGTCGAAGCGGCGGGCGCGGTGCATGGTGGTGCGGTTGTCCCACATCACCAGGTCGTGCTGCCGCCACTGGTGCGAGTAGACGAACTC
>JAFEFF010000118.1 GCA_018240745.1 Pseudomonadota bacterium
AGCAGCGGATTGCCGTAGACGCCGCGCGTGCCGATCTGGCGCATCAGGTACATGCCCATGCAGTAGCCGCCGAGCGCGAAGAACGCGGCGTGGCCGAGCGAGAGGATGCCGCAGAAGCCCCACACCAGGTCGACCGCCAGCGCCAGCGAGGCATAGCAAAGATACTTGCCGATCAGCTGGAGGATGTACGACGGCACGTAGAGCGCGCTCGTCCTGGGCATCAGCAGGTTGAGCAGCGGCAGGGCGATGCCGATCGCCAGCACCAGCACGACGAACAGGCGGACATTGCGGCTCATGCCGTTCCAGAGGAAGCGAGTCATCATTCGACGGAACGCCCTTTGAGTGCGAACAGTCCGCGCGGGCGGCGCTGGATGAACAGGATGATGAACACCAGCACCAGGATCTTGCCCAGCACGGCGCCGGCATAGGGTTCGAGGAACTTGTTGACGATGCCGAGCGCCGTCGCGCCGAGCAGCGTGCCGAACAGGTTGCCGACGCCGCCGAACACCACGACCATGAAGGAATCGATGATGTAGCCCTGCCCGAGGTTCGGGCTGACATTGTCGATCTGGCTCAGCGCCACGCCGGCCAGCCCGGCGATCCCCGAGCCGAGGCCGAAGGTCAGCGCATCGACCCGCGGCGTGCGGATGCCCATGGCGGCGGCCATCGGCCGGTTCTGCGTCACCGCGCGCATGTAAAGGCCGAGCGGAGTCTTGCGCAGCAGCAGGAGCAGGCTCGCGAACACCAGCAGGGCGAAGATCACGATCCACAGCCGGCCGTAGGTCACGTCGATCTGGCCGACCTTGAAGGCCCCCGACATCCACGACGGTGCGGCGACCTCGCGGTTGGTCGGGCCGAAGATCGAACGCACGGCCTGCTGCAGCACCAGCGACAGGCCCCAGGTGGCGAGCAGCGTGTCGAGCGGACGCCCGTAGAGGAAGCGGATGATGCTGCGCTCGATCGCGACGCCGATCGCGCCCGACACCAGGAAGGCGAGCGGCAGGGCGACGACGATCGAGTAGTCGAACAACTGAGGCGCGGCGCTGCGCATCACCTGCTGCACGACGAAGGTCGTGTACGCGCCGAGCATCACCATCTCGCCATGCGCCATGTTGATGACGCCCATGGTGCCGAAGGTGATGGCCAGGCCGATCGCCGCCAGCAGCAGCACCGAGCCGAGCGAGAGGCCGTACCAGACATTCTGCGCGCCGGCCCAGGCAGCGAGCGATTGGCGCACCGAGTCGGCGGCCGCGGTCGCGGCGGCTTTCACATCGGCGTCGCCCGAGGAAGCGGCGGCCTGCAACACGCCGAGGGCATCGCGGTCGCCACGGTCGCGCACCACGGCGATCGCTTCGATCTTGTCCTTGCCCGGCGCATCCGAGGCGAGCACCGCCGCGGCGCGCGCCTGCGCCATTGCGCGCTTGATGCCGTTGTCCTTCTCGACCGCGATCGCCTTGTCGAGCGCCTCGAGTGACGATGGCTCACGTCGCGTGAACAGCGCCCGGGCGGCCTCGCGGCGCACCTTCGGATCGGGGTTCATCAAGGTCAGCGTGCCCATCGCGGCATCGATGGTGCCGCGCAGGCGGTTGTTGATCTTGACCCGCTCGAGGTCGTCCTCGGTCGCGGTGCCGGCATCCTTGCCGGTGATGGCGTCGGTCAGCGCGAGCTGCCTGCCGCCGCCCCTGCCACTGTCCTTGACGATGACGACGGCCTTGTCGGCGCTGCGCACATAAAGCGCGCCGTCATTCAAGGCCTGAAGGATCGGCGCGGCGCGTGCCTCGCCCGAAGCGGCCAGCGCCGTGATCGCCGCGTCGCGGTCGCTGTAGCCGCCGGTCACCAGATTCGCGACCAGTGTGGCGAGATCCGCCGCTGTTGCTGTGCTTGCCACGACCATGGCGGCAAGGATCGGCAGCAGCGCCCCAAGAAGACGCATTGGCGACATATTTCCAGAATTAACCCGTAGATGGAAATGGGGCGACTCGAAAGTCGCCCCATCCCTGTGCGTATCGATAAGGGTCTGTCGATTCAGGCCGGGCTACTTGCCCGAGCCGATGCATTTCTTGGCAACGGTGTCGTAGTTGCCGCAGTTCATCGGCGGCGTCCAATCCGCGACCAGGTTCTTGGAGTCGTCGAGGATCGGCGACCAGGCAGCGCCCGGCACCAGGCCCGGAGTCTTCCACACCACGTCGAACTGGCCGTTGCCCTCGATCTCGCCGATCAGCACCGGCTTGGTGATGTGATGGTTCTTCAGCATCTCCGACATGCCGCCGGTCAGGTTCGGGACCTTCACGCCGACGATCGCGTCGATCACCTTGTTCGGATCCGTCGTGCCGGCCTTCTTGACCGCCTCGACCCACATGTTGAAGCCGATGTAGTGCGCCTCCATCGGATCGTTGGTCACGCGCTTCGGATTCTTGGTGAAGGCCTGCCACTCCTTGATGAACGCCTCGTTGGCCGGGTTCTTGACCGACTGGAAGTAATTCCAGGCGGCGAGATGACCGACCAGCGGCTTGGTGTCGACGCCGGCGAGCTCTTCCTCGCCCACCGAGAAGGCGACGACCGGGATGTCCTTGGCCTTGATGCCCTGGTTGCCGAGCTCCTTGTAGAACGGGACGTTGGCGTCGCCGTTGATGGTCGACACGACGGCGGTCTTCTTGCCGGCCGAGCCGAACTTCTTGAT
>JAFEFF010000119.1 GCA_018240745.1 Pseudomonadota bacterium
GACCGCGCCACGGAGTGGCGCGCCCCCAGCGAAAGACTCAGTCCCAGAACGCCAGCGTGCGGACCTCGATGCTTTGGCGCGGCCGGGCGTTGGGCGGCGAGGTCGGGTCGTTGAAGGCCGAGTGGAGCGAAAAGCGGGCACGGCCGTCCTTCTCCGAGTCGTAGCACTTGATCAGGATCGCCTCGCCGCGCGTCATCGCCGGGAAGTAGTGCCACTGGTGATCGGCGTTGAAGACGCCCTGGTAGATCTCGCCGACGCGGTCCGAATAGACCAGGTTGCAGACGGCGAGATCGCGCGGCGCGATGCTTTCGGCATCGACGAAGCCGAGCGGCGTCGATTCGATCGGCTCGTGGGCGATGTTGCGCCAGACATTGTACTCGGCGAAGCGCTTCTTCAGCCGCTGCTCCGCCTCGGCCGGCGGCAGCAGGTCGCGCACCCGTTGCGGGCCGGACTTCTCCGTGTAGTCGTTGTGCACGCTGATCACCGGCTGGCGGAAGCCACGCTCGACCGCGCGCTCGCCGGTGCGCACGGTGTGGTCGAACACCACGACCTTCGAGGCACCGGTCTCCCGCTTCACCAGCTCCTCGACCTCGCGGTAGTAGGTCGCCTTCACCTCGGCCTCGTCGAGGAAGTCGCGCACCCTGGTGTCGTGCTGCGTCAGGATGAAGGCCTGCTTGTCGAGCGACAGGTCCCCGGCATAGGGCCGCGCATTGTGCACGCGCACCCGGAAGAACTTGTAGTTGCCGTCGCGGCGCGGCACGCCGCTGCCCGCCGGCGGGTTGTAGGTGACCGGCGGAATGCTGAGATCGGCGAGATAGTTCACATCAGCGTCGACGTAGGTCATGCCGATCCTCGGGTTGGACATCAAGACTTCGGGAAGGCGGACGTCAGGCATGGCAGTACACCCGGCTTTCTGCTTTCGCCTTCAGATCGGTTGTCAGTCTAGTCCGTGAAAGAGCGCAGCCTCACGAGAAGAATTCATGGCCTCATGCCGCGAGTTCCAGGATCTCCATCACCTCGGCCGGACCCTTGATCGGCCGCGGATTGTTGAGCACCGCGCGATCGTGCATCGATTTCTCGGCGATCTCGCGGAAGCGCTCCTTGCCCACACCGACCTCGCTCAGTCGCCGCGGCAGGCCGAGGCCGGCGACCAGGCCGGCCACCAGGTCGGCCGCCGCCACGTCGGGCTTGCCGAAGGCTTCGCTGACCCGCTTCTGGCGGTCGGCATTGGCCGGCAGGTTCCAGCGCAGGACCGACGGCAGCATGACGCACGAGGTGTGCCCGTGCGGCACGTGGCAGGCGGCGCCCAGAACGTGGCCGATGCCGTGGCTCGCGCCGACACCGACGCCCGAGGTGCCGGCGCCGATCGACAGCCACATGCCGAACTGGAGATTCATCCGTGCCTCCATGTCGTCGGGACGTGCCTTGTGGGCGGGCAGCGCCGCGGTCAGCAGCTTCAGCGCCTCACTCGAGGTGCCTGTCGCGAACGGATTGGCCTGCTGCGAGCATAGCCGCTCGACCGCGTGGTCGACCGCCTTCAGGCCGGTCGACAGCATCAGGTCCATCGGCGTGGCGAGCGTCGCCGCCGGATCGAGCACGATCACCCGCGGCACGATCAGGCGATGGCCGAAGCTCTCCTTGATGCCGTGGCGCGGATCGCTGATGCCGGCATAGGCGTTGAACTCGGCGGCCGACAGCGTGGTCGGCACGGCGATCATGCGGATCGCATCGGATGGCGGCTTGATCGCCTCCGACGGCGGCGCGGCGCCTTCCTTCGGCCGTCCGGCGCGATAGGGATCGAGATCGTCGATCGTCGTCACGTTCTGCCACAGTGCGATCAGCATCACCTTGGTGGCATCGATCGCCGAGCCGCCGCCGACCGTCACGATCAGATCGGCTCTCGCCGCGCGCGCCCTTTGCGCACCCTCCACGACACAGGGCCGCGGCGAGTGCGCGGTGATGCCGGCATAGACGCCCGCATAGCGGTCGCCGAGTTCCCTGATCACGTCGGCCAGCAAAGCGCTCTGCGCCACCGACCTGGTCGTGGTGACGAACACGCGTTTCGCCCCCAGCCGCTCGGCCTCGGCCCGCACAGCGGCTCCCGCCGGGCGGCCATAGACCACGCGCTCGATGTCCTGATGTCCGTGAATACCGTTCAGCATGACCTACCTGCCTCTTGCTGCCCTGGAATGTTCGTGAAGGAAAACCGCGTACTGCGCTTCATCCAGTCTTCCCGCCGCAAGATCGATCACTGCTCGCGCCGCGATCTCTTCACTGGCGGCAAAACGATAGCCATTGATCTCGAGGAAGAGAATTCCAACCAGGAAGCCGGTTCGCTTGTTGCCGTCGACGAAAGGATGGTTGGAGACAATGGCCGCCGTGTACAGCGCGGCCAAGTCGACGATGTCCGCCGTGGGACGATAGGCATGATGCTGCAGCGGCCTCGCCAGTGCGGATTTCAGCAACGCGTCGTCGCGCACTCCCGGGCTTCCGCCGTGCAGTGCGAGCAACCGGTCATGCAGCGCGAGTGCGTCCCGTTCGTCTATCCATTCGGGCGGCCTCACTTTGCGAGCTTGTGGAGCGCGTTGCGATAGCGTCCGATGATGTCGTCGGCCCTGGCCATTTTTCTTTCGAATGCTGGGTCATACGGCGTAAGGCGATATGTGCCGTCTGCGCCCTCGATCAGGAAGAGCGCCTCCCCATCGCCGGTCTGCAGACGCTTCACGACGTCCTTGGGCAATACCACGCCCAGCGAGTTGCCGAACTTGCGAACCTTCAGTTCGATCATGGCAGGTCTCCAGTTATTACATATGTAATAACACCTGCGCCGGTGCGCAAGCCACGAACGGTGGTCTATAAGCGGCGGACAACAGGAGTGGAAACGAATGCCGGGCGCCCTGGAAGGCCTGAAAGTCATCGATCTTTCGCGGGTCCTGGGCGGGCCCTACTGCGCCCAGATGCTGGCCGATCACGGCGCCGACGTGATCAAGATCGAGCCGCCGCAGGGCGACGAGACGCGGCTGTGGGGCCCTCCGTTCGACCAGGACGGCATCTCGGCCTACTACGCCGGCATCAACCGCAACAAGCGCACCGTGGCGCTCGATCTCTCCCGGCCCGAGGGCCGCACGGTGCTGCTGAAGCTGCTCGAGGACGCCGACGTGCTGATCGAGAACTTCAAGACCGGCACGATGGAGAAATGGGGGATCGGCTACGACACGCTCGCGCAAAGATTCCCCAAGCTGGTGCATGCCCGCGTCTCGGGTTTCGGCGCCGACGGCCCGCTCGGCGGGTTCCCGGGCTACGATGCGATGGTACAGGCCTCGGCCGGTCTCGTGTCGGTCAACGGCGCGCCGGAAGCGGGCCCTGTGCGCATCGGCGTGCCGGTGGTCGACCTGTCGACCGGGATGAATGCCTGTATCGGCATCCTGATGGCGCTGTTCGAGCGCACCAGGTCGGGCAAGGGCCAGTTCGTGGATGCGACGCTGTACGACAGCGCAATCGCGCTGCATCAGCCGCACGCGCCCAACTACTTCATGGCCGGGCTGAAGCCCAAGCTGTACGGCAACAGCCACGGCAATCTCGCGCCCTACGCCAACTTCCCGACCAGGGGCCGCAACATCGTGATCGGCGCCGGCAATGACGGGCAGTTCCGCAAGCTCTGCAAGATGCTGGGCAAGCCGGAGATGGCCGACGATCCGCGCTTCAAGACCAACAAGGACCGCCTTGCCAACAAGGCGGCGATGGAGGCGGAACTCGCCGCGCTCACCAAGGACCGCGACGGCGAGTCCTTCGCCAACGAGCTGATGATGAACGGCGTGCCGTCCGGTGCAGTGCAGGAAGTGCCCGACGTGATGGAGCATCCGCACACGAAGCACCGCAACATGGTCTGGGAGAAGGACGGCTATCGCAACGTCGGCAACCCGGTGAAGCTCTCGCGCACCCCGCCCAGCGTGCGCAGCAAGCCGCGCAAGTACGGCATCGACACCCGCGCGGTGCTGGCCGAGCACGGCTTCTCCACCCAGGAGATCGACAAGCTGATCGCTTCGGGCGTGGCCCTCACCGAGATCCGGAAGGCGTGATTCATATTCCTCTCCCCGCCAGGGGGAGAGGTTAGGAGAGGGGGAATCGACGTGCGTAGCCCCCTCACCCACCTCTCCCCCGCCAGGGTAGGGCTATCGCATATGGCCCTCCCGTCGTCTCGACCAAGGCCCGAAGGGCCGCGCGGAGAGACCTTCTCTCAACGATAAGCCGCATATCGTTGAGAGAAGGTCTCTCCGCTCCGCGCGTCGCGCTCCGGTCGAGACGACGGGGAATGGCATATGCGATAGCCCTACCCTGGCGGGGGAGAGGAGAAAGAAGGCTACGCCTTCCTGCTCACCGTCTTGAGGTCGAGCTGGGTCTGCAGCATGAGGGCGTAGGTCTCCTCTGCGTTCTGGCGCAGCGAGGTGCGGTCGACCTCGATCTGGTTGGCGATCTGGTGCAGTTCGTCGAACGCCTTGCGGATCGCCGCCTCGATGCGGCCCCGGTGCTGCGGCTGGCCTTCGGCGCTCATCCACCAGTCCTTCAGCTTCTCGAGCTCGGCGCGCTTGTCGTCGAAGCGGTGCGGGCCCGCCTTCGCCTCCCAGTCGGCGAGCGTCGACTGCCACAGCTTGCGCGCCTCGTGCTCGCGCACCACGAAGGTGCCGACATCGAGCGAGCCGCGCAGCGCCCAGCGTACCAGGAAGAACAGCACGATTGCGGCGACGAAGAACACCAGCCGCGCAAGGGTCGGCACGTCGATGCCGAAGCTCAGCGCCGCCGGCCCGACCGCGATCAGGAAGGCGACCGGCCCCTGCCAGGAGCGCCGCCACAGCGTGCGCCGCGCGATCGGCGAGAGCTTGGGCCTGGCAGCACCCGCCGTTACGTCGGGCGCGGGACCGGGATGCTTGATATCGAGCAGCTGCTGCCAGAAGGCCGCAAGGTCGAACAGCCCGGCGGTCGCCTCGGAGACCTCGGTCGAGAACAGCGGCACGCCGGTCGCCGCCTCGATGCGGCACCACGGGCAGGCCACCAGCTCCGAGGAATGCCAGTGAGCGATGCCGATCGGGCATTCGACCAGCGCCGCCTCCAGACCGCCCAGCGCCTCGACCCATTCGGCGGCGGACGGCCGGCCGAGATAGACCGATTCGGCGGCGAAGGCGCGCTCGAACAGCTCCGCCACCGGCGGCGATACGATATCGATCGGCGGCGCGCCCGGCGGCTGGTCCATCGACACCAGATGGCGCTGGCGGCCGTAGGCGAAGCGGTGCTCCTTGATCGCCCGCTCGATCGGCATGTCGCCTTCGCCGAGATAGCGGCCGGCATAGGGATGGCGGCCCATGAACAGGACCAGGAAGATCATCACCGCGAGGCCAAAATTGTCGTGGCTTTCGCTGCGCACCACGCCGGTCAGCGCCTGGTCCTGCAGCTCCGGCGGCGTGAAGGTCGGCACGCCGACATCGCACGGAAAGCAGCGCCCACCGGCGCGAATCTGGAAGCTGTCGCAATCGATCAGCCGTAGCCGCGCGTCCTGCCCGACCAGGATGCCGCCATGGTTCACGTCGGCGATCGCATGGCCCTCGGCGTGCAGGGTGGCGAAGGCACGCGCCACGTTGGTCGCGACCCGCACGAGGAAGCGCCAGTCGGCGCCGGGAAACGCGGCACGGCGACTCTTCGGGCTGTAGAGCTGGTGGATCTCGCGATAGCCGGCGATCCTCGGCATCGTCAGCCCGATCGGCTCGCCGGTCGGCAGCGACAGGAGCTCGATCGGCCAGGCGGTCAGCCGGTCGAGCGCGGGGCTGCGCGCGGCAATCATGGCGCGGATCTTCCCGGCCCGGCCCGGCGACAGCGGCACATGGAATATCTTGGCGACGAGATCGGGCTGGTCGGTCAGCTCGTAGATGGCGCCCTCGCCGCCCTGGCCGAGCTTGCGGCCGAGGCCCACGCGCCGGCCGTTCTGCGTCAGCACCTCCTCGGGCGCGGCGATCAGCATCATGCCCGCCGCCGCGAGGCCAGCATCAGCGTCTTGTCGTCGTCGGTGCGGTCGTTGATGGTCGGGCTCGACAGGTACTTTTCGAGCGCCTGCGAGAGCTCGGCATCGACTCCCGACACCAGCGACTTGCGCACCGGCGGGAAAATGCTGTCGAAGAATGGCGCATGTGCCGTCTTGCTGGCTTTCTGCAAGACAAGGTTCTCGATGCCGTCGGTGAAGACCGCCACCTCCTGCACCGCCTCGTCGAGCCGCACGAAGTCCATCTCCGGCACCGCCCGCTCGGACGTCACGAAGTTGGTGGTGTTGGCGAATTCGCCATGCTGCGGCCAGAACACGTGACGCCAGCCCGCGCCGGCCGGGATCACCATCGCACCGTCGCCGATCTGCACGAACGCCGCGCTCTGGTCGGCGATCACCGCCGCCAGCAGGGTGCACGAGTAATCCTGCACCCTGGCGCCGGACCGCTTCGCATCCAGCTCGATGCGATAGACGAGACCAGTGATCCAGCGCTCGACCAGCGGCCGCTCTATTGCCGCCACGCGACCGCCCTTGCCGACATAGGTCTCGACCAGCCGGGCGAAGGTCTCGCAGGCCAGTTTCGCGCCAAGCTCGGCCAATGCCGCGGAGCCCGCGCCGTCGGCGGCCGCCAGCACCATGACGGGCCGGCCGTCGGCGTCTTCCGCTTCGAGATGGAAATGCGCGTCCTGGCACGGCTGTGCCGCGGCCACATGCGACTGGCCGATCGACGACGCCATCGCCACCCGCCACGGAGAGGTCGACATCAGCGCTGCGCCCACCAGGCGGGCGGAAGATCGGGCGGCTGGCCGACGTGCGAGCGCGACAGGTTGCTGAGCGACGACGACAGCCAGGCGAACAGGTCGGAGAAGCGAAGGCCCGCGAGCTTGAGCGGCGCGCGCACCGAGATGCCGGACAGCACCCCCATGTCCGCCTTGTCGACACCGACGGCAAAGAACGAAAAGCCTTTGGCTTCCTCGCCGATCCGCACCATCTCGGCCGCCCGGTCCCAGGGATCGGTCGGCGCGCCATCGGTGATCAGGAAGACCCATGGCCGATAGTAGGAGATGCCGTTCGCCTTGTAGGCGGACTTGCGATGCCGGATCATCTCCAGGCCGGCGACGATGGCCGCTCCCATCGGCGTGTCACCCGACGCCTCGAGCCGAGGCGGCTGGAACTCATCGGGCGTGTGGAAGTCCGCCAGGGTCCGCACCGGCCCGAAGGTGACGATCGCCACCTCGACCCGCTTCATCGCCAGGGCATCGGTGCAAAGCTCGTGCTTGAACAGGATCAGGCCGTTGTTGAGCTCCTCGATGGCGGGCCCATCCATCGATCCCGATGTGTCGAGCAGCAGCAGGCACGGGCAGCGCGGCTCGGGATTGTCTGCGAACTCGCTGGCGCCGAATACCATCTGTTCCGAGGCGTTATTTCCTGGCTGTCTGTCCACTTACGACCCGAACCTGATCGCCATCCGACAGCCCGTCGGGCGGGCTGTCAATCACCTCACCAATGGCAGCTCGCAACTGTCGAGAAATATTGTCCCTTTTCCTTGCATGGGCCTGCGCTAGGTTTTGCATGGGCGCAAGGACCCGCCCCGGGGAGGAACGACGAGAATGGCCGACTATGACTACATCATCGTGGGCGCCGGCTCGGCCGGCGGCACTCTCGCCGCCCGACTCACGGAAAATCCATCCAACCGGGTGCTGCTGCTCGAGGCGGGTGCGGCAAGTCATCCCTACTCGCGGATGCCGCTCAGCTTCGGCCTGCTGATCGACAATCCTGCGGCCAACTGGCTCTACCAGTCCGAGCCCGAGCCCGGCACGGCCAACCGGACCATTCCGGTGCCGCGCGGGAAGCTGCTCGGCGGCTCGAGCTCGATCAACGGTCTGGTGTGGGTGCGCGGCCAGCCGCTCGACTACGATACCTGGGCGCAGATGGGTTGCCGCGGCTGGAGCTGGCGCGAGGTGGCGCCGCTGTTCACCCGCATCGAGACCTTCGTCGACGGCGACGGCGCCAACGGCCGCGGTGTCGACGGCCCGCTCAAGGTCTCGACCGTGCCCGACCAGAACCCGCTTTACGACGCCCTGTTCAAGGCGGCGGTGGCAGCCGGCTACAAGCTCAATCCCGACTACAACAGCGAGGACCAGGAAGGCGTCGTGAAGACGCAGACGTCGATCTACAAGGGTCGACGGATGAGCGTGGCGCACTGCTACATCGAGCCGGCGATGAAACGCTCGAAGAATCTGCATGTCGTGACCAACGCCATGACGTTGCGCGTGCTGCTCGAGGGCAGGCGCTGCGTCGGCGTGGAGTACGAGAAGGACGGCAAGGTGGTGCAGGCGCGCGCCCGGGAGACCATCGTGTCGGCAGGCGGCGTCGCCTCGCCGCAGATCCTCGAGCTCTCCGGCATTGGCCGGCCCGAACTGTTGAAGCAGCACGGCATCGAGGTGAAGCACGAGCTTCCGGCGGTCGGCGAGAATTTCCGCGACCACATCAACGCCCGCATCATCTGGAAGGTGAAGGACCCGCGGGTCTCCTACAACCACATGGCACGCGGCGTCGGCGCGCTCACGCAGTTCATGAAATACCTCGCAACCGGCGGCGGCTTCATGAGCCTGCCCTCGGCGCCCCTGCTCGCCTTCCTGCGCACGCGCCCCGAGCTCGCGACGCCGGACGTGCAGATGCACCTGGTGCCGTATGCCATCAAGGATCCCAAGACGCGCAAGCTGCAGGACTTCCCGTCGATGACGATCGCCTGTTACCAGCTCAGGCCCGAGAGCCTGGGCTCGATCCACATCCGGTCCCGGGACCCCAAGGCGCATCCTTCGATCCGCTTCAACTTCCTCGCCGACCCGATCGACCAGCGGACGATGGTCGACGGCTTCCGCATGATGCGGAAGATCGTCGATGCCGCGCCGATGGACGCCTACCGTGACGGCGAATTCTCGCCCGGGCCGTCGGTCGGCAGCGACGACGAGATCCTGACGTGGATCCGCAACAACTCGCAGACCGCCTATCACCCGGTCGGCACCTGCCGCATGGGCCCGGCGGGCCCGAAGACGGTGGTCGACGACCGGCTCAGGGTGCACGGGCTGGAGGGGCTGCGCGTGGCCGACGCCTCGATCTTCCCGACCATGCCCTCGGGCAACACCAATGCGCCGTCGATCATGGTCGGCGAGAAGATGGCGGACATCCTGAAAGCGGCGTAATCACCGGCAGATCACGCCGCCTTCGAGCCCATCGGGCGTAGATTGATCGTCCGCATCATTCGTGAGGCGATCCATGCTCGACCTCGGCCATTCGTACAGCGAAGCGCGGCAGGCGCTCCGCGCGCTCTGCCCGCAGCCTCTGCTCAACTGGCGCGAGGCGCGGTTCTACGGTCGCTACGGCGAGGTCGAGCTGCACCTGCTAGAGTTCCTGTGCCGGAGCGATGCCGACGCGATCGATGTCGGCGCCAACGACGGCTCCTATGTCCACTACATGCGCCGCCATGCCCGCCACGTCGTCGCCTTCGAGCCGCTGCCCGTGCTGGCCGAGGCGCTGCGCCAGAAGTTCGCGCATGGCGAGACCGTCAGGCGCTGCCGGCCGCGCATGCTGGTCGAGCTCGAGGAGCGGCTGTCATCCGGCGGCCCGCGCCTACTTCGACCGGCTCGGCTATCGCGGACTGTTCGTGTGGCAGGGACGGCTGAACCCGATCGATCGCTTCTCGGTCCGGACCATGCAGGATCAGGCCAACCTGCCGAGCCTCACCGCGTCGCTTACCGAGCGCCAGCGCTTCGGCCGCTACGTCTACAACTTCATCTTCCTGCCGCCGCACGAGCCGGAGTCGACGATCGAGAGGATGACGGAGCGACTGCGCTCCCTGGCCAGCCAGGACGCTCCAGCGCGGTGACGCTCTCGACCAGATGGCGTCCGATGCGCCGCCAGTCGAACCGCAGCGCGCAGGCCTCGTAGGCCGCGCGCTGGCGGCGATTGAGAGCGTCGAAGTCGTCGATCAGCGCCACCACACCCTCGGCCAGTGCGCGATGGCTGTCGAACAGGCCGACGCTCGACCCGTCCTCCAGCGGCATGCCCGGCAGGGCGACGTCCATGGCCAGGATCGGCAGGCGATTGAACACGTAGTCCAGGCCCTTGAGCTTGAACCCGCCCAGCTCGTCCGGCACCAGGGCGATGCGGGCGTGAGCCATGTAGGGCCGCACATCCTGGACGCGGCCGACGAAGCCGACCGAGGGGAAGCGGGCGCGCAACTCCGCGAGGTACGCCGGCGCGGTCTCGCCGACGATCTGCAGCTCGATGCCGGCCGCGGCGAGAATCGGCGCCGCCACTGTCAGGAACCGCTCGAGGCTGATGCGCTTGGGCGCCCAGTCGAAGCTGCCGATCACGACCGCGCGCCGCGGCACCGAGGCGTCGATCGTCCGCTCGAGCACGCGCGGGCCGCCGTACCCCGGCGGCAGCAGGATCACCGGCTTGGGCGCCGCCTCCTCGCTGAAGGTCCGGCAGTCCTCCGGCGTGTTCGAGGTCACGAGGGCGCTGGCGGCGATGAGCTTGCGCTCGAAGCGGGCCATCCTGAGCGCATCCCATCCCTTGTGCAGCCGATGCGCGCCGCGCGCGTCATCGGCGATCCGGCGCGCCACCGTGATCTCGTGGTTGTGCGCGATGTATACCATTCGCGCGGGGCGCGCGACGCGGGTCTGGTGCTGCAGCACGGCGGGCAGCGCCCAGCCGGCGCAGATGCTGTCGAACACGATCGCCTCCCATGGCCGCGCCGCGAGCGCCCGCGACAGCGCGCGGCTCATCGACGCCGAGACGCCGCGCTGCGCCGCTTCGGGCAGCGCACGGATGGTGCGACGCCAGCGCGGCCACGCCCTCTCCTCGCCGAGCTGCCACGCCAGCCCCACGCCGTCGAGCGGTCGACCCAGCTTCTCGCGGCGGCTGAGGCCGACAACGCAAAGCGAGGCGCCGGCGTCGCGCGCGGCGCGGATCAGCCCTTGCGAATAGATCAGCTGGCCGTTGATGGCGGGATCCGGATCGGCCAGCGTGACCCAGAGCCAATTCATGCGCGATGCCCTGCTCATGAGCGCAGAATGTGGGCGACAGGACGGCGAAGCGAGTGACCAAGATGAGCCCGGACCCGGGTCCAGAACACAAAGTGACCACTGGATGAAGGCTCTTGCGGCCCGTTTCATCTGCAGTGTCGCAAAGAGACTTTCCCTCAAGGAGGACGCGATGTCTTTGTCGGTGCCGGCGGCGCCCGTGGCTCAGGACGATCCGGCATTGACGGAGGAGGAAGACTTCGTCTGCAGTGCTGCCGACAGCCCCCTCGCAGCGATCGAGAAATGCCTCGACAACGGCGTCGGCGCCTGTCTGGTGGTCGACGGTCGCCACTATCTCGGCCGCGTCTCGCTCGACGAGCTCGGCCGTGGCGCGCTCTCGGGCGCACTGCTGGCGCCGACGCTCGGCCAGCACCTGCGTGAGCTCGGCCGCCATCGCTCGAACGCATCGCCGACCGACATCCTGCAGCCCGATCTCGATCCGGGCGGCAACCTGATCGGCATCACCATCGACCGTTCGGCGCAACTTCTGCAGATCGCACGTCCCGACATGAGCCATCGCGAGTTCCGCGCGGCGCTCGACGCGTTCCTGTCGTCGTGGATCTCGAGCAAGGGCCCCTACGTCGAGAAGTTCGAGGAAGGCTTCGCCCGTTTCTCCGGTGCGCGCCACGGCATCGCCGTGTCCAACGGCACCGTCGCCCTGCATCTCGCGCTGGTCGCGCTCGGCATCGGGCCGGGCGACGAGGTGATCGTGCCCGACCTCACCTTCGCCGCGACCATCAACGCGGTGCTCTACTGCGGCGCCACGCCGGTGATCGCCGATGTCGACGGGCGTACCTGGTGCCTCTCGCTCGCGACCGTCGAGGCCGCCTGCACGCCGCGCACCAAGGCGATCATTCCGGTGCACCTCTACGGCCGCCCCGCCGAGATGGGGCCGATCAGCGCCTTCGCCGAAAGCCGCGGCATCGCCGTGGTCGAGGATTGCGCCGAGGCGCCGGGCGCATGCTATGCCGGCCTGCCGGTCGGCCACTTCGGCGACGTTTCCTGCTTCTCGTTCTACGCCAACAAGATCGTCACGACCGGCGAAGGCGGCATGTGCCTCACCAGCTCGCCCGAGCTCGCCAGCGCGCTCCGTGTCCTGCGCGACCACGGCATGGTCCCCGAGCGCGCCTACTGGCACGACCGGATCGGCTTCAACTACCGCCTGACCAACATCCAGGCCGCGATCGGCCACGCCCAGCTGGCGCGCGCGTCCGAGACGCTGGCGCGCAACCACGCCATCGCCGAAGCCTACCGCGCGGCGTTGCGCGGCATTCCCGGCGTGCGCTTCCCGCCCGACATGGACGAGTTCTGCTCGCCCGTGGTGTGGCTCACCTCGGTGCTGGTGCCGGCCGAGCGGCGCAACGCGCTGCTCGCCGCCGCCCCGCGCGCCAACATCGAGCTGCGCCCGTTCTTCCACTCGCTGTCGGCCCTACCGCCTTACCAGCTCTATGCGCGGCACTGCCCGAACAGCCTCGAACTCTCCGCCACCGGTGTGAACCTGCCGACGTCGCGTGCCGTTGATTCCGATGCCATCGATCGTGTTGCCGAGGTGTTTCGTAATGTCATGGCGTGAGCGACCGCGTACCGCGTTGCTTTCCAGCATCATCGTCGGCGGCGGCCCGGGCGGATTGGGACCACTGGTCTGGGCCGCCCAGCACGGGCATCTGCCGGGCTGGCTCGACGAGGGCGTGGCGATCGTCGAGCGCAGCGGGCGGCTGGGCGGCAGCCTCGGCCGCTACGGCATCAATTCCGATTCGCTCGGCGGCTCCTACCTCGAATGCCTCGCGCCGGACGTCGTCCCCGAGTCCCTGCGCAGGATGCGCGACGAGCCGGTGGCACATGAGATGGCGGTCTATCGCGAGGCCTACCCGCCGCTGCCGCTGGTCGATCGCTACATCAGCCGCATCGGCATCGCTATGACCGAGATCCTCGACGAGCACCCTGCCTCGGCCCTTCACCTGCACACCGAGGCGCGCTCGGTCCATCTCAGGTCCGACGGCAGCGTCGCGGTGCTCGTGCACGGCCCGGATGGCCGGACGCGCCCGCTCGTCGCGCAGTCGGCGGTGGTCGCGGTCGGCGGACATCAGCCGTGGCGCGACCAGAGCCTGCTCGGCCTGCGCTTCGCCGACTGCAAGGCGCGGCTGATGCCGTCGAACGACCTCCTGAGCCATGCCGGCCTCGCGGAGGCCAATACCGTCATCGGCATGGCCGGCGACCGTCGGATCGTCATCCTCGGCGGCTCGCACAGCGCCTATGCCGTCGCCTGGGCCCTGCTCGAGCTGCCGGCTGCGGCGCGGCTGAAGACCGGCCAGGTGGTGATCGTGCAGCGCAGGCCGCCGCGCGTTTTCTATCCCGACCAGGCCGCGGCGGACGCCGACAGCTATCTGGTTCATCCGGGCGATGTCTGCCAGCGCACCCGGCGGGTGAACCGGATGGGCGGGCTGCGAGGTCATGGCCGCGACATCTGGCGCCGCATCATGGCCCGGCCGGGCTGCGAGCCCGAGACGCGCATCGCCATCCTCGACGTCGCCGATCTCGACGCCGATGGGTTGCGCTCGCTCATGGACGAGGCGGCGCTGGTCGCGCCGTGCCTCGGCTATCGGTCGGCGACCCTGCCGATCATCGACGAAGCGGGCCACCGCCTCGCGCTGCGGGCCGACGCCAACGGCGACGCGGTCGGCGACGACTGCCGCCTGGTGCTGGCCGACGGCTCGGTGCTGCCCAACGTCTACGGCATCGGCCTCGGCACCGGCTTCCGCCCCAGCCTGGCGATGGGCTGCGAGCCCAACTTCAGCGGCCAGGCCAACAGTCTGTGGCTCTATCAGAACGATATCGGCGCCACGATTTACCGCGGCATCCACGAGAAGAAAGTGGAAGTCCCGAACGACGTCCCCTCGTCCCGTCCCGCATCCCACTTGCGTGGGACGCATCCGATGCCGATTCCATAAGGCTTTTACCCAATTCGTCCCACTCTCGTGCCATCACCTCCGCCCACTTTTACCCGGGTAAAATAGGCGGCCGCTCGATTGGCCGTACAGCCTGCGAGTGGCGATATCGGCGCCCTCGCGCGCCGACCTGAGCTTGGCCGGGCCACGTCCGAGGCGATGTGGTTCCGTTCTGACCCTGCAGCCTATCCCCGGCCCCACAGGCGGCGGGTGGCAATGTCGGCGCCCTCGCGGGCCGACCGGAGCTTGGCCCACACCACGTCGGCGGCGACCAATTCATAGCCGGCAAAGGTTCCGAAGCCGCAGTCGCAGGAGGCGATGACCCGCTCGCGGTCCCCGACCGACGCGACGGCCTCGCAGATGCGGTTGGCCACCACCTCGGGGTGCTCCACGAAGTTGGTCGTGGTGTCGATCACGCCCGGCAGCAGCAGGAATTCGGACGGCAGCCTGGCGTTCTCGAAGGCGGCGTATTCGTGCTGGTGGCGCGGGTTGGCGAACTCGATCGACAGCGCGCCGACCCTCGCCGAGTAGAGCACCGGCAGGATCTCCCGCATCGGGATATCGTGCATGTGCGGGCCCTCGTTGTTGCCCCAGCAGCAATGCAGCCGCACGCGCTCGCGCGGGATGCCGGCCAGAGCCTCGTTGAGCGCCGCGACGTGCATCTCGGCGATGGCGACGAACTCCTTGTCGGTCTTGTCCTGGAACAGCACGGTGCGTTCCAGCGCGAGGTCGGGCGCGTCGATCTGGAGGATGAAGTCGCGCGCGATCAGCTCGTATTCCTTCTTCATCTCGCGGGCGAGGGCGAAGACATAGGCCTCGTGCGTGTCGTAGTGCGCGTTCAGCATGGTGGTGGCGATGATGCCGGGCGCCGCCGCAGTCATGAACGTCTCGGCCGGCGGCGCGGCGAGGTCCTTCAGCGCCGCCTGGAACAGCCGGATTTCTTCCCTGGCGGGCCCGAGGTCCTCGTACTTCACGTCGGCGACCGCCTGCGGGGCGTTGGTCACCTTGCTGCGCCGGGGCATGCGTTTTTCCATGAACGCGGCGAAGCCCGGGAAGTCGGTCCAGTCGCGCGAGCGCGGCCGCTTCGACTCGCCGCCGAACCCCTTCATGCGCTGGGGGACGTAGGTCTGGAAGCCGACCCGCGGCTGCTCGCCGTCGTTGATGACGTCGACGCCGCAGGCCACCTGCTGGCGCACCACGTAGTGGACGGCCTGTTCGCCCAACCGCGCCAGCTCGGCGCGATCGACCGTCTCGCCCGCCTCGTCGCGGATCAGCAGGTCCGACAGGTTCGGATCACGCGGCAGGCTGCCGACGTGGGTGGTGAGAATCCGCTGATCGCTCCGGCGCATGACACTCTCCCTTTCTGCTTCTGCCGGGGGCGCGCCACTCCAGTGGCGCGTCATGCTCTTCCTCATGAGTATGAAAGACGCGCCACTGGAGTGGCGCGCCCCCAGCGAAAGATTAGCCTCCCAGGCGACGCTTTACGTCGTCCGGGATGGCGACCGCCTCGAGCGACCGCGCATCGCCCTCCTTCTTCGCCCAGATGCGGGTCTCGCTGCCCTCGGCCGCGATCTCGCCCGACTGGTTGCGGAAGACATGGCGGATGGTGAAGGAGCTGCGGCCGAAGCGCTCGACGAGGCTTTCGACCACCAGCTTCTCGCCGGGCTGCGAGGGGCGGCGGAAGGCGCATTCGGCCGCGACCAGCGGCGTGCCCTCCGTCCAATGGCCACTGCTCACATCGTCACGCTTCAGGCCGGCGGCGAGGAACAGCCGATAGGTCGCCTGGTCGCACCAGCGGAAATAGCTGGGGTAATAGACGATCCCGGCGGGATCGCAGTCACCCCATTCGACCGTGATCTCGTGCCGGCTACTCAGCGGCATGGCGCATCGTCGTGATCCCGGCCGCGGCCGCGACGGCAGTGAGGGTCCGGCCGAGCGCGTCGCCTTCGGGATCGGCGAGCGCGGCGACGCGCGCATTGGCGACGGCGTCGGCCGCCTGCCGCGCCGGCATGCGACCGGCGAGAGCGGGCGCGATGATCTCGTCGGTGATGCGGCGGTAGTTGCCCAGCCCGCGCTTGTGGGTGTCGCCGTAGCCCTTGATCAGCCGCGCCGCCTCGGCGATCTCGCGGGCCAGATCCAGGCTCAGCGCCTGCGCCGCCGCGATCTGGCCCAGCCAGGCCTCGATCTGGGCCTGTTCCTCGACATAGCGCCAGGTATACGGGCGCCACCAGCGCAGGCCCGCCAGCAGCCGCAACCGCGCAAAGCCCCAAATCGTCGTGCTGCGCAAATGCATCGGGAAATGGAACTTCGGCTGCGCCAGCAGCCAGCGCGCCAGCTTGGGCGGCAGCATCGCCGCGATCTCCTCGTTGCCCGGCTTGAAATGCTCGGTGATCCCGACCGGCTCGTGGGGCTTGGCCCGCACCTCGGCACGCACACGCTCCAGCCGCTCGCGCGAGGTCTTGGCCTGCGCGACGCGGATCACGTCCTCGTAGGACATGCGCACGGCGAGATGGCGGGCCACCTCGCGCACGATCGCGGCGTCGATGCCGGCGAGGCGGTCGAGGAACAGCGCGGCATAGCGGCGATCCTGGTAGGCGGCGAGACGGCGGATGCCCTCCTCCACCACATCGAGGCTCGCGGCCGGGAAGCTCCGGCGAGCGCGCGCGATCAGGTCCTCGACGCCCTGCGCGGCGGTCTGGCGCTTGCGATGCTCGCGCACCGCCTGCTCGAGCTCGCCACGCGCATGGCCCCGGCCGAAGGCGAAGGCCGCGAGATTGGTGTCGACCGCCTTGCCGCCCTCACGGATCGCCGTCTCGAACGCGGCATCGGGGATCGGCAGCCTGCCCGAGCCGGCCAGCGCGCCCAGCAGCACGGCGTTGATCACGCCGCCGCTTTCCTCGGCGGCCTGGTCCATGTCGAACAGGATCTGCGCCTGGCTGCGCTCCTTCACCGCGCGCAGCAGCCGGCCGACATCGAAGCTGCCGTCGCCCATCGCGCTGCGCTCGCTGATCGCCAGCACGCGATGGGTCGAGGCGATCAGGGTGGTGCGGTCGGGCGTGACGAAGCCGTTGAAGATCATGCGGCCGGCTTCGAGCAGCTCGGTCGCGAGCGCCACGTCGACCTCGCCGATCGCCGGATTGAGCGCCAGGACGGTCCCGTGCGAGCCGCGCGACGGCACGACCTCGAGATAGTAGGTCGTGGCGCCGGTGCGCTGGGCGACGCCGGGAATCTGCGTCGCCTGCACGTCCAGTCCCTGGCTGTGCGCCGCCGCGACGATCCAGTCGCACAGCACGCCGCCGCCATCGCCGCCCAGCGCGCCGACCAGGATGGTGATCGGTTTCATTCTTCTGGACCGCGGGCCTCCAGGCCCGCCTCAGAATCATGAGCGGACCTGGAGGTCCGCGGTCCGCATGACATCAGCATGCCAGCGCTCCGATCACCTTGGACCGCAGCTTCCACACCAGGCGGTCCCACCATGTCGCGTTCTGCACGATGTCGGCCTTGTAGAAGGACGGACACAGCACGGCGGCGTCCGCCACCTCGCCGCACAGGCCACAACCGACGCAGCCATTGTTGACGTGTGCCACCGGATCGGTGCGCAGCGGATCGGGGCTGGGCTTCACCACCAGCGAAGGGCAGCCCGACAGCCGGATGCACGAGTGGTCGCCGGTGCAGACCTCGTCGTCGACGCCAAAGCGTGTGCGCACCACCCGCTTGCCCGCCCTGAGGTCGGCGGCGATCTGCGGCCGCACGCGGCGCTGGCGCGCGAGCTGGCATTCGCCGTCGGCTACGATCACCTTCAGGCCCTTCTCGTCGGTGCTCATCGCCTCGCGCAGCGTCTTGAGCATGGTGCCGACGTTGTAGGTCCGGATGGTGCGCAGCCAGCTCACGCCCATCGCCTTCAGGGTGGCGGCGATGTCCGACGTCGTCTGGCCGTCGCGCCGGTTGCCCGCCGTGTTGGGAATGAACTGTGCGCCGGTCGCCGACGTGTAGCCGTTCTGCATGATGACCAGCACGCGGTCGCCGCGGTTGAACATCGACGAGGCTACGCCCGATAAAAGGCCGTTGTGCCAGAAGCCGCCGTCACCCATCACCGAGATGGTGCGCTTCTCCATGACGGGCGCGACGGCACCCGCGGCCGCGAGCGACATGCCGAAGCCCAGGATCGAGTTGCCGAGGTTGAAGGGCGCCAGGGTCGCGAAGGAATGGCAACCGATGTCGCTCGAGATATGAACCTTGCCGACCTCGCGCTCGAGCAGCTTGATCGCCGAGAAGACCGGCCGCTCGGGACAGCCGACGCAGAAGCCCGGCGGACGCAACGGCAGCGGGCCGCCCAAGATCCTGTGCGCCTCGGCGCGGCCCGCCTTGGCCGCCTCGAAGCGCTCGCGCGGCCCCGACAGGTCGATGTCGTTGGCGGCGCGGGCGAAGAACTCGAGCAGGCCCTCGGTCAGCACCTCGGCGGTGTACTCGCCGGCCATGGGCAGCACGTCCTTGCCGTAGATCCGGGTGTCGATGTCGCGCTTGCGCAAGCACGCGTGGATCGACTGCTCGATGTAGTCCGGCGCGCCCTCCTCGACGACCAGCACCGCCCGCTTGCCCTTGCAGAAGTCGGCGATCTGGCCGGGCACCAGCGGATGCGTGACGTTGAGCACCAGCATCGGCACCTTGCCCCCGACCTCGAGCCGGTCGAGGCCGCGCACCAGCACGTTGGTGATGCCGCCCTGGACGATGATGCCGAGGTCGCTGCGCTCGCCGGGGAAGAATTCGTTCAGCCCGTTCGCGACGATGAATCGCTCGGCGGCGGGCTGGCGCACCTCGACCTTCAGCTTTTCGTGCGCATAGGTCGACGGCGGATGTGAGATGCGGCCGTAGTCGTGCACCGCCGGGTTGGCGAGCCGCCGGTTGCGCGAGACGGCCGGCGCCTTGTTGTCCTTGGCCACGAACTCGCCCGTCACGTGGCAGGCGCGGATGCGCAGCTCCATCATCACCGGCGTGTTGGTCGCCTCGGACAGCTCGAACGCCTTCTCGGTGCATTGCACGATGGTCGGCAGCGACGGCCGCGGGTCCATCAGCCAGACCGACGACTTCAGCGCATAGGCCTGCGTCCGCTCCTGGATGACCGAGGCGCCCTCGCCGTAGTCCTCGCCGACCACGATCAGCGCGCCGCCGATCACGCCGGGCGAAGCGAGGTTGGAGAGCGCGTCGGCCGCCACATTGGTGCCGACGATCGACTTCCAGGTGACGCAGCCGCGCATCGGATAGTTGATCGAGGCGCCGAGCATCGCCGCCGCCGAGGCCTCGTTGGTGCAGGTCTCGAGATGCACGCCCAGTTCGTCGAGCAGGTCCTGCGACTCGACCAGTACGTCGACCAGATGCGACACCGGCGCGCCCTGGTAGCCGCCGACATAGGCCACGCCCGACTGCAGGATCGCTTTGGTGACCGCCAGGATGCCCTCGCCGCGGAACATCTCGCCGTTGCCAAGCCTGAGCGCCCGCACCTCTTCCTTGAACGAGCGTTCGGGATTGGTGCGCTGGGTGACGGGGACCTGCGGTTGGTCGAGCATGACGGGACTATATAGCAAAAGAGCCTTTCCTCCCCTCGGCGGATTCCGCCAGGGGAGGTGCCCCGCTCTTGGCGGGGCGGAGGGGTCAGGAGTCACCACCGCGGCTTATGACCCTTCCGCCCGCGTAGGGCGCGGGCCCCTCCCCTGCGCGGACTCCGCGAAAGGGAGGAAGTGCCCGAGGCGCGGGCCTTTGCCAGCAGGTCGCGGAACGGGACCAGCAGCGCCTCCCGCACCGCGTCGTCGCCTTCCAGCGCGGCGAGTGCCAGAGCCACGGCTTCGAGCGTGGAGACAGCGTCCGGCCGGGCCTCGCGGCGCAGGTCGCCGTAGAGCGACGGGCCATCCGGCACCACCACGAACCGGCGCAGCCTGGTGAGCCAGGCGTTGCGCCACCATAGCGCCTTGGCTTGGGCCCAATTGCCGTCGAGCGCGACGATGCCTTTGAGCCCGGCGCGGGCCGCGGCCTGGTCGGCCAGCGGCTCACCCTTGCGGTCGAGCGCAACCAGCGTGCTCTTCTCCTTCATCGCATGCGCGGAGCCGAGATAGAGGACGCCCCAGTCCTTCGCCTCGGCCGGTTCGCCGAGCGCGTGGCCGAGATTGCGCCACGACAGGCCGATCGTCAGCCTGGCATGCTCCAGCGTCGCGCAGATCAGGTTCGCGGTGCCGAGCACGCGATCCTGCTCCTGTGGATGCTGCAGGATCAGCACGGCGACTTTGTTGTCGACGGTGGGGGTCTCGGCCATGCGAGCTATATAGCGGCAAGCCCCCACCGTCGTCTCGACCGAAGCCCGCGCAGCGGGGCGAAGCGGAGAGACCTTGCCGGATGCAGGCAAGGTCCCTCGACTTCGCTTCGCTCCGCTCGGGACGACGGGTAAGGTCGAAGCAATGAACGTCCTCACCGTCGACAGCGCGACCAGGCTGCCTCCCGAAGCCGATGGCGCGGTGGTCGTCACCGGCAGCCACGGCGCGATCCATGCGGCCTATCTCTCGGCCAAGGCGGGCGTGCGCGCCGCCATCCATCACGACGCAGGCATCGGCCTCGACGATGCGGGCATTGGCGGCCTCGCCTATGCCGAGAAGCTCGGCCTCGCCATGGCAGCGATCGCCACCGAGAGCGCGCGCATCGGCGACGCCGACGACCTGCTGGCGCGCGGCCGCATCAGCCGCGCCAATGCGTATGCCCTCGCCTGCGGCGTCGCGATTGGCACGAGCTGTCGCGACGCGGTCGAACGGTTGAAGCGGGCGCCATGGCCGCACCGGCCACCGCCCGTACAAGCCGAAGGCCGCTATGAGGTCGACGGCATACTGTGCCTCGATTCAGCCTCGATGCTGGGCCCCGACGACCGCGACCGCGTGGCGGCGACCGGCAGTCATGGTGCTCTGATCGCCGGCACCACGACAGCGCCGATGCGGCCGCGTCTCATCCTGTTCAACGACGCCGGTCCCGGCATCGAATGCGCCGGCATCCGGGGCCTCGGCGTGCTGGAGCAGGCCGGCATCGCCGCCGTGGCCGTGGCGGCGCGCTCGGCGCGCATCGGCGACGGCCGCTCCACCTTGCAGGACGGAACGATCTCTGCGGTCAATCGCCCCGCCTCCCTGCTGGGCGCGCGTGTGGATCAGCCGGCACTTGCCTTGGCGCGGCGGGTGGCCGAAAAGGCTTCCCAGTTTCTGGGGGAGACCTTCGGGGCATGGCCGTCGTCAACGTGAAGTCGGAAATCGCCGGCAATGTCTGGAAGATCCAGCTCAAGCCGGGCGACAAGGTCGAGGTCGAGGGCGAGATCATGATCCTCGAATCGATGAAGATGGAGATCCCGGTGCTGTCGCCCAAGGCCGGCACCATCAAGGAAATCAGGGTTAACGAAGGCGAGGCGATCGGTGAAGGCCAGCTCGTTGCCGTGATCGATGTCTAATACAAGCGTCGTCATCGAGGTCGCCCGCCTCTGGGCGCCCGAGAACCTGAAGAAGTCGGCGCCGGGCATCCTGCTCTGCTGCGCCATTGCCGCCATCGCCTTCGTGGCCAACGCCAACGGCTGGATGAAATTCGGGCGGGTGATGATCCCGCCGCTGATCGTCACGCTGGTGATCGGCATGTGCCTGCAGCCCTTGTCGTCGAAGGACGTGCTGAGGCCCGGCCTCGATTTCTCCGGCCGCACGCTGCTGCGCCTCGGCGTTGCGCTCTACGGCGCCCAGCTCACTCTCGGCCAGCTGGTTCATGGCGGCGCCCTGCCGGTCGCGATCGCGATCGCGGCGGTGAGCTGCACCATCGCCTTCGGCGCGATCGTCGCCCGGATGTTCGGTTTGACGCGCGACTTCGGCTTCCTGACCGGCTGCGCCACCGGCGTGTGCGGCGCGGCGGCGGCGATGGCGACCTCGGCGGTGCTGCCGCGCCATCCCAACTCCGACCGCGATCTCGCCTTCGCGGTGATGGGCGTCAATTTCATCAGCACCATCACGATGGTGATCTATCCGACCCTGCACAGCGCACTGGGCTACTCGGACTTCGAGATGGGCGTGTTCCTCGGCGGCGCCATCCATGACGTGGCGCAGGTCGCCGGGGCCGGCGAGACGCTGGGCAAGGACGTGCTGGCGATCGCCCTCATCACCAAGCTGCTGCGCGTCGCCTGCCTCTTGCCGGCGGTCACCGCGATCGCCTGGTGGGTGGCGCGGAGCGGCGAGCGCGCGGGCGATGCCCGGCCGGCCCCGCCGGTGTTCCTGTTCGGCTTCCTGCTGCTGGCCCTGGTGAACTCGCTGGGCCTCCTGCCGCCGCCGGTTCGCACGAGCCTGGCGCAGGTTTCGTCGTTCCTGATCATCACCGCCATCGCCGCACTCGGCATCAAGACGTCGCTGCTGGCGCTGGTCCGCATCGGCGGCCGGTCGGTGGCGCTGCTGGTGATCGAGACGGTCTTCATCGGCCTGCTGGTCATCGGCCTGATCTACGGCCTGCGCGGCGTGATCGTCTGAGCCTCCACGTTGCCGCGGCGCTGGTTGGCGCCGTCCGGCACGCCGGACGATCGTCTTCTCCGCCAGAAAGATTTTCACCCGCCGCGGATTGGGTGCATTCTCGAAGCCATAGAGCTTCACGCCGTTCTTCCGGATGACTGCCGCCACTCCTGTTGCCACGATCTCCGCGCCGCGCACGCCAGCCGACCACGACGCGATCAAGGCGCTGTTCCGCGAGTATGCCGAATCGCTGGGCTTTTCCCTCGCCTACCAGGATTTCGACAAGGAGCTGGCGGACTTCCCCGGCAAGTACGCCGCCCCTGCCGGCGCCCTGCTGCTGGCCAGGGTCGGCGAGGAAGCAGCGGGTGCGGTTGCCCTCCGCAAGCTCGACCAAGGCATCTGCGAGATGAAGCGGCTCTACGTGAAGCCGCAATTCCGCGGCCGGCGCACCGCGGACGGACGCTCGATCGGCCGCGCGCTGGCCGAGGACATCGTCGCCATCGGGCGGGAACGTGGCTATCAGCGTCTCAGGCTGGACACAATCAGCGGCAAAATGCGCCAGGCCCTGTCGCTCTATCGCTCGATGGGCTTCGTCGAGATCCCGCCCTACTACCCGAGCCCGATTCCGGACACCGCCTACCTGGAGCTGGTCCTGTGACCGATCGCTACTTCGAGGACTTCAAAAATGGCGAGCGCTTCATCAGCGGCGGCATGACGCTGACCGAGGCCGGCATCATCGAATTCGCCCGGCAGTGGGACCCGCAGCCGTTCCATATCGACGCCGAGTTCGCCCGCAAATGGCAGTATGGCGGCCTGATCGCGTCGGGCCTCCACACGATGTGCGTGACCCTGAAGCTATGGCTCGAGCTCGGCGTGCTGAAAGCCTGCAGCCTGGGCTCGCCGGGCCTCGGTGAGACGCAGTTCCCGCGGCCGGTGCGCCCCGGCGACACGCTCCGCGTCGTGACCGACATCGTCGAGCTGCGCGCCTCGCAATCCAAGCCCGACCGCGGCATCTGCCGCTTGCGCCAGGTGACGATCAACCAGCGCGGCGAGCATGTGATGGAGCAGGAGACCACGGTCTTCCTGAAGCGCCGCCCCGTCGCCGTCGCCGCCTCGCGCTAACCAACCTCCCTCCCCCGAAGGGGGAGGGTTGGGGAGGGGGAGAGCCGCTGCCATGCGACCGACGTCGGAACCTCGAACTCAGGGCTTCGCGCGCGAGCTCCGCAAGACTATGACGGATACCGAGCGGAGGCTCTGGCAGGACCTCCGCCGCGGAAAGATTCCAGGCCCCCGCTTTCGACGCCAAGTTCCAATCGGCCCATACGTTGCCGATTTCGCGTGTCTCAAGAGCAGGCTGATCATCGAATTGGATGGCAGCCAGCACGTCGAGCGCGCGACCTACGATGACCAGCGTACTCAATTCCTGGAAGCGCAGAACTTTCGAGTCTTGCGCTTCTGGAATGGTGCGATGTCGAATGAGCGAGAGGCTGTAATCGAAACAATCGTTTGGGCGGTCATGCATCCTGACTGGCATCAGCATCGCGACCCCCTCCCCAGCCCTCCCCCTTCGGGGGAGGGAAAGTAGGTTCTAACGCCAGGCGAAGACCGGCTGCTCGTAGTGCTCGACGCGGGTGGCGCGCCCGGCCAGGGCGACTTCCTTGAATTGATAGAGCACGGCCGCGGTCGGGGCGTTCACCGTCGCGACCGGCAGCGGCAGGCGGATGATCGGGCGGTCGGACTCGGGGATCGGCACGACCTCCGGTGAATCGGGGCGGAACAGCTCGGCGCAGCGGATGCGGTAGGCGGCGGCCACCTCGCCCGGGTTCGGCTTGAGCTCGATGCGGCCGCCCAGCCAGACGACGACCGGCGCGATGAGATAGCCCGAGCGCGTCGGATAGTCGTCGAGCACGCCCAGCACGTCGTCGATCGACGCCAGCACGCCCAGCTCCTCGTGCAGCTCGCGCAGCGCGGTGTGCCGTATGGTTTCGCCGGGATCGACCCGGCCGCCCGGCAGCGCCCACTGGCCACCATGCGCGCGCAGGCGCGGCGTACGCTTGGTCAACAGGAAGGCCGCCTCTCCAGGCACGTCGGCCTCGACGACCGTCACCGCGACGGCGGCGTGGCGGAGGCTGCCGGGATCGCTGCGGCGGCGCACCTCGAACCCGTCGAGATGGCCCTTGATCGTGGTGCGCAGCGACTCGTCGAAACGGAATTCGGTCAAGCGACGGGCCTTCTGAACGTCCACACCACCGCGGGCGGCACGTTGCGCCAGATGCGCCGGCCGTGCGTGCCGACCAGATGCAGCCTCTCGCGCAGGCCCTTCGGAATCGGCGGCGACGGACCATAGGTGAACTGCACCAGCGCCGCGCCCTCGGGGAGCGCCTCGAACGCACCATGCACGATGCCGGTCACGACGTCGTTCGGCAGCGACAGCAGGGGCAGGCCCGACACCACGGTCGCCACCTTGGCGACGCCCTCGGCGGCGAGCAGCTTCGGCAGGCGCGCGGCGTCGCCCTCGATGATGTGCGGCCCGCGAAAATGGCGGCGCAGGAAGGCCACCAGCTCGGGATCGCGCTCGACCAGCGCCAGCCGCTCGGGCGCGATGCCCGCCGCCAGCAGCGCCTTGGTGACCTCGCCGGTGCCGGCGCCGAGCTCGACGACATGGCCGTCTCGGCCCTGCATCTCGCGCACCGCCGTCAGCGCCAGCGCTCGCGTGAGCAGCGGACCGCTCGGCATCACCGCCCCCATGGAAAGGGGCTGGCGCAACCAGCGTTTCAGGAACAGGGCTGTGCCCGCGGGTGCCGCGGAAGGCATCGCCTATTGTGCGGGCTGCATCGCCGCCGTGGCAACCATCGGCGCCGAAGCGGTTTCGTAGATCGCGCGGGCGTGACGCATCTGCTCCATCGCATTCACCACCGAGACGACGACGGCGGCGACGAACGGCAGCGACTGCACCAGCATGAAGATCGACCACAGCCGCGCCTCGGGATCGATCGCACCCGAGGTGTTCCACAGGATCGCCGCCGCGAGCCACAGCAGCGCCGTCAGCACCGCTTCGCCGCGCGCCATGCCGAGCGCCATGGCGAGCGTGGCGCGCTCGTCCATCTTGGGCGTGCGCATGAAGGGCAGCCGGCTGGTCGCGAGGCCGTACAGCACCGCGCGGCCCACGGTGTAGGTGAGCGCCAGGCCGGCGAGCGACGCGCCGAGGCTCTGGCGGAAGGTGCAGCGCACGCGATCGGCGTAGAGGCCGAACGAGTAGACCAGCTTGAAGATGAAGATGCCGATGGTCGGGATGATGAACTCGGCCGGCGGCAGGCCGACCGGCTTGATGCCAACCAGCGGCGGCACCAGCACGGCGAGCACCCAGGCGAGGCCCGCCCAGGTGAAGAGCAGGTTCAGCGCATCGGCGAACCACGGCAGCCAGCCGGCGACGAAGTGGTACTTCTGCCAGAAGGTGAGCCTGGTGGTATTGCCCAGCATCTTGCCGGCATGCGCCTTCATGATCTGCATGGCGCCATAGGCCCAGCGGAAACGCTGCTTCTTGTAGCCGGCGAAGTGGTCGGGGGTCAGGCCATGGCCGAAGCGCTCGCGGCTGTACATCGCGCCGTAGCCGGTCTCCATCAGGCGCAGGCCGAGTTCGGTGTCCTCGGTGATGCACCAGGTCGCCCAGCCGTTCATCTCCTCCATGGCGGTGCGGCGCACCAGCGTCATGGTGCCGTGCTGGATGATGGCGTCGTATTCGTTGCGCAGGCACATGCCGATGTCGAAGAAGCCGGCATATTCCCAGTTGAGCATTTCCTTGAAGCGATCGCCGGTCCAGTCGCGGTGGTCCTGCGGGCACTGCACGTAGGCGATCCTGGCGTCGTCGAAGTACGGCACCACGCCTTTCAGCCAGTCCGGCCGCACCATGTAGTCGCTGTCGATCACGCCGATCACTTCGGCGTCGGGCGCGGTCTGGCTCAGCACGTAGTTCAGCGCGCCGGCCTTGAAGCCCTTCATGACGTCGAAATGGAAGAACTTGAAGCGCTCGCCGAGCTGGGCGCAATAGTCCTGCACCGGCCGCCATATCGCGGGATCCTTGGTATTGTTGTCGATGACGATCACTTCGAAGTCCGGATAGTCGAGCGCCGCAAGGGATTCGATGGTCTGGATCACCATCGCCGGCGGCTCGTTGCAGATCGCGAGATGCAGCGAAACCTTGGGCCAATGCCGGTCGGCCGGCTGCCTGGCGATCATCTCCGCCGCCGGCAGCGCCTCACGCTCCCAGCGATGGCGCCAGATCGTCTCGACGAGCTCGAGCGCCTGCACCAGGGCCATGGCCAGACTCAGCATCAGGAAGAAGGCGAGCACGGCCCAGCCGATGATCTCGCCCGTCACCATGTAGGTGCCGGCCGCGACCGACGCGCCGTACGCCATGGCGCCGGTCGACAGCGAGACGAGGCCGCAGAAGGCGATCTGCCCCGGCATGCGCAGCTTCGGCCAGCGCCACAGGAACAGCGCCATCAACGGCAATCCGGCCGCCAGCGACCACCCGGCATAGACCCACCAGTCGGGGAATGTCTCGATCGGTCCGCTCCAGTTGAACTTCTGCTGCCGATCGGCGTTCCACAGGCCCCAGTAGCCGCCCGCCTTGCCTTCGAGGTCGTACGACTTCCACGGCTGGTCGATCGCTTCGACCACGAAGTACTGGATGTTCTGCGCCTTCAGCCACGCCACCATGTCGCGGATGTTCCTGGCCTGCTCGGCCGGCGTGGCGCGCTTGATGAAACCGGTCGCCGGGCTGCGCCGCGAAGCGCCGTTCGACGGCCAGCCGACCTCGGTAACGATGATGTTCTTGTTCGGGTAGGCCTGACGGAGCTGGCCGATCTTGTCCTTGAGGTACTCGAGCGGCGTCTGGCTCGACTGCTCGTCCCAATACGGCAGGATATGCACGGCGAGATAGTCGACTTCCTTGGCGAGCTCGGGATAGCGCAGCCAGATGTGCCATGGCTCGGC
>JAFEFF010000011.1 GCA_018240745.1 Pseudomonadota bacterium
ACGGTCGTGGTGGCCACGATGGTCAGCCAGTAGAGCCAGGGATGGAAGCGCCGGGCGGCGATCTGCGCCGCGACGCTGACCGCGAACACCCCGGCGAACAGCGCGGTGCCGGCGAGATAGCCCCAATCGAGCGACATGGTCACCGCATCGCCGCCGGTCTCGCCCAGGGTCGTGGCGGCGACCTTGAGGACCCAGAACAGCAGGGTGACCTCGGGGACCTTACCGGTGCGATCGGCGTCGGAAGTCATCGCCCGACCAAGATCGGCACAAGAGCCGGGTTGCGAAGGCAATTCGCCGCGCGCCGGCCTGCCCGAGGACAGGCCGGGATGCGCGGCTGGTGAAGTCGCTAGTCGGCCGCCTGCCTGAACGGCTCGGGCTCGAGCGCGTCGAGCACCTTGGGCGGCGAGATCGGCAGGTGATCGAAGCGGATGCCGATGGCGTTGTAGACGGCGTTGCGTACCGCCGCCATGCCCGGCACCAGCGGCACCTCGCCGACACCCTTCACGCCCTGCGGGTGCTTGGGGTTCGGGATCTCGATGATGCCGCACTCGAGCATCGGCAGGTCCGAGGCCACCGGCATGCGGTAGTCGAGGAAGCCCGGGTTATCGACCTGGCCGCGCTTGTTGTAGATGTACTCCTCGGTCAGCGCCCAGCCGATCGCCTGGGACATGCCGCCCTGCAGCTGGCCCTCGACATAGTCGGGATGGATCGCGCGGCCGACATCCTGGAAGCAGGTCATGCGGATGACCTTGACCTTGCCGGTGGCGGGATCGACCTCGACGTCGGCGACGTGGGTCGAGAAGCCGCCCTCGGCGCCCGCGGTGTTGAGCTGCGTGGCGGCGCCGATCGGCCCGCCGGTCTCCGACGCCTTGGCGGCGAGCTGCTTCAGCGACAGCGGCTCGAACTTGCCGGCGTTGTCGCCGGCCGGTCGGGCGTAGCCGTTTTCCCAGGTCACCGCGTCCTCGTCGATCTTCCAGATCTTGGCGGCGCGGCTGCACAGTTGCTTGATCACCTTCTCGGCCGACTGCGTCACCACCATCGCCGAGGCGAAGGTGACGCGGCTGCCGCCGGTCAGGTTGGAGAAGCCGACGCTGTTGGTGTCGCCGATGATCACGTTGATGCGGCTGGGATGGATGCCCAGCAGCTCGGCCGCGATGTTGGCGGTCGAGGCGCGGCTGCCGCCGATGTCGGGATGGCCGGTCATCACCACGACGTTGCCGTCCTCGGTGATGTGGACGTGCGCGCTCGATTCGCCGCCGGCGTTGAACCAGTAGCCCGAGGCGACGCCGCGGCCCTGGTTGGGCTTGAGCGGCGACTTGTAGTGCTCGCTGGCCAACGCCTGGCGCAGCGTCTCCTCGTAGCCGATCACCGGGTAGACCGGCCCGTGCGCCGCCTTGGTCCCCTGCTTGGCGGCGTTCTTGAGACGGAACTCCAGCGGATCCATGCCGAGCTTCTCGGCCAGCTCGTCCATCACGCTCTCGACCGAGAAGGCGCCGATCGGCGCGCCCGGCGCGCGGTAGGCCGCGACCTTGGAGCGGTTCGACACCACGTCGAAGCCCTTCGAGAGCACGTTCGGGATGTTGTATGGCGCGAAGGCGCAGCCCGCGGCGCCCCGGATCGGCGAGCCCGGGAAAGCGCCCGCCTGCAGGTACCAGGTGCCCTGCGCGGCGACGATCGTGCCATCCTTCTTCGCGCCGATCCTGACCGTGCTCGACGAGCCCGAGGTCGGCCCCGACGCGCG
Source organism: Pseudomonadota bacterium (assembly GCA_018240745.1). Lineage (GTDB taxonomy): Bacteria > Pseudomonadota > Alphaproteobacteria > Reyranellales > Reyranellaceae > Reyranella. The sequence continues at coordinate 1,742 of JAFEFF010000011.1, forward strand.
CATCACCTCCTCGCGCGTCATCACCATCTTGACCGGCCGGCCCGACTTCTTCGCCAGCACCAGCGCGACCGGCTCGAGATAGACGATCGTCTTGCCGCCGAAGCCGCCGCCAATCTCGGCCGGGATCGCCCGGATGTCGCTCTGGGGGATGCCCGACATCAGCGAGCACATCGCGCGCACCATGAACTGGCCCTGGCTCGAGCTCCAGACGGTGACCTTGCCGTCGCCGGCGACGCTGACGAGGCAGGCGTGCGGCTCGATGTAGCCCTGGTGCACGGCCTCGGTCTTGAAGCTGCGCTCGACCACCACCTCGGCTTCCCTGAAGCCGGCTTCGACGTCGCCGAGCTTGTGCTCGAGCGTGCCGGCGATGTTGGAGGGCTTGTCGTTGAACTTGATGTGGTCGAACAGGGTGGGAGCCCCGTCTTTCCTGGCGTCGTCGACGTCGATCACCCAGGGCAGCACCTCGTAGTCGACCTTGATCAGCTTGCACGCCTCGGCGGCGATCGCCTGGGTGTCGGCGGCGACGGCGGCGACCGGGTGGCCGTGGAACAGGGCGCGCTCGCGCGCCATGACGTTGCGGCACATCCAGCGCATGTCCTGGATGCCCAGCATCACGGGACCCTTCTCGATCGGGAAGTCGACGATGTCCTTGGCCGTGCAGACCGCCTTCACGCCCGGCAGCTTCTCGGCTTTCGAGGTGTCGATCGACTTGATGCGGGCGTGCGGATGGGGACTACGCAGGACCTTGCCCCAGATCATGCCGGGCATGGTGGTGTCGGCCGCGTAGGCCGCCCGGCCGGTGACCTTGTCGGCGCCGTCGGGGCGGGGGGTGCGTTTGCCGATCCACTTGTTGTCGTCCGTCATGGCGTTTCCCTCGAAATAGAAGACGGGGATCAAAGCGCTCTTTTATGCGAAGATCAATTCCGCATGCCGCTGTCATGGACCATTTCACATCCCCAGCGCCTGGTGATCGCGGTCGCCCGGGACGACGTCGCGCCGCACGAATTCGGCGCCTATATCGAAGCGATGCAGGCGGTCGGCGGCTACCGCAAGATGTTCGTGGTAAGCGGCATGTCGACGGTGTTCGATACCGCACTGTTGCAGAGCGTCGGTCGGGCGGTGCGAGACCACGCCGCGCGCGAGGCCCTGGGGCCGTTCGCCATCGTCGCCGACAACGAGGCGGCGTATGTTTCGGCCATGGTCTATGCCGACACCGTCCGGGACCTGACGCGGCCCATCCGCATTTTCCGCGAGCAGCACGAGGCGCGGCGGTGGCTCGACAGCTTTGCGCCGGCCGAAACGGAGTCGAACGGCTTGTAGGAGCCTACCGCCCCGCGTGGCGTCCTTCCAGCGCGCACTCGGCGAGCGAGGCGGAGATCCGCTTCCTGAACAGCGCGAGGTCGCCCGCCGCGAGGTGCGCCTGCCGGGTCGCGGGCCAGGTCGCCGGATCGACCGGCCGGCCGTTGCTCTGGATCTCGTAGTGCAGATGCGCGCCGGTCGAGCGGCCGGTGTTGCCGACGAAGCCGATCAATTCGCCGCGCAGCACGGGCTCGCCGACCTGCAGGCCGGGCGCGACGCGCGACAAATGGCCGTAGACTGTCGTGATCTTGCCGGCATGGCCAAGCCGCACCCAGTTGCCGTAGCCGCCAGCCGGTCCGAGGTTCAGCACCACGCCGTCGGCCGCGGCATGGATCGGCGTGCCGATGTTGGCGAACAGGTCGAGACCTTCGTGCATGAACAGCTTCTGCACCTTCGGCGGCCCGATGCTGGCCTCGACCTGCGGTGCGGCCTTGGCCTTCGCGGCGGCAGCGGCCGCCGCCTCTGCCTGTTGGCGTTCGCGCTCCGCGGCCTCCTGGGCGCGGATGCGACGGCGGGCCATGATGCGGTCGATGTCCGAGCCACCGCCCATCGCGTCGCGCGCGGCGCTGCCGAGCGAGCCCATGTCGAAGCCCGCGTAGGCGCGATTGACCGCGCGCAGCTCCCGCGACGAGGTTGGCACTTCCTGCGGCGCTGGCGCCGCCTGCGGCATCGGCACCTCGACGACCGCCGGCATGGTGCCGCTCGACGGATGGTCCAGCGGATCGGCGCGCAAGCCGAAGCCCGAGGTCAGCTTCATGACGTCGAGCGGCGGGCGGAAGGCCGGTGGCGCGGCCGCCTGGCCGCTCGGCAGCCAGAATTGATCGACGCCGCGTCCCTCGTTCACTGAACGGGGCCGGAAGCGATGGATCGCGATCGTGCCCCTGGCCCTGGTATTCACCTCGAGCCACAGCACGCGGCCGACACCGATGCGGTCGCCCGCCGCGGTGAACGTCTCCTCGTGGCGTACATAGAAGTGGTCGCCAGTGTGGATGTCGCGATCGAGGTCGATGACGCTCTCGAGCGACTTCAGCGCCTCGAGCGACGTCGAGGCCGGCACGCCGGCGACAAGCATGGAGTCGGCGAGCGACCCGGTGACGATGCCGCCATCGCCGATCCGGCGCGTGAACGTCAGCAGTTCCTTCTGCTGCGCCGCCTCGTCGGCGCTGCCCAGCAGCCGCTCCTCGGCAGCGACAGGATCGGCCCGGTCGAACACGGCGGCATGGCCGGCCGACACGCTCGCGCATGTGATCAGAGCGGCTGCCCCCGCAGCCGCGATGCCCCTTCCCATGGGTCACGTTTATACGAGAGCATGTGTAAACTATGTGAACATCAAAGCGGCCACCCCTGTGGATCGTTTGGGACGCCTGCTTCTAGCGCGCGGCCTGCCGGACCATGTCGGCGCACTTCTCGCCGATCATGATGGAGGGGGCATTGGTGTTGCCAGCCACGATAGATGGCATGATGGAGGCATCAGCCACCCGGAGTCGGTCGATCCCATAAACTTTGAGTTGTGGATCGACGACGGCATCCACTTCGCGGCCCATGCGACAAGTACCCACAGGGTGAAGATTGGAGACCCCGCGCGCCCGGATGTCCGCCTTGAGATCGGCCTCCTCGGTGACATGCGGGCCGGGCAGGATCTCCTCGACCACGAACGGCTTCAGGGCCGGCTGGCGGGCGATCTCGCGGCAGATCCGCATGCCCTGGATCAGCGCGTTGTAGTCGTTGGCGCTCTTCAGGAAGTTGAAGCGGATCTCCGGCGCCGCGAACGGATCGGCCGACTTCAGCCGCACCGTGCCGCGGCCCTCGGGCGTGAGATGCACCGGCGAGAGGCCGAAGGCGGAGAAGGGCTGGGGCACCACGCCGTCTCGGTTCCGCTCGCGGATCGCCCACGCGAACATGTTGATCTGCAGGTCGGGCCTCTCCAGCCGCCGGTCGCTGCGCACCAGCGCGCCGACATAGAGGCCCATCGAGGCGAGCGGCCCGGTGCGGCCGAAGGCGTACTGCATGCCGGCCATGATCCGCCGCGGCAGGCTCAGCACGAGGTCGTTCATCGTCACCGGCTGGGCGCACTTGTACGCGACGTAGGTATTGAAGTGGTCGTGCAGGTGGCTGCCGACGCCCGGCATGTCGCGTACGACGGCGATGCCATGCTGCTTGAGATGCGCGGCCGGCCCGAGACCCGACAGCATCAGGAGCTGCGGCGAGCCGTAGACGCCGCCCGACACGATCACCTCGCGGTTGGCGTGCGCCTGAACGAGACCGTCGGGAGTCCGGTACTCGACGCCGACACAGCGGGCGTTCTCGATCAGCAGCCGGGTCGCATGCGCCGAGGTGGCGACGACCAGGTTCGGGCGCTTCTTGAGGTACGCCCGCGCGCTCGACCAGCGGCGCGAGCGGTTGATCGTGGTCTGGTAGTAGCCGACGCCTTCCTGGCGGGCGCCGTTGAAGTCGGGATTGGCCGGGATGCCGGCCTCGACCGAGGCATCGTGCATCGCCTTGGCGAGCGTCGGCTGCCAGGCGTGGTCGGAGACCTTGAGCGGGCCGCCCACTCCGTGGAAGTCGTCGGCGCCGCGCGCATTGTCCTCGGCGCGCTTGAAGTAGGGCAGGACCGAATCGTAGTCCCAGCCGTCGCAGCCGCGCTGGCGCCACTCGTCGTAGTCGGCGGCGTTGCCGCGCATGTAGACCATGCCGTTGATCGAGCTGGTGCCGCCCAGCACCTTGCCGCGCGGCTGGTACATGATGCGGTTGTTCAGCTCGGGCTCGGGCTCCGAGTCGAACATCCAGTTCACGCGCGGATTGTTGTAGGTCTTGTGGTAGCCGAGCGGCACGTGGATCCACGGATAGCTGTCGCGCGGCCCCGCCTCGAGCAGCAGCACGCGATACCTGCCGTCCTCGCTCAGGCGGCCGGCGACGGCGCAGCCGGCCGAGCCCGCGCCGGTGACGATGAAGTCGTAGGAGCCCGCGCCTTGCATTCGCTGAGGGTAGGGGCTTTGCTGAGGCATGACCAAGCGGAAAACTCGTTCCGCCCGGCGGTTGAGCGAGCCGACGAGGCGGTATATACCAAACGATATAGACCAGAAGGACAGGCCAGTGCAGACCGCCAAACTGTTCAGGAACGGGCGCAGTCAGGCCGTGCGCTTGCCCAAGGAATTCCGCTTCGAGGGCGACGAAGTGTACATCCGCCGCCAGGGCAAGTCTGTCGTGCTGACTTCCAAGGAAAAGCCGAAGGAGAATCCGTGGAAGGACTTCTTCGACGCACTCGACTCCCTCGACCCCAACTTCCGCTTCGTACGCGACCAGCCGCGCCGTCAGCAGAAAAGGGCCTCGATCGAAGGATGGCTCCCGCCGCGCCGTACCACGCGGAAGTCGCGCTCGTGAAGGTTCTTCTCGACACTGACATCACGTCCTACATCTTCTGGCACCGTGACCCGGCTGTGCGGCGCCGGTTTCTTACCCATGCGGTCGGTGATGTCGGCATCTCGGCAATCACTGCGGCTGAATTGCACTACGGCGCGGCCGTCAAGACATCGGAAGCACGAGGGGTGGAGCGTGCCCTACTGTCTCTGGTCGTCGCGCCATTCGATGCTTCGGCCGCCCAGGTCTATGGCGAAATTCGCACGATCTTGCGTCGACGGGGCACACCGATCGGGCCACTCGACATGTTGATCGCGGCGCACGCCATAGCCCTCGACATCCCGCTTGCAACCAACAATCTGCGCGAGTTCCGCAGCGTGCCGGGCTTGCGGGTCGAGAACTGGCTGGCCTAAGAACGAGGCCATGAAATACAAGCTCCTCGGCCGCACCGGCGTTCAGGTCTCGCAACTGTGCTTCGGCACCATGTCGTTCGGCGGCGATGCCGACGAGGCGACGTCGGGCGCCATGTACAAGGCGTGCCGCGATGCGGGCATCAACTTCTTCGACACGGCCAACGAGTACAACAAGGGTGCCTCGGAAGAGATCCTCGGCCGGCTGATCCAGGGCCATCGCAACGACCTCGTGCTGACCACCAAGGTCAATGCCCAGATCCGGCCCGACCTCAATGCGCGCGGCACATCGCGCCGCCACGTGATCGAGGCGATCGAGCATTGCCTCAGGCGGCTGCAGACCGATCGCATCGACGTGCTGTTCCTGCACCGCTACGACGCGCTGGTGCCGATCGAGGAATCGATGCGCGGATTGGAGGATCTCGTGCGCGCGGGCAAGGTGATCTATCCGGCGGTCAGCAACTGGTCGGCGTGGCAGACCCAGCGCGCGGTCGATATCCAGGAGCGCAACAACTGGGCGCGGCTGCAGGTGACGCAGCCGATGTACAACCTGGTCAAGCGCCAGGCCGAGGTCGAGATCCTGCCGATGGCCGAGCACAACGGCATCGGCGTCATCCCGTACAGCCCGGGCGCGGCGGGCCTGCTGTCGGGCAAGTACTCCAGCAACGCGACCGGCCGGCTGCGCACCAACAAGATGTACGAGGCGCGTTACGGCGATCAGTGGATGTTCGAAGTCGCGGAGAAGTACGTCGGCTTCTGCAAGGCCAGGGGCCTGCATCCGGTCAGCACCGCGATCGCCTGGGTCGGCGCGCACCCGGCGATCACCGCGCCGATCATCGGCGCGCGCAACCTCGACCAGCTCGGGGACTCGCTCGCCTCGGTGAAGATCGAGATGACGCCCGAGCTGCGCAAGGAGATCGCCGATCTCTCGCGCACGCCGCCGCCGGCGACCGACCGGCTCGAGGAGCAAAGGGTCGTCTCCCGCTGACGAACTGCGAATGGAGGCCCGGTCGACCAGGATGCGCAACGCCCTATTCGGGGTGATCTTCGCGGCACTCCTTTGCGGCGTGACCCTTGTCGGTATCGAGGCGATATCGTCGTTCTTCGCGCCGCCTTGGCCGGCCCGCGAATTGCGCTGGACGGCACCAATCAATCCCATATCGGCGGCGCGCGAACCCTACGCGTCGCGGCCGTGGATGGCCGAACCCTTCAACAGCTGGGGCATGCGCGACACGGAGCACACGGTCGCCAAGCATGCCTCGTCGCGGCCGCGCGCCATCGTGATTGGCGACAGCTTCGTCGAGGCGAGCTTCGAGCGGCGATCGCTGCCGGCCAGCATCGAGGCGGAACGGAATACGGTGGAGACGATCAATCTCGGCATCTCGGCCACCGCACCGCCGAGCTATTACTATCGGCTCCGCGACGTCGGGCTCGAACTGTCGCCCGACGTGATCCTGCTCTTCGTCTACATGGGCAATGACTTCGTGCTCGGCTCGGAAGGGTTCGGTGCCTCGAGATTCCGTTCCTTTATCGGCGACTCGGAAGGCGAGTCGTTGCTCGGGTCGGTCATGCCGCGCACGCGCTGGCTACTCAAGAACCGGTGGCCTGCGGTCGAGGCGCTGTGGAAGCATCCGCCGCCGCCGGACGAGGAGGTGCGGTTGCGCGAAATCGCGCGGGAGCCGCGCGACCTCGCCCTGAGGCACATCAGCGAGTACATGAAGGCATATTACGAGCCGCGTTTGCCGCTGCAGGCGATCGAAGAGGTGTTTTCCCGCGCCAACGACCGCTTCTGGCGCGACCTCGATAAGCAGTCCGCCAATCCCGAGTTCCTGATGGGCTGGACACTCGACAACGTACTGAGCTGGGAGACCGGCGCGTTCCCGGTGGCAGCGAGTGTCGAGGACGCGCGCCGCTTCACCTCCGATGCCGAAATCGACGCCACCCTGTCGTGGATCGCCGCGATCGACTATCTCGCGACGTCGCACGGCGTGCGCATCAGGACGTTCATCGTGCCGGTGGGCCGGGTCGATCCCGACTATTTCGAGTTCTGGAAACCCTGGCCGCGCAGCTACTCCTACAACTACGTCTGCGACGACCGGGAGGAGCGGCTCGTCAGGCAAGCGGCTCGATCGGGGCTGCAACTCGTTCGCCTGCGGGACGTCCTGCAGGGCGAGCACGGGACCTACAGGCTGCGCGACGGGCACTGGACCGAGAAGGGCCAGACGATTGTCGCCAAGCGCGTCGCGCAGGAGCTTCAGAACGCGGGATTCTGAGGCGGCGGCCCTGACGATCTGGGTCCGTCGGCCGGCGAGCGCTGCAGCGACACCGCGCCGAGACCCATGCCGCCATCGACGCGCAAGGTCTCGCCGGTGATGATATCCGGCGCCCATCTTGCCGCGCAGCACGACGCGGGGGCTCCGCGCTGCCCGCGCCCCGACTTCATCGACATCGCCTTTTGCTGAACTTGACGCACACAACTCGAGAAGCCTTTGATTTCAGCGGCTCCGAACGTTTCGGCAGGGAAGATGGTCTTCCGGACCGTTGGGGGCCGTCCACTCCAACGAGCCTCCGGCTCGCTCAAGCATATGAGCGAGCCGGAGGCTCGCGGTCCGCAAGAGCATGAGCTCAGGCGAACTTCGGCATCACGTCGGCCGCCAGAAGCTCGAGCGTCTCGGCGTCGTTCTTGTAGGCGCTGCTGATGAGCAGCTGCACACCGGCATCTCGGTACTTGCCAACCAGGTCGGTGACCTGAGCGATGGTGCCGGCGAAGCCATAGAATGCCGCAGGCACGGCCAACCGCTCGCGCTTGGCGGCCAGCGTGGCCTCATCGCGCGCGATGACGAAGCTGATGATGTTGGTGCGCTCGATCTCGTCGTAGTTCCGGCCTGCCACCTCGCAATGGCGCTTCAGGACCTCGTATTTGTGCCGTACCTGGTCCGGCGAGCCGCCGACATTGCAGGCATCGGCGCGGCGCGCCACGGCCCGAAGGGTGAGCTGCTCGCCACCGCCGCCGATCATGATCGGCGGATGCGGTTTCTGCACGGGCTTGGGTTCGAGAATGGCGTCCTTCACCCGGAAGTACTTGCCCTCGAACGTGGTGCGCTTGTCCCGCCACATCGCGACGATCAGCGCGACCGCTTCCTCCATCTGCCGGATGCGCACGGCCGGCCGCGGCGGGAACTCGAACCCGTATTGGCGGTATTCCGCCTCGAACCAGCCGGCGCCGATGCCGAAGGTGAGGCGGCCGCGGCTGATCTGGTCGACGCCGGCGGCCATCTTCGCCAGCATCGCGGGATTTCGGTAGTGCACCGACGACACCAGCGTCGCGAGCCGGATGCGGCTCGTCACCGCGGCGAGCGCGGTGAGCATCGTCCAGCCTTCCATGAACGGCTCGTCCGGCGCGCCGACATTGCCGATCTGGATCAGGTGGTCCATCACCGAGAACCAGGTGAAGCCGTGGTTCTCGGCCCATTGCGCCTTCGCCTTCACGGCGTCGAAGATCCCGGCGGGATCGGTGCCGAACAGCCACGAGGGATTGTGGATGCCGAACTTCATGGCGCTCATCGCATGACGAACGGATTGGCGGGCGAGCCCTCGGCCATCGAGATCCACACGCTCTTGGTCTCGAGATACTCGCGGATCGCCCCGAGGCCGCTCTCGCGGCCGATGCCCGAATGCTTCATGCCGCCGAACGGCATCATGTAGCTGATCGCGCGATAGGTGTTGATCCAGACCGTTCCGGCCTTGAGCGCCGCCGACATGCGCAGCGCCCGGTTCATGTCCCTGGTCCACACCCCCGCGGCCAGGCCATAGATCGTGTCGTTGGCGAGCCTGATCGCCTCGGCCTCGTCCTCGAAGCCGATGATCGACAGCACCGGCCCGAACACCTCCTCGCGGGCGATCCGCATCTCGGGCTTCACGTCGGTGAAGATGGTCGGCTCGACGAACTGGCCGCCCGGCAGGCTCTTGTCGGTCGCGGGGCCACCGCCGAGGAGGACCCGCGCGCCCTCGGCCTTGGCGATCTCCATGTAGTCGAGGATCTTGCGGTACTGCGGGGTGGTCGTCACGGGGCCGATATTGGTGTCGGCCTTCATCGGGTCGCCCTTGCGCGCGGTGCGGCCGAGCTCGGCGACCTTCTTGCTGAATTCGTCGCGGATCGAGTTCTGCACCAGCAACCGCGAGCCGGCGATGCAGGTCTGGCCGGTGGCGGCGAAGATGCCGGAGATCGCGCCGGCCGCGGCGGCGCCGAGATCGCAATCCGCGAACACGATGTTGGGCGACTTGCCGCCGAGCTCGAGCGACACCCGCTTCAGCGTCCTGGCCGCCTGGGCGTAGATCCTGGCGCCCGTCGAGTCCGAGCCGGTGAAGGTGATCTTGGCGACGCCGGGATGATCGACCAGGGCAGCGCCCGCTTCCTGGCCGTAGCCGGTGACGACGTTGAACACGCCGTCGGGGAAGCCCGCCTCCCTGGTGAGGGCGGCGAACTCGAGCGTCGAGGCCGAGGCGAACTCCGACGGCTTCACCACCACGGTGCAGCCCGCGGCGATCGCCGGCGCGCACTTCCAGGCGATGAACAGCAGGGGAGAGTTCCAGGCGGTGAGGGCGGCCACCACGCCCATCGGCTCGTGCCGCGTGAAGGCGAAGTGATCGGGCTTGTCGATCGGCACGACAGTGCCCTCGATCTTGTCGGCGAGGCCGCCGAAGTAGCGCCACCACTCCGGATGATAGGCGACCTGGCCGCGCATCTCGGCCAGCAGCTTGCCGTTGTCCCTGACTTCGATCTCGGCCAGGCGATCGACGTTGGCCGCGACAAGGTCGGCAAGCTTCAGCATCAGCTTGCCGCGCGCCGACGGTGTCATCCTGGACCACGGGCCCTCGAACGCCGCCGACGCGGCCTTCACCGCGCGATCGACGTCGGCCGCCGAGCCCTGCGGGATCTTCGCCCACGCCTCGCCGCGGTAGGGATCCATGCTGTCGATCCACTTGCCTTCGATGGGGTCGACGTACTGGCCGTTGATATAGTGCTGATAGGTCTTCATGGGTTTCCTCCGCGAATGCTGAGCAGATAGCGTTGCGCGACGCTTTCGATGCCGGCGCGATCGTCCGTGTCGAAGCGGCCGGGAGTCGGGCTGTCGAGATCGATCACGCCGACGATCGTGTCGCCGCGCTCGAGCGGCACCACCAGTTCCGAGCGCGACACCGAATCGCAGGCGATGTGACCGGGGAAGTCGTCGACATCCCCGACCACGATCGACTGCCGCCTGGCGACCGCCGTGCCGCACACGCCCTTGCCGATGGCGATGCGCACGCAGGCGGGCTTGCCCTGAAAGGGACCGAGCACCAGCTCTTCGCCACGCAGGAAGTAGAAGCCTGCCCAGTTGAGGTCGGGCATGAGCTGGAACAGCAACGCCGAGATATTGGCCGCATTGGCAATAGGGTCGCGCTCGCCTTCGAGCAGGGCGTCGACCTGGCGACCCAAGGCACGATAGAATTCAGGCTTGCCGGCGCCGGCGATCGTCCGTGCTTCGAACATGGATGGATCATCGATCCCGCCGATGCGGGCTGCAACATGAAGGGGTTCGCGATGGACGCGACAAAGAAGATCGCCGTTGTGCAGGGACCGGGTCCGGCGGTGCAGGCTCTGTTCCGTACGCTCGCGGAGCGATGGCAGGGCGAGGCGCGCGTGGTCGGCGCGATCGCCGAGGATCACGGGCTGCCCGACCGCGCCTGCACGGCCGGCTATCTGCGCAGCCTGGCCGACGGCGCGCGCTATCCGATCTTCCAGGATCTCGGGCAAGGCTCGCAGGCCTGTCATCTGGCAGGCGGCGGCGCAGTGGAAGCGGCGGCCGCAGTGCGCAAGGACATCCAAACCGGCTGCGATCTCGTGATCCTGAGCAAGTTCGGCAAGCTCGAGGCCGGCGGCGGCGGATTGCGCGAGGCGTTCGCTGCCGCGATCGAAGCCGGTGTGCCCGTGCTGACCTCGGTCGGGAAATCGCAGGCCGCGGCGTGGGAGAGCTTCGCCGCGCCGCTGTTCGCGCCGGTCGATGCCGATGCCGGCGACATCAGGGCGTGGTGGGAGGGGGTCAAGAAGGCGTAATCTTCAGCCTGGAACGGGAGGAAATCATCGTGAAAGTCCTGAGAACCAGCGAGATCCAGGAGAAGGAGCGCAGCAGCGGCCTGTTCAAGGGCCGGGTGACCGTCCAGCCGGTGCTCGATGCCGACAGCAGCGACCTGCGTACGAACGTCATCAACTTCGACAAGGGCGCAGTGAACGTGTTCCACGTCCACGACTTCGACCAGGTGCTCTACGTCACCAAGGGCGAAGGCATCATTGCGACCGAGAAGGAGGAGATCCGGATCAAGCCGGGCGACTTCGTCGTCATCCCGGCCGGCGAGAAGCACTGGCACGGCGCCACGCCGGAGTCGGACTTTGCCCACATCGCCATCTCGATCCGCGGCAAGACGACATTCTAGGTACGCACGCTCCTCCGGGGGGCAGCTGTCGTTCCACGCCGCGCTCCTGATCATGCACGGCCAGCCCTCGGGCCGTTGGCGTACGCTTGGGAATGAGAGTGCGAAAGACTCGCAGAAAGCGGCGCGGACAAGGACGTCCTGGACATTGCCCAGATCATCTGGACAGCGACCAATTGATCGCATGGAACTGTGTGAACCCTGTGATCGTTCTGGGGCGGAGTGTCGACCGGACGCATTTGGCGTTGAAGAGGGATGGGAAACGGCAGGGTGCCGTGAAGGGAGCAACTAGATGACATCTCCGCTCAACATCGTCGCCACGCCAACGCGTGGGGGGTCGCCAACGGCTGGCCTTTCGGAGGCAGCCCGAGGCAAGGAGACCCCGCCCGAGCGTGCGGTGCGATTGGTGTACGTCGAGGATGACCAGGATTTCCGCGAAGCGGCGGCGGCTGAGCTGGAGGATTTGGGGTTCGAGGTCGACTGCTTTGCCGACGGTGCATCGTTGCTCGATGCGTTCGCCAACGGCGCCAGCGCCGACGTGATCGTGCTCGACTGGAACCTGCCGATGCTGTCCGGGATCGAGCTGATCCCCCGGCTGCGCCGGGCCGGCGTGCTGTTGCCGGTGGTTCTGCTGACCGGCCGCTCGACGCCCAACCTGGAGAACCTGGCGCTCGACCATGGCGCGCTCGACTTCGTCGACAAGACCCGCGGCCTGCCGATCCTCGCCAAGCGCATACGCCTGATCCTCGACTCGGCGAAGAAGCCCGAGGTGATGCGGGCCGAGGAAGTGCTCGACGTGGGCGCGCTGCAGCTCAAGCTGCGCGTCTGTCGCGCCTCATGGAACGGCGCCGATGTCGGGCTCACGCTCACCGAGTACAAGATCGTGCACCTGCTGGTGAGCAACCTCGGCAATCACCTGACCTACCGCGCGGTCTACGACACGATGCACCACGAGGGCTTCATCGCCGGCTCGGGCGAGGACGGCTATCGCACGAATGTGCGGTCCTGCATCAAGCGCATCCGCAACAAGTTCCGAGCGCTCGACGGCAATTTCGCCTGTATCGCCAACTATCCGTCGTTCGGCTACCGCTGGGAAGTCGACCCGCTGCCGCCGCCTTCGGGCAAGTGAGCGTTTCCCGCGTCCGCGGGAAATGCGTTGGCGTCGCAGACATCGACCCATTCCGCCTTGACCAGCTCGGCCATTCGGGCCGGGCTGATGCGGAGGGCGGAGTGGGTGGAACCGGCTGCCGGAACCACCTCGTCGAATGCCTTGAGCGAGACGTCGCAATAGACCGGCAGAGGCGTCGCCAGGCCGAACGGGCAGACGCCGCCGACCGGATGGCCGGTCGCGGCAACGACCTCGTCGGCTGTCAGCATCCGCGGCTTGCCGCCCAGCACGTCCTTGATCTTGCGGTTGTTGAGCCGGGCGGTGCCGGACGCGACGACCAGCAGGGTGCGTTCCCTGATCCGCAGCGAGAGCGTCTTGGCGATTTGCGCCGGCTGCACGCGGTGGCCAGCCGCGGCGAGTTCCACCGTGGCGGTGCTGGCGTCGGTCTCGAGGATCTCGATGTCGGGGGCATGTGCGGCAAGAAACGCGCGTACGGACTCGATCGTCATGCCGCTATCCTAGCGCGGCGATGTCGAAGGAGTCTGCGATGTGGTTCGTATTCGAGGCCGAGTACGCCATAGAGAACGGACGGGCCAATTGGAACAGGCCCGTCCGGGAAACGATGGTATGGCACGGCCCGTTCGCGACCGAGCCCGAAGCCGACGCGGTCGCGCGGGCGCGGATGTGGGCGAAGATCGACATCTACGCCCACAAGGCCCGCACGGTCGACCTGACCGCGCGCGACTGAAGATCAGCGCCGCGGCGCCGGGCCGCGGCCGATCAGATCGCCGCGGCTGTCATAGCGATTGCCGTATTCGTCGATGATGTAGGCGCCGCGTGCTCGGTAAGCCGGCTGATCCGACATGACCGCTTGGCTGCGGTACATCGGCACGCCTGTCTCGCCGACCTTCATGTCCTGCTTCAGCATGCTGCTGGACGAGGTGCCCGTTGCCGGCATGGCGCCGGCGTTCTGGCTGACGGCGGGCCCGCCGGAGCCGACATCGCGCGTGCGGGCGGCGCCGGTCACGCCGCCGGGACCGTCGGTCGGGCCGGGCGGCATCCAATTCGATTGGGCGAAGGCTGGCATTGCAAGAAGCAGAGCGCAGGCAATCGCGGTCGCGGGAAGCATACGCATGGAACTCTCCTTTCCGTTGGACCTCGGAAAGAACGCGCCCCGCAGGACCGCTGTTGCGGCCGATCCGCCCCTTGATTCGTCTCTAGCGGATGACGATTTCGACGCGCCGGTTCTGCGCTTCGCGCACGCCGTCTGCGGTCCGCACCACCATGAACGATGGCGTAGTGATCACCATCCCGGCTCGACACACCACACGGTGCGATCGGTGATGTCGTCCTGGTTGGTGCGGTCGGTGCGATCGGCGATGTCGTCCCGATTGGTCCGGTCGGTGCGATCGACGATGTCGTCGCGATCGGTGCGGTCGGTCCGGTCGGTGCCGTCGTAGCACGGCCCGGCAGTGCCCGTTGTCGGCGCGGTCGTCGCTGAGCACGAGGCGACCTGGCGGTGCGATCCCTCGCATCCTCCCAGGATCAGCAGGATCGCGAGCGCGGACAGTCCCTTCCACATATCGGTTCTCTCCCCGCGCGGCATCATGACAGGGCAGGGTGGATTTGCAATTCTCCGGGTGGAGGAACGCCATGCCCATCATCGACGCCCAGGTCCACTGCTACGAACGCAATCATCCCGGCCGGCCGTGGCACGCCGTGCTCGCCGGCCCGCCCGAGGTCACCGGTCCCGACATGGTGAAGGCGATGGACGATGTCGGCGTCGACGGCGCGCTTCTGGTCTCGGTCTACACCATGTATCGCTGGGACGCTTCGTACGCGGTCGGCGTGCAGAAGGCGTATCCCGACCGGTTCGGCGTCATCAAGCCGGTCAACGCCAACGATCCCAAAGTGCAGGACGTGATCGCCGAATGGGCAGCGATGCCGGGCACGGTCGCGATCCGCATCATGATGACGCCGGAGATCTCGACCGATGCGGCCGACCCCGGTCTCAACCGCATCCTCGCCGCCGCGGCCAAGCACGACCTGCCGGTCAACATGCTGGCGCGCGACAGGCTCGAGCAGCTCGGCCAGTTGGCCAGGCGCAACCCCGACACGCAGATCGTGATCGATCACCTGGGCCTCGAGCAGCCGTTCGTGCCGCCTGCGCCCAAGGAGCCGTGGAAGGAGTTGCCCCACGTGCTCAAGGTCGCGGAGAACAGGAACGTCGCCATCAAGATCAGCGGCGCCTGCACTCTCAGCCACGAGAAATTCCCGTACAAGGACATCTGGGATCCGCTGTGGCGCATCTTCGACGCCTACGGGCTCGACCGCTGCATGTGGGGCACCGACTGGACGCGGGCAGTGAACCTGCTCACCTACAAGGAAGGCGTCGATTCCTTCAAGGTCACCGACCGGCTGACCGACAGCGACCGCGCCCGTCTGATGGGCGGCTCACTCGAGAAAATCTACGGCTGGTCGCCCGGCAAGAAGAAATAGCGGTCTACGCCGGCACGGCGTGAAGCCGGCGCCAGCAATTGTCGACCAGCAGGGTGCCGTTCTGCATCATCGCGCGGTCGAGTACGAGCGCCTTCGCCCCGGCAGTCAGCGATAACCGCTCGACCAGCATGATGTCGGTCGAGGTGTCGCCCTGGGGCAGGGTGCCGCTGGTGAACTCGACCGATTCGATGGCGAGCGACGGCCAGTCGAAGACCTCGGTGCCGATCGACACGCCCCGCGCGTCGAGCCGGATCGCCGTGCCCGGCGGCGCGAGACCCTCGACGCGGTGCGCGAGCCTGCGCTTCCAGGTACGGACCCGGTGGTTCAACAGCAACCGCATGAACAGCAGCAGACCGCCGCCGATGACCACCACGGCCAGGGCGATCAACCCTCCGTCGCGTGGTTCGTAGGATATGCCGGCGATGGAGATCGCAGCCATCAGCGCGAAGGCGATCACGGCCAGGATCGTGAACCAGCGGTTGCTCTGTCGGACATGGGTTTCGGTCGCTTCGGCGGGCGCGAGGACCGTGCCGGTCACGTCGTCCTGTGCCTTGCCCAAGATCAGGCTGCGCTCGCGCTTGGCCGTCAGCCCATCGACCGGCCTGTCATCGATCAGGATGCGCATCCATTCGCTCCCACCGCTTCGTGGCGGGAGTCTAACCGCGCGAATCGCCGGCAGGTGTTTCGGTTTGTTTCGTCGGCTACTCGGCTACAGCGCCTTCAGTGCGTCTGCGACCTCGTCGACGTGGCCCTTCACCTTGACCTTGCGCCAGACGTTGCGGACCACGCCATCCTTGTCGATCAGGAAGGTGGCGCGGTCGATGCCCATGTACTTGCGGCCATACAGGCTCTTTTCGATCCAGGTGCCGTACTTCTCGCAGATCTTGCCGTCCTCGTCCGACACCAGCGGGAAGTTGAGCTCGTATTTGGCCTTGAACTTGTCGTGGCGCGCGACGCTGTCCTTGCTGACGCCGA
The DNA here is from genome assembly GCA_018240745.1 of Pseudomonadota bacterium. Classification (GTDB taxonomy): domain Bacteria; phylum Pseudomonadota; class Alphaproteobacteria; order Reyranellales; family Reyranellaceae; genus Reyranella. The sequence continues at coordinate 17,921 of JAFEFF010000011.1, forward strand.
TCACCCGGGCCTCGAGCTTCTTGAACGCGGCGGCGGAGTCGCGGAAGCCGCACGCTTCGGTGGTGCAGCCCGGCGTGTCGTCCTTGGGATAGAAGTAGAGCACCACCGGCTTGCCGCGCAGGTCGGATAGCTTGAGCTTGCCGCCGCCGTCCGTCGCGCCCGTGAAGTCCGGTGCCTTCTTGCCTTCCTCGATGCTCATGCCTCTCTCCCTGTCCAGCCCGCGGCGCGGGCCGGCATATCGATGATCTTCTCGTATAGGGCACGCGCTGCCGCCGTCTCTTCGGTGAGGCGGGCGCGCAAGGCTGCGATGTCCGATACGTCCTGCGTCTGGGCGATCAGCCGGCGCTGACCCTCCGGCGCCCTGGATTCGTCGAATGACGATTCATCGCCGTTGAGCGTAAGCCGCAGCAGGCTTTGAACGTCGGACATCAGCCCGCGCGCGGCGCGCAACCGCAGGGCATCGGCGGCGGCGAGCACATGGAGGTCGGCGGCGCGGCGCAGCACCTCGGCCGGATGCGCGTCGAGTATCTCGGGCTTCTCAGCGGCATGGCGAAGCGCCAGGTACTGGGCGACGAAGTCGATGTCGAACAGCCCGCCGCGCAGATGTTTGAAGTCCCACGGGCTCTTGGGCGGCGCATGCTTTGCGATGCGATCGCGCATGTCGGCGACGTCGCGCAGCAGGGCATCCGGATCGCGTGGCCGGCGCAGGGTGGCGAGGATGGCGCGCTGCAGGCGCTCGACCAGCTCGGCCGGACCATGGATCACGCGGGCGCGCGTCAGCGCCATATGCTCCCAGGTCCAGGCCGACTGCGCGTGATAGGTCTCGAATCCCTGGAGCGAGTTGGCGAGCGGACCGGCGCGGCCGGAGGGGCGCAGCCGCATGTCGACCTCGTACAGCGCGCCTTCATTGGTGAGCGCGGTCAGCGCCGTGACGATCTTGCCGCTCAGTCGCGTGTAGTACTGGATCGGCGCGAGTGGCTGTGCGCCGTCCGAGGCCTCGAGCCCCGGTGGGATGTCGTAGACGAAGATCAGGTCGAGGTCCGAGGTCGCCGACATCTCGCGGCTGCCGAGCTTGCCCAATGCCAGCACCGCCAGGCGCTGGCCGTGGAAGGAGCCGTGCTGGCGCGCGAAGCTCTTCTCGACGCGATCGCACAGCGCCGAGATCGTCGCCTGCGCGATGTCGGAGTAGGCGAGGCCGGCCTCTGCCGGCCGAACCATGCGCTTGAGCTGCTGCACGCCGACCTGGAAGCGGTGCTCGTTGGTCCAGCGCCGCGCCGCATCGAGAATGTCCTGCTCGTCCTCGACCTGCGCCAGGAGGCGGGCGAGATCGGCAGTCATGTCGGCCGCCGAGGGCAGGGCGGTGTAGAAGTCGGACGACAGCACCGAGTCGAGCAACACCGTGCGCCGCGCAAGCTGCGCTGCCAGGCCCGGCGCGCTGCCCATGATCGCCGCGACCAGCTCGAGCAGCGCCGGGTTCGACTTGAACAGCGAGAAGAGCTGTACGCCCGCCGGCAGGTTGCTGAGGAAGAGGTCGAAGTTCAGCAATGCCGGGTCGGGCGCGGCCGTCTCTCCCAGTGCCTTCAGCAGGGCCGGCATCAGCTCGGTGAGCAGCTCGCGCGCCCGCGGCGAGGTGGTGGACCGGTAGCGGCCATGATGCCAGCGGCGCACCACGCCGGCAGCGGCGGAGACGTCGCTGAAGCCGAGTCCGCGCAAGGTCTCGAGCGTGCCTGGATCGTCGTCGGTGCCGGTGAAGACCAGGTTGCCGCCAGGGCCGGCGAGACTCGGCGCATCCTCGAACAGCCGGGCGTAGTGGCTTTCGACCCGGCGCAGCGTCGCCAGCATCTCGTCCTGGAAGGCAGCGGGCTCGGCATAGCCGAGGAAGGTCGCGATCGCGGCGAGCCCCTCCGGGTCCTCGGGCAGGCTATGGGTCTGCTGGTCGGCGACCATCTGCAGACGATGCTCGACCCTGCGCAGGAAGCCGTAGTCGGCGACCAGCTCGGCGGTGGCGCGCGCCTCGACATGGCCCGCCGCCGCGAGCGCGCGCAAGGTCTCGCAGGTTCCGCGCAGCCGCAGCTCCGGATTGCGGCCGCCGAAGATCAACTGCTGGGTCTGGGCGAAGAACTCGATCTCACGGATGCCGCCGCGCCCCAGCTTCACATTGTGACCGGCGACCTTGACTGTTCCGCCGCCGCGATGCGCATCGATCTGGCGTTTGATCGAGTGGATGTCGTGGATCGCGGCGAAGTCGAGATGGCGCCGCCATACATAGGGACGCAGCGCCGCCAGGAACTCGCTGCCGACCCCAAGATTGCCGGCGATCGGATGCGCCTTGATCATCGCCGCGCGTTCCCAGTTCTGGCCGACGCTCTCGTAGTAGAGTTCGGCCGCCTGTACCGACATGGCCAGCGGCGTCGATCCGGGATCGGGCCGCAGCCGGAGGTCGGTGCGGAAGATGTAGCCGTCGCCCGACGCCTCCGACATCAGCTGCACCAGCATGCGCGAGACGCGAACGAAGTGGCGCGAAAGCTGCTCGTTGTTCGCGATCGCCGGCGCTTCGCGGTCGTACAGCAGGATCAGGTCGATGTCGCTGGAGTAGTTGAGCTCGTCGGCACCGAGCTTGCCCATGCCGAGCACGGTGAAGGCGGCGGCCTGGGGATCGCCGCCGAGCGCCAGATTCCCTTCGCGCTCGAGCTGCAGCAGGATCGACGAGACGAGGGCGTCGATGCAGGCGCTGGCGAACCGGCTCAGCGTGCCGGTGATGCGCTCGAGCGGCCAGGCGCCGGCAATGTCGGCGACGGCGACGGCGAGGGATACGCTGCGCTTCAGCCGCCGCAGGCGCGCTGCAACTGCCTCCGGTGTCGCGCCCGAGCGGGCCTCGGCGCGCACGGTCTCCACATCGTGAGCGAGCTGTCTCAGTACCGCATCCGGACCCTCGCGCCACAGATCGGCCATGAAATTGGGGTGTTGTAGCGCCGTCTCGGTCAAGTAAGGGCTGTTGCCGAACAGCGCGTCGAGCAGTGCCGTGCCGGCGGGATTGTCCGGCATCGCCGCTGTCTCACGCCAGCGGGTCCAGGCGACCGCAAGCCGCTCTGAATTGTACGGTTGCGGCAGGCGGGCAGTCGAAAGCCAAGACATGGGAAGGGACGCCCGGTAGATTGGGCATTGCAACCGCCCTCGGTCAACGCGGAAGTAACGAGCATTGGTCATCCGGACGTATCGGCTTTGTGCGCGTGTGGTGACGATTGTCGTCGGCATCGCGGCCGTGTTGATGACCGCCGTCGTGTTGCGCCTGCTGTCCGGACCGGTCGATCTCGAGGTCGCGCGACCGTTTCTGCCGACCGAGTTCGACACGCCGGCCGGTCCGGTAAAGGTCAGGGCGGAGCACATCTATGTCGAATGGAGTGGCCTGAAGGAGCCGATGCGGCTGGTCCTGACCGGGCTGCACATGATGGATGCCAGCGACCACGAGCTCGCTTCGGCACCGGGCATCGCCGTCGCGTTCGACCCGCGCAGTGTGGTCAATGGCCGCCTGCGTCCGGTGTCGATCGTGGTCAACCGGCCGAACCTCGAGGCCGACATCGCCCGCGAGGGCGGCATGCTGCAGCGGGTGCTGGCGAGCAGCGACCCCGATTCGCAGGCCGAGGTGGTCGACCTGCTGATCGAGCAACTCCTTTCGGAGCACAACGACAATTCGGTGCTCGGCCAGCTCAACACGATCGACGTGGTGCATGCACGGGTGTCGCTGCGGGATGTGCCGAGCGGCGTCGTCTGGGTGGCGCCGGACGTCCAGGGACGGCTCAACCGGGACGCGGCGGGCGTGAAGATCTCGGCCAAGGCCACTTTCCTCGGCCCGAAGAGTGGCGAGCCGATCGATGTGAGCCTGGACGGCACCTATTCGCGCGACCGTAGCCGCATCTCCTTCGAGGCGGCGATCGATGGCATGAAGCCGTCGATGCTGGCCGACCTGTCGCCCGACACGGTGCTGCTGCGCGGCCTCGACATCGCGCTGTCCGGCCGGCTCGAGGTCGAGGCCAGTGGCAGCGGCGAGGTGCGAACCGTCTCCATGGAGGTGACCGCCGGCGCCGGTACCATCACCTTGCCCGGCGTGCTGCCGGTCACCCACAAGGTGCGCTCGGTCAACGCACTCGCGCATGTCGATGCGGCTGCGCACACCGCGCGGATCGATCATATCGACGTCGACATGGGCGTCGCGAAGATCGCCGTGACGGGCACCGGCCAACGGACGCAGCAGGGGCAGACCTTCACCGGCAAGGCCGAAGTGAAGAACATCCCGATCGACAAGCTCGGCGATTATTGGCCGCTCGAGTTCGCCGAGGGAGGTCGCGCCTGGGCGCTCGCCAATCTGAGCGGCGGGTCGCTGGACATCGGCGCCGACTTCACCCTCAGCACGCCGGGCAACGACCTGTCCCGGCTCAGTGTCGATCGCAACGTGGCCTACCTCGCCTATCGCGGCATGACGGTGCACTACATGCCGCACATGCCCGAGTTGCTGAACGTTTCGGGCAACGCGCGGTTCGAAGGCGACACGATGCGCTTCGACGTCGCGGGCGGCAATGCGGTCGGCCTGGCGGTGACGGGCGCGACGATCGAGTTGACAGGGCTGGACGGACCTTCGCCGCAACAGTACGCGTCGCTCCGTGTGCCGATCTCGGGGCCGGCGCCGGCGGTCGAGGCCTTGCTGGCGCGGCCCAAGCTCGGCCTGCCGCGCGACGCGCTCTACGATCCGAAACGGCTCGGTGGCGACGTCGCGATCGACCTGACGCTTTCCTTCCCGTTGCTCAATGCGCTCACTGTCTCCGACATCGACATCAAGGCCGAGGCTGCGGTGTCGGCGTTCTCGCTGAAGAGCGCGATCGGCAACGTCGACCTCAGCGATGGGGTGGGCCGACTGGTCTATGCCAACTCGCAGCTCAACGTCACCGGAGTCGGCAAGTTCGACGGCAACGCGGTGGACATCGTTTGGCGCGAGCAGTTCGGGCCGCGGGCGCCCTATCGCCAGCGCTACGAGCTCAGGGGCACGATCCCGGCGAGCCTGCTCGCCAAGGCGGGCTTCCCGTCGCCCGAGCCGTACATCTCCGGGCCGGTCAACGTCACGGGCTTCTCCTATCAGGTGGCGACCAACGGGGCGGCCGAGATACAGGGCAAGCTCGACTTGAAGGGCGCCAAGCTCGCCGCACCGGTCGGCTGGAGCAAGGATGCCGGCACCGACGGCCATCTGACCCTCGGCATGAAGCTGGCGCCGGGCGGCAAGCTGTCGACAGCGGACTTCGAGGCGCAGGCCAATGGCCTGCGAACCAAAGGCCAGGTGCGATTCGGCCCGGACAACTCCGTCCAGGAAGTCGCTGTGAGCGAGCTCGCGCTCGGCGGCACCAACATCTCGGCCGAATGGCGCCGCAACGCCGCCGGGAGCGTCGAGGTCGCCCTCCGCGGGCCCTCGCTCGAGCTCAGCCGCGTACGGGCGATGCTGAAGGCGCGCGAGGATGTCGCCCAGGCCAATCCCGGCGGTCCCGCATCGCGCGCACAGGAAAGCACGCGCTTCCTGCTGCAGGTCGACCGCGTCGTCCTGCAACGCGGCAGCATCGGATCGCTGAACGGGAAGCTCGAGCTCAACGGCGATCGCATGGTCTCGGCCGATCTCGGTATCGGCTCGGGCAAGGGCGCTACGCTGAAGGTGACGCCTGGAGCGAAGGGGCGCGACGTCAATCTTTACGTCGCCGATTTCGGCGAGCTGCTCAGGCAAACCGGCTGGCTCGACGGACTGTCCGGCGGCTATCTCGATTTCCGCGGACGGGTCGATGACAGCGTCGGGGCGGCGCCGCTCATCGGCCGCCTGAAGCTCGGCCCCTATTCTCTGCAGAAGGTGACGCCGCGGCCCGGCATCGGCACGCTCAACACGACCATCGAGACCCTGAACCGGGCGGGCGACCCGTTGCAGCAGTTCGATGCGCTGGAGACCCAGGTCGTCAAGACGGGCGATCGTATCGAGCTGAAGGATGGCCATACTGCCAGCAATTCGATCGGCCTCACGACCGGAGGCGTCATCGACCTGGCGAGCGACCGGGCGCACCTGCGCGGCATCGTGGTGCCGGGGTTCGTGCTGAACAATCTGCTGTCGAACGTGCCGCTGCTCGGTCCGCTGCTGACCGGAGGCAAGAATGGCGGCGTGTTCGCGATCGCCTATCGCCTCGACGGTCCGCTCGACGACCTCAAGACCGACATCAACATGATGTCGGCGGTGACTCCGGGCGCGCTGCGCGAGCTCTTCACCCGTGCGCCGTACGACGGGCGCACCAGTTCCGAATCGCCGCTCGACCGCTCGCCTTGAAGCCTCGCCGGATCAGGCGGCGCGCACCAGCACGTGGCGCTTGCGGCCCGCCGAAAGCTTCAGCGTGCCGTCCGAGCCGAGGTCGTCTTCCTTGATCACCACCGTGTCGGAGGCGATCGGCTTGTCGTTCAGACGGCCGCCGCCGCCGCGGATCAGCTTGCGTGCCTCGGTGCGGCTGGGCGCCAGACCGGCCTGATGGAACAGCTCGAACGCCGCAATGCCCTCGGCAAGCTGCGCGCGCGGCACGTTGACGGTGGGCAGGCTCTCCGCCTTGCCGCCTTCCTCGAAAGTCCGGCGCGCGGTCGCCTCGGCTTCGGCCGCCGCCGCCGCGCCATGGGCGAGCCCGGTGATCTCGGTGGCGAGGACCTTCTTGGCCTCGTTGATCTCCTGGCCCTGGAGCTTCTCGAGGCGGGCGATCTCGGGCAGCGGCAGCTCGGTGAACAGCCGCATGAAGCGGCCGACATCCGCGTCCTCGACGTTGCGCCAGTATTGCCAGAAGTCGTAGGGCGACACGCGCTCGGCGTTCAGCCACACCGCGCCCGATGCCGTCTTGCCCATCTTGGCGCCGGACGAGGTCGTGATCAGCGGAGTGGTCAGGGCGAACAGCTCGGCGCCCTCGATGCGGCGGCCGAGGTCGGTCCCCATGATGATGTTGCCCCACTGGTCCGAGCCGCCCATCTGCAGGATGCAGTCGTAACGCTTCTTGAGTTCCACGAAGTCGTAGGACTGCAGGATCATGTAGTTGAATTCGAGGAAAGTGAGCGGCTGGTTCCGCTCGAGCCGCAGCCGCACCGAATCCATGGTCAGCATGCGATTGACCGAGAAGTGCCGGCCGACGTCGCGCAGCAGCGGAATGTAGAGGAGCTGGTCGAGCCACTCCGCGTTGTCGACCATCCGTGCGTCGGTCGGGCCGTCGCCGAATTCCACGTACTTGTCGAAGACGCGGCGAATGCCGGCCATGTTGGCGTCGATCTGTTCGGCGGTCAGGAGTTGCCGCGACTCGTCGCGGCCCGAGGGATCGCCGATCTTGGTGGTGCCGCCGCCCATCAGCACGATCGGCTTGTGGCCGCTCTTCTGCCACCAGCGCAGCATCATGATCTGCAGCAGCGAGCCGACATGCAGCGAATCGGCGGTGCAGTCGAAACCGATATACGCCGTGCGGGTTCCGGTCGACAGCAGCTCGTCGAGGCGCGCGGCATCGCTGGTCTGATGCACCATGCCGCGCTCGTGCACGATCCGCATGAAGTCCGACTTGAAGGCCGCCATCTCTCCGCCCGGCAGTTGCCCAGCATTTGTCCCAGAAGGGCCGCGGGTGTAACACGACCCCGTAATGCCGGCCAGTAGCCCCGAACCCCGATGCGCGCGCTAGGCTTGATGAGCGGGACATCGGTCGACGGCATCGATGTGGCGTTGATCGAGACCGATGGCGAGCGGGTGGCATCGTTCGGGCCGACGCTCACTGTTCCTTATCCTGACGACGTGCGTCGACTGATCCGTGCGGCATTCGCGGCCGAGCAGCCAAGTGAAGCGACCACGGCGGCCGAGCGGGCTGTGACGCAAACGCATGTGGCTGCCGCCAGGCTTTGGTCGGCGACGCACGGCGTGGCGCTCGATTCGCTCGACGTCGCCGGCTTCCACGGCCAGACCATCACGCATCGGCCCGAGAAACGGTTCACCTGGCAGATCGGCGACGGCGCCGGGCTCGCGCGCGCATTGGGTGTGCGTGTGGTCAACGACCTGCGCGTCGCCGACGTCGCGGCAGGGGGGCAGGGCGCGCCACTGGTGCCGGTTTTTCATGCCGCGTTGGTGCGCGAGCTGCCGCGGCCGGTCGCGGTGGTGAATATCGGCGGCGTCGCCAACGTGACCTGGATCGGCGGAGACGACGCGTTGCTGGCGTTCGACACAGGGCCGGGCAACGCGCCGATCGATGATTGGTGCGCGCGCCGTGCCGGCCAGCGCTTCGATCGCGACGGCGCGCTTGCGGCCTCGGGCAAGGTCGATCGCACGCGACTCGAGCGCTGGGTCCAGCATCGCTACTTCGCGCGCAGGCCGCCGAAGTCGCTGGATCGCGGCGATTTCAACGATACCTGGGCCGATGGGCTGTCGGTGGCGGACGGAGCGGCGACACTAACCCGTGCGACGGCGCGCGCGATTGCGCTCGCGGCGCGCTTTTTCCCGCAAGGAGCCAGGCAATGGATCGTCACCGGCGGCGGTGCGCGCAATCCGACCTTGCTGGCGGCAATCGCGGCGGAGACGGGCGCGCCGGTCGTGGCGGCGTCGACCTTGGGCTGGGACGCCGATGCGCTGGAGGCGCAGGCGTTCGCCTTCCTGGCGGTGCGGTCGCTGCGCGGCCTGCCCTTGACATTTCCGACGACGACCGGCGCGCCCAGGCCGCTGTGCGGCGGGCGGCTGCACCTGCCGTCGTAGGTCCTACGGCTCTTTGTTGGAAGTCGCCCGGCCCGGCGGATTGAGCAGGCACTTGGCGACATACTTGTCGACCTCGACCGCGAGCTTGTCGAGCGAGTCGTGGAAGAAGTGGTTGGCGCCCTTGATGGTGCGCGATTCGACCGTGATGCCCTTCTGCAAGCTGAGCCGGGCCACCAGCTTCTGGATGTCGGCGAGCGGCACGACCTCGTCCTTCTCCGCGCCGACGATCAGGCCGGACGAGGGACAGGGGGCGAGGAAGGCGAAATCGTAGCTGTTGGCCGGCGGCGCGACCGAGATGAAGCAGTCGATCTCCGGCCGGCGCATCAGCAGTTGCATGCCGATCCAGGCGCCGAATGAGTAGCCGGCGATCCAGCACGACTTCGCATCGGCGTTCATCGCCTGCAGCCAGTCGAGCGCCGCCGCGGCGTCGGACAGCTCGCCCATGCCATTGTCGAAGCGGCCCTGGCTGCGGCCCACGCCGCGGGTGTTGAAGCGCAACACCGAGAAGCCGCGATTCACGAACACGTGGAACAGCGAGAAGACCACCTTGTGGTTCATGGTCCCGCCATATTGCGGGTGAGGATGGAGGATCAGCGCGATCGGCGCGTGCTCTTCTTTGCTCTGGTGATAGCGGCCTTCGAGGCGACCCTCGGGGCCGGTGAACATCACGTCAGGCATCTGCACTCCGACTATTCGTCATTATTGGCCGCCGGTGCGGGCTAACGGCAGCAAAATGCGACAGAATCTTGATACTTGACCAGCCAACTCAGGTTTATTAAATCCGAGTGGACTGGTTGGTTTTTCCCAGAACCCGTCCGGGGGGCTGGAATATCGTAGCAACGCCTTGGTTTTCAAGACCTTTAAGGCGAAGGAGGATGCTGTGAAGCTCAGCACCAAGGGCCGTTACGCCGTGATGGCGATGGTCGACCTGGCCCGTCATGCCCAGACCAAGCCGGTGTCCCTCAGCGACATCGCGGCCCGTCAGGAAATCTCACTGTCATATCTGGAACAGCTGTTTGCCCGCCTGCGGCGGGCCGAACTGGTGAAGAGCGTGCGCGGGCCCGGCGGCGGCTACCGCTTGGCGCGCGGCTCGGCCGAGACCCGGGTGTCGGAAATCATCCTGGCCGTCGACGAGCCGATCACGGCGACCCGCTGCACCGAGATGGGGCAGGCGGGCTGCCGGGCCGATCGCAGCAAGTGCCTGACGCACGACCTGTGGGAGGAGCTCGGCAACCAGATCCACGTCTTCTTGAGCTCGGTGACCCTGTACGACGTGCTGGAGCGTAAGCTCTCGACGCACATCGCCGAGGCACCGCCGGCACCTGCCAACTCCGATTCGATGGCCGCTGCCAGTTGAGCAGCCTCATGGTCACCGCGTACTCGTACCTCGACCACAACGCCACCAGCCCGCTGCGGCCGGCGGCGCTCGATGCCATGGTCGAGGCGTTGCACGCGGGCGGCAACCCGTCGTCGGTCCATCGTCCTGGTCGCGCGGCCCGTGCGCGAATCGACAAGGCGCGGAGGCAGGTGGCGGCCCTCGTCGGTGCGTTGCCGGGCGAGGTCGTCTTCACCTCGGGCGGCACCGAAGCCAACAATATCGCCCTGCATGGGCACCAGCGCGTGCTGGTCTCGGCGATCGAGCATGAGAGCGTGCTGAAGGCGGTGCCGGGCGCCGCATGCATCCCTGTCGACGGCAATGGCGTGCTCGATCTCGCCGCGCTGGAGCGGATGTTGACCAGCAAGCCGTCGCTGGTGTCGGTGATGTTCGCCAACAACGAGACCGGCGTGATCCAGCCGATCGCCGAGGTCGTGCGACTTGCGCGTGCCTCGGGAGCGCTGGTGCACTGCGACGCGGTGCAGGCGGCCGGCAAGGTGCCGGTCGATCTGCATGGCCTGGGCGTCGACTATCTCAGCCTTTCCGCGCACAAGCTGGGCGGCCCGACCGGTGTCGGTGCGCTGGTCGTGCGCGAAGGCGTACCGTTGGTGACAGACCGCTTCGGTGGTGGACAGGAATCCTATCGTCGGGCCGGGACGGAGAACGTCGCCGGCATTGCGGGCTTCGGCGCCGCCGCCGAGGCGTCGCGCGACGGCCTGGACGTGGCGGCGCTGCGGGAGCGCATCGAGGCGAGCCTGCCGGGCAGGGTCTACGGCGCCGCAGCGCCGCGGCTGCCCAATACGACCTGCCTCTCCATGCCGGGCGTGAAAGCGGAGACCCAGGTCATGGCGCTCGACCTCGCCGGCGTGGCGGTGAGCGCCGGCTCGGCCTGCTCGTCCGGTAAGGTGAATCGTTCGGCGGTGCTGACGGCGATGGGCGTAGAGCCTGCCGAGGCCGAGACCGCGATCCGCATAAGTTGCGGCTGGAACACGGTTTTTGAGGATATTGAACGCTTGATCACGGCTTGGCAGGGTCTATATACCCGAGTGGGACGCTCGGATATTACCTCTGCAGCCCGCCGGGCAGCGTAAGGATTTCAAGGGGTTAGCATGAACGTCATCAAGCAGATTCGGCGCAACGACCAGCCGATCTACCTGGACTACCAGGCTACCACGCCGATGGACCCGCGCGTGCTGGAGGCCATGCTGCCTTACTTCACCTACAAGTTCGGCAATCCCCATTCGCGCAGCCATTCCTATGGCTGGGAAGCGGAAGAGGGCGTCGAGAAGGCGCGCGGGCAAGTGGCCAAGCTGATCGGCGCCGACGAGAAGGAGGTGATCTTCACCTCGGGCGCCACCGAGTCGAACAACCTCGCCATTCGCGGCGTCGCGGAGTTCTACAAGGACCGCAAGAACCACATCGTCACCACCGTGACGGAGCACAAGTGCGTGCTCGATACCTGCCGCCATCTCGAGCAGAGCGGGTTCGAGGTCACGTACCTGCCGGTGCAGAAGAACGGTCTGGTCGACCTCGAGGTGCTGCGCAACGCGATCACCGACAAGACCGTGGTCGTGTCGATCATGGCGGTGAACAACGAGATCGGCGTGATCCAGCCGCTCGAGGAGATCGGCAGGATCTGCCGCGAGAAGAAGGTGTTCTTCCACACCGACGCGGCGCAGGCCGCCGGCAAGATCCCGCTCGACGTCGAGAAGATGAACATCGACCTGATGAGCATCTCCGGCCACAAGATCTACGGGCCCAAGGGCATCGGCGCGCTCTACGTGCGCCGCAAGCCGCGCGTGCGCCTGGTGCCGCTGATCGTCGGCGGCGGCCAGGAGCGCGGCTTCCGTTCGGGCACCTTGCCGACGCCGTTGTGCGTCGGTCTCGGCGAGGCCGCCGAGATCTGCATGAAGGAGATGGACGGCGAGGCGAAGCGGCTGAAGAAGCTGCAGGAGCGCATGCTCGAGGGCCTTCAGTCCAAGTTGACCGAGATCGTCGTCAACGGCGACCTCGAGCACCGCATCCCGGGCAACCTCAACATCAGCTTCGCCTATGTCGAGGGCGAGTCGCTGATGATGGGCATCAAGGGCCTGTCGGTTTCGTCCGGCTCGGCCTGCACCTCGGCCTCGCTCGAGCCCAGCTACGTGCTGCGCGCGCTCGGCGTCGAGGAGGAGATGGCGCACACCTCGCTGCGCATCGGCCTCGGCCGGTTCACCACCGAGCAGGAGGTCGACACCGCGGTCGACGAACTGGTGCGCCACGTCAACAAGCTGCGTGCAATGAGCCCGCTCTGGGAAATGGCCCAGGAGGGCATCGATCTGAAGTCAATCGAATGGGCGGCCCACTAGGTTCGTGCCTGGCGGCCGGCTTTGGGGAATTGAGGAGAGCGTCATGTCCTACAGCGAGAAGCTGATCGACCACTACGAGAACCCGCGCAACATCGGGTCGCTCGACAAGAATTCCGGCGACGTCGGCACCGGTCTGGTCGGCGCGCCGGCCTGCGGCGACGTCATGAAGCTGCAGATCAGGGTCGGGGCCGACGGCCTGATCGAGGACGCCAAGTTCAAGACCTTCGGCTGCGGCTCGGCGATCGCGTCGAGCTCGCTCGTCACCGAATGGGTGAAGGGCAAGACGATCGACGAAGCCGAGACGATCAAGAACACCGACATCGCCAGGCACCTGGCGCTGCCGCCGGTGAAGATCCATTGCTCGGTCCTTGCCGAGGATGCGATCAAGGCGGCGATCGCCGACTATCGCGCCAAGACCGCGAAGAAGATCGAAGAGCCGAACACCGAAGAGCCCAGGCACGCCGCGGAGTAACAGCGGAAATGAGCACGCCCACCACCACTGAAGCCCCCAAGCCGGCGGCCCCGCCGCGGCCCCGGCGGCCGCGCCCGCAGGTCATGGCCGTGACTCCGGCGGCCGCCGAGCGCGTCAAGGCGCTGATTGAGGGCCGCGGCAAGCCGACCGTCGGCATCCGCATCGGCGTGCGCTCGAAGGGCTGCTCGGGCATGAGCTACACGCTCGAATTCGCCGACAAGCAGGAGCCGATGGACGAGGTGGTCGAGACGCAGGGCATCAGGCTCCTGATCGACCCCAAGGCATCGCTGTTCCTGATCGGCACCCAGATGGACTACGAGGAAGAGAAGCTGAAGCAGGGCTTCGTCTTCAAGAACCCCAACGAGAAGGGCCGCTGCGGTTGCGGCGAATCCTTCCACGTCTGAAGTCGAACCATGGATCATTTCGCGCGGCTGGGACTGCCGGCGGCGCTCGACACCGATGCCGCCGCGCTCGACAAGGCCTACTTCGCCCGTCAGCGCCAGTGGCATCCCGACCGTTTCGTCGGCAAGCCCGCGCCGGAGCGGGCCAGGGCCTCGGTCGAAGCCGCAGCGCTGAACGACGCCTACCGCACGCTGAAGGATCCGCTGGCGCGCGCCGTCTACCTGGCCGAGCTCAAGGGCGTCGAGCTGCCGGGCGACGGCAAGACGATCGACGATCCGGAGTTGCTGATGGAAGCGATGGAAGCGCGCGAGGAATTGCACGGGGCGGGCAGCATCGACGCTGTCGATGCGCTCGCCGCCAAGACGCGCGATGAGCTGCAGACGTCGCTGGCGGCGCTGGACAGCCTGTTCCTGGCAAACGACAAGCCCGCCATCAGGAAAGCGCTCCTTCGCCTGCGCTACCTCGACAAGTTCGCCGAGGAGGCGAAGGCGCGACGGGCCAATCTGGGCGGCAACACGGGAAAGTCATGACCCTGCTGGAGATCCACGAGCCGGGCGAAACGCCCCTGCCGCACGCCGGCGAGGACACGTTGGCCGTCGGCATCGATCTCGGCACCACCAACTCGGTGGTCGCGATCGCGCGCGAGGGCAAGCCGGCGGCGTTGCACGACGAGACCGGCAAGGCGCTGGTGCCGTCGGTGGTGGCCTATCCCTCGGCCGGCGGCGTGATCGTCGGCGACGACGCCCGCGCGTTGACGGCGAAGGAACCGCGCAACGTCGTCGCCTCAGTGAAGCGGCTGATGGGTCGCGGCGCCGCCGACCTCCATGCCGTGGCCGGTGTGCTGCCGTACGAGATCGAACCGGGCACCGGCGAGACCGATATGGTCAAGCTGCGCATTGCCGGCAAGGCGCGCTCGCCGGTCGAGATTTCCGCCGAAATCCTGAAGGCGCTCAAGGGCAGGGCCGAGGCGGCGCTGGAAAAGACGGTCGAGCGCGCGGTCATCACCGTGCCGGCCTACTTCGACGATGCCGCGCGCACCGCGACGCGCGACGCCGCCCGCGTGGCCGGCCTCGAAGTGCTGCGCCTGGTCAACGAGCCGACGGCGGCGGCGCTGGCCTACGGCCTCGACAAGGGCAGGGAGGGCCTTTACGCGGTCTACGACCTCGGGGGCGGCACCTTCGATTTCTCGCTGCTGCGGCTGGAGAAGGGCGTGTTCCAGGTGCTCGCCACCGGCGGCGACACTGCGCTGGGCGGCGATGATTTCGATCGCGCCATCGCCGAGCGCATGCTCGGGGAGCGCCGGAAGGACGGGCTCGGCGACACGGTCGACGAGGGCGCGGTGAAGACCGCGCTCGCCCTGGCGCGCACCATGAAGGAGCAGCTTTCCGATCGCGAACAGACGTCCGGCCGGCTCGAGCTTGCCGGCGTGCCGTCGTTCCATGCGCTGACGCGCGCCGAGTTCGACGCGATGGTCGCCGCCTACGTGAAGCGCACAATCGACATCGCGCGCCGCGTGCTCGACGACGCCGGGATGAAGGTCGAGGAGGTACACGGCGTCGTCCTCGTCGGCGGCTCGACCCGCGTGCCGCTGGTGCGCTCGGCGGTCGGCGAGATGATCGGCAGGGCGCCGCTCACCGACATCGATCCCGACGAGGTGGTGGCGCTGGGCGCCGCCCTGCAGGCCGAGGCGCTGACCGGCGGCTCCGACACGCTGCTGCTCGACGTGACCCCGCTGTCGCTCGGGCTGGAGACGATGGGCGGCATCGTCGAGAAGATCGTGCCCCGCAACACGCCCATTCCGGTGCAGCTCGCGCAGGACTTCACGACCTACCAGGACGGCCAGAGCGCGATGGCGATCCATGTCGTCCAGGGCGAGCGCGAGATGGTCGCCGATTGCAGGAGCCTGGCGCGCTTCGAATTGCTCGGGATTCCGCCGATGACCGCGGGCGCGGCGCGCATTCGCGTCACCTTCGCGGTCGACGCCGACGGCCTGCTGACGGTGGCGGCGGAAGAGAGGACCACCGGCGTGGCGCAGCGCGTCGAGGTCAAGCCGTCCTATGGCCTCAGCCACGAGGACATGGCCGACATGCTCTACGACAGCCTCGACCATGCCGAGGAAGACATGACCAGGCGCCTGCTGACCGAGGCGCGCGTGGAGGCCCGGCGCAATCTGCTGGCGCTCGACTCGGCGCTCGCGAAGGACGGCAGCCTGCTGTCCGACGCCGAGCGGGCCGAGCTGGAGGCCGCTCGCGCCCGGATCGAGAAGGCGGTGGCTGGCGAGGACCGCGACGAGATCAACGCCGCTGCGGAGGCGCTGGAGACGCTCAGCAAGCCGTTCGCCGAGCGGCGCATGGACCGCGGTATCCGCGAGGCTCTGGCGGGCATGGCCGTGAACGAGCTGGAAGGCCGGGTGGGGGAATGACTAGCGCAGAAAAGAGGTCCCTCGACCTGCGCGCTTCGCGCTTCGCTCGGGACGACGGAAAGGGTTTCCCGTCGTCCCGACTCGCGCGGATGAAATCCGCATTTTAGCGCAGCGGAGTGGAGGGATCTCTTTTTCGCGACGGAGTAACGATGCCGAAGATGACGTTCATCCTGAAGGACGGCTCGCGCAAGGAAGTCGATGCGCCGCTCGGCCTCAGCGTGCTGGAGATTGCCCATCGCAACCATATCGACATAGAGGGCGCGTGCGAGGGCTCGCTGGCCTGCTCGACCTGTCATGTGATCGTCGACAAGGCGTGGTTCGACAAGCTCGGGGAGGCGAGCGAGGACGAAGAGGACATGCTCGACCTTGCGTTCGGCCTCACCCATACCTCGCGGCTCGGCTGCCAGATCCGCATGTCCGAGGAGCTCGACGGCCTGGTGGTGAAGTTGCCTGCCGCAACCCGCAACATGATGGTCGACAAGTAGGGGGAGACGATGGCCCGCAGGCTGCGCTGGACCGACGTGAACGACATCGCCATCGAGCTCGAGGAGGCCCATCCCGACGCCGACAACCTGAACCTTCGGTTCACCGACTTGCACAAGTGGGTGATGGCGCTGCCCGGATTCGACGACGATCCCAACAAATCCAACGAGAAAATCCTCGAAGCCATCCAGGCCGCCTGGATCGAAGAAAGAGGGTAGTTGCCCAAATTGCGACAAAGTCCGAGTCGTATGGTCTTTGTGACAAAGGGGTTTCCATGAGGGGCAAATCGGCTAGAGCGATCCTGCTGCCGGTACTGTTGGCAGCGGGCCTTGGCGCATGCGCCAACAACGGCGTGCAGCCCGGCATCGTCAACACGGCCTCCGCGTCCGGCTCGAGCTCGGCGTCGGCGTCGACCTACGGCGGCGGCCAGCCCATCGGTTCGGGCCGCGTGGTCGCGATCAACGACGTCAGCCTGCAGGGCGGCGGAGGCAGCAGCGGCAGCGGGCCCGGCAACGGCACCATGCTGGGCGGCCTGCTGGGCGGCCTGGGCGGCATCGCGATCGGCGCCTCGGGCGGCCGCGGCATCGGTGGCGGCCTGATCGGCGGCGTGCTCGGCGCGGTGGGCGGCGCGATCGCCGGCACCATCATCGACCGCCACACCAGCATTGGCGGCGGCGGCCGCGGCATCGAAGTGACGGTGCAGAAGGACGACGGCCAGCAGGTCACCATCGCCCAGCGCGACGACGGCGATGTGCAGCTCGGTGACCGGGTGCAGATCCTTCAGGACCGCAACGGCGTCGCCAAGGCGGTGCGCGACAACAGCCGCCAGCAGGACTACCAGAACCAGAACGTTGGCTACCAGAATGCCGGCCGGGCGCCGCAGGACTACCGCCAGGCCAACAACTATGGCGGTGGAAGCTACGGCGGTGGAAGCTACAGCGGCGGCAACTACGGCGGCGGCAACTACGGCGGCGGAGGCAATTACGGCCCGCCGCCGCAGGACTATCGCCAGGGCCCGCAGCCGGCCGACTACGGCCAGCCGCAGCGTTATGCGCCGCCGCAGTCGAGCTCCCACACCGGCTACAGCAGCTACTCGGGCGGCGGCTACGGCAGTGGCTATGGCTACCAGAGCGGTCCCCAGCCCCAGAACGATCCGCGCTACGGCACGCTCCAATAGCCTGCTAAGGTTCCTCCGACTCGACGTGAGCCGGAGGATGCAAGATGTTCGGCAAGTGGCTGTTTGCCCTGGTGGCGCCGCTGGCGCTGGCGTTCACGCTCGGCGCCTGCAATGAGAACGGCGTGCAGCCGGGCATCCAGGCCGCGCCTGCGGGCGGCTTTCGCGGCGAAGCCGGGCGGGTCGTCGCGATCCGCGACGTCGATCTCCAGAACACCCGGCGCGGGGTCAGCAACGGCACCCTGATCGGCGGCGGCGTCGGCGGTGTCGGCGGCGCGGTCGCCGGTGCCGCGATCGGCGGCACGGCCGGCAGCGCGGTGCTGGGCGGCGTGCTCGGCGCGGTCGGCGGCGCGATCGCCGGCACCGCGATCGACCGCAGCAGCCCCACCCGCGGCATTGCCGTCACCATCAACAAGGACGACGGCTCCCAGGTCACCATCGCCCAGCGCGACGACGGCGACGTGCAGATGGGCGACCGGGTGATCATCGTCTACGACAGCGAAGGCATTGCCCGCGCCGTCCGCGACACCGGCCGCCGGCGCGACTACTAGGCTCGCCGGCTGGTTAGGGTCGGCCGCGGGGCCTATATAGGCCCCGCCATGGCCCGCAAT
>JAFEFF010000120.1 GCA_018240745.1 Pseudomonadota bacterium
ATCTCCTCCGGCTGGAACGGCTTGCGCAGGATCTGGAGCGGCCCGGTCTTGGACAGGCGCTGCCGGATGAGGGGATCGTCGCGGCCGCTGGCGAGCAGGATCGGCAGGCCGGGGCGAATGCGCCGCAGCTCCTCGATCACCGCATCGCCCGGCCGGTCGGGCAGGCCGAGATCGACGATGGCGGCCGACAGCCGCTCGCCGATCGCCGCAATCTTCTGCGATGCCTTGTGGGCATTGCCGGCTTCCTCGACCGCGCATCCCAGATCCTCGAGGACCTGCACGATCAGCATGCGGATCAGCGCCTCATCCTCGACCACGAGGATACGCACCTCGCCGGCGGGGTCTTGCGGGCGGTCGAGCATCTCGCGAATGCGCGCGGCGAGCTGGTCGAAGGTGAAGGGCTTGACCAGCAGGTCGATACCCGCGTCGAGCCGGCCGTCATGGATCAGGGCGCTCGCCGCATAGGCCGTCGTGATGAGGACCTTGAGGCCTGGACGAAGCTTCAGGGCCTGCTCGCTCAAGCCCCTGCCGTCGAGGCCGCCCGGAAGGCCGAGGTCGGTGAACAGCAGGCGGATCGTCGGTTCGCGGGCGACGATCTCGAGCGCCGAAGCGGCATCGCCCGCCTCGAACACGGCATAGCCCAGGTCGCGCAAGCTTCCCGCGGTATAGTCGCGGACATCGTCGTCGTCCTCCACCACCAGAACGACGTCGGCCGCGGTGGCCCGCGGCGTCGTGGAAGACAGCGGGGGGCTGTCGGCCGGCGACGGCGCGGGTTGCTTCGCGGGCGTCCTCGGCAGGTAGATCCTGACCGCGGTTCCGGTTCCCGGATCGCTGCGCAGCGCCACACCGCCGCCGCTCTGCGTGGCGAAGCCGTAGACCTGGCTCAGGCCCAGCCCGGTGCCGCGCCCGCCCTTGGTGGTGAAGAACGGCTCGAAGACCTGCCGCACGACGTCGGGCGTCATGCCGGTGCCCGAATCGATGACCGAGACGACGACGTAGTCGCCGCGCGCCAGATTCGCCTCGGCGGCGATCTCGGCCGAGTCGACGCGGAGATTCTCGGTCTCGACGCGCAGGTCGCCGCCCGACGGCATGGCATCGCGCGCGTTGACCGCGAGATTGAGGATCGCCGCCTCGAGCTCGGTCGGGTCGACGTCGACGAGCCAGAGGTCGGGAGACGCCAGGGTGCTGACGCGGATGCTCTCGCCGAGCGTGCGCTGCAGCAGGTCGGTCATCCCCGCGACCAGGCCGTTGACGTCGATCACCTTGGGCTCGAGCGGCTTGCGGCGCGCGAAGGCGAGCAGCCGCTGGGTGAGGCCGGCCGCCCGCCGGGCGCCGCGCTCGGCATTCTCCAGGGCGCGCAGCACGGCGGCGCCGTCGTCGGCCAGCTTCCTCTGCGCGTTCTCGAGATTGCCCAGCACCACCGTCAGGAGGTTGTTGAAGTCGTGGGCGATGCCGGCGGTGAGCCGGCCGACCGCCTCCATCTTCGCGGCGTGGCTGACGCGCTCCTGCATGGCCTTGCGCCCCGAGATGTCGCGCACGCTGGCGAGTCGGGCCGGCCGATGGTTCCAGGTCGTCTCGACCACGCGGACCTCGGCCTCGAGCGGCCGACCGTCGGGTCGGTGGACGGCGATCTCGGCGATCTCCCCCGCGGTGACCGGAACGCCGATCGGCGAGCCGACCAGGGCGCGCGGCGGGCGGCCGAAAATCTCCTCGGCCGCCGGATTGGCGAACAGCACGACGCCGTTCTCGTCGACGACGAGGATGCCGTCGGCGTTCTTCTCGACGAGAAAACGGACTTCCATCTGGTCGAGGCCGCTGCCGGAGTTGACGTCGGTCATGGTCATCGTGCCGCCCCGGATAACCAGCTGCCCCGTTTCAGGAATATTCGGCACCGGCCCCCGCAAAGACGTTGGGGGCGTCCTTGAAGGGCTCGCCGAGATGCATGCCGCTGCCGTCGATCGAGAATCGCCGGATCTCCTTGGCGTGCTCGCTGCCGCGCATCTTCAGCACCATCAGGCCACGGTGCATGGTCTCGCCCTCCTGGATGTAGCGCAGCAGGACGATCGAATCGGTCAGGGTCGAGATGTGCTGCTCGCTGGCGCTCTCGCCGCCGATCAGCGACTTGCTGGTGGCGGTGCACAGGCCGGCGATCTCCCGCTTCTTGATGAAGGAGGTGAGGCTGATCAGGAACTCGCGGAAACCGGTGTCGGGGGCGATCCGCTCCAGGGCCGACAGGCTGTCGACGGCGATGCGGTTGGGCTGGAACTCGTCGACCAGGCTCTGGACCATCACCAGGTGGTCGGGCAGGCTTTGCGCCTCCGGGTAGAGGCAGATCACCTTGAGCCTGCCCTCCGCTTCCATCCGGGCGAAGTCGACGCCCCAGCCGCTGGCGTTGCGGTAGAGCTGGCCCTTGCTCTCCTCGTAGCCGAACAGGATGGCCTTCTCGCCCGCAGCGACGCCGCCCGCCAGGAAGTTGGTCACCAGAAGGGTCTTGCCGGTGCCGGTGGCGCCGCTCACCAGGGTGACGCTGTCGCGGAAGAAGCCGCCGCCGCACATCTCGTCGATCGCCGGGTTGCCGCTGGTGACCCGCACCATGCTCGACTGCTGCTCGAGCCTGAGCGACGACAGCGGCACCGCGACCACGCCGTGGCTGGCGAGCAGGGTGAACGGCGCCTCGCCCTCGGCGTGATGGCTGCCGCGCATCTTCAGCACCTCGATGGTGCGCCGGCGCTTCTCGCGATGCAGCACGTTGCGCAGGATCACGACGTTGTCGGCCACGAACTCCTCGAGCCGATGACGGGTGATCTCGCCGTACTCGTTGTTGCGCTCGGCGGTCATCAGCACGGTCAGGCCCGATTGCTTGAGGGCGTTGCTGATGTGGAACAGTTCGCGCCGCAGGATCTTGGGATCGGCGATGAAGTGGTCGAACAGCTGGGTCAGCGAATCGAGCACCACGCGGCGGGCGTTGACCGCCTTCACCGAATGCTGGATGCGCGCCAGCAGGCCGCTCAGGTCGAAGTCGCCGATCACCAGCTCGTCGTTGGCCGGCGGGCTCGCGTCGACGAAGGCGAGCCGCCCTTCGCGGCGCCAGCCGGCGAGGTCCCAGCCGAAGCTGCGCATGTTGGCCTCGATGTCGCGCGGCGGCTCCTCGAAGGTGACCAGCACGCCGTTCTCGCCGTACATCGTGATGCCGTGGGCGAGGAACTGGGTGGCAAACACCGTCTTGCCGCTGCCGGGCGAGCCGCCGACCACCGTGGTGCGGGCGCGCGGCAGGCCGCCCATCACCAGCTCGTCGAAGGCGTTCACGCCGGTCTTCACCCGTTCGAGGATGTCGGGATTGTCGTTGTCGTCAGGGGTCATGCGTCACCGTCCGCCTCGATTCCCAGGAACTCGAGAACGCGCCGCGTGTCGCTGAGATCGCCGACGACGCGGCGGGGACGACCCTGGTTCTCGTAGGTGAGCGTGGGCGTGGCGAGGATGCCTGCCTGCTCGGCGAGCTCCGGCCGGGCCAGCACGTCGATGATCTCGATCTTCCATGCGCCCGCATTCATGAACTTGCGCAGGTGCATGACGTTCTGCTCGGCTCGGCGCGAGCTCGAGGAGTTGCCGGCGATATAGAGGCGGAGCACGACTCATCCAACGCCGCGCCCCGCGGCGCGGCAAGAGAGAGAAAACTACTAGCGCACTAGTAGGACAGCGTTCCGCCGTCGCCGTTGGCCTTGCCGGCGCGACGCGGGCTGGATCGCGCGTGGCGGGCGGACTGCACGTCGGCGCGGCGGGTGATGCCGCGTTCGCGCGCCCAGATGACCGCCGCGGTCCGGCGGTTCACGCCGATCTTGCGGTAGAGCGAGGCGATGTGGTTGCGGACGGTGTTCTCCGACAGCCCGAGCATGTCGGCCATCTCGACGTCGCTGCGGCCCTCGCAGATCAGGCCAAGGACCTCGCGCTCGCGGTCGCTCAGCGAGCCGAGTTGCGCGCTGCCGTTGCCGTGCGGCCCCGGGCTGGCCGGGCTCATGGCGCGGAGCTTCTCGATCACGGTGCGGGCGAACCATGACGTGCTGTCGGTGAACACGCTTTCGATCGCGGCGATGAGATCGGCACCGTACCTTTGCGCCGGCGTCTCCTGGATCACGCCCACGCGCAGGCGCTCGCCGCCGACCGTCAGCTCGACGGGAGAGATGAAGCAATCCACCGATTCGGTTTCCGACCGGGCGAGCGGCAGGGCGAGATCGCGCAACTGGCCGTCCACGCGGCGGCGGCCCGTGCGATCCACCCAGACGACGGTGCCGCCGGCATCGACCAGCACGATGCCGTCCTGGAAAGCGGTGGCGATGCGGCGAAGCCGCTCGTCGTCGCGCATGAATTGGTCGTGAATGTTGTCCATCATCAGCCTCGGAGCGTGTCTCCCCGATAACGGGGCCCTTCCGCGACTGGTTGCCTGATACTAGTGGCCTGGTAGCCGTGCACTAGGCGGCGAAACCCCTGATAACGTCGCCTGCCGCGGCCGGGTTCCGGCGATCACTCCGCGGTCGCACTGCGGCAATTTCCAGCGATGGTCATCGCGCTTGTAGGCGAGCGAAAGCAGCGCGGGTCTGGCGTTCGATTCATCTAAATCCTGCTGGCACATCCAAAAGCTGGCGTTCGACGTCCCATCCATCCGGTCGCAGCCGCTCAATTTTCCAATTCGCTCCCGTCGAAAGCCATTTCTCTCGGTAGCGCTTTACTCCGAGCGTTGTCGCGTCCTCGTAGCCGTGCTCTACGCCACAGCAAGGACAGATTCCAAAAGTCGGTGTCTTGCCGTCCTGTCCCCAGGGAGGACTCTGTTCTCGGAACCCGCAAACGCGGCAATGATGATTTTCCCCATTGAGCATTGAAGTAGTCCATATTGCACCCAAGGCCTCATAGACCAAGTGCTTCCACCAACGCTCGCCATCACGCTGACCCGCTCCCGTGGCCGGGATGGCGAGAGGGCTGCGTCCGTCTTCCGGAGTTCCTCCAAAAGCGGAGAAAACGGCGAAAAACGGTCGTAAACGGACTGTTCCCCTCGCGTTCAAGAGCGAAGACGGCAAGGCCACGGGTACAGCGCTGTGGCTTGTGTCTATTATTAGTATACTGTAGATTACCGTTATGTGCGTCAAGTTTGCCCTCGAGCCGGCCAGCCCTGCCCAAATGCCTGCCGGCCACCCGCCGCCATGGCTGGAAGGACGGCGCTTCATGCGCGCGGCCCGGAGAGGTGTTTTTTCAGGAGCCAGGAGTCGGCGGATTCGTGGACTCGGGGCCTCCGATGCCGATGCCATCGGCATTTGACCGGTCCACAGGGGAGTGGACTCCAGTGGACTCCGGCGGCGGCGCGGCGGGCATTCTGCGTGGCCCCGGGCGCGTACGCTCGTTCGGCCTACAACAGGTGCCCGGCGCGCTCGGCCTTGGTGCGGAGGTAGTTCTCGTTGTGGCCGTTGGCCGGGAAGGCGTGCGCAACGCGCTCGACGACCTCGATGCCGTAGCGCTCGAGCTGGGCGATCTTCGCCGGGTTGTTGGTCATCAGCCGCACGCGCTTGATGCCCATGCGGGAGAGCATCGTCGCGGCCGGGGCGTAGATGCGCTCGTCGGCGTCGAAGCCGAGCTGCTCGTTCGCGTCGATCGTGTCGAAGCCGTCGTCCTGCAGCTCGTAGGCGCGCAGCTTGTTGACCAGGCCGATGCCGCGGCCCTCCTGTGCGAGATAGAGCAGCAGACCCGAGCCCTGCTTGTTGATCTGCTCGATCGCGCCCCTGAGCTGCACGCCGCAGTCGCAGCGCAGCGAACCCAGCAGGTCGCCGGTGAAGCACTCGGAGTGGAGGCGGATCAGCACCGATTCGGTCGGGTCGATCTCGCCGACCACGATGGCGAGATGCTCCTTGCCGCCGTCGCTCGGCCGCCAGGCGAGGATGCGCGCATTCTCCGCGCCCTCGAGCGGCACGTGCGCCTGCGCCACCTGCTGCAGGTTGCGCGACGCCGTCTCCTCGTAGGCGGCGATGTCCTCGGCGTCGACATAGAGCAGGTCCTGCTCGCGCGCCCAGTCGCGCCGCTTGTTGCCGGGATCGCGGCTGAGCGGGCCCAGCACGACGGCCGGCAGCAGGCGCGACAGCTTGGCGAGCTCGATCGCCGCCTCGGCGACCCGAGGCGCGTGGCTGGCGACCGGGCGCGACAAATGGCTGAGAGCGACATGGCGGCCCGCGGTCTCGCTTTCGTGAGGACGCAGGATGATGTCGACCGGAACGCCCTGCGGCAGGTCCAGCGTGATCGGCTTGTTGTGGGCGCCCATGCCGCCGGCGATATGCGGCGGGATCTCCATGCCGATCGCCTCGGCGCGGCGGCGGGTGGTGACCAGGACCGGGGCCTCCTGGGCCAGACCCTGCAGGCGCTGGAGCGCCCGGGGGCCGCAGGATTCGGCGGCGATCACCAGGCCTCCCTGGCCGTCATCGCTGCGCAGCACGACGATCCCGCCCCGTCGCAACTCGGCCATGGCGCGCTCGACGGAAGCTTGCGCAGCGGCAGTGCGAGATTGATTGGGAACGGCGGTCATGGGTCTTACAGGAACCTCTTTATACAATATAGGGGAGGCAGGGGACGGGCCATCCGATTGAAAGTGAACCGCTTTTGCAGGGCGAGCGTACCGGATAGACTGAACCCATGGATGCATCAGGCAGCGGCATGACCGGCAACCATCGCGGCAAGAAGATTCTCCTGGTCGACGACGATCAGGCCTTGCGCACCGTGCTGGCCGAGCAACTCGATCTCTATGACGGCTTCACGACCATCCAGGTCGGCACGGCCGCCGAAGGCCTGGAGAGGGCCAAGCAGGCGCACTACGACGCCGTCCTGCTCGACATCGGCCTGCCCGACATGGACGGGCGCGAGCTGTGCAAGCTGATGCGCCGGCAAGGCGTGCGCGCGCCGGTGATCATGCTGACCGCCGCCGATTCCGATGCCGACACCATCCTCGGCCTGGAGTCGGGCGCCAACGACTATGTCACCAAGCCGTTCCGCATCAACGTGCTGCTCGCCCGCCTGCGCGCCCATCTGCGCCAGCACGAGCGCAGCGAGGACGCGGTGATGACCATCGGGCCGTACGAGTTCCACCCGGCCGGCAAGATGCTGCAGGAGAAGGGCGGCAAGAAGAAGGTCCGCCTGACCGACAAGGAGGCATCGATCCTCAAGTACCTGTTCCGCGCCGGCGACCGGCCGGTGGCGCGCGACATCCTGCTGAACGAGGTGTGGGGCTACAATGCCGGCGTCACCACGCACACGCTCGAGACCCACATCTACCGCCTGCGGCAGAAGATCGAGAAGGATCCGACCAACGCCACGATCCTGATCACCGACCGCGGCGGCTACCGGCTGCAACCGTAATGAGCACCCAACGCATCTATTCGCTGCCGGTCGAGACCACCGGCTGGAAGTTCGACGGCGCGACCGAGATCCGGTTCAACTGGGAATACGACGACGGCTCGGGCTCGCTGCTGGAGCTCTACGAGAAGGGCAAGAACCAGCAGTGGGATGCCAGCACGCGGCTCGACTGGTCGATGGAGCTCGATCCCGACAATCCGATGCAGCTCAAGGACGAGGCCATCTCGATCTACGACACCGATGTCTGGCGAAAGATGTCCGACAAGGAGAAGGCCTGGCTGCGCCGCGAGCTGCAATCCAACTCGATCAGCCAGTTCATGCACGGCGAGCAGGGCGCGCTGATCGCCACCGCCAAGATCGTCGCCACCGTGCCGGACATGAACGCCAAGTTCTATGCCGCGACCCAGGTGATGGACGAGGCGCGGCATGTCGAGGCCTACAAGCGGCTGCTGCACGAGAAGTTCGGTGTCGCCTATCCGATCAACAAGGCATTGCAGACGCTGCTCGAGCAGACGCTGACCGACCGGCGCTGGGACATGACCTATCTCGGCATGCAGGTGCTGATCGAGGGGCTGGCGCTCGCCGCCTTCCAGTCGATCCGCGACAAGGCGGGCAATACGCTGGCCTCGGCGGTCAACGCCTACGTGATGCAGGACGAGGCGCGGCACGTCTCGTTCGGCCGACTGGCGCTGCGCGAGTACTATCCGCAGCTCTCCGACGCCGAGCGCGACGAGCGCGAGGAGTTCGCGGTCGAGGCGCTCCACTTCATGCGCGACCGCTTCAACCAGTCGGAGGTGTGGGAGCGTCTCGGCCTGCCGCAGCGGATGCTCGACGACATCCACTACAACTCGAAGCAGATGAATTCCTTCCGCGGCCGGCTGTTCAGCCGCGTCGTGCCGACCATCAAGGATATCGGCCTGTGGGGCCCGCGGGTCCGGAAGGCGTTCGCCGAGATGGGCGTGATGGACTACGCCAAGGTCGACGTCGCCGAGCAGCTCGCCAGGGACGGCCAGATCGCCGAGGAGTTCGACGCCAGGATGTTCGTGGAGAAGTCGATCGCCGGCGAATGACGGCGGCCGATGGCCCTAATCGAGGGCTTCGCGGCGATTGGCGATCAGGCTGCGGCCCATGCTGTTGCCGGGTCGGGGCCTGGTGACCAGCACCTTGTCGCTGCCGCTGCCGGCGACCGCCTCGGGGGTCTGCACGGGGGTCGGGTGCCGCGATGCCGTCAGCATCAGGACGCTCGCCGCCCCCAACGCGCCACCGATGCCGACCGCGATCCAGGTCAGTATCCACATCAGGGGGCGCATCAGCCTTTTCTCCATTTACCGGCCATTCGTTTGCAAGTTACTGCAGAATGTCCAGTTCACAAATCTATGTATTCAATCTGTGAAACAATATCGGGCCTTCCGTGGAGGCGGCCCGCCGAGCCTTTCGGGTTTCTGTTATTTTGCTCCGCGAGATAATTGAATATGCGTCGGGCGCGCAGCACGCCGCGAAGGCGGGGCGCGGCCGATATTCCCGCTAAACGACGTCGTAGGTGATCTCGACCTCTTCGCCGAAGCAATGGCCCTGGCAGGTCAGGATCCAGTTGTTGGCGAGATCGTCGGCCGTATAGATGTCGTTCTTCGCCAGCACGACCTTGCCCTTGATGCGCTTGGCCGCGCACGAGGCGCAGAAGCCTTCCTCGCAGGACGACAATGGGTTGAGTCCGGCCGCGCGCGCCGCCTCGAGGATCGTCTGGCCCTTCTTGTAGGGCACCTTGTGGACCTTGTTCTCGATGTGGATCGTGATCTCGCTCGGGATCACGTCGCCCTCTTCCGCCGGCTCGACCGGCACCGCGTCGTTGCCCGATGCCTCGAAGCGCTCGATCAGCACCCTGTCGCGCGGCATGCCGGCGTCGACCAGCGTGCGCTCCACCAGCGTCATGAACGGGCCGGGCCCGCACAGATAGGCTTCGGCATTCTCGAAGCCCTTGATCGCCGCCGCGATCTCCTGCGGCTGGGTGAGGCCCTGCTCGGCATCGAGATGATGGATCACCTCCAGCCGGCTGGAATGGTCGGCGAGCAGCCCGAGCAGCTCCTTGTCGAAGATGATCGAGGGCTTGTCGCGGTTGGCGTAGAACAGCCGGATCCTGCGCGTGCCCGATCGCAGCGCCGACTTGATCAGCGACATCATCGGCGTGATGCCGCTGCCGCCGCCGAACAGCAGCAGCGGGGCATTGCCCTCCCTGAGGACGAACCGGCCGGCCGGCGGCAGGACGTGCAGGCTGCTGCCCTCCGCCAGCGCGTCGTTGAACCAGTTCGACCCCTTGCCACCCTCGACCCGCTTGACCGTTACCTTGAGTTGCCGGCCGTCGGTCTCGGGCGCGCTCGACAGCGAGTAGCAGCGGTTGAAGGCGCCCTGGTCGTGCGGCACCCGGAAGGTCAGGAACTGCCCGGCGCGGTAGCGGAAACGGTCGGCAAGGTCGTCGGGGACCTCGAGCACGAACGACCGGGCGTCGGGCGTCTCCTGGACGATCTTGGCAACACGCAACTGATGATAGGCCATGGGTAAATCCACATTCACACGACATGCGGTTTCCGCAGGGACTCCGTCACCTGTTTCGTGCTAGGGTCCCCGTGAAAATGAACGGAGCGTCACCTTTTGCGCTCCGCTCGGGAATAGGCATGGTTCAGCGCCGGGAGGCAAGACCCCATGACGACGCAAAAGATCTATCAGCTCCCGGTCGAGGTCACGAACTGGAAGTTCGACGGCGCGACCGAGATCGCCTTCAACTGGGAATACGAGGACGGCTCGGCCGACCTGCTCAATCTCTACGAGAAGGGCAAGCAGCAGCAATGGGACACCTCGACCCGTATCGACTGGACCCAGGAGCTGTTCGAAGAGAACCCGATGGGCATGGCCGACGAATCGATCCCGATCTACGGCTCGCCCTTCTGGGACAAGATGACCGAGAAGGAGAGGAACTGGCTGCGCTTCAACCTGCAGTGCCATTCGATCTGCCAGTTCATGCACGGCGAGCAGGGCGCGCTGATCGCGACCGCCAAGATCGTCAACACCGTGCCCGACATGAACGCCAAGTTCTACGCCGCGACCCAGGTGATGGACGAGGCGCGCCACGTCGAGAGCTACAAGCGGCTGATCCACGAGAAGTTCAAGTCGGCCTACCCGATCACCGACTCGCTCAAGAACCTGCTCGAGCAGACGCTGAGCGACCGCCGCTGGGACATGACCTATCTCGGCATGCAGGTGCTGATCGAGGGCCTGGCGCTCGCCGCGTTCCAGCGCATTCGTGACAGCGCGAAGAACAACCTCGCCGCCGCCGTGAACGCCTACGTCATGCAGGACGAGGCGCGGCACGTCACCTTCGGCCGCATGGCGTTGCGCGAGTACTACCCGCACCTCAGCGACGCCGAGCGCGCCGAGCGCGAGGAGTTCACGGTCGAGGCGCTCTACTTCATGCGCGACCGCTTCAACCAGACCGAGGTCTGGATGCGCTCGGGCCTGCCGGTCAAGGAGATGCTGGAATACGCCTATCACTCCGGCGCCATGCAGTCCTTCCGCTCGCGCCTGTTCACCCGCATCGTGCCGATCCTCAAGGAGATCGGCCTGTTCGGGCCGAAGGTCCAGAAGGCGCTGGGCGACATGGGCGTGATGGAATACTCCAAGATCGACGTCGAGCAGCTGATCGCCAACGACATGAAGGTCGCCGACGACTTCGACGCCAAGAAGTTCGTCAACGCCCAGATCGCGGCGGAGTGACACGCGCAAAGCGCGTGTCATCCTGAGGCCGCAGGCCGAAGGATCTTTCGGGCCGCGAAGGATCCCTCGCTTCGCTCGGGATGACAGCTAGCTAGCAGCTTTCGACCCGGGGCGGCGCGCCGACAACCGTCGCCACCTTGGTGATGTCGAGGCAGCGCGTCCCGATCCAGCCGCGGCCCTGCACGAACAGGGCGAAACGCGAGAAGGTCGCCGCCTGCTCCGCGGGCGCACGGCGTTCCCTGGCCAGCAGCCAGGTAAGCGCATAGAGATTGCCGGTGGCGAAATCCGCCGCCGCCACGTCGAGATCCTTGCCCCACAGCGCCGCATTCTTCTGCGCCGCGCCGGTCGGATCGGCGAGGCCGGCCAGCCAGCTGTGCGCATTTCGGGCGAGCGAATACGCATCGCCCTCGGCGAGGCGCAACTGCTTGACCTGCTGCGCCACGGCGACATAGGGCTGGCCCGCGATGGTGTTGCTGGGGCAGC
Source organism: Pseudomonadota bacterium (assembly GCA_018240745.1). Taxonomy (GTDB): domain Bacteria; phylum Pseudomonadota; class Alphaproteobacteria; order Reyranellales; family Reyranellaceae; genus Reyranella. The sequence continues at coordinate 11,632 of JAFEFF010000120.1, forward strand.
CTGGGTCGCGGCAGAGCTTGGTGAAGGTCAGGTACTCGGCGAGGATGATCTCGACGTTGCCGTTGTTGTGCTGGCGCCAGGCGCGCGCCAGCGACCAGCCGCGCCGCAACTCGTCGCCCCAGGGTTTGGCGGCCAGCGGCGTGTCCTGCTCGAGAGCGCTGATCACCACCTTCGCGGCGGCCTCCCACTCCGGCGGGATCTGCGCCCGTGCCGGCATGGAGGATAGCGCGGGGGCCAGCAGCAGCATCAGCGCGGCGAGCAGCCGGGCCATCAGTACTTCCGCGCGCGGACGCGGTCGGCGTTCTCGTATTGCACGAGATCGTCGGCGCGCAGCTCGATTTCGTCGCGCGGCAGCAATCTCTTCTCCTGCGCGCGGGTGAGGAGGCGGAAGTGCTTCACGTCGCACAGCGCGGCGCCCGCTTCCCAGCAATCCTCGTCGCAGGTGACCCACATATCGGTCGGGAAGCGCCGCATGTCGATCGGCAGCGAGTAGGTGCGCAGCGTCTTGTCGTGGTCGCGCGTGTATTCGTGGAAGTAGGACATCACGAGCTCCCGCGGCGAACGGTAGACCGGATCGCGCCAGCGTAACCACACGTGGTTGCTCTTGGAAATGGCGCCCCAGCCGCTGCCGCGCTTGAACACGGCAATGACATGGTCCGAATCGTTCTTGGCCACCAGGTCGATCACCAGAGGGGGCAGTCCCTGCAGCCACAGCGCGCAGGCGGCGGTGAAGGCCGCCTCGATGCAGTGTGCCTTGCGATGCTTCAGCACGCCGCGTACCGAGCGCAGCGTGTCGCCGCCTTCCTCGAAGTTGGCGTCGAGCCCGATCACGAACTGCTGGATATCCTCGGGCGTGCGCAGGGCCCGCAGGAAAGCGCCTTCGTCGTCGGTCAGTCCAATTTGTGCAGGGGTCGGACGTTTGAGCCGCAATCCGTCTCTCTCGGGTTGGTGGAGCTGAGGGGGATCGAACCCCTGACCTCCTCATTGCGAACGAGGCGCTCTCCCAGCTGAGCTACAGCCCCCCACTTCCCGAGGAACGGGCCGGATAGAGCCTGCTGCGCCGCCTGTCAAGCAAACGGCGGTATGCTAGCTTCTTTCTGCCTTTTTAGGAGTGCAAACCAGTGTCGAACGGCAAGAAGGTGGTGAAAACCGATGCGGCTCCCGGCGCCCTCGGCCCCTATTCGCAGGCCATCGTGGCCGGCGGGATGGTCTATTGCGCCGGCCAGATCCCGCTCGATCCCGCCACGGGCAACATCGTGAGTGGCGGTGTGGCGGAGCAGACCGCGCAGGTGCTGAAGAACCTGCGGGCCGTGCTGAAGGCGGCCGGCAGCGACCTCGACCGCGCGGTGAAGACGACGGTGTTCCTGAAGGACATGAACGATTTCGCCGCCATGAACGAGGTCTACGGCAAGCCCGAGTATTTCGGTACGGCGCCGCCCGCGCGCTCGACCGTCGAGGTCGCGCGCCTGCCGCGCGATGTGCGGGTCGAGATCGAAGTCGTGGCGCTCGTCTGACGTGGCTTTCCCGACGTGGCTCTCCCTGACGTGAACATCGAGGCCTTCATGATGACAGTGATCGCCTGGCTGATCGGGCTCAGCATGGTCGCCCTGATGGCGATCCTGGTCGTGCATGTGCTGTTCGCGCTGCTGTTGATCGTGCCGAGCTGGCGGATCTTCGAGCGCGCCGGCTACTCGGGCCTCCTGTCGCTGTTCCACCTCATGCCGGTGATCGGCCCGTTCATCGTCATGGCGATCCTGGCGTTCGGCGACTGGCCGAACGGCGAGGGCAAGCCGGCGGTGCAGCGACCATGATGGGCTTCGACCTCGCCGCCATCCTCGGCCTGTTCGGTCTGACCAGCGCCTTCGCCCTGGTGGCGCTCGTGCTGGCCGCGTGGATGTGCTGGCGCATCGCCGACAAGGCCGGCCTGCCGGGCTGGGCCGGCGCCGGCGCGATCCTGCTGACGCTGACCGGCATCGGCTCGTTGGTCTCGCTGATCCTGCTCTGGGTGTTCGCCTTCATGCGCTGGCCGCGCGATGACGTGGCGCTACTTGCCGTCGCCGGCGCGCCGGCCCCTGCGCCCGGAAGTGCGCCAGCGGGTGCGCCCGCAGGCGCCGCGATGCCTCCGTCACCGGCTGCGCTCGCGCCGCCCGCCAGGGCGCTGACCGACCGGCGCGCCTGGACCCTGGCCGGAGGCGGGGTGACGCTCGCCTTCGACGACGGCCGCGCGGCCTACATGCTGACCGGCGAGGGCAGCGGCTCCCCCGGCGAACTGGTGGTGCCCGACCCGTCGGTCGGCCGCCCTCATGCCCGGCTGCTGACCGCGGCCGGCCGCATCGGGCTCGAGGATCTCGGGACGCCGGGCGGCACGTTCATCGACGGCGCAAGGCTCCTGCCGTCCCACGGGCCGCGCGACATTACGGCCGTCAGGGTCATAAAGCTCGGCAACGTGGAGCTTGCCCTATCCAGAACCTAGGGTAGGTTGCGGCCCATGAATCCCTTCATTTGGTTGATCGAGACGCTGATCGATCTGGTCACTTGGGTGGTCATCGCCAGCGCGATCATGAGCTGGCTGGTGGCGTTCGGCGTGGTCAACATGCGCAACCAGTTCATCCGCACGGTCGTCGAGATGCTCTACCGGCTGACCGAGCCCATGCTGCGGCCGATCCGGCGCATGCTGCCCAACCTGGGCGGCGTCGACATCTCGCCGGTCATCCTGCTGCTCGGCCTGTTCTTCGTGCGCGAAGCCCTGCGCTATTACGTCTGGCCATACTTCTATTGATCGACCCCGATTTCCTGCGGCGCGGCCCGTCGGGCGTGACCGTCGATCTCCGCGTCCAGCCGCGGGCGCGACGCGCTGCCCTCGCGGCGGCGGACGGTGCCCTCAAGGCCCAGGTCACGGCCCCACCGGAGGACGGCAAGGCCAATGCGGCGGTGATCGCGCTGTTGGCCGAAGAATGGCGCCTGCCCAGATCGTCGTTCGACGTGATCAGGGGTCAGACCGCGCGCACCAAGACCGTGCGCATCTCGGGGGAGGCGGCGGCGATCGTCGAGAGAGTTCGGGAATGGCTGCAGCGAAACTGATCGACGGCAAGACCATCGCCGCCGCGTTGCGCAAGCGCGTGGGCAAGGGTGTCGCCGAGCTGGTCGCGGCCCGGCACGTGAAGCCCGGCCTCGCGACGGTGCTGGTCGGCGACGACCCCGCCAGCGAGGTCTATGTGAGGAGCAAGGGCCGCGTCGCGGTCGAGCTCGGGATGGCGAGCTTCGACCATCGGCTGCCCGCCAGCACGACCGAGGCCGACCTGCTGCAGCTCATCGCCCGGCTCAACGGCGATCCGGCCGTGCACGGCATCCTGGTGCAGTTGCCGCTGCCCAGGCACATCGACACGCCGCATGTCCTGCTCGCAGTCGATCCCGACAAGGACGTCGACGGCTTCCATCCGATGAATGTCGGCCGGCTCGGCTCGATCGCTGCCGGCGCGCCGCTCGACTTTCCGGTGCCGTGCACGCCGCTCGGCTGCTCGATGCTGCTCGCCGACGCGCTCGGCTCGTTGCGCGGCAAGGATGCGGTGATCGTCGGCCGCTCGACCCTCGTCGGCCGGCCGGTGGCGCAACTGCTGCTGCGCAGCGATTGCACGGTGACCATCGCCCATTCGCGCACGCGCGACCTGCCGGCGCTCTGCCGCACCGCCGATATCCTTGTCGTGGCGATCGGCAAGGCCGAATTCGTGCGCGGCGACTGGATCAAGCCCGGCGCGGCGGTGATCGACGTGGGAATCAATCGCCTGCCGGCGCCCGGCGGCAAGACGAAGCTGGTCGGCGACGTCGCCTTCGACGAAGCGCGCGAGATCGCGGGCCATCTCACGCCGGTTCCGGGCGGCGTCGGCCCGATGACCGTCGCCTGCCTGATGTACAACACCCTGCAGGAAGCCCGCCGCCGCGCCGGCCTCCCGTTCGCGGCGATCTGATCTTTCTTGCCGGACCGCGGACCTCCAGGTCCGCTCATGATGCGCTGGATAAGAAGAGCATGAGCGGACCTGGAGGTCCGCGGTCCGCTGAGCTAATTCTTCTTCATCCCCGCGACCAGCGCCGTCACGTTGTGGCGCATCATCGCCTCGTAGGTCGGGGCGGGGCCGTCGGGCCTGGAGAGGGCGTCGCTGTAGAGCCGGGGCCCGACGCTGGCGCCCGAATCGCGGGCGATCTCGGCGACCATCGCGGGGTTGGTCATGTTCTCGATGAACAGCGCCTTGATCTTCTGCTCGCGCACCTGGCGGATCAGATTGGCGACGTCGCGCGCCGTCGGCTCGCTCCCGGTCGAGTAGCCGGCCGGGGCGCTGAAGCGGACGCCGTAGGCGCGCGCGAAGTAGCGGAACGAGGTATGGCCGGTGATCGCCCGCCGCTGCGCCTCGGGGACGTCGGCGATCTCGCGGCGGATCCAGGCGTCGAGCGTCGCCAGCCGGGCGTCGTACGCTGCCGCTTGCGTGCGATAGAGCGCGGCGTTCGCCGGGTCGGCCGCCGCCAGACCGTCGGCGATGTTGGCGACGTAGCGCCGGGTGCAGGCGACGTCCTGCCAGCAATGCGGATCGCGGTCGGCCGGCGCGCCGGTCGAGGCGACGACGCGCGTGCCTTTGAAGCCTGCCGCCTCGGCGAGCCGGTCGATCCAGCCCTCGAAGCCCAGCCCGTTGCTCACCAGCACCCTGGCACCGGCCAGCGCGCGCGCATCGTTCGGCTTGGGCTGGTAGGTGTGGGCGTCGCTGTCGGGGCCGACCAGGGTGGTCACGTCGACCGCCTCGCCGCCGACCTCGCGCACCAGGTCGCCGAGGATCGAGAAGGTCGCGACGACCTTCATCCTCCCCTCTGTCCGATTTTCTGTCCGATCGGGGGCTGCCCACGCAGGAGTGGCGCCGAGCAGGGCCAGGAGGACGAGGACGAAGCGCATCCGTTACATTATAACGTCTTCACCAGCGCCGTCATCTGGCCGGTGGCGATGGCCCGTCGTCTCCCGTCAGGGCGGAAAGTCGAGCCATTGCGGTGCGTGGCCGGTCGCCTCGAAGAAGCGCAGCAGGTCGGCAAGCGTGATGGCGGTGGTCATGGTGTTGGTGAGCGGATGGGCGTTGACCGGCCCGCCCGCCTTCAGGCCGGCATCGAGCACCAGGCGCACCGCGTGGCGCGTGTCGTTGATCACCGCGAACGGCGTCACCGACCCGGGCTCGACGCCGAGATGGGTGCGCAGCCGCTCCGGGCTGCCGAACGAAAGGCGGCCCGCGCCCAGCCGCTCACCCAGTTGCTTGAGGTCGATGGCGCGATCCTCGATCGCCACCACCAGCCACATCGCCTCCTTCTTGTTGCGCAGGAAGAGGTTCTTGATGTGATGGCCCGGCAGCACGCCGCGGTGCCGTTTGGCCTCCTCGACCGTATGGACCGGCGCGTGCTCGACGGTTCGATGCGCGAGGCCCAGCTCGTGGAGCCGGGAGAATAGTTGTTGCGGGGTCAGCATCGGGGCGGTGTAAGAAACCGGAATGAAAGGGCCAGAATGAAAGGGATCGTCCTCAGCGGCGGCAGCGGCACGCGGCTTTACCCGATGACCCGGGCGGCCAACAAGCAGCTCCTGCCGGTCTACAACAAGCCGATGGTCTACTACCCGCTCACCACGCTGATGCTGGCGGGGTGCCGGGACATCCTTCTGGTCGTCAATCCGCACGACGAGGAGGCCTATCGCCGCCTGTTCGGCGACGGCCGGCAGTGGGGGCTGGAGGTGCGCTACGCCGTGCAACCTCGGCCGGGCGGCATCGCCGAGGTCTTCATCGTCGGCCGCGAGTTCGTCGGCAAGGACCGGGTCGGGCTGATCCTGGGCGACAACCTGTTCTACGGCGATTCGCTGCCGGCGGTGGCCGAGCGCGGCGCGAGGGGCAGGGATGCGGTGATCTACGCCTACTGGGTGAGCGATCCCTCGGCCTACGGCGTGGTCGAGTTCGGCAGCGACGGCGAGACCCCGGTCGGCATCGTCGAGAAGCCGAAGGCGCCGCGCTCCAACTGGGCGATCACCGGCCTCTATTTCTACGACGCCGACGTTTGCGACGTTGCCGCGCAGATACCGCGCTCGGCGCGCGGCGAGCTCGAGATCAGCGACGTCAACGCCTGGTACCTCAAGGAGCGCCGCCTGACGGTCGAGAAGCTCGGCCGCGGCTATGCCTGGCTCGATACCGGCACGCCGTCGAGCCTGCTGCGCGCGGCCCAGTTCGTCGAGACGGTCGAGGACCGCCAGGGCCTGCAGATCGGCAGCCCCGAGGAGGTGGCCTGGCGCAAGGGCTACATCGACGACGCCGGCCTCGCCCGCCTGATCGAACCGATCCGCGACAGCGAATACGGCAAATATCTCCAGCGCCTGCTGGCACGGGGGTAGGCCTCCCCGTCGTCCCGAGCGCAGTCGAGGGACCGCTTTTGCGTAGTCGGCGGCTCGAAAGCAGGTCCATCGACGACGCTCGGGACGACGGATGGGCAGGCTTGCCAATCCGTCGAAAACCCCCTATCACCACCGCCTTCCGGCAACCTACCCGGCCGGATACGGAGCGCGGGCGTAGCTCAGGGGTAGAGCACGACCTTGCCAAGGTCGGGGTCGAGGGTTCGAATCCCTTCGCCCGCTCCAATCTTTCCTTCCCTCTCCTCCTGCTTGGTGGATTTCGACCGCGCAATCGCGCGCGTGATATGCTGCGGCAATCGAGGAGGTGGTGTTTGTTGCCGAACGGGGGCTGCTCGCGGCGCAGATGGCTGGCCGCGGCAGCGTTGGCGCCTTTGCTGGCGGGGTTCCGCGCTTTCGCGCAGGCGCCGGTGCGCCGTGTCGGCTGGCTGGCGCCGGGTCCCTCCGAGCCGGGCTGGACGCTGTTCAAGACCGCGATGGCCAAGCTCGGCTATGTCGAAGGCAAGACGGTCGTCTACGACCAGCGGTCGGCGCAGTCCGACCTCGGCAAGATCGATGCGCTTGCCGCGGCGATGGTCGCGGCGAAGCCCGATGTGATCGTGGCCTACTTCACGCCTTCGATCTGGGCGGCGAAGAAGGCGACGTCGGCGATCCCCATCGTGTTCGTCGGCGGCGCGGTCGAGACCGGATTGGTCGGCGACTTTGCCCATCCGACCGGCAATCTGACCGGCGTGCTGGGCGGTGTGATCACGCTCTCCGGCAAGAGCGTCCAGCTCCTGCGCGAGATCAATCCCAGGCTCAGGCATGTCGTGGCGCTGTGCAACAAGCCCGACCCGTTCTCGGTGCCGTTCCTGGCCGAAATCGAAAAGGTCGGCGCCGCTCAACAGGTGGAGATCGAACCGGTCATGATCGAGCACGCCGGCGAGCTGCCGGCGGCCTTCGACAGGATGGAAGCCCGGCGACCGGACGGAATCGTCGTGCAACCGAGCCTGCCGCAGAAGGACGTCGCGGCGCTGGCGTTGGCCCACCGCCTGCCCGCGACCTGCTCGTCGCGGCGCTTCGCCGAGCTGGGCGGCCTGTTCGCATACGCCGCCGAGCAGCCCGAGCTGTATCACATCGTGGCCAGATATGCCGATCGCATCCTCAAGGGGACACAGCCGTCACAGTTGCCGGTGCAGGAGGCCTCGCGCTTCGAGCTCGTGATCAATGCGAGAACCGCCAAGACGATCGGCCTCGCCATCCCGGCGCTGTTCCTGGCGCAGGCCGATCAGGTCATCGAATGACCATCACGATGCAGCGACTCGCGCGACGATCTCGAGGAGCTGTTCCTGGCGGAACGGCTTGGCGATGCGCGGCACGCTGAGCGCGGCCCCCGGCGGCAGCTCGGCATAGCCGGTTGCGAGCACGATCGGCAGGCCGGGATAGAGGAGCCGTACCTGCTCGATCAGCTCGGCGCCGGTGACGCCGGGCATGCCCTGGTCGGTGATCAGGAGGTCGAAGGCCTCGCGCTTCAGGATCTCGCGCGCCTCGCTGGCCGAGCAGGCGACGGTGACGCGATGGCCGCGATCCTCGAGCATCGCCGCGGTGTTGGTCAGCACCAGCACATCGTCGTCGACCGCCAGGATCCTGAGCGGCGCGATCTCCGGCGGCGGCCTGGACGGCGCATCGGGCTCGGCCCGCCTGGGTTCGTCGATCACCGGCAGCCACAGGCTTGCCGTCGTTCCCTTGCCGAGCGTGCTGGCGAGATGGAGCCGTCCGCCGAGCTGCTCGGCCAGGCCATGCACCATCGACAGGCCGAGCCCGGTTCCCTTGCCCAGGCCCTTGGTGGTGTAGAACGGCTCGGTGGCGCGCCGCAGCGTCGTCTCGTCCATGCCGGTGCCCTGGTCGATCACCGACAGCACGGCGTAGCGCCCCGCCTCGAGCCCGAGGCCGTTGGCCGGGCCCAGTGTCTCCTCGCGCGCCTCCACCACCAGCTCGCCGCCGTTGGGCATGGCGTCGCGCGCATTCACCGCGAGGTTGAGCAGCGCCATCTCGAGCTGGTTGCGGTCGACCCTGACCTGGCCGATCGCCGGCGTGAAGCGGATGACGATACGGATGGCCGAGCCGAGCGAGCGGTCGAGCAGGTCGGCCATGCCCGAGACCAGGGTGCGGATGTCGGTCGGCTCGGCCTTGAGCTCCTGTCGCCGCGCGAAGGCCAGCATGCGCTGGGTCAGCGTCGCGCCGCGCAGCGCCGCCTGCAGGGCGTTGACGATCAGCGGCTTGACCCGCGGCTGGTCGTCGACGCGCTTCTGCACCAGCTCGAGGCTGCCGATGATCGCGGTCAGCAGGTTGTTGAAGTCGTGCGCCATGCCGCCGGTCAGTTGGCCGATCGCCTCGAGCTTCTGCGACTGGAACAGCGCCTCGCGCGCCTCGTCGAGCTTGCGCTGCGCCTCGCGCCGCTCGGTGAGGTCGCGGGTGATCTTGGCGAAGCCGAGCAGCTTGCCGGCCGGGTCGCGGATCGGATCGACCACGACATGCGCCCAGAACCGCGTGCCATCCTTGCGCCGGCGCCAGCCTTCCGCCTCGAACTTGCCCTCGCGCGCGGCGGTCTCGAGGACCCGCGCGGGCAGGCCGGCGCGGACGTCCTCCTCGGTGTAGAAGCGCGAGAAATGCTGGCCGATGATCTCGTTGGCCGTGTAGCCCTTGAAGCGCTGGGCGCCGGCGTTCCAGCTCACCACCAGGCCGGTCGGGTCGAGCATGTAGAGCGCGTAGTCGGTGACCGCGCCCACCAGCAGGCGGAACATGTCCGCGCTATCGAGGCCCGGCCCCTCGTTTCGCAGAGTCTGGGCTGGAGTCACGCTGTCCTGCACACCTTCATGCTCGATGCTAACGTACGCGACTTTCCAAGGTTACATGGCAAGTTGCAGGCGCTCCGTCGCGGGTCCATGCTCGCGTCTTCCCAACGAAGAACGTCGCAAGGGAGAAGTCCTCTGAAGATCATGATCATGGGCGCGTCCTACGGGTCGCTGCTTGCTTCCAAGGTCCTGTTCGGGGGCCATTCCGTGCATCTGATCTGCCTGCCGGCCGAGTCGGATTTGATCAATGCCGAGGGCTTCCGGGTGCGCATGCCGGTCAGGGGCCGCAAGGATCCGGTCGAGATCGATTCGCGCAAGCTGCCCGGCAAGGTGACCGCCGGCGGCACCGACAGCGCCAATCCGGGCGACTACGACCTGATCGGCCTCGCCATGCAGGAGCCGCAGTATCGCTCGCCGGGCGTGCGCGAGCTGCTCGACAAGGTGGCCAGGTCGCGCGTGCCCTGCATGTCGATCATGAACATGCCGCCGCTCGCCTACATGCGCCGCCTGCCCGGCCTCGATGCCGACACGCTGAAGCCCGCCTACACCGACGCCAGCGTGTGGGACAATTTCGATCCCGAGCGCGTCACGCTGTGCAGCCCCGACCCGCAGGCGATCCGTCCGCCGGACGAGAAGGTCAACGTCCTGCAGGTCACGCTGCCGACCAACTTCAAGGTCGCCAAGTTCAAGGATCCCAAGGCGAACGCGCTGCTCGCGCAGCTCGAGAAGGATATCGACGCCGTCCGCTTCGACGCGCCCGAGGGCAGGATCGAGCTGCCGGTGAAGCTTCGCGTCTACGACTCGCTGTTCGTGCCGCTCGCCAAGTGGGCGATGCTGCTCGCCGGCAACTACCGCTGCGTCACGCCCGACGGGATGCGCACGGCGCAGGAGGCGGTGCACTCCGACATCGAGACCTCGCGCTCGGTCTACAACTTCGTCAACGACCTGTGCGTGAAGATCGGCGCCAACCCGGCGGACCTCGTGCCGTTCGAGAAGTACGCCGCCGCGGCGCAGAGCCTGGTGCGCCCCGCCTCGGCCGCGCGCGCGCTCAACAACGGCATGCCCAACATCGAGCGCGCCGACAAGCTGGTGCAGCTCATCGCCAGGCAGAAGGGCCTCAACCACCCGGTGATCGATGCCGGCGTCGCCCTGGTCGACAAGCGCCTCGAAGCCAACCGCAAGAAGGCGGCGGCTTAGCTTCCTCTTATTCCTCTCCCCCGTTAGGGGGAGAGGAGGACGCTCCGTGTCGCGCTAGGTCGCCGGACAGTTCTTGAAGTAGCCACTCGACTTGGCCGCGAAGTTCTCGCCCCAGGTCTTCTGCCAGTCCTGGAACAGGCCGTAGTAGTTGTTGCTAAGGCTGATGATCGGTCCCTTGAAGATCGAGCATGCCGTCTTCTTGTCGCACAGGTTCTTTTCGACGCAGGTTGTCACCTGATCGAAGAAGTCGGCGAGTATGAAGACGTTGGATTCGAGCCCGCGCTTGCGGATGACCTCCGTCATCTTGGCGTTGGCATCCTTGGCCGTTGCCGCGGCCAAGTCCTGTTTGTACAGCTCGCTGAGCAGATAGCCGTCGAGCTTGACCCGGGCCGCCAGGATCTCCTTCTGGCCGTAGCGTGCCTGGAATTCCAGCGAACGCCTCACCGTCTCCTCGTCGTTCTTGGACTGATATTCGAAAAGCACGTAGGCACCCGCGACGATCGCGAAGAAAAGCGTGACCTGCTCGTGGTTGTCCCCCAGCCACTTCCACCGGCGCGACAGCCAGCTCCGCTTTTTCGGTTCCGGCGGGAGCCGGCCGGCCGAGGGCGGCTCCTCGGGCGGGACTACGGCGTCGGGCAGTTCGGTGGGCATTGGGAGAAGTCCTTGCAGTTCGGTGCCTTGCAGACGTCCACCATCGCAAGGGGTACGGCCGTCGAGCCGGTCCGCTGCCACAGCCAGTGCCGCCAGCCCTGAACGTCGCCGGCGCCATCGAAACGCAGGGGGCCAAGCATGGTGGGGATGTCGGCCTCGCGCGCTGCATAGGCCAGCTTGTCGGGAGCCAGGTCCCTGGTGCGGGCGGCGAGCTTTGCGACGATCTCCATCGATGCGTAGCCGTAAGGGAAATAGCCCGCCGGACCCGACTCTTTCATCAGGTCTGCCGCCGCGCCGGGCTCGGGATTCGCAATCACCGCGACGTTTGGCGCGTTGCGCAATGGCGCCACGTCGAGCGGCCGAATCGTCTCCCGGACGAGCACGATGGTCGACCTGGAGGTCTTCTCGGCGAGGTCGGCGAGGGACTTCGCATCAAGGAACCTTGAGACGAGCACGACGTCATAGCCGGTCAGCGAGTCGAGTATCTGCGGGTTCAGTGCGCCGTCGCCCAGCCTGGACGTCAGGTCGAGCTTGTGCGCCGCCGCGTCGGCCTGGAAGAAAGGCGTGAAAGGCGAACGTTCCGACCCGAGCCAGGCGATCTTCTTGCCCGCAAATCGGCTCTTGAGAACGTCGGCGGTCATCCGCGCCAATCGGTCCGTTCGTCCAAACGGCCGAAGGACCTCCTTCACGTCGCGGCGGGTCAGCTCGGGCGAGCTCGCGACGGGCAGCATCAGGATCCCGTATTGCTGCGCGAGCTTGAGTGTCGCCAGGGCGGAGAATGAGCACGGCAAGCCGAGCACGGCGACCGGCTTCTCCCTGGCGAGCCGTTCGAACTCGCCGACCGCCTTGGCGGGATCGCATTGATCGTCGCCGACGATCAGTTCGACCCTGCGGCCGTTGATGTCCTTGATCCTCTCGAGCGCGGCCTTGACGCCAGCCTGGAGTTCCTGCCCGAAGCCCGCCGCGAATCCGCTGAGGGGGGCCACGAGGCCGATCTTCACCACCTCCTGCGCGTGCGGCGCGCTCGGCAACGCCAGACCGGCCACGACCAGACCGCAGAGGGTGCGCAACAGCATAGGACCCGCATAGGTTGTAGCGGATGCAGTAGACCACCAACAACGGCCCTTGGCAACGTCGCTACGCCGCCTGCTCCAGCGTCGACGCGACGTCGCGTGTGGTGACGCGGCGCAGGTCGCGCACCTTGGTCGTGTCGAACGGCCGCGCGCGATGCATGGTGCAGCGATTGTCCCAGATCACGAGGTCGCCCTCGCGCCATTTGTGCGCGTGCACGAATGGCGGCCTGGTCGCGTGCTCCATCAGATCCATCAGCAGGAGGCGCCCGTCGGGCACCGGCATGCCCTCGATGTGCGAGGCGTGCGCGGCGAGATAGAGCGTCTTGCGATGCGAGCCGGGATGGGTGCGCACGATGCGCTGCGGCACCGGCGGCAGGCTCGCGAGCTCCTGCTCCGTGTACCGGGAGCGGTCGACGTCGAGCTGGCCGCGCGAATGCCAGATCGAATGGATGGCGATCAGGCCCTCGAGCTGCTTCCTGGTGCTGTCCGGCAGCGCGTCGTAGGCGGCGCGCAGGTCGGCGAATTCGGTGTCGCCGCCTTGGTCGGGAATGACATGGGCGTACAGAAGCGACAGCGCGCCGGGGATGGCGCGAAACGAGGCGTCGGTGTGCCACAGCCGGTTGGCCAGCCAGTCGAGCCGGCGCCTGGCGTTGGCATCGAGCACCTTGCCGTCGCCGTCGAGATTGGAGATGTCGGCAAGCTCGGTTCGCTCCAGGCGATGCTTGATGCCGGTATGCCGCGCCCGCTGGGCCGAAGAATGGATCGGACCGAACTGGGCCGAGAAATCGATCTGCTGGGCATCGGTGAGCTTCTGCCCGCGAAACACCACGACCGCGTAGTGGTTGATCGCGGCCTCGATGGCATCGCGATCGCCGGGCTTCAGCAACTGGGCGAGATCGATGCCCGAGATCTCGGCGACGAAGGACGGGGTGATCGGCGCAACCGTGATGCTCACGGAAGCCTCCTGCGGCTATAGTGGCGGCCTCATCTTCCCCCAGGAAACGCCATGCCGCAAACCTACAAGCTCGCCCTGCTCGACGATTACCAGAAGGTCGCCCTGCGCATGGCGGATTGGGACCGCCTGAAGAAGCGCGGGATCGAGATCACCGTGTTCCATGAGCCGTTCAAGTCGGTCGACGACGCGGCCAAGAAGCTGGCGCCGTTCGAGATCCTCGGTCTGCTGCGCGAGCGCACCGCCTTTCCGCGGGCGCTGATCGAGAAACTGCCGAACCTCAGGTTCATGGTGCTGACCGGCGCGCGCGCCGCGAGCCTCGACGACAAGGCGGCGGCCGAGCGCGGCATCCCGATCTCGACCACGCCGGGCGGCGGCTCGAATGCGCCGACCGCGGAACTCGGCTGGGCGCTGCTGATGATGTGCGCCCGCGATCTCGCCAAGGCCGAGCGGCTGGCGCGCACGGGCAAGTGGCACGACGGCATCGAGCAGGCGATCGTGCTCGAGGGCAAGCGGCTCGGCATCCTCGGGCTCGGCAAGCTCGGCAGCCGGGCCGCGCGCTACGGCAAGGCGTTCGGCATGGACGTCGTCGCCTGGAGCCAGAACCTGACGCCCGAGAAGGCCGAGGCAGGCGGCGCGAAGTACGTCGGCAAGGACGAGCTGCTCGCGACGTCCGATTTCGTCTCGATCCACCTCGCCCTGTCCGACCGCACGCGCGGCCTGATCGGCGCATCGGACCTCGCCAAGATGAAGAAGACCGCGATCCTGGTGAATACCTCCCGCGGTCCGATCGTCGACGAGGCGGCGCTGATCGCGGCGCTGAAGAATCGCACGATCCTGCATGCCGGCCTCGACGTCTACGACAAGGAGCCGCTGCCGGCCGACCATCCGCTCACCCGGCTCGACAACGTCACCCTGATCCCGCACCTCGGCTACGTGGTCGAGGACAGCTACCGGCACTTCTACAAGGGCACGATCGAGGACATCGAGGCCTGGCTCGACGGCAAGCCGATCAACGTCCTGAACCCTGATGCGTTGAAGAGGTAAGCCTCCCCACGCCTACGCTTTCCTCCCCTTGGCGGATTCCGCCAAGGGGAGGTGCCGCCGTCTTACGGCGGCGGAGGGGTCGGGGGGACGAGCCTTCCCCCACGACCCCTCCGCCCGCGAAGACGCGGGCACCTCCCCTTCGCGGACTCCGCGAAGGGGAGGAGAAGGCTCTGAGGAA
>JAFEFF010000121.1 GCA_018240745.1 Pseudomonadota bacterium
GCGAGCGACGGCGTCGGGTTGCAGTTGGACGTGCAGGTCGGCGTCGGGGGGATCGACGGCGGCACGGACGGCGGCACCGGCGGCGGGCTGGGCGGCGGGTTGGGCGGCGGCGGATCGGGGGGCGGCGCCGGGGGTGACGGCGGCGAAGGCGGAGCAGGCGGCGACGCCGGCGGATCGGGCGTCGGTGCCGGTGGATCGCCCGGCGGCAGCGGAGGTGGCGCCGGCGGCGGGGCCGGCGGCAGGCTGATCGCGATCACCGGCGGGGTATCGGGCGGCGTGTTGGGGGCGAGCGTGATCGTCGGCGACACGGCGTCCAGCGCGCTGGCCGCGATGATCGGCGCGGCGCCTTGCAGCGGTCCGTCGCCGAGCAGCGGCCCGGCACCCTGCAGCGGTCCCGCACCGAGCAAGGGCCCCGCACCGAGGAGCGGGCCGGCACCCTGCAGCGGCGCGGCAGCCTGAAGCGGCCCGGCGCCCTGGAGCGGTCCGGCGCCCTGCAATGGGCTGCCGCCCTGAACCGGTCCGGTTCCCAGAGGCCCCGAGCCCGAGAGCGGTCCGCTGCCGTCGACCGGCCCGCCTGTGCCCTGCGGATTGGCCGGCTGGCCGCCCTGCGGGTTGGCGCCCTGGTTGTCGTCCCGGGCCGCCGGTCCGTTGGCCTGCGCGAGTTGCGTGTTGCCGTCGGTGCCATCCGGCGGCGAGGGTGCGGTCAGGATCACCGCGAGCTGCTGCGGCGTCGGCGTGCTGTCGACCGCGTTGGCGGGCGTCAGGTTGGAATTGACGTTGCTGAGGCCCGAGCTGTTCAGCGCGTTGCGGATGACGGCGCTGACATTGCCGCCACCGCCGCCACCGCCAGCACCCTGGCCGTTGCCTTGCGCGTTGTTGCCGCCGGGGCCGCCGGAGCGCCCGCCCGGCAGGTTGCCGCCGCCGACACCGCCGATGCCAACCTGCTGCCCGCCGTTGCCGCTGACGCTCGGCCCCTCGAACGAGGCGACGGTGGTCTGCAGGCCGCCCGGCGGGATCGGCGCGAAGGCCGGCGGCGGTCCGCCCGGCGCGATGACCGCCTGCTGGCCCGGCTGTGTGGTGGTCTGGGTGACGCCGCCGCTGGTGACGGTGAACGACACGCCGTACAGGAAGTTCGCGGTGACCTGGCCGTTGTTGCCGACCTGCAGGCTGAAGATGCCGCCCCGGATGCCGATCGAGGCCGACGGCGTCTTGACCGTCACCTCGGAGGTCTTGCTGATCACGCCGCCGACGAAGCGCATCGTGCCGCGCGTCATCGACATCGCAATCTCGCCCTTCTTCCTCGCCGGGTCGTAGACGTACCTGTCGATCGTCAGGTGGCTGTTGGGCCCGATCGTCAGCGAGGTGCCGTCGAGAAACACCAGGTGGGCGCGGTCGTTCTGGAGCGTGCTGACCTTCTCGTCGGCATTCATGTCGATGCCGACGCGAAGGATGCGCTCCTGCCCGCCCGGCGGGATGCCGATCGGCTCGCCGTCGACGACCGAGGCGATTCCGACCTTCGGCTCGGCCCAGGCGACGCTGGTGAGCGTGAACGCTGTCGAGAGCAGCGCAACCGCGGACAGCAGACGGACGATCGTCATCGCCGTGCCGCCTTGAGGAATTCCTCGGCCCGGTCGCGCACCTGTTGCGATGCCTCGGGCGAGGCGTGCGCCCCCTCGAGATAGGTGAGGGCGGCTTCCTTCGAACCCAGCCGGTAATACAGCACGCCGAGCTCGAGCTTCACCTCGGGCTGGTTGGCGTCGATCAGCAGCAGGCGTTCGAGGGCGGAGATCGCGCCTTCGATGTCGCCGACCTTGACCGCCAAATCGGCGAAGCGGGCCAGCGTATCGGGATCCGAGGGCTTGTCGAGCGTCGCCTGGAAGGCCTTGTCGTAGGCCGCGCGCTCGGCCGGCGTGGCCCCGGGTGGTTTCCGCCCCTGCGGTGACTGCGGCGCCGTCGGGGAGGCTGTCGTCGCCGGTATCGCGAGCGAAGGTGGTGCCTTCGAGGCCGGCGTCTGCGCCAGCGCCGGCGCGCAGGCCAGCGCGGCCGCGGCCAGAGGCGCGGTCCACAGGATACGACGGCCCGGGGCGGACAATGCCGGCTCCGGGGCTCGCGCAGGATAGACGAGCGCGGTCATTGGGGTGGCCTGGATGACGTGAAGTCCCCACTGAACTTCGATGGTCATTTTAGGACAAACCGGCCCGGCTGGACAGAGGGTTATCCCGCGGCTCGTAACCTTTCGAACATTGGGGGCGTTTGTCCACCAATGAGCATCAGGGGGATGACGAGCGCCAGCCCGGAGGCCAAGGGCTCGGGGAGCGCAGCGGCCGGCGGCGTCACTCCCAGAATCCTGATCGCCGAGGACGACGTCCTGATCCGGGCGGCGGCGGCGCACTACCTGCGCGGTGTGGGATTCGAGGTGCTGGAGGCGATCAGCGTCGAGCAGGCGCTGGAGCTGTTGCGCGCCGGCCCGGTCGACGCGGTGTTCGCCGACGTGAAGCTGTCCGGAGCGCAAACCGGTCTCGACCTGATGCGCATCGTGCAGGCCGATTTCCCCAGGTCGAAGGTGCTGCTGACCAGCGGCGTGGTGAAGGCCGACGAGGTCCCGACCAAGGCCATCACGCTCCTGCGCAAGCCTTACTTCCTGTTCGAGGTCGAGCGTCACCTGCGGGCCTTGATCGCCGGGTAGCTTGAGTTCGCAACCGGACATGGGCGAGGAACGTTCACTCGCTGACAGTCCTTGTTCACGGCTGACAGTCTTACAGGCGTTCGAGTATGTGGGACGAGCAGGAGGCTCCGGGCGACGAAGCGATCGGCCGGATCGAGTATCTTCGCAAGCAGGAGCGGGTCTGGTTCAGTTGGGTGTGCCGCCTGCACGACGCGCATGCCGGCACCCAGACGCCGCAATCCGCCGCGATCCTGTCGATCGCCCGGCGCCGCTGGGCCGAAGCCCGCCGCACGATCGAGCGCGCCGAGGCGGCGGCGTCGCATCCCAACGACCCTTCGAGCCAGGCCTCCGACTAGACTCATGGCTGAGGGCGGAAGAGGCCGCTCTAGAACGAGATCCTGTCCGCCGGTGCCGAGTGCAGTCCGTTGAGGTGGCGCGACACCTCGGCCACGTCGGCGAGATTCACCAGCGCGCCGCAGATCGGGCAGGCCACACGGCCATTGCCGTCCTCGCGACGAGGTTCGTCATCCTTGCTGAAGCTGGGATGTTCGGTCATTCCCCCAACCACACCAAATGCGCCCAACGCGCTTATCGATTTAGTCTATCGTTGCGCCGATGAGACGGGCAGTCCTGTAAGAAGGTCTGCGCAAATTTGTCGCCCTGTTCGTTCCGTGTTTCGACAAGACGACGCCTTTTGAATTCGACTGATAGCGAACCGCACCGGCGTTCGGGAATCCATGACCTGGATCAAACCCGGGTCGCTTCCCGTTCCTCGATTGATCCGCATCAAACGGCCGCCGCGGCCATTCTCCTATTGAGGAATGGCGTTCTGCCGCGAGGTGAGTGTCATGAGTTTCAAGACGATCGTCGCCCATTGTGACGGCCGGGCAAGCGCGGCGCCCCGGCTCGAGGTGGCGGCGACCCTGGCCGAGCGCTTCGGCGCCTACCTCGTGGGCGTCCACGTCAGGCCGCCGTTCGAAACGCCCTTCTTCATGGAGAACGGCTTCAACATGGCGCCCTTGCTCGAGCTCTATGACGAACGCGTCGCGACCGAGACCGCCGCCGCTCGCGCGGCCTGGGACCGGGCGCTGAAGGGCCGGCATCTGCGGAACGAGTGGCGCTCGCTCGACGGCCCCGCCGCCGACGTGCTGTCGCTGTCGGCGCGCTACGCCGATCTCGTGCTGCTCGGCCAGACCGAACCGCCGGCCGGCGACGGATCGCAGACGCCGGCAAGCGTGCCGGAGACCGTCGCGCTGGCGAGCGGCCGGCCGGTGCTGGCGGTGCCGCATATCGGCCTCGAGAAGCCGATCGGCGGGACGGTGATGCTGTGCTGGAACGCCAGCCGCGAAAGCGCGCGGGCGGCGAGCGATGCGCTGCCCTTCCTCCGGATGGCCCACAAGGTGATCGTGCTGCTGGTCGAGCCGAGGCCGTCCGACAAGGGTCACGGCCAGGAGCCCGGTGCCGACGTCGCGACATGGCTGGCACGGCACGGCGTCAACGTCGTGGTGCAGCACGAGCTCGCGGCCGACACCGATGTCGGCGACGTCATCCTGTCGCGCGCCGCCGACCACGACGTCGATCTCATCGTCATGGGCATCTACGGCCATTCGCGGGTGCGCGAGATGGTGCTGGGCGGGGTGAGCCGCACCCTGCTGGCGACCATGACCGTGCCCGTCCTGATGGCGCATTGATCGGGAGGCAGAAGATGCAGATCCTTGGACGTTTTCTGGGGATGGCCGCCGGGTTCCTGATGGTGCTGGCATCGGCCACCGCCGCGACGAGCGACGGCCATTTCCGCGGCTGGATCACCGAGCCGGGCGTCGAGCCGCCGAGCTACGCGGTGACCGAGCCGACCGACAGCAACCTGAACGTCGACGTGGTCGTGCTGTTGTGCACCGAGCTCGCCGGCCGGCGCTCGCTCGAGCTCGACCTCTATCTCACCGACGAGGGGCGGTTGGCGCCGCGCGGCGCCGATCCGCAGGCGCTCAAGGACGATCCGCGGGTCGAGCTCGCGATCGACGGCCGCGTCTTCCCGGCGCAACTGCTGTTCGCCGACGACTACGCGGTGGTGGCCGATTCGACGGATTCGACGCAAGGCCAGGCTCTCCAGGTCCCGACGCTGTCGAGCGGGCTGCTCGACGCCATGCAGCGCGGTGAGAAGATGACCATGCGCTTCGATCTGCTGGACCGCCCGGCGGGCGAACCCGCCCGCTTCGACAGCGAGCTCGTCGTCGATCTCGCGTCCGGCCGGTCGGCGATCGCGGCCGTCAGGCGGTGCGCGCAGCACGGCGGGCAGCACCAGGTCGCCCGGTAGAGCGACGCTCTTCCGCTGGGGGCGCGCCACTCCGTGGCGCGTCATGATTTTCCGGACCGCGGGCCCCTGGTCTGAGCGGAGCCGAAGGCTCTAGGCCCGCATCATGATTCATGAGCGGGCCTGACTTGTTCGAGACGATGGAAAATTGCCGCGCGATGCGGCGGCCGAAGTCGGCTCGTGCAGCAGTTGAAGTGACTCCTCCCTGCGCGCAGCGCGGGGAGGTGGCGCGGTAATCCGCGACGGAGGGGTCATGGGCTACGGTACTGGTGCTCATGACCCCTCCGTCGGCGAAGACGCCGACACCTCCCCGCGCTAAAGCGCAGGGAGGAAAGTGAGAGAGGAGAACGCGATGCCCGGAGGCTGGCGGTTCGGAAGATCATGACGCGCCACGGAGTGGCGCGCCCCCGGCGCAAGACGAAGACTCTAGCTAGACCTCGAAGCGGGCGTGCAGCTCGGGGATGTGGAGATTGGCCGTGCCGAGGCGCTCGGCGAACGCGGTCATGACCGACGTCTCGGCATGAACCACGAAGGTCTGTCGGACGCCGGCGATGCCGTTGTGCCACGCGAGCAGCTCCGGCTGGTCGGCGTGGGCGGAGAATCCGTTGATGGTGTGGACGTGCGCGCGCACCGCGATGTCCTCGCCGAGCAGCCTGACGGTCTTCGCGCCGTCGATGATGTGGCGCGCCGGCGTTCCTTGCGCGGCGAAGCCGACGAAGATCACGCTGGCCTTCTCGTTGCCGAGATTGTGCCGCAGGTGATGGACGATGCGCCCGCCGGTGCACATGCCGGAACCGGCCAGGATCACCGCGCCGCCGCTGATGCGGTTGATCGCCATCGAGTCGGATGTCTCGCGCGCCACCGTGAGGTTGGGCAGGTCGAACGGATCGTTGCCGCCGGCGAAGACCGGGCCGATCTCGGTCGGCCAGGCATCGGGATGCTTGCGGAAGATCTCGGTCGCCGACACCGCCATCGGCGAATCGAGGAACACCGGCAGGCCGCGCGGCAGCCGCCGCCGGGCGATCGCCTGGTGCAGCGCGTAGAGGATTTCCTGCGTGCGCTCGAGCGCGAAGGTCGGGATCAGCACGTTGCCGCCGCGCACCAGGGTCGCATCGATCGCCTCGTACAGCTCGTCGACCGAGGCGGCGTAGGGACGGTGTCGCCGGTCGCCGTAGGTCGCCTCCATCACCACCACGTCGGCCGACGCCGGCGTCTCGGGACGGCGCGACAGCGGCCGACCCACGTTGCCGATGTCGCCCGAGAACAGGAACGAGCGGCGGCGGCCGTGCTCCTGCGCTTCGAGCAGGATGCTGGCCGAGCCCAGGATGTGGCCGGCATCGAAGAAGGTCGCGCGGATGCCGGGCGCCAGCTCGAATGGCTTGCGGTAGGCGGCGGCGCGGCCGAACCGGCCGATCGCTTCCATCGCGTCGACCATCGAATAGAGCACGTCCTCGTGGTGCCGGTCGTCGCGCCGGCGCCCGTCGCGATGGTTCCCGTCACGATGGTCGCCGTCACGATGACCCCCGTCACGGTGACCATGATGGCGCGCATCCTCGAGCTGCAGGTGGACCGAATCGAGGATCACCAGCCGCGCCAGCTCGAAGGTCGCGGGCGTGGCGACCACCTCGCCGCGGAAGCCGCGCCTGGCGAGCAGCGGCAGGCGGCCGCAATGGTCGAGATGGGCGTGCGTCAGCAGCACGATGTCGATCGAGCCGGCGTCGAAGCCGAACGCCGCCTCGTTCTCCTCGCGCAGCTCGCGTCCGCCCTGGAACAGGCCGCAATCGACCAGGATGCGCCGGCCGTTGCACCCCAGCAGGTGGCAGGAGCCGGTGACGGTGCGCGTCGCGCCGTGGAACGACAGGTTCATGCGGCGCAGGGCAGCGGCGCGCCCTTGCGCTCGTGCCAGGCAAGGATGCCGCGCCAGGCCGCCTCCGCCGATTCGGCGAACCAGAACAGCTCGCGATCCTCCGGATCGATCATGCCCTGCTCGAGCAGGAAATCCGGATCGAAGGCGCGCCGCCAGTAGGACTCGCCCACCAGCACGACCGGCACCGGCTGCATCTTGCGGGTCTGCGACAGCTCGAGGATCTCGAACAGCTCGTCCATCGTGCCGAAGCCGCCGGGAAAGACGACCAGCGCCTTGGCCCGCAGCATGAAGTGGAGCTTGCGCAGCGCGAAGTAGCGGAAACGCAGGGCAAGCGCCGGCGAGACATAGGGATTGGGGAACTGCTCGCGCGGCAGCGTGATGTTGAGGCCGACCGACAGGGCGCCGACATCGTGCGCGCCCCGGTTGGCCGCCTCCATGATGCCGGGCCCGCCGCCGGTCATGATCACGGTGCAGCCCTGGCCGCGGTTGGCGCCCGAACGGCCGACCAGGCGGCCGAGCGCGCGGGCAATGTCGTAGTAGCGGCTGTTGTCGGCCAGGCGGCGGGCGTGTGCAAGCTGCTGCTGGGCCTGCGGATCGCCGGGCGCGGCGGCGGCTGCCGCCGCGCATTCGTCGAGCCGGCGGCGCGCGGCCTGCGGCTCGAGCACCCGGGTGCCGCCGAACACCACGATGGTGTGCTGGATGTCGTGCCGGCTGAGCAAGGTTTCCGCCTTGAGGTACTCGAGCTGGAGCCTCAGTCCGCGGGTCTCGTTCTCGCTCAGGAAGCCGAGATCCTCGTCGGCTTCGCGATAGCTGTCGCTCGCCAGGATGCGGGCCAGCGCCTCGGCGGCGCCGGGATCGTCGAACTCGGATTTCGGTTTCTCGCCGGGCAGCGAGCGATGCCGGGCATCCGGGGGCGGAGGTTTCATCGATTGCCGTCCAACTGGTTCCTCGCCGGACAGGATAGTCTGCGGAATGTCGGCCGTCGCCGTTGACGCGAGCCATGGCGGCCGCGCCCGGGCCTCAAGCGCCGGGCCTGCAGGTCGCGGTGACGTCGGTGACCTCGTGGAGCAGAGCGACGACATGGCCTTCGCTGTCCATGAGCGGCGTGTTGACCGGCTGCCAGTAGCGCTCCACGAACGCGCCGTTGGAATCGCGCACGTCGTATCTCTGCACCGGCATGCGATGCGGCTTGCCGGAGACGGCCGCGATGCGCAGGGAGGCATAGAGATTGGCCACGCCGTCGGCGCCGGGGTCGGCCGGATTGTCGGGAAAGACGTCGAACAGGTTGCGGCCGATCAGGTCGGCCCGACGGGTCA
Source organism: Pseudomonadota bacterium (assembly GCA_018240745.1). Classification (GTDB taxonomy): domain Bacteria; phylum Pseudomonadota; class Alphaproteobacteria; order Reyranellales; family Reyranellaceae; genus Reyranella. The sequence goes on from JAFEFF010000121.1 coordinate 8,160, forward strand.
TCGTCGCTTCGACATAAGTTGCGCTGGCCTCCAGGATCGGCAGGCCCGGACCGGGGTCCAGCAGCAGGACCAGCCGGCCGGAAGAAGACAGGTCCCGCTCGAAGTCGGCGATGCACCGGCGGAGCGCACCCGGCACCATTCGCATCGTCCTCGACGCCGCCGGAACGTCGATGCCGGCGTTTTCGGCGGCGAGCATCGCTTGCTCGCGCTCGGCCGCCACCAGCAACCTCGCGAGCGTCTGCCGCTGGGTCTCGTCGGTCTCCTTCCCGAGCAAGTCCTGGTAGCGCCGGATGTTCTCCTGAAGAACGAATCTCTCCATGCGCCGAGCATGCCAAACAGCCTGCCGGCGCGCGAGCAGCGGTTATTCAGCCTATTCGACTTCGTGCACGCGTCGTTCAGGAACCGGTGGGCGGAAGGGAAGTGGGGCCGGGGGGAAGAGAGGCCGGGCCTTCCTCGCTGCCGAGCCACGCGCAGGCGCACCAGACGACGATCCCCAGCATGGCGATGACGATGCCGCCGGTGCCGATGAAATCGAGCACGTTGTGCTTGTAGGGCGACGCCCAAATCACGTGAAGCGAAGCGCCCAAGATCCCCAAGAGCACCGGCAATGCCAGGCGCACAATCCAGGTCCACACCATCGACGAGATCACTGCCTCCTGCTCTGCGGGATCAATGGTCGGAGCCATCGCGACGTTGCGCGATGCGGCCGTGATAAAATGGGGAACGGTGTGCGCGGACGTTGCGTCGGCAGGCCGGACTCACCAGCAAGGGTCGCGTAAAAACAGCACCAAACTCCGCAACGCCCGTTGCACCGCCGCTGAGACGACCCTCTGATCGCGCGTCGCAGCACCATCCGTTGCCAAGGGTATGTGCCTCCCGTCGTCTCGACCAAGGCCCGAAGGGCCGCGCGGAGAGACCTTCTCTCTACGATAAGCCGCTTATCGCCGAGAGAAGGTCTCTCCGCTCCGCGCTTCGCGCTCCGGTCGAGACGACGGGGAATGGCATATACTCCCAGTGCGGGCTCGACGCCTTTGTGTGGCACGTTACGAGTGGAAGTTCTGCGGGGGGCGGTCATTTCCATCACCACCATCGACTCGAGACGGCGTCGAATCGCCGTGCCGGTGTTCGTCGCCGGCTGGCTGGCGATCGCCGCGGCGGTCCTGCTGTTCGGCTGGACGCCGACCTGGGCGGCGCTGACGGTGCCGACCGAGAGGCCGCCGTTCTCCGACATGCGCTCGGTCCAGGGCGCGATCGACGCGGTGCACCAGGGCCTCGACCCGCGGGTCGTCAATCCGGGCGACCCGTGGCATCGCACGATGGATTATCCGATCGTCTGGGAGCGGATCGCCGAGCGGCTGCATTTCGAGGTCGAGCGCGACTACCTGTCGTTCGAGATCGCCCTGGTGCTCGCCTTCCTCGCCTCGGTCGCGGGCCTGCTGTGGTGGTCGCCGTCGCCGTGGCTGGTCGCTGCGGCCTTCTCGAGCTCGGTGCTGCTGCTGGTCGAGCGCGGCAACAACGACCTCGCGGTGTTCGCGCTGGTCTATCTCGCCGAGTCCCTGCCGCTCGCGATCGGCCTCGGCGTGCTGTTCGTCGCGGCGCTGCTGAAGCTCTATCCGGTGCTGTGCTGGCCGGCGCTGATCCGCAGCCGCGCCACGCTGGTCCTGGCCGGCGTGCTGGCCGTTGCCTTCCTGCTGCTGCTGCAGGACGAGCTCGGCGCGATCCACAAGGCGCAGCCCTTGCGCGCCTATCTCAGCTACGGCTCGGCGAGCTTCGCCTATGCCTTCAAGGTTATGGGCCACGTGGCGGTGCCGGGCCTGCTGATCTCGGCCGTGCTGATCGTCGCCGCGCTCGGCGTGCTGTGGGCGTTCGGCGGCCACATCCGCTTCGCCCACGACGAGCGCTTCGAGGCGCGGCGGCGCCTGTTCTACGCCGGCGCCTTCGTGTTCCTCGGCACCTTCGTGCTGGGCAGCAACTGGGACTATCGCCTGGCCTTCCTGCTGTTCTGCGTGCCGCTGCTGGTGACGCTCGAGAGCGCGGTGTTCCGGCGCACGCTGCTCGCCATCCTGCTGGTGTCGCTCAACCACTCCGCGCTCGGCACGTGGTTCGGCCTCGCGGGCTACGCGGTCAACGAGCTGGCCAAGGCCGGCCTGTTCGTGCTGATGGCGGCGGTCGCGACCATGGTGCTGCAGCAGGACGACGTCGTGCGGCGCCTGTGGCAGCGCCTCAGCCTGTTCCCGAAGCCCCGCTGATCCCTCTTCGCGGAAGCGCCGCCCGGTGTAGTGTTCGCAACCGCGCCGATCCGTGGAGGGGAGGGGAAGACATGGACAAGCTCAGCCTGACCAACCCGCTGTTCGCGACCTACACGATCGCCGCCACGCTGATGATCCTGAAGGTGATCGCCATGGCGTGGCTGACGGTGCTGCGCATGACGCTGGAAAAGGGCGGGTACCGCGCACCCGAGGACCTGAGGAAGACGGCGCTCAATCCGGCACCGGACCCGAGCCAACTGCTGCCCAACGAGCGGGTCGAGCGGGTCCGCCGGATCATGCAGAACGACCTCGAGAACGTGCCGTTCTTCCTGGTCGCGGCCTTTCTGTACATCCTCACCCAGCCGCCGCTCGCGGTGGCGCAATGGCTCCTCTACGGCTACGTTGCCTCGCGCTTCCTGCACTTCGCCGCCTATTTCACCGGCCAGATCCACGACATCCGCGCCACCACCTGGACCCTGGGCTCGCTGATCCTGATCTACATGACGGTGCGCACCCTCCTGGCCGCGTTCAGCATCTAGTCATCTCTTGTCTTGCTCATTTGGACCGCGCGCATCCTGCGCGCCTCATGACCATGAGCGCGCGGGGTGCGCGCGGTCCGAACGCCATCCGGTAGTTCAGCCCGTCCTCCGCTGCTCCGCCCGAAGATGCGTGAACTCCGCGCCGAACAGCACGATCTGCGCGCTGTAGTAGACCCAGATCAGGACCACGACGATCGAGGCGGAGGCGCCGTAGGTCGATTCCAGGCCCTGCCTGGCGACGTAGAAGCCGATCGCGAAACGGCCGATCTCGAACAGGGCAGCCGTTCCGACGGCGCCGAGCCCGACGTCACGCCAGGCAACGTCGGCATCGGGCATCCACTTGAACAGCAGCCCGAACATCACGGCGATGACGACGAAGGACACCACGAAGTTCAGCACGTCCATGATCACTTCGGGCAACAGGCCACCCATGGCCTTGCCGGCCGCTGCGAGGGCGGCAGTCAGCAGCAAGGACACCAGCAGCAGGAAGCCGAGCGCCGCCACGCCCGCCAGGGAGAGCACGTACTCGCGCACGAACCCCCAAATGCCCGCATGCGACCTGGGCTTCACCTCCCACACCGTGTTGAGGGCCTCCTTGAGCTGCACGACGACGCCCAGGGCAGCGAAAATCAAAGTCGCCGTGCCGATGACAGCGGCGAAGATGCCCTCGCTCGGCTTGCCGGCCGCCTGCAGCATCGTGCCGATCGCCTCGCCGCCCTTGTTGCCCAGCAGCCCGGTCAGCGCACCGACGACCTCCCGCTGCACGCCCTCGCGCTCGAGGATCAGGGAGGCGATGGAGATCGCCACGACGATCAAAGGGCCCATCGAGAAGATCGAGTAGTAGGCCAGCGAGGCGCCGGCCTTGGGGCTCTTGTGGGCGAGCCAGTTCGAGCCGGCTGCCTTGATGGCATTCCATAGGCCAGGCTCGGCAGTGTCCCGGCGGGCCTTGTCCCGGTGCCCTCGGGTGCGGGCAGCAGTCACGTGCGCCGCACGGCAAAGCGATTCCAGACGAACAGCACGACGACGGCACCGAAGGTCGCAGCGCCAGGTGGCCCATTGCTCGTTCC
>JAFEFF010000122.1 GCA_018240745.1 Pseudomonadota bacterium
ACGACCGGGATGTCCTTGGCCTTGATGCCCTGGTTGCCGAGCTCCTTGTAGAACGGGACGTTGGCGTCGCCGTTGATGGTCGACACGACGGCGGTCTTCTTGCCGGCCGAGCCGAACTTCTTGATGTCGGCCACGATCGACTGCCAGTCGGAGTGACCGAACGGCGTGTAGTTGATCATGATGTCTTCCTGCTTGACGCCCTTCTGCTTGAGGTACGCCTCGAGGATCTTGTTGGTCGTGCGCGGATAGACGTAGTCGGTGCCCGCCAGCACCCAGCGCTTCACCTCGCCGCCGTCCTTGCTCATCAGATAGTCGACCGCCGGGATCGCCTGCTGGTTCGGCGCCGCGCCGGTGTAGAACACGTTGCGCTGGCTCTCCTGGCCCTCGTACTGCACCGGGTAGAACAGCAGGCCGTTCAGCTCCTCGAACACCGGCAGCACCGACTTGCGGCTGACCGAGGTCCAGCAGCCGAACACCGCCGCCACATGGTCCTTCTGCAAGAGCTCGCGCGCCTTCTCGGCGAACAGCGGCCAGTTCGACGCCGGGTCGACGACCACCGGTTCGAGCTTCTTGCCGAGCAGGCCGCCCTTCTTGTTCTGCTCCTCGATCAGCATCAGCATGACGTCCTTCAGGGTCGTCTCGCTGATCGCCATCGTGCCCGACAGCGAGTGAAGAATGCCGACCTTGATCGTATCGCCAGCCTGGGCGAACGCGCCGGTCGTGGCGCCGGCCAGCAGGCCAGCCGCGACGAGCCCCGTCCGCAACATCGAACCCAACTTCATCCCGCTTCTCCTTGTTCTTTCCGACGGAGAACCCCGCCTGGAGCCAAGGAAAGCGAGAAGCGTGCCAACTCGCCGTTTGAGGTCGAAGCAAGCTTCCTCCCCATTCTGATGGGGAGGAAGGCTAATGGGTGAATGGGGAGGAAGGCTAATGCGCGGCCAGGACGAGCGCTCCGCCGGCCATCACCAGCCCGCCCAGGGCCCGCAAACCGAGGTTGCCGGTGAACTTCTGCACAACCCGGCCGAGTCCCAGGCCGACCAGCTGCAGCAGGGCGGTGGCGGTCAGGAAGCCCAGTATGTAGCGGCCTGGATCGCTGGCGGGGGCCTCCACGGCGTGGGAATAGCCGTGCAGCATGGCGAACCAGCCGACCACCAGCATGGCGGTGGCGGTCGGAACCCGGACGGCCGCCACGACCAGGCCGCCGAGCATGAAAACCGAGGCGATCACACCCGCCTCCGAGAAAGGCAGTTTGATGCCCGCGAATCCGGCAGCTGCCCCAAACGCCATCATCACCATGAAGGCCAGCGGCACCAGCAGGGCGGCCGACGGCTTGCGCGCCGCCAGGAAGGCCGCCCACATGCCGGCGCCGATCATCGCCAGCACGTGGTCGGGGCCGGTCAGCGGGTGCAGGAAACCCGACCCGACATGGCCTGGATGGGCAAAGGCCGGGCTGGCCAATACCAGATACAAAACTGACAGACCGAGCGCGCGTACCATGGCGTACTTGTCTCGCATCTTCAGCGTTCGGGCAAGCCGCCTTGGCGGACGATGAAGGACGCGATCTCGGCGACGCCCTTGTTCTCCTTGAGGTTGGAGAACAGGAATGGCCGCTGGCCGCGCATCTTGCGGGCGTCGCGGTCCATGACGTCGAGATTGGCGCCCACCAGCGGCGCGAGGTCGATCTTGTTGATCACCAGCAGGTCCGAGCGGGTAATGCCCGGCCCGCCCTTGCGCGGGATTTTCTCGCCCGCCGCGACATCGATGACATAGATGGTGAGATCGGCGAGCTCGGGCGAGAAGGTCGCCGCCAGATTGTCGCCGCCCGATTCGACGAACACGATCTCGAGGTCGGGCCACTTGCGGACGATGTCCGATACGGCGGCGAGATTGATCGAAGCGTCCTCGCGGATCGCGGTATGCGGGCAGCCGCCGGTCTCGACGCCGATGATGCGCTCGGCCGCCAGCGCGCCGGCGCGGGTCAGGAACTCGGCGTCCTCCTTGGTGTAGATGTCGTTGGTGACGACGGCGATGTCATAGGTCTCGCGCATCGTCCTGCACAGGCGCTCGACCAGCGCGGTCTTGCCCGAACCGACCGGACCGCCCACGCCCACCCGCAAAGGCCCTCGCATCATGACCGGAACAACCTCGTGTATTGCGTTTCGTGCCGCATCGAGCACCAGTCGAGCAATGGCGTCGCCGTGCCGACCTCGTCGAGATCGCTGACCGCCAGCGCCCTCTCGACCGCCTTGTGCACGGCCGGCTCGAGACTGGCCAGCGCGATCTGGCCATCGCTCTGGCCGAGCGGCACGGCACGAACGGCGGCTGAAACCAGGTTGGCGGTGAAGGCATGCAGGTAGCCCCCGAGCGCCGCCTCCAGCGCGATGCCATGCACCGCCGCCGCCAGCGCCACGGCGACCGGCAGGGCGATCTCGCCGCTCAGCCGTTCATGGGCCGCATCGAGATCGGCATGCGGCCAGGCGGTCCGGGTGATCGACAGGAACGAGCCGCCCTGCTGGCGGGATTCCAGCGCCATCTCCGATGTGCCGCGCCACGCCGCCGCGCGCCCGGCGACCCCGTCGAATGCGGGCCAGTCCCGCGCCTTGGCCGACCGCCAGGCGGCGGCGAACAGCGCGGCGTCGACGCGGCCGGTGCCGGCGCCGAGCACGGTCTGCAGCCAGGCGATCAGCGACGGTCGGTTGACGATGAAGCCCTCCTCGATCGCGGTCTCGATGCCATGGCTGTAGCTGAAGCCGCCGATCGGATAGGCCGGCGACAGCCAGGCGAGCAGGCGATAGAGCGCGTCAACCATGGCGCTCGGCGTGCAGGGCGCCGTGGCGATGGTCGGGATCGTGGTTGTGCTGGCCGTAGGCGCCGCCTTCGGGATCGAACGGCTCGCGGACCTTGCGCACCTCGGCGCCGAGGCCCTTCAGCATGTCGACGATCACGTGGTCGTCGCGGATCAGGATGCGGCCGTCCTCGATCTGCGCCGGCAGGTGGCGGTTGCCGAGATGCCACGCGAGCCGGGCGAACGCCGCCGCATCACGGCCGCGCACCTCGACCAGGTCCTCCTCGGCCGCCCTGACCTCGACGTAGCCGCCCTCCTCCAGCCTGAGGCCGTCGCCGGTGTGCAGCACGATCGGCTCGATCAGGTCGAGCAGGAAGTCCAACCCGCCGTCGCCCAGCATGCGCAGGCGCCGGCGATAACGATCGTCGAACAGGAGCGTGACAGTGTCGGAGCGCTCGGCCACCGGCCAGCGCCCCGCGCGAACGACCTCGATGGCGCGTTTCATGGGAAGCTCGTCGCCCCGACACCCGGTGTCATCCCGAGCGTAGCGAGGGATCCTTCCTGTTGCCCTAAGGATCCCTCGCTGCGCTCGGGATGACAAATTTTGCGTTTCATCGGTCGTGCGTCAAAACAAAAAATACCGCTGCGCCATGGGCAGGACCTCTGCCGGCTCGCAGGTCAGCAGCTCACCGTCGGCGCGCACCTCGTAGGTCTCGGGATCGACCTCGATCGTCGGGCACAGCGCGTTGTGCACCATGTCCTTCTTGCCGATCCTGCGTGTGCCCTTCACGGCGGCGAGCGGCCGCGCGAGGTCCCATTTCTTCGCCACGCCCTTGGCGATCGCCGCCGCCGACGTGAAGATCACCGGGCTGGCGATCAGGCTGCGGCCGTAGGCGCCGAACATCGGCCGGTAGTGGATCGGCTGCGGCGTCGGGATCGAGGCGTTGGGATCGCCCATCGGCGCCGCGGCGATCGAGCCGCCGATCAGGACCATGTCGGGCTTGGCGCCGAAGAAGGCGGGTGCCCAGATCACCAGATCGGCCCGCTTGCCGACCTCGACCGAGCCGACATGGCGCGAGATGCCGTGGGTGATCGCCGGATTGATCGTGTACTTGGCGACGTAGCGCCTGGCCCGGACATTGTCGTTGTCGCCGGTCTCCTCCTTCAGCCGCCCGCGCTGCTTCTTCATCTTGTCGGCGGTCTGCCAGGTGCGGATCACCACCTCGCCGACGCGGCCCATCGCCTGCGAATCCGACGACATCATCGAGAAGGCGCCCATGTCGTGCAGGATGTCCTCGGCCGCGATCGTCTCCCTGCGAATGCGCGATTCGGCGAAGGCCACATCCTCGGGGATGCGCGCATCGAGATGATGGCAGACCATCAGCATGTCGAGATGCTCGTCCACGGTGTTGACCGTGTAGGGCATCGTCGGGTTGGTCGACGACGGCAGCACGTTCTTCTCGCCCACCAGCCGGATGATGTCGGGCGCATGGCCGCCACCCGCGCCCTCGGTGTGGAAGGTGGCGATGGCGCGGCCCTTGAAGGCGGCGAGCGTGGTCTCGACGAAGCCCGATTCGTTCAGCGTGTCGGTGTGGATGGCGACCTGCACGTCCATTCGGTCGGCGACGGTGAGGCAGTTGTCGATCGCCGCGGGCGTGGTGCCCCAGTCCTCGTGCAGCTTCAGCCCGCAGGCGCCGGCCTCGACCTGCTCCCTGATGCCGGCCGGCTTGGACGTGTTGCCCTTGCCGAAGAAGCCGAGATTCATCGGCAGGCCTTCGGCCGCCTGCAGCATGCGGCCGATATGCCACGGGCCCGGCGTGACCGTCGTGGCGAGCGTGCCGTGTGCCGGACCGGTGCCGCCCCCCATCATGGTCGTGACGCCGCTGTAGAGGGCATCGTCGACCTGCTGCGGGCAGATGAAGTGGATGTGGCAGTCGATGCCGCCGGCGGTGACGATCTTGCCCTCGCCCGCGATCGCCTCGGTCCCCGGACCGATGACGATGTCGACGCCCGGCTGGACATCGGGATTGCCGGCCTTGCCGATGCCGGCGATGCGGCCGTCCTTCAAGCCGATGTCGGCCTTCACGATCCCCCAATGATCGAGGATCAGCGCGTTGGTGATGACGGTGTCGACGGCGCCCTGCGCGCGCGTCCGCTGGCTCTGCCCCATGCCGTCGCGGATCACCTTGCCGCCGCCGAACTTCACTTCCTCGCCGTAGATCGTGTGGTCCTTCTCGACCTCGATGACGAGATCGCTGTCGGCCAGCCGCACCTTGTCGCCCACCGTCGGACCGAACATGCCGGCATAGGCGGCGCGCGAGATGCGTGTCGGGCCCTGGTTCGACGGGCCGACCCTGGCGATCGGTCCCAGCTTGCCCGAGATCCTGGCCTGGAAGCCGTGGCTCTCGCGGCTGCCGAGGTAGGGCGTCAGCCGCACGGTGCGCGACTGGCCGGGCTCGAAGCGCACGGCGGTGCCCGCGGCGATGTCGAGCCGCATGCCCTTGGCGCGCTTGCGGTCGAACTTCAGCGCCTCGTTGGTCTCGAAAAAGTGGTAGTGGCTGCCGACCTGGATCGGCCGGTCGCCGGTGTTGGCGACCTCGATCGTGATCGGGTTTCGCTTCCGGTCGGCATTGAGCTCGAGTTCGCCCTTCGCAGGAAGGATCTCACCGGGCTTCATCGTCAGCTCCCTCTAGCGGATGGGGTTGTGGACGGTGACGAGCTTGGTGCCGTCGGGGAAGGTCGCCTCGACCTGGATCTCGTGGATCATGTCGGCGACGCCCTCCATCACCTGCTCGCGCCTGAGCACCGTGCCGCCATCGCGCATCAGGTCGGCGACCGAGCGGCCGTCGCGCGCACCCTCGACGACGAAATCGGTGATCAGCGCGACCGCCTCGGGATGGTTGAGCCTGACGCCGCGCTCCAGCCGCCGCCGCGCCACGTTGGCCGCCATGGCGATCAGCAATTTGTCCTTTTCGCGAGGCGTCAGATTCATGGCCAGCGTTCCCCCTCAATTTACTATAGAGCGAGCAGCAAATATGCCAAACGCACCCGCCGCTCGCGCCGGCAAGGGGTAGCGCTATAGCCCTAATTGCCGCCAATTCCTCGCCGACACTCGAGGGGTGGCGGAAATGCCGGAAATGCCGGAAACCCCGCTCGTCACCCGCAGCCTCGCCGTGCGCGTCACATTGCACGATCTCGCGTCAAACACCTATTAAGGGCAATGGCCGCGAAGATTTGTGAGCCGATTCAAGGCGCGTCGACCGGGCCATTGCCCAACCGGCCCTGCGCGAAAAGCCCTTATCCACAGGCTTTGGGGCGATCTTCAGACATGCCAGACGCGCGGCAGCCGGCAGCCGCGAAAATCGCCGAGGAAATGCGTCGTGGCGGCGCGGACCGCCGTGGCCTCGCCCAGTAGTCGGGCGACCACGATGCCGTTCACCAGGGTCGCCCCGGCCCGCACCCGATCTGCCGCTTCGAGCAGCGTCCGCGCTTTCTCGAAACGCGGCTGCGGCTCGTCCCACACGCCAATGACGGTGGCGAGCGCATTCGCCTCGCCGAAGCCCGCACCGTTCGGTGTCTCGCCCTCGACGCGCAGCGTGTCGGTCCACGCAAGTTTGCCGGCGCGGCGCACCGACCAGGAGTCGAGCAGCAGGCCCGAGGTGAAGCGCTCGCCCGAGGCGGCGCGGCCCAGCACCACCATCTCGCAGGCCAGCAGCGAGCCGCCCGCGGCGACGTCGGCGACGGTGCGGCGCTTCAGCCGCGCGCCCTGGAAGACGATGGTCTCCTGCGGCAGCCAGTCGAGCGTGGCGCTCTCGCCCACCGTTACGGCGACATCCATGGCGCAATGCTCGGTCGAGCGGGCGGCGCGGTAGATCTTCTCGGCGGCCTGGGTCGCAGCGACAGCCTCGGCGCCCGGGCCGACCTCGACCGCCAGGGTGAGGGAATCGCCGTCGGTGACGCCGCCCGATGTGGTCACCAGCACCGCCTGCGTGGGCTCGCCGGGCTCGGCATCGGGGAACAATACCCGGCAGGGATCGCGTTGATAGAGATCGGCCAGTCGCGTCAGGCCATCCCGCCGCGCGAACACCACGCGGCTTTGGCCGCTGGCGCGCTGCAGGCGGGGGCGGCTGACGTTCATCGGCCCCGTTGATAGAGTAAGGACCGGCATGAGCAAAGCCTTCACCAGGGAA
>JAFEFF010000123.1 GCA_018240745.1 Pseudomonadota bacterium
CCTCCCGGCGACGGGTGGTTTTTTCGGCGCCCGGAGTCGCTGGATTCGTGGACTCCTGGCCCAAAACCCTTGTGCCATGGGCATCGAAGCGGTCCACACCCGAGTGGACTCTCGTGGACTCCCGCCGCCCTACCCCTGCTCCGGCCCCTCCTCCTCCGGCGCCAGCCGGCGGCGGATCAGCGGCGCGTCGAGGTCGCGCCAGGCGTAGGCCACCTCTTCCACGTGCGTGCCGGCCATGCGGTCGGCGCGGCGGCCGACCGGGGCGCCGCCCAGCCCCTCGTAGAAGAAGCGCGCGGGATTGTTGGCCAGCATCCACAGGATGGCGGTGTCGCAGCCGTCGGCCTGGAGCTGTCGGAACATGGCGTCGAGCAGGCGGCGGCCGAGCCCCTGGTTCTGGAAGTCCGGCTCGACGTAGAGCGTGTAGACCTCGCCGACGCGGCTCTCGGTGCCGTCGAGCCCCTCCGGGATCTCGCGCACCGGGCCGCAGCTTCCGAAGCCGACCACGCCCATGTCCTCGTCCTCGGCCACGAAGATGCCGCGCGATTCGCGGGCGTCGCCCAGCGCGCGCGACCACCAGGCCGACTGGCGCACGTCGGACATGCGGACCAGCATCGCGTCGGGCAGCAGGCCGGGATAGGCCGACTGCCAGGTCTCGACATAGACCCGGCCGATCGCCGGGGCGTCACTCTTGCGGGCGCGGCGGATCGTCGGTGCCATCGACAATCTCCTGCGGCCCGTCGGGAGCCGCTTCCGGCTGCTCCTCCGGCGCCACCTTCTCCTTCTGCTCCTCCCGTCGCGTCAGCACCGCGGCGAAGAAGCCGTCGGTGCCGTGCTTCAGCGGCGACAGCCGGAGATAGGGTCCGGCCGCGAGCTCCGGCGGCAGGCCGGTTTCGGCGATCGGCGTCACGGTGAACTCGGGATGACGCGCGACGAACGCCTCGATCTGCCGCTCGTTCTCGGCCGGCAGCACCGAGCAGGTGGCATAGACCAGCCGGCCGCCCGGCCTCACCAGCCGCGCCGCCTGGTCGAGGATCCCGGCCTGCTTCGGCACCAGCTCCTCGAGGTCCTCGGGCGCGAGCGTCCAGCGGCCGTCGGGATTGCGCCGCCACGTGCCGGTGCCCGTGCACGGGGCGTCCACAAGTACGCGGTCGAAGGCACCCTTCTGGCGCTTCAGCCACTTGGCGTTGTCGGCAATCGAGCGGCGCTCGACATTGTGCACGCCGGCGCGGCGCAGGCGCTGGGCCGAGCGGTCGAGCCGCGTCTCCAGCACGTCCATCGCCACGACGCGGCCCTTGTTGTTCATGCCGGCGGCGATCGCCAGCGTCTTGCCGCCGGCGCCGGCGCAGTAGTCGGCGACCTGCATGCCGGGCCGGGCGCCGACCAGCGCCGCCACGAGCTGCGAGCCCTCGTCCTGGATCTCGACCAGCCCGTCCTGGAAGGCCTTGCCGGCGACGACCGACAGCCGGCGCTTCAGCCGCAGGCCGTCGGGCGCGAAGCGCATCGGCTCGGTGTCGATGCCCTCGCCGTGCAGCGCCCTGCGCGCCTGCTCCGGCGTCGCCTTGAGGCGGTTGACGCGCAGGTCGACCGGCGGCGGCGCCTCGAGCGCGGCGATCTCGCGACCCCACGCCTCGCCGTAGGCCTCGCGCAGATGCGGCGCGACCCATTCCTGCACGTTGAGCCGCACCCAGTCGGGCTGCTCGGGATGCGGCAGCGAATGGCCCTCCATCTGGCGCAGCGCACGGCGCTCGGCGTCGTCCAATGGCGCCGGGCGATAGCGGCCGCCGTCGAACATCGCCTCGAGGTCGGCGAGCCGCAGGCCGTCGTGCAGCATCAGGTCGGCTTCGACGATGGCGCGCGGCGAGCGCTCGGGATGGCGCGTCCGGTCGAGCCACCAGTAGAGCTGGCCCCAGCGCCGCAGGATGCCCCACACGCGCTCGGACACGGCGCGGCGGTCGCCGCCGCCGATATAGCGGCGGGCGCGGAAGAAGGCGTTTGCGACCAGATCGGCCGGCCGGTTAGAACGGCCGACGATCTCGTCCAGGAGTTCCATGGTGGCGGCAACCCGTGCGCCCGGAGTCATCGCATTCCTTTCGAACCTGCCGCTACGATGAATAGTCCGGCCGCGCAACGGCTTCCTCGCGCATCCCGGCTGCGCGAAGGGCTGAAGCGGCTGGCCCTGGTCGTGGGCTCGGTCCTGTTCGGCCTGATGATGCTGGAGCTCGGCTTGCGCGCCCTCGATGGCTGGCGGAGCCTCGCGCACTGGCCCAATCTGGTGCTGCAGGCGAGGACCGCAAGCTGGGACAGGCACACCGTGCACGATCCGCGGCTCGGCTTCGTCCCCCGCCCCGACTACTACTGGTATCACGGCATGGCGCACTACGACGCGCACAGCGACCGCCTGACTCCGGCGCCGCCGGGCATGGCGCTGGCCGAGCCGCCGGTGCTGGTGCTGGGCGATTCGTTCGCCCACGGCGACGAGATCGACGACAGCGAGACCTGGCCGACGCGGCTGCAGCCGCTGATCCATCGCCGCGTGGTCAACGCCGCGATGAGCGGCTACGGCATCGACCAGATGGTGCTGCGCGGCGAGATCGAGGCGGCGCGCGAGAAGCCGGCGGCGATCGTGCTCAGCTTCATCGCCGACGACGTGCGGCGCATGGAGATGAAGCGCGTGTGGGGCGCCGAGAAGCCCTGGTTCACTTTGGTCGACGGCCAGCTCGTCGAGCGCAACGTGCCGGTGCCGCCGTCGCCCGATCCGGCCACCACGCTCGACCTCTGGCACACCATGCTCGGCCGCTCGGTGCTGGTCGAGACCGTGCTGAAGTCGCTCGGCTGGTGGTACGAGTGGACCGCCGATCACGTCCGCGTCATGCCGAGCGGCGACGGCCTCACCCTCGTCTGTCCGTTGTTCCAGCGGCTCGCCGGCGTCGGCGTGCCGGTGCTGGTGGTCGGCGAGTATGCGCCCTTCCACTGGCAGAACGAGCGCTTCGCGCGCACCACGCGGCAGACCATGCGGGCGGTGCTGACGTGCGCCGACGCGGCAGGCTTCGCGACGCTCGACCTGTTCGACACGATCGACGCGGGGGTCGCGAAGCAGGGCCTGCACACGATCTTCCGCCAGGCCCATCCCGGCCCGGCCGGCACCGCGCTCGCGGCCCAGGCGATCGCGGCCGAACTCGCGAAGCGCCACATGCTGCCGATCCCCTGACATGGTCGGCCGCGTCGCCCTGGTCATCGGCTCGATCCTGTTCAGCCTGATCGTGCTCGAGCTCGGCGTGCGGGCGGTCGATCGCGAACAGGGGGGCTGGCACGCGCTGCTGCACTGGCCGAACCTGGTCGTGCAGGCGCGCACGCTCGACTGGGCGAGCGGCCCGAACAGCCGGGCGGTGCCGGACACGCGGCTGGGCTTCGTCGGCCGGCCGAACTACGCCTCGAGCGATGGCGCGCTCCACTACGACGCGCACAGCTTCCGCGTGACGCCGGCGCCCGATGGCACGGTCCTCGCGGACATGGCGCTCAAGGGGCCGCCGATCCTCGTGGTGGGCGATTCCTACGCCCACGGCGACGAGGTGCGCGACGCCGAGACGTGGCCCGCGCACCTGCAGGCGCTGCTCCACCGCCGCGTCGTCAATGCGGCGATGAGCGGCTACGGCATCGACCAGATGGTGCTGCGCGCGGCGATGGTCGCGCCCGACGTGAAGCCCGCGGCGATCGTGCTCTCCTTCATCGCCGACGATGCGCGGCGCGCCGAGATGAAGCGCGTGTGGGGCGCCGAGAAGCCGTGGTTCGAGCTGGTCAACGGCCAGCTCGTCGAGCGCAACGTGCCGGTGCCGCCCTCGCCTCCGCCCGCCTCGACCCTCGACATCTGGCAGCGGCTGTTCGGCTGGTCGCGGCTGCTCGACACGGTGCTGGAATCGCAGGGCTGGAAGTACGAGTGGCAGGTTGACTATGCCCGCGTCCTGCCGCGCGGCACGGGCGTGAAGCTCGCCTGCCCGCTGTTCGAGCGCCTGGCCGGGATCGGCGTGCCGGCGCTGGTGGTCGCCGAGTACGATCCCTATCACTGGCAGAACGACGATTATCGCAAGATCACCCGCGCGACCGACGACGCGATCCTCGCCTGCGCCAGGGCCGCCGGGCTCGCGACCCTCGACCTGTTCCCGACGATCGATGCGGCCGTCCGCGAAAAGGGCCTATGGAAGATCTACGGCCGCTCCCATCCCGGCCCGGCCGGCACGGAACTCGCCGCGCACCGCATCGCGGAGGAGGTGCAAAGGCTTCACATGCCGCCGCGGTAGTTGGGCGCCTCGCGGCTGATCTCGACGTCGTGCACGTGGCTCTCGCGCAGGCCCGAGCCGGTGATGCGCAGGAACTGCCGGTTGGTCTGCATGCCCTTGATGGTGGCGTTGCCGGTGTAGCCCATCGCCGCCCTCAGGCCGCCGACCAGCTGGTGGACGATGTTGCCGACCGGGCCCTTGTAGGGCACGCGGCCCTCGATTCCCTCGGGCACCAGCTTGAGCGTGCTCTCGACCTCCTGCTGGAAGTAGCGGTCGGCCGAGCCGCGCGCCATGGCGCCGATCGAGCCCATGCCGCGGTACGACTTGTAGGAGCGGCCCTGGTAGAGCAGCACCTCGCCCGGCGCCTCGTCGGTGCCGGCCAGCAGCGAGCCGATCATGGCGCAGTCGGCGCCGGCGGCGATCGCCTTGGCGAGGTCGCCGGAATACTTGATGCCGCCGTCGCCGATCGCCGGCACGCCCGCGGCGTGGCAGACCTCGGACGCTTCGAGGATCGCCGTGAGCTGCGGCACGCCGACGCCCGCCACCATGCGGGTGGTGCAGATCGAGCCCGGGCCGATGCCGATCTTCACCGCATCCGCGCCGGCATCGATCAGTGCTTTCGCGCCTTCCGCCGTCGCGACGTTGCCGGCCATCACCTGGCAGTAGTTGCTGAGCTTCTTCACCCGGGTCACCGCCTCGAGCACGCCCCTGGAATGGCCGTGCGCGGTGTCGACGATGATCACGTCGACATCGGCATCGATCAGCATCCCGGCGCGGCGCACCCCGTCCTCGCCGACGCCGGTCGCGGCGGCGGCGCGCAGGCGGCCCTTCTCGTCCTTGCTGGCGCCCGGGAACTTGTTGGCCTTCTCGATGTCCTTCACGGTGATCAGGCCGATGCAGCGATAGTCGGCGTCGACCACCAGCAGCTTCTCGATGCGGCGCTGGTGCAGCAGCTTCTTGGCCTCGTCGGAGCTCACGCCCTCGTTCACCGTGACCAGCTTCTCCCAGGTCATCAGCGCGCTCACCTTGGTGGTGTTGTCGGTGGCGAAGCGGACGTCGCGGTTGGTCAGGATGCCGACGAGCTTGCCCCCCACCTTGTTGGCGTCGCCGCGCTCGACCACCGGGATGCCGGAGATGTTGTAGCGCTCCATCAGCGCCAGCGCGTCGGCCAGCGTCTGGTCGGGATGGATGGTGACCGGATTCACCACCATGCCCGATTCGAACTTCTTGACCTTGCGCACCTCGTTGGCCTGCGCCTCGGGGTCGAGGTTCTTGTGGATCACGCCGATGCCGCCGTACTGCGCCATGGCGATCGCCATCGGCGCCTCGGTGACGGTGTCCATCGCCGCCGACATCAGCGGGATGCCGAGCTCGATCGTGCGGGTAAGGCGCGTGCGGGTGTCGGTCTGGTTGGGAAGCACAGCCGAGGCGGCAGGCTTCAGGAGGACGTCATCGAATGTGAGCGCTTCCTGAAACAGCATGCCAACCTCCGCGCGGAGAAAACAAAACCGGCGGCCCTTTGGGAGGGGCCGCCGGGTTGGCGAGCCTTTATACACATTGCCGCGGATAAACCAAGAGCGTCGCCAACTGGCGCTTGTCCACAACGTCCAGGCGGCTGCGAGGAAATCCCGTTTCCCGATCTCGACGCCCGCCTGGCGCAAGATTGCGTACGCAGTCGTGCAGTGGAAATAGAAGTTCGGCAGCGTGAGCTCAATCGAGCGGCTTCGCTGCCGTCGATCTGGAACCGGCAGGCGTCCTGCACCTGGCGGCCACCGGGGCCGGACGTGCGGCAAATCTAGCCGGGCAAATCCCCTTCCGGCAGCTTGGAAATCGAGCCCGGAAGAGTAAGGTGCCGCGCCCCTCCACCAGGACCAAGCACCCGAGAGAAATGAAAAGCGCACTGAAGAACATCCTCCTGGTGGCGGTCGTCCTCGTGGTCTGCGCGCTGCTGCTCGAAGCCATGACCCGTCTGTTCGTCGACGACGGCCTGACCTACGAGCTGGAGATGTGGAAGTACGCCACCCGGGTGAAGGTGCGCGACACCCGTCCCGACCAGGGCCACAAGCACGGCGCCAACAAGAATGCCGAGCTGATGAACGTCCCGGTCCGCACCGAGGCGCACGGCTTTCGCGGGCCGGCGATCGGCGAGCAGGCCGCTCCCGGCGTGGCGCGCATCGCCTTCGTCGGCGATTCGACGACCATGGGCTGGGGCGTCGCCGAGAAGGATACCTTC
Source organism: Pseudomonadota bacterium (assembly GCA_018240745.1). Classification (GTDB taxonomy): domain Bacteria; phylum Pseudomonadota; class Alphaproteobacteria; order Reyranellales; family Reyranellaceae; genus Reyranella. The sequence continues at coordinate 6,508 of JAFEFF010000123.1, forward strand.
GCCCACCAGGTCATCGCCCGGCTGCAGGCCCAGGGGCGCAAGGTCGACGGCTTCAACGAGGGCGTCGGCAACTGGAACACGCTGCAGGAGCTGACGAACTTCAAGGACACCGGCCTGAAGATGAAGCCGGACATCGTCGCCCTCACCTACTTCATCAACGACGGCGAGCCGATGCCGAGCTACCCCGAAGAGAGCTGGCTCGACCTGCACTCGGCGGCGTGGATCGTGCTGAAATACCGCATCGATTCCCTGGTGCGCCAGTTCGGCCCGAAGCCCGACTGGAAGGAGTATTATCGCAACCTCTATCGCGACGACGCGGCTGGCTGGAAGGTGACGCAAAAGGCGCTCGCCGAGTTCGGCGACATCGCTCGGACGACCGGCATCAAGATCGTCGTCTTCCACCTGCCCGAGCTGCACGAGCTCAAGCCCTATCCGTTCCAGGACGTGACCGACAAGGTGCACAAGGTCGTCGATGCGACCGGCATGCCGTTCGTCGATCTGTTGCCGACGGTCGAGACCATGGATCCGTCCACGCTGTGGGTGACCGTCCCCGATCCGCATCCCAACGCCAAGGCCGACGCCGCTTTCACCGAGGGCATGATCAAGGTCTTGACGCCGATGCTCGACGATCTCTGCCGCGACAAGCAGAAAGGCTGCGCGGGGCAGTAGGCGCTATTGGCCGGGGCGCCCGCCGCCCCGAAATCCGGTCGCGACGACGTACATCTCGGCCGAATCCGCCCGGCTCGCCTCGGGCTTGACGTGCCTCACCTTGACGAAGTCGCGCTTCAGCCGGTCGAGTAGTTGGCGCTCGGTGCCGCCGCGCAGCACCTTGGCGACGAAGGTGCCGCCGGGCTTCAGCACTTCCGACGCGAAGACGTGCGCGGCTTCGGCGAGGCCCATGATGCGCAGGTGGTCGATCTGCGGATCGCCGGTGGCCGACGCCGCCATGTCGCTCAGCACCACGTCAGCCAGGCCGCCGAGATGCTCGCGCAGGATGTTCGGCGCGTCCTCATCGTAGAAGTCCTTCGCCAGCACGGTGGCGCCGGCGATCGGTTCGACCGGCGTGATGTCGATGCCCACCACCACGCCCTGACTGCGCTCGGGGTGGACGCGCTCGACCGCAACCTGCGTCCAGCCGCCCGGCGCCGCCCCGAGATCGATCACCCGCGCGCCGTGCTTCAGGAACCGGAACTGGTCGTCGAGCTGCAGCAGCTTGAACGCCGCGCGCGAGCGATAGCCGCGCTTCTTCGCCTCGGCGACATAGGGATCGTTGAGCTGGCGCTGCAGCCAGCGCTGCGAGGACACGGTGCGGCCTCGCGCCGTCTTCACGCGCACGGTGGCGCCTCTCCCCGTCGGACGACTGCCCGTCGGACGGTTACCGGCCGGCCGGTTGCCTTTGCCGCGATTCTTCATGGCTAGACCAGTCGGCGATGGAGCGGATCGGCTTCGCGGTCGGCCTGGCGCATCAGGTCCATCAGCACGCCCTCGCGCAAGCCGCGATCGGCGACCCGGACGATCGGCGCCGGCCACTGGCGGCACACCGCCTCGAGGATCGCTCCGCCAGCCAGCGCGAGATCCGCGCGGTCCGTGCCGATGCACGGCAACGCGGTGAGCTCGCTGACCGACAGGGTCGAGAGCTGGTCGCATATCCGCAGGATCGACTCCAGGCTGAGGCGCGAGCCGTCGACCATGGCGCGGTTGTAGCGCTTCAGTCCGAGGTGATGGGCGCTGACCGTCGTCACCGTACCCGATGCGCCGACCATCTGGACCTCCCCGCGGCGAACCGCGCCGCCGATGCCATGGCGGGCGCAGAACGGCCGCAGGCCGTCACGGATGCGCGCCACCATTCCCTCGTACCGGATGCGCTCGACCGGCCGTTCGCGCGGGTGGCCATTCACACATGCCTCGGTCAGGGTCACGACGCCCCACGGCACCGAGGTCATGTCGATCAGTTCGATCGACGGGCCGCCGCAGCGCCCGTCGCGGCCCACCCTGAGCCAACTGACCTCGGTCGAGCCGCCGCCAATGTCGATCAGCAGGCCGTAGGGGATCTCCGGATCGAGCAGGTTTTCGCAGCTCGCGAGCGCCAACCGCGCCTCCTCGGCGGCTGGAATGACCTCGAAGCACAGCCCGGTACGGGCCTTCACCAGCCCGAGGAAGTCCTCGCCGTTGCAGGCTCGGCGGCAGGCCTCCGTGGCGATATGGCGCGCACGCGTGACACGGTGGCGCTCGATCTTGGCGGCGCACACATCCAGCGCCTCGAGCGTGCGGTCGATCGCGTCGCCGCACAGCGTCCCGCTCAGCGCCACGCCCTCGCCCAGCCGAACCGGCCGCGAATAGGCGTCGATCACGTCGAAGCCTGCGACCGACGCCCGGGCCACCAGGAGCCGGCAGTTGTTGGTGCCGAGATCGATGGCGGCGAAGGTGTGCGCGAATCGACCGCTGTGCCAGCCTCCCTTTTGCCCCTGTCCCGGCGTGACGTCCCCGGCCATTCAGAACTCTTCTTCTCTTCGGTCTGGATGGTAACCGAGGATGGGTCGCGGAGCGAGCACCCGGTGGTTCGCCTGGGGCGCTTGCCAAGGGCGGCCGGCATCGCTAAATCCAGCGCCCAGGCCCGCCTCGGCTATCTGTTGGGGGATAGTTTAACGGTAGAACAACCGGCTCTGACCCGGTTAGTCTAGGTTCGAATCCTGGTCCCCCAGCCA
>JAFEFF010000124.1 GCA_018240745.1 Pseudomonadota bacterium
ACTTCTGCAGGCTGAGTGCCGGGGCGAGATAGAGCGCGGCGAGACCAACGCCCAAGAGCGCGCCGAGCGCACGCGTCCACAGGAAGTCCCGCGCTTCGCGGCCGGTCTCCAGACGTGTCGCGCGGAACACCGCATAGGCCGGCAGGATGGTGACCGAAGCGAGCAACGCGGTCGGCAAATGCGCCAGCAGGAGCGCTGCGTACGATAGCGCGAGCATCGGTCCGGCCGCTCGCGCGACCGACAGCAGAACAAGCGGCAGGACGGCGTAGGCTGTGAACTCGGCCAGCGCGCCGCGCATGTAGTGGTCGAGCAGATGGTAAGGTGCCGCCATGTAGGCGATGGCGCCGATCAACGCCACGAGCGGGCGACCGGTCACCGTCCGCAGCCAGGCGTGCATCGCGAGACCCGAACACCACAAGACTGCCAGCGAGAGCAGGCCCAGGCGATAGGGTACCGGCAAATCGAAGGCGACGAGGCTCGCCAGCGCATCGAGCCAGAAGGTGAGGGGCGGATAGAAGTAGAAAGCCGGGCCGCCCAAACCGTCGAACGAGTCAGGCATCCAGCGCGGATAGAGCACACCGGCGCGGAATTGCTCGGCAAACTGGCCCGCCCACAAGAGGTTATGCGCCGACGAATGGGTAAGCAGCACGCCGGTAACGAGTGACGGCGCGATGAGCAGCGCAGCCACCAGCAGCAGGACGATAGCCGGTCGGCGCAACAGCGAGCCTTACTCCGCCGCCTGCTTCTGGGCGACGAGGTCCGGCGTCAGGCTGTACGTCGTGAAGCGCTTGTTGAGCGCCGGCATCGGGCAGGCTTCGAGATGGCCCTCGCCCGGCCGCATCAGGATCATCGCCGACGTGGCGACGATGTTGCCGCGGTTGTTGGGCCGCGGCGGCCGGCAGACCGACCACGGCGATCCATAGTCGTCGAAGAACGCTTGCCGGAAATTCTCGAGGGTCAGCCGGCCGCCGTGCGGCGCCAGCAGCTCACGCACGCGCTTGTCGCGATAGATCGAGCAGGGCGTTTCCTGCAGCCCGGTATCCTTCACCTTCGCGCGGGCTGCGTCGCAGATCCAGTGGTTGGCGTGCACGTAGACGCCGCGATCGGGCGCCAGCCAGAACGTCTCGTCGGGCGCGCATTCGAAGCCGAACGCCTCGCCGCCGCCATGGCGCGTATCGTGGCTCACCGCCATGTGGTTCGAGCCGAGCTTGGGCGTCGAGAAGATGGTGCGCACGGCTTCGGCGAGGAAGGCGCTCTCCAGCACCTTGCGGCGGATGAAGGGCAGCGGCACGCCCTCGCCACGCCGGTAGTCGCGGTCGCATTCCAATGCATTGGCGGTCAGGCCGATGCCGGCCGAATTCAGGCCCGAGCGCGCAAGACCGCCGGCTTCTGTGAAGGTCAGGATGTCCGGTCCGTCGTCGCGACGGATGCGCAGCACCACGCCGGTCTCGGCGCACTCGGCGCGCCAGTCCCAGTTCTGGCCGTGCAGCAGCACGCCGTCGGCGCTCGCCTCGGGCAGCGCCAGGGCTGCCGTGCAGCCGTCGGGGACATGCTGCTGTACATGCTGCTTGCGCGCGGCGGCCACCATCTCGGTGCGGGCGTTCATCAGCATGACGCCGGCGAACGGCTGGTTCGACCCCTCGGCGATGCCGCGCATTTCCTCGACGTAGGCCGCATCGAACCTCTCGACCACCGGCACCATCGCCTCGGCGCGTCGCTCGAGCTGCTGCCAGTCGACGCCGTTCGCCAGCAGCGACTCCGAATACATGGCAATGCCGCGTTTGATCCGGTCGGGCGCGGCCTTGCCGTGCTGGCGGCCACGCTCGCGCGGGCTGCCGTTCAGGTCGATCAGCGGAAACGGCGGATATTCCATCACGCACTCCCCAGCAGGGCCTGGCGAAAACGATCCTTCAGATGCGCACCGTCCTGCGGCGGCATGACGAAATCCAGCTTTTCGACCATCACCTTGACGAGCCGGAACACCGGACCCTTCGTGGTGCGGAGATCCTTCACCAGCTTCGCCACATCGGCCTGCTCGCGCACCGTGTCGCTGTCGGCGATGCCGCAGCCCCTGGCGATCATCGCCAGATCGGCGCCGGCGCCTGAGTTGGTCGGGCCGTTGTTGCGCGGGCTGGTGTGGCTCGCCTGGTTGCCGGTCTCGCCGAACTTCTCGTTGTCGAGCACGCAGATCGCGAGATTGCCGGGTTGCTGCGTCGCCACGGTCGCCAGCGAGCCGAGGCTCATCATCAGGTCGGCGTCGCCGGTGATCACCAGCACGCGCTTCGACGGCTGCGCCAGCGCGAGGCCGAGGCCCATGCCGACCGGTGCCCCCATCGCGCCCCACAGCGGCATGTTGAGCGGACGGTCGCCGGCATCGGTGATGTCCCAGTTCGACGAGCCGAGGCCGCCGATCACCAGGAGATTGTCATCGGAGCCCTTCAGGATCTCTTTCACCAGCGGGCGGCGGTGCAGGGTGGCGCTCGAGCTCATGACCTGGCCTTCTTCTTTCCGAAATCCTTGATGCCGATCAGCTTCTGCCGCAGCAGTACCGCGACCGCCTGGCCGCCGTTGAAGGCCGAGCGCGCCGCGGCGTCGACAGTCGCCTTCACCTCGTCGGCCTTGTCGACCGGGTAGAGCAGCACACCCATCGCCTCGAGCACGGCCGGCGTCGCACGGCCCATCGGATACTGCCAGGAATTGAACTCACCATAGTCGCCGCGCATGGTGATGAGGGTCAGGAAGGGAAAGCGAAGCGTTTTGGTCAGGCCCATCATGTTGATGGTGTTGCCGACCCCCGAGCTCTGCATCAGCATCGCCGAGCGCTGTCCGCCGAGCCAGGCGCCCGCCGCCACGGCGATGCCTTCCTCTTCCGTCGTGAGCGCCAGCGTACGGATCGAATTGGACTTCTGGCAGGCCTCGATCAGCCGCGAATGTCCGGCATCGGGCACGTGATAGACCTGTTTGATGTCGTGGTCCTGGAAGACCGCGAAGATGTCGTCACGCCAATCGCTCATTCCCGTCCCATCGCTCGTTTGCCGGTGCGCCAGCGCAATCTGCCACGGGCCGGGGCCCGGCACGACCCTGCCTGCTGCGACCATCGGCTCGTCTTTCACCACGCGGACGGCCATCCGGCGCTCGCGGTTAGCCGAAGCTCGGCTTCAGGACGGCGAGGAAGACGATGACGATCATCAGCAAGGTCGGCACCTCGTTCCACCAGCGGTAATAGCGGGCCGGCCGCATGTTCTTGTCGGCGGCGAAGTCCTTGCGCCAGCGGGCATAGACGTGGTGGACGAAGGTGAGTCCGATCACGAAGCCGAACTTCATCTGCCACCAGCCGGCGCGCCACCATTCGCCCTGCCAGACCAGCAGCAGGCCGAAGATCCAGACCGCCCACATCGCCGGGTTCATGATGCCGCGCAGCAGGCGGCGCTCCATCACCTTGAAGGTCTCGCTTTGCGGCGAACCGACCGGTGCATCGGCGTGATAGACGAACAGGCGCGGCAGATAGAGCAGCCCGGCCATCCAGGCGATCACCGAGATGACGTGCAGGGCTTTCAGGACGTTGTAGACCATAACGCTGCCCTAACCAGATTTGCGAGGCCGTGGATGAACTGCGGATGGGTGCCGACCGCCGGCACCCGGACATACCTGGTCACGCCGGCCCGCTCGGCCAGGTGCCGGTAGTCGATGTCGAGCTCGACCAGTGTCTCGGAATGCTCCGAAACGAAGCTCAGCGGATAGAGCACGACACTCTTGCCGTCCGAAGCAGCGCGGCGGATCTCCGATTCGGTCGACGGCCCGATCCACTTCAAGGGGCCGACACGGCTCTGGTAGCATACCGACCAGTCGACGCCGTCGAGATGCTCGGCGATCGCCGCGGCCGTTTCCTCGACCTGGCGCTGATAGGGATCGCCGCGCTTGATCACCTTCTCCGGCAGGCCGTGCGCCGAGAACAGCACGCGCGCATCCGGGACCTCGGTCAGACCCTGCTTCACCATCTCGATCGAAGCACGGATGAACCCGGGCTCGGTCGGATAGCTTTCGATCTCGACCGTCGGCACCTCGAGCTTCGCGGCCTTCCTCCAGGCGGCGAAGGACGAGGCGGTCGTGGTCGTCGAGTATTGCGGATAGAGCGGCAGCAGCACGATGCGGTCGGGCGCGAAGCGGCGGACCGACTGCACCACCCGCTCGGTCATCGGATGCCAGTAGCGCATGCAGACATAACCGCGCCATTCGTGCTCGCCGCCCAGCGCCTCCTCCAGCGCCCGCGCCTGCGCCTCGGTCTGGCCGAGGATCGGCGATCCGCCGCCGATCTGCTCGTAGATGCCGAGCGCCTTGGGCGTGCGCCGGCGGGCGATGAAGGCGGCCAGCGGCAGGCGCAGCCACGCCGGCAGGCCGATGATCGCGGGATCGCTGAACAGGTTGCGCAGGAACGGCTGCACCGCCTCGAGCGAATCAGGACCGCCGAGATTGAAAAGGATGATCGCGATTTTCACAGGTCTCTCCCTCCCCCGTTTTCGGGGGAGGTGGCGCCGTCCGCGCGCTTTTCGAGCTTCGCTCGAAAACGCGTTGGCGACGGAGGGGGAAGGCAGAGGAGATCGTGCGTCACACCCCGTCCGTCAGCAATGCGTTTTCATGATGTCGACGGCGTCCATGTCCGCACGGTCTCGACCAGCTCGGCGACGTGCTCGGGCGGGGTCTGCGGCACGACGCCGTGGCCGAGGTTGAAGATGAACGAGCCGTGGCCGAGCTTGTCGAGGATACGGGTGGCCTCGCGCTTCAACGCCGGGCCGCCGGTCGCCAGCATGATCGGATCGAGATTGCCCTGGATGCAGATCGAGGGTTGCAGCTCGCGCGCCGCCCAGTGCGCCCCGATCGCCGTGTCGATCGACAGGGCCGAGAAGGCATCGGTGCGGCGGTACATCAGCGCCGCCGGCCCGACGCCGCGCGGAAATGCAATGATCGGCACCTTCGGGTGACGCGCCCGCAGGCCATGGGCGATGCGCACCATCGGTTCGAGCGACCAGCCGAAGAGCTGTTCCTCCGGCAGCACGCCCGCCCAGCTGTCGAAGAGCTGCACCGCATCGGCGCCGGCCTCGACCTGGTAGGCAAGATGATCGACGATCGCCTCGACCAGCAGGTCGATCAGCAAGCCGAACGAATCGGGATGGCGATAGGCCCAGCCCTTCACCCTGGCGAAGTCCCGGCTCGAGCCGCCCTCGATCATGTAGCAGGCCAGGGTGAACGGCGCGCCGGCGAAGCCGAGCAGCGCCACCTCGGGCGGCAGCACCCGGCGGGTCTCCCTGATGGCGGCATAGACCGGTGCCAGATGGTCCGGCAGCCGCGCCCGGGAGAGCTGGCCGAACTGCACCGGATCGGTCAGCGCCTCGAGCTTCGGGCCTTCGCCTTCCTCGAACCAGACCTTCTGGCCCAGCGCATCGGGCACCACCAGAATGTCGGAGAAGATTATCCCCGCATCCAGCATGTAACGACGAACCGGCTGCAGCGTTACCTCGACGGCCTTTTCCGGCGTGTAGCAGAACTCGAGAAAGGAGCGCGTGGTCGCGCGGACGGCGCGATACTCCGGCAGGTAGCGTCCCGCCTGCCGCATCAGCCAGATCGGCGGCGTCGCGAATCGCATTCCTGCCAGGGTCTGCAGGAACTTGCCCGCCGTCATCGTCTTGCCCTCATGCCTTCCCTCTTACTCTTTCATATTAGGTAGTAGGAGTCGTAGGGGACGCGGATAGCGGGGATGGGCCTGATTAGATTCCCGTCCCCAGCCGGCTGTGGACGAGCAAAGCCCGTCGAATCGGCGCCGCGGGCACCGATTCCCGATTCGCAGGGGCTTCATCCCGATTCATCCAGAGCGGACGAAGGGTGGGACGGGAAAGGCGAGTCGAGACCCGAATCGGGGCTGCGGGGAAAACCGGCCGGGCTGTCCCCGCTTTGCCTCGCTCAATCCCGGATTTCTCCCGCGCTGCCTGTGGGGTAAGTTCGATGCCATGCCAGGCCGCAATTTCCACGTCCATCTTGTGTCCGACTCGACCGGCGAGACCGTGTCGAGCGTGGCGCGCGCCTGCCTGGTCCAGTACGAGGGCATCTTCGTGCAGGAGCACGTGTGGTCGCTGGTGCGCACCAAGGGCCAGATGGAAAAGGTGATGCAGGAGGTCGAGCGCAATCGCGGGCCGGTGCTCTACACCCTGGTCGATCCCGATCTGCGCGATCTCGTACGCGACAAATGCCGGCAGCTCCAGCTTCCCTGCGTCGGCGTGCTCGACCAGGTGATGAGCGTGCTCGGCCTGCACTTCCATTCCAAGAGCGAGCAGTGGCCGGGCCGCCAGCACCAGCTCGACGAAGGCTATTTCGACCGCATCGACGCGATGCACTACACGCTGGCGCACGATGACGGCCAGTCGACGCACGATCTCGAGGATGCCGACGTGATCCTGGTCGGGCCCTCGCGCACCTCGAAGACGCCGACCTGCGTCTATCTCGCCAATCGCGGGGTGCGCGCGGCCAATGTGCCGCTGGTGCCGTCGGTGCCGCCGCCCGACGAGCTCGAGGCGGCGTCGCGGCCGCTGGTCGTCGGCCTGATCACCGATCCCGAACGGCTGGTGCAGATCCGGGTCAATCGCCTGCGCCTGCTGCAGCGCGACACCGAAAGCGAATACACCGACATGGAGCGCGTGCAGCGCGAGATCCAGGACGCGCGCCGGCTCTATGCCCGCAAGAAATGGGCGACCATCGACGTCACGCGGCGCTCGATCGAGGAGACGGCGGCGGCGATCCTCGCCATGCTGTCGCAGCGCCGCGAGCAGCGGCAGGCCGCCCAATAGAGCGAGGCTCCAGGGGTTTGCGGAAAAGGGAGGCGGTCATGAAGTCTGTCATCCCGAGCGTAGCGAGGGATCCTTCCTGGTCCCGGAAAGATCCCTCGGCCGTTGGCCTCGGGATGACAGGCATGCTGGGATTGGCACTGATTGCATCGACGGCGCTCGCGGCCAACGGCATCGAGGTGCGCCGCGGCGACGATGCGACGGTGTTCGGCAGTTGCGTGCCGAGCCTGGTGGTCGAGAACAAGTCGGCGGAGACGATCGACTTCCTGCAGGTCGACCTCACCGTCGTGCTGAGCGACGGCGAGCGGCGCACCGTGCCGCTGCAGTCGGCCTATCACGAGGGCGTGCTCTATCCGATCGCGCCGGGCAGCAAGGCGGTCCTGAAGCAGCCGCTCGACCTCTCGCGCTCGCTGGGCGTCGGCTGCGGCGACGTCAAGAGCCGCACGGTCGCCCGCACGATCTGCGAAGCCGCCGGCAAGGCCTGCACCTCTTCGGTGACCGTTCAGCCTTGAAAATCCTCCCTGCGCATAGCGCGGGGAGGTGCCCGCGTCTGACGCGGGCGGGGTCATCTCCTCCCCCGTCTTCGGGGGAGGTGTCAGCGTCTTACGCTGACGGAGGGGGTGTGACGCACGATCTCCTCTGCTTCCCCCTCCGTCGCCATATGATGGCGCCACCTCCCCCGAAGACGGGGGAGGAGATGACCCCGTCGCGGATTACCGCGCCACCTCCCCGCGCTATTGTGCAGGGAGGAGCGATGAGAGGAACGGCCGCGCGATCAGCGGCTGGCGACGGTCGCGCGGAGCTGCATCGGCCGGCCGTCGCGCAGGATCGTCATCTGGGCGACCTGGCCTGCGCGCAGCAGGCCGATGGCGTTGTGCAGCGAATCGGCGTCGGCGATCGACTGGCCGCCCACCGAGACGACGACGTCGCCCGGCCGTACGCCCGCCCGCGCCGCCGGCGACTCGGGCTCGACCGACGAGACGAGGGCGCCGGTCTGGTCCGCGCGCAGGTCGAGCGACGCTGCGAGCTGCGGCGTGAGGTCCTGGATGGCGATGCCGAGATGGCCGTGCTGCACCGTGCCGCCGCGCTCGATCTGCTCGACCACCTGGCGCACCAGGTTGACCGGGATGGCGAAGCCGATGCCGACATTGCCGCCGCTCGGCCCGATGATCGCGGCATTGATGCCGACCAGCTCGCCGGCGAGATCGACCAGCGCGCCGCCGGAATTGCCGGGATTGATCGGCGCGTCGGTCTGGATGAAGTCCTCGTAGCCCTTGCCGAGACCGCGGCGCTTCAGGGCGCTGACGATGCCGTGGGTCACGGTCTGGCCGATGCCGAAGGGATTGCCGATCGCCAGCACATAGTCGCCGACCTGGAGGTTGTCGGAGTTGCCCAGCGGCAGGGTGTCGAGGTCGTGCGACGGGACGCGGATCACGGCGAGATCGGTGGCGGGATCGCTGCCGACCTTGCGGCCCTGCAGCTTGCGGCCGTCCCACAATGTCACGGTGATGTTGGTGGCATGCTCGATCACGTGGTTGTTGGTGACGATCAGGCCGGCATGCCCGTCGATCACCACGCCCGAGCCGACCGCCTGGATCTCGCGCTCGATCGGCCCCGAGGGGATGTCGAAGAACTGGCGGAAGAAGGGATCGTTGAACAGCGGGTTCTGCTGCATTGCCACCTTGCCGGTGATGGCGATGCTGACCACCGCCGGCGCCGCCCGGCGGACGACCGGGGCGAGGGTGGGTTCGGCGTGCAGGGACTGGAGGGGAAGGAGGGCGATGAGGGCAGCAAAGAGCGTGAGCAGGGGGCGCATGGAAGCTTCTCGAGCGGGACAGGTGCCGGGAGCGTGGCGACGAATTCGGGCAAGAAGCGGATCGGTCGGGCTGTTCGCCGCACCCCCGTGCGAGCGGCGCATCCTTGCGCCCTTGCATTTCCATCAAATGGCGTTACATTTGGCATCAATTGATTAGATTGACGATGACTCCCGCAACGCCTGCCCTTCGGCACTCTCCCCATGTCCCGACATTCCCGCAGACGTTCGCGGCGGACAGTGATCGCGAACATCTGACGCCGACGGCGATCCGGGCCATGAAAAGAGTGGCTGCCCACTGGCGCTTGAAGGGTCAGGAAGCGTCGGCGCTGCTGGGCGTTTCCCCCAGCACCTGGGATCGCATGAGCGCAGGGAGATGGGAGAGCTCGCTGTCCCAGGATCAGCTCACCCGGGTGTCCGCCGTCGTCGGCGTATTCAAGGGCCTTCATCTGCTGTTCGCCGACAGCATGTCGGACCGGTGGGTTCGCCTGCGCAACAAGGGCCCGCTGTTTGGCGACCGGACGCCGATCGACGTGATGATCGAGGGCGGTATCCCCGCGATGCTCGATGTCCGCCGCCACGTCGACGCCCTGCGGGGTGGACTGTAGACCGGTGGAGCTTGCCTCCCGCGTCAGGCACATCGCGCAGGATCGGACTGTCCGGCTCGTCTCCTCGGCCCGGCTGCGCCATCCGGTGCTCCGCCAACTGGTCGATGAAGACGAACTGGATGCACTCGCCGAGATCGAGGGCGCAACGAGCGCCCGATTGAGAACGCAGGAGGTCGGCACCGATCGTCTCGACCGCCGGGAGCTCGTGTTCGGTATCCCTCACGCCCACTTCATCAATGCCGCTTTCTCCTACTGGCTGCCGCGGAGCCTGAACCGGTTCAATGGTCCCGGCCGCGGCGCGTGGTATGCCGCGCTGCTCGTCGAGACCTGCATCGCCGAGGTGACGTTTCATATGGAACGCGAGCTTGCCAATGTCGGCGACTTCAATGCCGTCGTCGACTACGCCGAGCTGTTCGCGAGCTTCGTCGGCGATTTCGTCGATGTCCGCGACATCGACCCGCTGCCCGACTACCTCGATCCCGACCCGGCCAGGAGCTACCCGGCCGGCAACAGGCTTGCGGACGCGGTACGAGCCGCGGGTCACTACGGCATCGTGTATCCTTCCGTGCGGGCCGCCGGCGGAACATGCCTCGTCGCCCTGGTCCCTCACGCCGTCCAATCCGTCGCGCAGGGAAAGCTGGTTCGTCTTTCGTGGAAGGGAACGCCGGGCCCCGCGCTCGAATCCGTCGGAGCGTAGGTCCGGTTGTCTTTGCCGGGACACGGTCGCAGGATGCGTTTCCTACATAACGCAGCAACAGATGGTCACCGATTTGCGGGGTGCTTCCGTTTTGGACTCCGGTTCGGCAAAAAGTCTTCCAATGGGGAAAACGAAAATCGGGAGGGAGCCATGGCCAACGTGCTCGATGCCTACATGGTGGATTCGGACCTGTCGTTGCTCGACAAGGCGAAGATCCAGGCGCAGGTGCTGGTGCCGCTGGTGCGGGCGCTGCGCAGCGAGCTCGGCAAGGACAGGGCCGACGCCCTGGTCAGGAAGGCGCTCGGCGACTGGTCGCGCCGGATGTTCGCCGAGATCGGCAAGGATATCGAAGGCGGCCGCCGGCGCTGGTCGAAGATGCAGGGCGCCCTGAACGAGATCTCGCTGCCGGGCGTCGACGCGACCGATCCGGTCAAGGATGCCGGGAAGCTCGAGTTCGACGTCACGCGCTGCAGCTACGCCGAGTTCTTCAAGGCGCTCGACGAGCCCGAGCTGGGGGCGCTGCTGATGTGCGCGACGGACTTCGACATCGCCGCGACCAGCGACGGCGAGGTCACGCTGACGCGCGAGCAGACGATCATGCAGGGCGCGCCGAGCTGCACCTTCCGCTACAGGTTCGCGCCGCGTTAGTCGTCTTGCGGACCGCGGGCGGCGCCTACTCCGCCGCCTTCGCCGCCGGCTCGAAGCGGGCGTCGAAGTCGCGGATCGACTTCTCGACCTCGGTGGCGATCTGCCTGAGCTTGTCGGCGTTCACCACCTTCAGGCCGAACACGTCCTTGACGTAGAACACGTCGACCGCGCGCTCGCCGTAGGTGGTGATGTGGGCCGACTGGATCTGCAGGTTGAGCCGGGTCAGCGCCCGCGTGACGATGTGCAGGAAGCCGGGCCGGTCGCGGCCGTTGACCTCGAGCACGGTGTAGGTGTCCGACGCGTTGTTGTCGATCAGCACGCGCGGCAGGACGGTGAAGACGCGGTCGCGCCGGGGCCACGAGCTGCGCTGCGCATCGAGCTCGCGGGCGATGTCGAGCCGGTTGGAGAGCGAGATCTCGACACGCGCGGCGAGGCGGGCGAGGCGCTGCGGGCCGTCGAACGGCTTGCCCTCGAGGTCCTGGATCCAGAAGGTGTCGAGCGCCATGCCGTTGGCGAGGGTGAAGATCTTGGCGTCGACGATGTTGGCGCCGCTGATCGCCATCGCGCCGGCGAGCCGCGCGAACAGGCCATGCGTATCCAGCGTGTAGATCGTGATCTCGGTCACCGAGCGGTCGGGCTGGACGCGGTGCTCGATCGCCAGCGGCTGCCTGTCGCGCTCGGCGCGGCGCACCAGCCCGGCCTGGCGCACCAGCGTGTCGACCGGGAAGGAGAGCCAGTAGGGCGCGTAGCCGCGCGCGAAATGCTCCTCCTTCTCGGCGTCGGTCCAGCCGCCCAGATGCGCCGCCACCTCGGCCTGCACCGCCTTCATGCGCTCGGTCCGGCCGCCCGACAGCGTGCCGCCGGACATCACGCGCTCGGCGGCATTGTAGAGCTGGCGCAGGAGCGTGGCCTTCCAGCCGTTCCAGACGGCCGGGCCGACCGCGCGGATGTCGCAAACCGTCAGCAGCAGCAGCAGGCGCAGGCGCTCCGGCGATTGCACCAGCGCGGCGAACGTCTCGATGGTCTTGGGATCCATCAGGTCGCGCTGGAAGGCGGTCGCCGACATGGCGAGGTGGTAGCGCACCAGCCAGGCCACGGTCTCGGTCTCGGAATCGCTGAGGCCGAGCCGCGGGCCGAGCTGCATGGCGACGTCGGCGCCCAGCACCGAGTGGTCGCCGCCGCGGCCCTTGGCGATGTCGTGCAGCAGCACCGAGAGATAGAGGACGGGCCGCGACTGGATCTTGTGGATGATCTCGGCCGACAGCGGATGGTCTTCCTGCAGCGTGCCGTTGTCGATGCGCGCCAGGAAGCCGATGGCACGGATGGTGTGCTCGTCGACCGTGTAGGTGTGGTACATGTCGTGCTGGGTCTGCGCGACGACGCGGCCGAAGTCGGGCACGAAGCGGCCGAACACACCGGCTTCGTTGAGACGCCGCAGCGTGATCTCCGGGTCGTGGCGCGAGGTCAGCATCGCCATGAACAGCCGGTTGGCTTCGGGGTCGTTGCGCAGCCGGTCGACCAGCCGGATGTTCTGGGTGATCAGCCGCAAGGTCGCCGGATGGATGTCGAGGCCGTTCTCCTGCGCGACGTAGAACAGGCGCAGGATCGCCACGGGATCCCTGGCGAACTGATCCGGCGAGGCGGCCGCCAGCCGTTCGCCGTCGAGCCTGAAGCCCGCGAGGTGGCGCGGCCGCAGCGTCTGCCACAGCGCCGCGAGCTTGGGCTTGCGCCGGTGGCTGTCCTCCAGCGCGGCGACGAAGATGCGGGTGAGATCGCCGACCGTCTTGGCATGGAGGTAGTAGTGCTTCATGAAGCGCTCGACGCCGATGCTGCCCGGCCGGTCCTGGTAGCCGAGACGGGTGGCGATCTCGCGCTGAAGGTCGAACGACAGCCGGTCGTCGGCGCGGCCGGTCAGGTAGTGGATGTGGCAGCGCACGGTCGTGAGGAAGCGCTCGGCGCGCTCGAAGTGCCGCGCCTCGCCGCGGGTCAGCACGCCCTTGTCGACCAGCTCGGCCGGCGTGCCGACGCGATAGAGATACTTGGCGATCCAGTAGAGCGTATGGAGATCGCGAAGGCCGCCCTTGCCCTCCTTGACGTTGGGCTCGACCACGTATCGTGAATCGCCCATGCGAGTGTGGCGCTGGTCGCGCTCGGTGAGCTTGGCCTCGACGAAGTCGCGGCCGTCGCCCGCCGCCATCCGGGCCGCGTAGCCCTTCTTCAGCTCGTCGTGGAGCGCGCGGTCGCCCCAGATGTATCGCGCCTCGAGCAGCGCGGTGCGGATGGTCTGGTCGCGCTCGGCGTAGCGCAGGCTCTCCTCGACCGTGCGGGTGGCGTGGCCGACCTTCAGGCCGAGGTCCCACAGCAGGTAGAGCATGAACTCCACGATCTGCTCGCCGCGCGGCGTCTGCTTGTACGGGCGCAGGAACAGCAGGTCGATGTCCGACAGCGGCGCCATCTCGCCGCGACCGAAGCCGCCGGTCGCCACCACGCTCAGCCGTTCGGCGGTGCTCGGGTTGGCGGCGGGATAGGCCTTGCCCTCGGCGAAGTCGAAGATCACCCGGATGAGCTGGTCCATCAGGAACGAGGTCGCGACCAGCACCGCCGGGCCGTTGTTCTTGAGCGGGCCGGGCTCCTCGAAGCGGCGGCGGATCTCGCTCCGGCCGGCCGTCAGGGCCTCGCGCAGCAGGGCGAGCACCCTGGGCCGGGGCAGGTCGGCGCCGTGCGGCACGTCCTCGACCAGGTGGGCGAGTGCCTCCTCGAGCGCGCGGCGGCGGACGATCGCGCGGCGGTCGGGGATGGAATCGTACGGAGTCGCCATTCGGCGCCGATACTACAGGGCGGGAGAGGCCTAAAATAGGGAGCATGGCTCAAGCCGGCCATGTCATCCCGAGCGCAGCGAGGGATCCTTACGGGGTCAGGAAAGATCCCTCGCTTTGCTCGGGATGACACTCATGGCCCAGCCCACAATCGCTGTTTTCACGAAGAACCGGCTCAATCCGGCCTATGACGCCGCCCGCGCCGCCGCCGACCGGGTAGCGGGCGAGGCGGGTGCCCGGACGATCCACTACGTGCCGGCGACCCCCGACGACGTGGGCGAGCAGAAGGCCCTGGTCGCGGAGGCGCTGCGGGCCGGGGTGTCCGGCGTGGTGTTCAACCCGACCGACGACGCGGCCATGCGCGAGGACCTCGAGCGGTTCGCCGCGGCCGGCCTTCCGGTGGCGGTCTTCATCAATCGCATGGACGGCCCGGCGCTGACCTTCGTCGGCTCAGACGACATCGCGATCGGCCACGCTGTCGCCAAGGCCCTGATCGCCCGTCTGGGTGGCCAGGGCCGGTTGGTCGCGCTCGACGGCACGCCCAGCGCGCGCACTGCCCGCGATCGGGCGGAAGGGTTGCGCCGCGCCGTGGCCGAGCATCCGGGAATCGCGCTGGTCGATTCGCGGGTCGGCTACCTGCAGCGCGCACCGGCCCGGGCGGCGATGGAGGAGCTGCTGGCGAAGCACCCGCGGATCGACGGCGTCTGGACCGCCAACGACATGATGGCGTTCGGCGCCCTCGATGCCCTGGCCGCCGCCGGACGCAAGGCCGAGGTCGTCGGCATCAACGGCCTGCCCGAGGCGATCGCCAACATCGAGCGCGGCGCGATGCTCGCCTCCGCCGACTTCAGCGCGCTGAACATCGCCGCGATCGCCACCCGCGCCGTGCTGCGCCATCTCGACGGCCGGCCGGTGCCGAAGGAGATCCTGGTGCCGGCCGAGCTGATCGACCGTTCGAACATCGCTCGCTGGAAAGTCCCGATGATCGACCGCCCCTGCCCCAGATGGGACGAGATCGTGCGCAGGCCCTAAGTCCAGCGCCTCGAGCCCGGCGCCCCCTCCTGTCGTCCTGAGCGACGCGAAGGATCTCATGGCGCTTCTGCCCGCACGGCCCCGGCCTTCGCGTGACAATCGCAATGAGGTCCTTCGCTTCGCTCAGGACAACAGGGTGCGTGAGATCGTGCGATAGGTATTGGCCTCCTACGGATGGCGTAGTACGTTTTTGCCGTGATCCGCTCATGGGCCAACAGTGCCACTTCGAGTTCGTCCGGGGCGACGCGCTGAACGTGGAGATAGTCGACTACCACAGAGGATGACGCCATGCCGCCGATTGCCCATCCCGGCCGCCTCCTGAAGCGGGAGTTGGCCACTCGCGCCTTGAGCGCCAGCCGTCTTGCCCTGGAGATCGGCGTGCCGTCGGGCCGCATTACCGACATTCTTAACGGCCGCCGTTCCATCAGTGCGGATACCGCGGTTCGGCTCGGGCGCTATTTCGGCAATCGGCCGCAGTTCTGGATGGATCTCCAGAGCCAGTATGACATTGCCGTCGTGGAGCGTGATCGCGGACGGGAAATCGCGCGTCGCGTACAGCCGGGCAAAGCCGCATGAGACGGAGAGCATTCCTGGCAACGCTCCTGGGGCCGTCCACCGCCGTCTCGGCGCAGACGCGGACGACGACGGCGGCCAATCCGATCGATCTCAACAGCGCCAGCCGCGACCAGCTGATGACTCTCGAGGGCATCGGCGAGGTCAAGGCCGACGCCATCATCCGCGCCCGGCCGTTCCGGGCCAAGACCGAGCTGGTCGAGCGTCGGATCGTGCCCGAGGCGCTGTACGACAGGATCGCCGACAAGGTGTTCGCCCGCCCGCCGGCCAATATGCCGGCCCCGGCCAAGCCCGGGGCGCCCGCTGCGACAACGCCGGGCAAGCGCGGTTGATGGAAACCGCGACGATCTACGCGCTCGGCACGCCGTTGCCGTCGCGCGCCCGGCCCGGCGCCCTGTCGGTGGTTCGCCTGAGCGGCCCGCGTGCGACCGATGCGCTGGTCTTCCTGACCGAGCGCAAGGCGTTCGAGCGCGGCTACTCGGCGCGCGACCCGGCGCTGCCCGAGCCGCGGCGCATGGTGGTGCGCGGCGTGTTCGATCCGCTGTCCGGCGAGGCGATCGATCGCGGCCTGGCCGTCTGGTTCGAAGCGCCCAACAGCGAGACCGGCGAGATGATGGCCGAGCTGCACCTGCATGGCGGCCGTGCCGTCGTGAACGGCGTGCTCGAAGCGATCGGCAAGCTCGGCTTCTGCCGCCTCGCCGAGCCCGGCGAGTTCACCCGCCGCGCCTTCGAGCATGGCAAGCTCGACCTCACCCAGGCCGAGGCGATCGCCGATCTGGTCGCGTCGGAAACCGGGCAGCAGCGCAAGCTCGCCCTGCAGCAGCTCGGCGGCGCCCTGCATCGCCTCTACGAGGACTGGCGCACGCTCGGCCTGCACGCGCTCGCCCATCTCGAGGCGGCGATCGACTTTCCGGACGAGGACCTGCCGGCCGGGATCGCCGACGAGGTGAAGGCCGGCGTCCTGCAGCTTCGCGCCGAAATCGCCGCGCATCTCGCGGACCGCCGCGGCGAGCGGCTGCGCGAGGGCTTGAGCATCGCCATCATCGGCCCGCCCAACGCCGGCAAGTCGTCGCTGATCAACCTGCTGGCGCAGCGCGACGTGGCGATCGTGTCGGAGACCGCCGGCACCACGCGCGATGTGATCGAGGTCCATCTCGACCTCGGCGGCTGGCCGGTGATCCTGGCCGATACCGCGGGCCTGCGCGAGTCGGGCGACGCGATCGAGCAGGAGGGCGTGCGCCGCGCCAGGGCACGCGCCCAAGCGGCCGATCTGCGCCTGCTGGTGCTCGACGCGACTGGCGACTGGCAGGCGGCCATGCAGGCCATGACCGGCGATGCCCACTGGGATCCGGCGCACGACATCGTGGTGGTGAACAAGGTCGACCTCGCCGCCGTCGATGCGGTCGGCGTGATTGCGCTCTCGGCCACCTCGGGCGCGGGCCTGACCGACCTGCTGGAGCGGCTGGAGCGCGCGGCAGGCCAGCTCATGGAACAGGGCGCCGGCGCGCCGCTCACCCGCATCCGCCACCGCGCGGCGCTGGTCGAGGCCGAGGCGGCGCTGGGCCGCGCCCTCGAGGCGTCCGAAGTCGCCCTGGCCGCCGAGGATCTGCGGCTCGCCATGCGCGCCCTCGGCCGGATCACCGGCACGGTGCGGATCGACGAGCTTCTCGACGTGATCTTCCGCGACTTCTGCATCGGGAAGTAGACTGCAACCGGGCCATGCCCGGCCCGTTACCCGAACGATGCCCCGGGACCAGCTCGCCACCTACCGCGCCAAGCGCGACTTCGATATCACGGCCGAGCCGTCGGGCCGGAAGGCCGTGGCGGCTGCGCCGCAGCTCCGCTTCGTCATCCAGCGGCACGACGCGACGCGGTTGCATTACGATTTCCGGCTCGAGCTCGACGGCGTGTTCCTGTCCTGGGCGGTGACCAAGGGGCCGTCGCTCGACCCCGCGGTCAAACGGCTCGCGGTCCAGACCGAGGACCATCCGCTCGACTACGGCGACTTCGAGGGCACCATCCCGAAGGGCCAGTATGGCGGCGGCACGGTGCAGCTCTGGGACCGCGGCTACTGGATCCCCGAAGGCGATCCGCACGAGGGCCTGAAGAAGGGCGATCTCAAATTTACGCTAGTGGGTCATCGGCTCGAAGGGAGCTGGGTGCTGGTGCGGATGAAATGGGGCCGCGACAAAGGCGACGGCAAGCGCACCAACTGGCTGCTGATCAAGCATCGCGACCGCTACGCCCACGAAGGCGACGACGATGCGGTGCTGCGGGAGAACGACACCTCGGTCGCCTCGGGCCGCACGCTGAAGGAGATCGCGATCGGTGCCGGCAAGGCGCCGACGCCGTTCATGACCGCGAAGAAGCGCACCGCCGGCGCGGTCTGGCAGAGCGACAAGAAGGGCGGCGGCAAGACCGCCGTCGCACCCGAGAGCAAGGCCAAGGCGAAGAAAGTCCGCTCGATTCCGTCGTTCATCGGGCCGCAGCTCACCAGGCTGGTCGACCAGCCGCCGTCCGGTCCCGGCTGGGTGCACGAGGTCAAGTTCGACGGCTATCGCCTGCAGCTCAGGGTCGAGAACGGCAAGGCGACCCTCAAGACCCGCAAGGGCCTCCACTGGACGGCGAAATTCCAGGCGATCGCCGATGTCGCCGCGCGGCTTCCCGATTGCATGATCGACGGCGAGGCCTGTGCGCTGGATGACAACGGCGCACCGGATTTCTCCGGCCTGCAGCTCGCGCTGTCGGAGGGTCGCGACAAGGACCTGATCTTCTTTGCCTTCGACCTGATGTTTGCCGACGGCGAGGATCTCCGATCGTTGCCCCTGGTGGACCGCAAGGCGCGCCTGCGGGCGTTGCTCGACGGGCTCAGGGACAAGCGCGGACAAATCCGCTACGTCGAGCACCTGGAGACCTCGGGCGCCGAAGTGCTGGAATCGGCGTGCCGGATGGGGCTCGAAGGCATCATCTCCAAGCGCACCGACGCGCCCTATCAGTCGACGCGCAGCCACGACTGGACCAAGGCCAAGTGCCGCGGCGGCCAGGAGGTCATCATCGGCGGCTGGACCCAGGAAGGCCCGAAACTGCGCTCGCTGATCGTCGGCGTTCATCGCGGCAAGAAGCTGGTGCCGGTCGGACGCGTCGGCACCGGGTTCAGCGAAGCGGTGATGCGCCGGCTGCTGCCTGAGCTGAAGAAAGTCGAGAGCAAGGCCAGTCCCTTCGCCGCCGACATCAGCCCGAAGAAAGAGAGCAACATGCATTGGGCGCGGCCCGAGCTGGTGGCCGAGATCGAGTTCGCCGGCTGGACCGGCGACGGCAACGTCCGCCAGGCCGCGTTCAAGGGCCTGCGCACCGACAAGGCGGCCGACGAGGTCGTTGCCGAGAGGCCTGCGAAACCGACGGAGACGAAACTCGTCTCCGTCGTCCCGACCGAAGCCCGATCCGCGCGGGGTAACCCCCGCGCTTTGGCGAAGCGGAGGGACCTTTCGATGAGGACGAAGAAAAAAGATCCTTCGGCTTCGCTCGGGATGGCGGGGAAGTCCGGTCCATCCGTCGTGATGGGCGTGACCATTTCCCATCCCGACAAGCCGCTGTGGCCGGGCGAGAAGCCCCCGGTCACCAAGATCGAGCTGGCGCGCTACTACGAGACGATCGGCGACTGGATGCTGCCGCACATCCAGGGCCGGCCGTGCTCGCTGGTGCGCACGCCCGACGGCATCGAGGGCCAGACCTTCTTCCAGCGCCACGTCATGCCCGGCAGCTCCGACCTGATCACCGAAGCCAGGGTGAGCGGCGAGAAGAAGCCCTATGTCCAGCTCGACAGCGTCGAAGCGCTGGCGGCGGCGGCGCAGATCGGCGCGACCGAGCTGCATCCCTGGAACTGCCAGCCGGGAAATCCGGAGCTGCCCGGCCGGCTGGTGTTCGATCTCGATCCCGCGCCCGACGTCGACTTCGACGAGGTGGTGCGGGGCACGCTGGTCCTGCGCAAGCGGCTGGAGAAGCTCGGCCTCGCGACCTTCTGCAAGACCACCGGCGGCAAGGGCCTGCATATCGTCGTGCCGCTGACCTCGGATCCCCGGAGTCCCGACTGGGATGCGGCCAAGATGTTCGCCAGGGAAGTCTGCCGGCGTCTCGTCAGCGCCGAGCCCGACCGCTTCCTGCTCAACATGGCCAAGAAGGAGCGCAAGGGCAAAATCTTCCTCGACTACCTGCGCAACGACCGCACCTCGACCGCCGTCGCGCCGCTGTCGCCGCGCGCCCGCCCGGGCGCCACGGTATCGATGCCGCTGGACTGGAGCCAGGTGAAGGCGGGGCTCGATCCCCGGCGCTTCAACCTTCGGACCGCGCCGGCGTTGTTGAAGAAGTCCAAGCCGTGGCGCGCCTACGACAAGGCGGCGGTGCCGCTGCGCAAGGCCATCCAGGCGCTGATCGATTCCAGGGAGTAGTCCGATGGCGAAAAGCCGAAGCCGAGCGGCCCGTCCGGCCTGGGAGGGCCATCTGCGGCTCTCGCTCGTGACCTGCCCGGTGGCGCTGTTCACCGCGACCGAGCGCAGCGCCGACGTGCACTT
This sequence comes from Pseudomonadota bacterium, assembly GCA_018240745.1. Classification (GTDB taxonomy): domain Bacteria; phylum Pseudomonadota; class Alphaproteobacteria; order Reyranellales; family Reyranellaceae; genus Reyranella. The sequence continues at coordinate 19,589 of JAFEFF010000124.1, forward strand.
CCACCTGATCAATCCCAGGACCAACCATCGCATCCGCATGCAGACGGTCGACGCCGAGACCGGCAAGCCGGTCGAGCGCGCGGGCCTGGTGCGCGGCTTCGAGGTGTCGAAGAACAGGTACATCCTGCTCGACAAGGAAGAGCTCGACGCGGTGAAGCTCGAGTCCACGCGCATCATCGACATCAAGGAGTTCGTCGATGCGTCGGCGATCGACCGCATCTACTGGGACGAGCCCTATTATCTCGCGCCGGCCGGCAAGACCGGCATCGAGGCGTTCTCGGTGATCCAGGCGGCGATGAAGAAGCAGGACAAGGTGGCGCTGGGCAGCCTGGTGCTGCATCAGCGCGAGCGGCCATGCGCCCTCGAGCCGCGCGACGACGGCATCCTGCTCACGACGCTCCGCACGCACGACGAGATCCGCAGCAGCGCCGGCTTCTTCACCAAGAGCCTGCCCAAGCCCGACAAGGGCATGCTCGACATCGCCGAGAAGATCATCGACCAGCAGGAAGGCAAGTTCGATCCCAGTCATTTCAAGGACCGCTACGAGGACGCGCTGCGCGAGCTGATCGAGCGCAAGAAGAAGGGCAAGCCGATCGAGGCCGAGGAGCCGTCCGAAAAGGGCGACAACGTCATCGACCTGATGGCAGCGCTGCGCAACAGCCTCAAGGAAGGCGGCGGTCGCCGCCCGCGAGCCAAGCGCGCGAAGGCTGCCCGCAAGCGCGCCGCCTGACAGATGGAGGCGGACGCGCCTCCTCCTCACCCGCCTTCGAGCTCTGGCTCCTCGCGCCGCACCCGATGCGCTTTCCGACGGCGAATCGCTGCAGGATGCTGCGGGCCGGCGACAGGAGCCGCCTGCATTGAACGGCGGATGGCTTCCGTGATTCAGTGATACTGTGAAGAACATCACAGTTTCCGTGGACGATGAAGTATACAGGCGAGCCCGCGTGAAGGCGGCGGAGCGCGATACGTCGGTGTCCGCGCTCGTCCGGCAGTTCCTCATCGACTTGACCCAGGAAGGCAGCGAGTTCGAGCGGCTCGAGCGATTGGAGAAGGTCTTGCGTGAGCGGATAACCGATTTCGACGGCTCGAACCGTCTCAGCCGGGACGAAGTCCATGAGCGGAGACGGTGGAGCCGATTCCCCGTACAGGAAATCTCGCTGGAC
>JAFEFF010000125.1 GCA_018240745.1 Pseudomonadota bacterium
CCCGCGCAGCGTCGACTTCCGTGACACGCCGCTGCCGCTCAGCGGTGTCGGCAAGGTGCTGAAGCGCGACCTGCGCGAACCCTACTGGAAGGGCTACACGAAGGCCGTAAACTGACGAGATGCCCGTCCCGCCCTACTACGACTGGATTGCCCATCACGCCCATCGCCGGCCCGGACAGCTCGCGATCAACGACCTGCAGACCAACCGGACCTCCACCTACGCCGAGCTGCATCGGCGCACCGACCGGCTGACCGGCTGGCTGGCGGGACAGGGCATCGCCAAGGGCGACCGCGTGGCGCTGTTGGCGCCCAATTGCCCGGAATACTTCGAGCTGCAATTCGCCTGCGGGCGGCTCGGCGCGATCATGCTGCCGCTCAACTGGCGGCTCACCGTACCGGAGCTCGAGTACATCCTGGGCGACGCCACGCCCAAGCTGCTGGTGCACGACAGGAGCTTCTCGCAGCAGGCACAGGCCCTGTCGAAGAGCCTGCTAGAGATCGATCCCGAGGACCCCAACAGCGCCTACGAGCGCGCGCTGGCCTCGAACGCGCCGGCGCCGGCATACGCGCCCCTGACGCACGACGACATCGGCATGATCATGTACACCTCGGGCACCACCGGGCACCCGAAGGGCGCGATCATCACCCACGGCATGGTGTTCTGGAATGCCGTCAACCTCGGCATCCCGGCCCTGATCTCGCCGCAGACCGTGCAGCTCGTCATCCTGCCGCTGTTCCACTCCGGTGGCCTCAACTGCTACGCCCATCCCGTGCTGCATGCCGGCGGCACTATCCTGATCATGCGCGCCTTCGAGCCCGGGCTGGCGCTCGACTACATCTCGGACCCCAAGCTCGGCATCACCCACTTTTTCGGTGTGCCGGCGCCCTACCAGTTCATGATGCAGCATCCGAAGTTCCAGAGTGCCGATCTCTCGCGGCTCAGGATCTCGGGCGTCGGTGGCGCGCCCTGCGCCCTCGCCATCCTCGAAGGCTGGGCAGCCCGCGGCGTGGCGCTGATCCAGGGCTGGGGCATGACCGAGACCAGCCCGGCCGGCACCATGCTCGATGCCGCCGACGCCATCCGCAAGGTCGGCTCGGCCGGCAAGGCGATGATGCACACTGGGATCCGCATCGTCGACGAGGCGGGCCGCGACGTGAAACAGGGCGAGATCGGCGAGTTGCTGATCAAGGGCCCCAACATCACGCCCGGCTACTGGAACAAGCCCGAGGCGACCGCCGCCGCCTTCACCGACGGCTGGCTGCACACCGGCGATGCCTGCCGCATGGACGACGAGGGCTTCGTCTACATCGTCGACCGCTGGAAGGACATGTACATCTCGGGCGGCGAGAACGTTTACCCGGCCGAGGTCGAGAACGTGCTGTTCGAGCTGCCGCAGGTTGCCGACGCCGCGATCATCGGCGTGCCCAACGAGCGCTGGGGCGAGGTCGGCATGGCGATCATCGTCCGCAAGCAAGGCCAGTCGCTGCAGGAAGGCGACGTCATCCGCCACTGCCTCGGCAAGCTCGCCAAGTTCAAGGTGCCCCAGTCGGTGACCTTCGTCGACGTCCTGCCGCGCAACGCCACCGGCAAGGTGCTGAAGCGCGAGTTGCGCACCCAGTTCGTCGGCGCCGACAAACCCGCGATCACCTAGCCCGGACTGTCACTGTCACGCGCCCTGTCACTCGCGTGGCAGGCTCCAAGTGCACCCCGGCGTGCATTTCAGGGCCTTTCTGTCACCCTGTCACCACCCCCTGTCGCGGCGGAAACCTCACACCATCGGTACGTAGTCGTATTCGCCCATGCCCTGCAGGACCAGGAACGTCAGTGAGCCCTTGCCGACGTTGGTCACCAGGTGTGGCCGCTTTGCCACGGCGGTGAAAGTTTCGCCGGGTTTCAGGCGGACCTCTTCCTTGGGATTCTGCAGGAACAGCCGCATCTCGCCTTCCAGCACATAGAAGGTGTCGGCGACGTTGGTGTGGAAATGCCAGGGCACGGTCTGGGTCGGCGAGAGCTGCAGCTCGCTGATGTGGAAGCCCGGCCGCTGGGCATGGCGGGCGCGGCGCTCGACCTCGTAGAGGTGGCTGGCGTCCTTTACGGGCTTAAGTCTTTCGGCGGTGCTCATGGCGAAAGGTTAGACGCATGACGGCTTTCCAACAAGGACAAGGCGGCGTAGACGGTTCGCCCATGCTGACCATCTACGGCGTCTACCGCTCCCGCGCCTCGCGCACCATCTGGCTCGCCAACGAGCTCGGGCTTCCCTTCAAGCTCGTCCCGGTGATGCAACGCTACCGCCTGCCGGACCCGCCGCCCTCCGGCGTGCTGCACACCCGGTCGCCCGAGTTCCTGAAGATCAATCCCAACGGCCACATCCCGACGATCGACGATGACGGCCTGGTGCTGCACGAATCGCTCGCCACCACGCTCTACCTCGCCAAGAAGCACGGCGGCCCGCTGGCGCCGGCCAACCTCGCCGAGGACGGCCGGATGACGATGTGGGCGCTGTGGGCCGCGATCGAGGTCGAGCCGCACGCGATCAACATCATTTATCATCGCGTCAGCAACGCCGGCCGGCCGATGGATCCGAAGATCGCCGATGCCGCGGTCGAGGCGCTGCGCGGTCCGTTCGCGGTGCTCGACGCCGCGCTCGCCAAGGACGGCCATTTGGTCGGCGGCCGCTTCACCGTTGCCGACATCAACGTCGCCGAGGTGATCCGCTACGCCCAGGCGGCCCCCGAGCTGTTCGAGGCGGCGCCGCACGTGACGGCCTGGCTCGCCGCCTGTCAGGCGCGGCTGGCCTTCAGGAAGATGTGGGCCGAGCGCGACAAGGAACCGGCCTGATACCTCCTGGCGAACCGGCATTTCAGCCTTCGCCTGGCCCAACAACCGACTAAGCTGTCCCTCGAGATCAATGGGGAGGACAGCGTTGAGAGTGTCGAAGTACGCGCAGGTCATCGTCGCCGCAGTCATCGGCCTGCTGATGGTCGAGGTGGCCGCGGTTGCCGAGGATTTCCCGAATCGCGCCATCACCATCGTCGTTCCGTTCGGGCCAGGCACCGGCAACGACATCATCGCCCGCCAGGTCGGGCAGCACATGACGGGCGCACTGGGCCAGAGCGTGGTCGTCGACAACCGGCCGGGCGCCACCGGCAACATCGCGTCCGACTACGTCGCGAAGTCCCCGCCGAACGGCTACACGATCTACCTGCCCAGCTCGAGCATCCTGCTCAACCAGCTTGTCGGCACGCCGAACAGCAACCTGATCCGCGACTTCGAGCCGGTGGCGCTGAGCGGCACGCTGCCCTACGCGCTGGCGGTGCCGTCGTCGCTGCCGGTCAAGACGGTCGAGGAACTCGTCGCGCTGGCGCGCACCAAGCCCGGCCAGCTCAACTATGCCGGCTATGTCGGCGGTGTGCCGCAGTTCCTGGGCGAGATGCTCAACCGGTCGGGCAAGGTCAACATCGTGATGGTGCCGTACAAGAGCACGACGGAGGCGGCGACCGATTTCGCCGCCGGCAGCATCCAGGTGCTGTTCACGCCCGTCCCGTCGAGCCTGCCGTTCCTGCAGAGCAAGCAGGGTCGGGTCATTGCCGTCACCGGGACGAAGCGCGCCAGCATCCTGCCCGACGTGCCGACCATGGCGGAGGCGGGCTATCCCGATCTCACGGTCGAGGTCGCCTACTTCTTCCTGGCACCCAAGGGCACGCCCAAGCCGGTCGTCGACAGGCTGAGCGGTGCGATCACGGCAGCCCTGCGCGACACCAAGGTATCGGCGGCGCTGGCGGCGCAAGGCGTCGAGAAGAAGGAAGGCGGGCCGGAGGAGACGCGCGCCTATCTGGCCGACGAGCTCCACAAGTGGGAGGCTATCGTCAAGCAGTCGCCGCCAGCCCGCTGAAGCCCACCCGCCGAAGCCCGCCCGCCGAAGGAGGAACCGATGGCCCTCAAGACGCCGCAAGACTACGTCCAGAGCCTGCGCGACGGCCGCGTCACCTACTGGGACGGCGAGGACATCGCCGACATCACCACCCATCCGCGCTTCAAGGTGCCGATCGCCATCACCGCGGCCGACTACGACTACCAGTCGGCCGAACATGGTGCGCTGCGCCGCTATCGCACCGAAGACGGCAGCGAGGCGCATCGCATCTACCAGATCCCGCACCGCGCGGAGGATCTCGATTCCCGCATCGAGATGATGAAGCACACCTCGATCGGCACGCTGGTTTCCGGCGTCTACATGGCGCTGATGAGCGTCAAGGACGAGGTGGCAGAGGTCAATCCGCAGTGCGCCGCCAACATCGACCGCATGTACCGCTACTGCCGCGACAACGATCTGCGCGCGGCCGAGGTCATCACCGACCCCAAGGGCGACCGCAAGCGGCGCGCCCACGAGCAGGACGATCCCGACCTCTATGTCCGCATCGTCGACCGCAACAAGGACGGCATCGTGGTGCGCGGCGCCAAGCTGCACATCACCGCGGCCTCGCTGGTGCACGAGCTCGTGGTAATGCCGACCAAGGGCATGCGCCAGGACGAGAAGGACTATGCCGTGTCCTTCTCGATCCCGGTCAATGCCAAGGGTGTGAAGATCATCAACCGCTCCTTCGCGCCGGCCGAGCTCAACGCCTTCGACTATCCGGCGAGTTCGCACCACAGCATGCCGGAAGGCTTCGTCGTGTTCGACGACGTGTTCGTGCCGTGGGACCGCGTGTTCCTGGCCGGCGAGGTCCAGCTCGCGAGCCGCCTCGCCCAGTCGCTCGGCCTGTGGGAGCGCACCGGCGGCGTGGTCGAGGCGGTGCGCATGTCGGAGCTGTTCGTCGGGCTGGCCCAACTGGTGACCGAGCACCAGGGCAAGGACCGCGATCCGACGGCGATGAACACCATCGCCGAGCTGATCACCTATGCCGAGATGCTGCGCATGAGCCTTGACTATGCCTGCCGGCACTACGAGACGACGCCGTCGGGCATGATCTTTCCCAATACGCTCGCGATCAACACGGCCAAGTACTACTACGCCGCCAACTTCCACCAGACCGTGCGGCACCTGCACGATCTCGGCGGTGGGCTGGTGTTGACGCTGCCGCACGAGGCGGACCTGCGCAACGAGGCGTCGGGCAAGTACATCCGCAAGTACCTGCACACCAAGAAGGACGTCGACATCGAGACCCGCATGCGCGTCTACAACATGATCCGCGACCTGACCGCCGACGCCTACGGCGGCTGGCAGTTCGTCGTCGCGCTGCAGGCCGGCGGCGGGCTGACCGCGCAGCGCATCATGATGAGCCGCACGTACGATCTCGCGGGCGCCAAGGAGCGCGCCCTGCGCGCGGCCGGCGTCAAGCCCGGTGCGGAGAAGCGGGCGGAGGCGGCGGAGTAGCCGATGCGCTATGGCTTCTATCTCCCGACCCGCGGTCCGCTGGCGACCCGCGACGGCGTCCTGTCGCTGGCGCGCGAGGGCGAACGGCTCGGCCTGCATTCGGCGATGATCGCCGACCACATCGTCTTCCCGGTCGCCAGCTCCTCGCCCTACCCCTACACGCTCGACGGCAGGCATCCGAGCGTCGGCGACGCGCTCGAGACCTTCTCTCTGCTGGGCGTCGTCGCCGGCGCCACCGAGAAGCTGCGGCTGGTGACCTCCGTGCTGATCCTGCCCTATCGCAACCCCGTGCTGACGGCGAAGATGGTGGCATCGCTCGACGTGCTGTCCGGCGGCCGGGTGACGCTGGGGATCGGCGTCGGTTGGCTGAAGGAGGAGTTCGAGGCCCTGAAGACTCCCGACTTCGAGCGGCGCGGCGCGGTCACCGACGAGTGGATTGCCATCTTCAAGCAGCTCTGGTCGCAATCGCCGGCCACCTTCAAGGGCCGCTTCTACGACTACGCCGACATACGCTGCGAGCCGTTGCCATTGCAGAAGCCGCATCCGCCGATCTGGGTCGGCGGCCATTCGCCGGCCGCGCTGCGTCGCACGGCAAAGCACGCCGACGGCTGGCACCCGGTCGGAGCGGTCGCCGCCTCGCCGCTACCGCCCGATGAGATGCGCAATCACCTCGACACGCTGAAGCGGCTCAGCAAGGCCGAGGGCCGCGACTTCTCGCAGCTCCACATCTCCTACAAGGCGCCGATCTACGATGCCGGAGTGCCCGACCGCAGCGGCAACCGTCGCAGCTTCACCGGCACGCCCGAGCAGATCGCCGACGATGTCCGCGCCTTCGGCAAGATCGGTGTCCACGAGCTGATCTTCG
>JAFEFF010000126.1 GCA_018240745.1 Pseudomonadota bacterium
ACGCCAAATAGGAGAATCAGCATGCCCGGACCGCAGGACTTTCTTTTCCTGACCCGCCCAAGTCTCCGAACCCGCCCAAGTCGTTTCCGGCCCCATCTGGATGCGGGCTGCAAATAATTTGCAGTTCAGGTCCGATCACTGTCAGTGCAACGGCTGAACCCTCCGCCGTGCCGCGCCGACCGGGTCCATTCAACAGCGCTCCAAGTCGCCGACAACCGCTCTGACGAGGGCGGCATCCCGGCCTGCTCGCTGGGCGGCGCTCCCGAGCCCTTTACCTTCCTCCACCTGCAATCGAATCCTTGGCACTAATCGCGCGAAAACGACCTTCGGATCCCTCTGAGTGAGCGGTCAATCCAGCAGCGCCATCGTGCGCAGTGGCACGCGTTTCGCGACCCAGGCTATGCGTCGCACCAAACCGGCACTATCGTTTTGACACGCATCGGCCCGTCAAAGCTGAGAACCTACGTTGACGATCCAGTACGTCGCTGCGGCTCCGAGGCCCGCTTCAGAATTTCGCCGCCGCCGCGAACAGCTTCGCTTGACAGTGCGACAGCTTGCATTGGCGCTGGACGTGAGCCCTGGCCTCATCTCGATGATGCAGAACGGCAAGCGCCCCATCCGGCGGGTGTACTGGCTCGCCCTGGCGCAACTCGAGCTGCTCGCCGCCCTCGACGATGCGTAGAGACAACCGGGCACACCCGCTTCAGCCAGGATACCAGGGCAATCCCTATGGCCTCCGCCCGCTCCGCATTCCAGAATTGGTATGTCGGCTGGAAGTGCGCGCGGCCCTTAGCTTGTGGAATGGGCCGCTAGTGGGCCAATAAGCGGGTGCACCGTGTCCAAGTCTCAAGAAGAAGAGCCGGAGACTCTGCGGGAGCTTGCACGACGCATAAGGGTAATTGCACAGGCTATGCATACTGCAGAAAGGGGGCGCCTGCTGGCATATGCCGATGAACTTGAAGCCCAAGCACGCCGGGCCGAACGACTGAAGAAGCGCTGAGGCCCTAAAATCACAGAATGGTCACGTCATCCATCTAGGGTTGTTGACCACACTGTTCTTGATGCCGAGCGAGGGATGCTGCGGCTGTTGGGGAGAGTGCCTTGGGGGAATCACTTATTGCGGCGTTCGCCGACGAATTGAGTGCTCATCGCTACATTGAGCAATTGTTATGGCCCGCGGGCCCGGTCTGTCCACATTGTCGGGTAAGCCGAGTGGGCCGATTGGACGGCGCTTCAACGCGTCTCGGATCATTCAAGTGTTATGGTTGTCGAAGAATCTTCTCGATCGCGTACGGAACGATCTTCGAGCGCAGTCACGTTCCCCTGCACAAGTGGTTGCAGGCGCTCTACCTCACGAGCTTTGGCCCGCGATGCCGAGCCAGCGACCTGGCCCGGATCCTGAACGTGACCTGCAAGACAGCCGTCACGATGCTGAGGCGACTGGAACAGGCACAAGCAGACGGATGGATGGCTGCGGAAGCCGACTTGGAGGCAGACACCGACACGGCGCTCCGGCAAGGCGGCGCGACCGGCAACCACGGCGAATCAGCCGGAAGGTCCGAATTCACCACTTGAAATGAGGCCTGGAGCGCACTCGTTGCGCAGTCAATCGGCAGACATTGCGCGTGTCCACGCGGGGCGGAGCCACTCCCAGTCTCAATCCACCGACGACAGGCTTTGACGCATCGCCTCGAGACTTCTGTTCGCTTCGCCGTTGCGACGCCGGGCCGCGTGCCGCATCTTGCGAAGCATGCCTGACGCGGTCGTTCTCGATACTCCCACGATGAACGCCAAATGCAGCGCGCTGATCGGAAGCGCCCCGCCATCGGTCAGGTAGACGGCCTGAAGCCACTTGTGCAGGGGAACTCGGCTCCTTTCGAGGACAGTCGAACGTCGAATGGAAAAGGTGCCACGACAGCCGACGCATCTGAACTCCCCGGGCCGCGCGGACGCGCCGTTCAGGCTTCCCGAATGAGGCGTCTGGCAATTCGGGCATATCCGCTTGCCCGACCATAGAACTCCTTCGAGATACCGGTATGCGCTCATTTCATCTGCAAATGCTGCCAGACCCTGATGCCGCCCCACATGATCCTCCCACGCACCCTTCCGGACCTTACATGCGGCGCCTGACGTCGACTGTGGGACTTTCTCGACCTAAATTCCTTCTTTCGAGACCGCGGTAAGTACTCGTTTTCTCGCGTCATCGACCTGCCATGGCCGAATATCCTCGGCACACCGGTGTGCGCCTGTTCGGAGTGCGCGGCGCACCTCCTCGACACGCTCGTCGCGCCTGCCGACGTGCACGTATTGAAATGTGCCGCTCCAAGCCGTCGACCCCCAAGCGTATGGGTCGTTCTTTTCCCCGCGACGGACGACCATCGGGCCCCTAAAGGTTTCGTTCAGCATAATGTCTGTCGGCCGGGCGCGAACGGCGCCGCATGGTGTGGCCGATCGGACTACCCGTGAACTTCGCTGCCAGGAGAATCATGCTCGGACGACGAGGAGAAGACTGCGAGGTCCTGCGCGATATCGCAAACCGCTGTCGTACCATTGCTTCTGCCGTTGGCGGCCCCGATCGGCAACGCATCCTTGGATATGCACGCGAACTGGAGCGGAAAGCAGCAGAGGCTGAAGAAGCCAAAGCTGGAAAACTTCCCGCGCGGCGGCGGCACGAGGTGCTCGCCTAGTTGCCGGCGAACCCGAGAGGGTATGCGTTCACCTGATCGTCGGAACCACACGAACGCTCCAGGCTCGGCCGGATCGCGAGGCCACTGTCGAATCGAGCGGGTGCCCATGGCGGAGTTCCATGACCCAGGCTTGTCGTGAGCGGTTGCATCCACAATTGTCGAGCCGATGTGGCGACCGTGCGATCTGTTCAAACAACTCTCCCCGCCCGTGGCATTAGTGGTGCACGTTATTGTCGGTGGTTTCTTCTTATGGGGCGTGATCGATGTGCTGGATCGCCTCCTCGATCTGCACCTTCCACTCTAGCTGGCCGCTCCAGCTCGTCGTCGCTGCCATCCCCTTTTGGCAGAGTTTTGGTTTCATCTGATTTGCCGTTCGCTGACGACGGCACGAGGAACCGCCAGTGACCTGAGACGGCATTGGCAGAACGAACCGATCAAGCTGACGCGTAAGCGCTGACGGCCGCTACGGCTTGGAATTGCCGAGAAGCCTGTCGCCGAAATAGAGCACCCTTTCGGTGGTCGCGGTGTCGTCGTCGTACTGCGCGATCAGCTCTTCCGGCAGATGGGCAAGATCGCTGGCGCGCAGATAGTCACGCAGTGTCGTCCCCGTGCATCGCGAATCGACATTGGCGGCCCCGCCGTGCTTGGCGACGTCATCAATGTGGACCGTTCTAAAATCGATGCTGTAGCGCGCAACACCCGTCGTGTTGCGCACGGTTTCGTGCAGCTGGGCACCCGAGAAGAGAACGATACCACCAGGTGGAGGAAGATAGCGAACCGTAACGGGATCGAGTTCCTGCAGGGCCTTGGGCTGCTCGCGCGTATCGCTCCTGATGTGCGCCGCGGCCGTGGCGCGGTTCGTCGTGTTCCATTCGTAATAGTTGAAGGTCTCCGAGCTGTTCTTGATACCCTCATCGAAATAGCGCGGATAGAAGCCCATGGCGTTGTTCGGCTCCAGCGGATAGATGGGAAGCCACCAGTTGAGCTGGAACATGGGGGCGGAATACCAGGTGTCCCGATGCGGATGGAAGGCGTAGGCGATGCCCGACGACAGGAAATGCGATGGGTACGCCGATCGCAGGCGCGGGACGTCGAAGTACAGCTTATCGCGCTCGATACCGTGCTCGAGCATGATCTGCGGGATGATCCTCTTGCATTCCGGATGATGGATGAATTGCGGCTTTATGCGGCCCAAAATCGTCGCGACCTCTTCCGGAGTCTTGCTCTCATGGATGCTTAGCGGGGAATGCGGGGCAAAAGCATCCTCCAGCATCTCACGCGCCAGCCCGATCAGGGCGCGCGTGCCAGCCGTCGGCGACAGGATGAATATGTCGCCGGCAAACAACCGATTGCGCCGCGCGTCGTCCGCAATGGCTGGGTCGATGAACACTGAAACCATGGAAGCTTCCTCGGCCGATGGACGCCACGCTTCACGGCCACGGGGAAACAGGATAAGCCTGCCCCCGGCCGGCGGAATGTACTCTTGCCGACCCAATCCGGCGGCCTGAGTTGTCGGACAGGATGGGTTGTGGCAGCGTCGGGCACTCATACCGTAACGCGAATGCGCCGACACGATGCCGCGAAGGTGAGATTCGTCGAAAACGAAGCCGGTCCAGGGCGCGAGGATGTACATGGAGGAAGTTCCGGCTTTCGCATCGTTGATTGGAAACGATGCCATCGGCGAGGAGATCTACAGGGTCGCGGCCGAGCTCTTCCCGATCTGTCGAAGCATCACTGGCGACGGCGTCCGCAAGACCATCGAGGTGCTGGGTCGCCAGATTCCACTCCAGCGCCACGAGGTGCCGACCGGCACGACCGTTCTCGATTGGGAGATCCCCAAGGAATGGAACATCGCCGAAGCCTACATAGAGGATTCCAGGGGCGAACGCGTCGTCGATTTCCAACGCTCCAACCTGCATGTCGTCAGCTACAGCACGCCGGTGAAGCGGCGAATCACGCTGTCGGAGCTGAAGTCTCACATTTTTACGCTGCCCGACCAGCCGGATCTCATTCCCTATCGGACCTCCTACTACAAGGAGACCTGGGGCTTCTGCATGTCGCACCGCCAGCTCGCCGAGCTCGAGGCGGCGGGCGGTGAGTATGAAATCCTGATCGACTCCCGCCTCGAGCCCGGTTCGCTCACCTGGGGAGAGTACCTGCACAAGGGCGAGACGACTGAAGAGGTGCTGCTCTCGGCGCACGTGTGCCACCCGTCTCTCGCGAACGACAACTGCTCGGGTATGGCACTGCTTGCGGTCCTGGCTCGCGAGCTTGGCCGAAGGCGGACAAAGCTCAGTTATCGGTTCCTCTTCGTGCCAGGCACGATAGGGTCGATTGCATGGCTGGCCGCCAACGAGGCCACCTTGGGTCACATTGGGAATGGCCTCGTGGTCGCGGGTGTCGGAGATGCAGGCGGACCGACCTACAAGCGAAGCCGCAGGGGCGATGCCCTTATCGACCGGGCCATGGCGCATGTGCTGCGCCACGCGGAAAGGCCGTTCAATCTCCTGGAATTCTTCCCATACGGCTACGACGAGCGGCAGTACTGCTCGCCAGCCTTCGACCTGCCCGTCGGGCTCTTCCAGCGCAGCCAGTTCGCCACCTTCCCCGAGTACCATACCTCCGCCGACAATCTGGAGTTCATTGCGCCGGAGCATCTCGGCAATTCGTATCGTTGGATCGTGCAAGCCCTGGATATCCTCGAAAGGGACCGCCGGCTGATCAATATGTTTCCCAAAGGCGAGCCTCAGTTGGGCCGACGCGGTCTCTACAACGCCATCGGCGGCGACAAGAATGCCTACACGATGAACATGGCGATGCTCTGGACGCTCAATCTCTCCGACGGCCGACATTCGCTGCTCGACATCGCCGAGCGCGCCAGCCTCCCCTTCGACGCGATTGCATCGATAGCCGCCGTACTGGAGCGTCACGGACTGCTTGCCGAGGCCGCTGACGCGGCTACCCAGACGCCCTGACCGGCCGCAACTTTCAGGCCGGCAACTTCGCCGGATCGAGAACCTCGACCGCCGGGATCGGCACGATGAACTTCGCCCCCCAGGAAGCGACATGGCGCATCTGGTGGACGATCTCGTCCTTGAGGTTCCAGGGAAGGATCAGAATGTAGTCCGGCCGGGCCGCTTCGATCGCTTCGACGGGCTGGATCGGAATGTGCATGCCCGGCGTGTAGCGGCCGTGCTTGTAAGGATTGCGGTCCACCGTGAAGTCCAGAAAGTCGTTCCCGATGCTGCAGTAGTTCAGCAGCGTGTTGCCCTTGCCGGGAGCGCCATAGCCGCAGATGCGCTTGCCCTCGTTCTTCACTGCAATCAGGAACGCAAGCAGGTCCCGCTTCGTGCGCTGCGCATTGGCGGCGAAGGCGGAATATCCCGCGAGGCTGGAGAAGCCGAGTTTCTCTTCCCGCGCCAACAGCGCCGACACCCGCAGGGTCGTCGGGTATTTCGACGACGCGTGCGCGAGGTAGACCCGCAGCGAGCCGCCGTGCGTCGGAAGCTCCTCCACGTCGACCAGGCGCAAGCCGTGCTTGGCGGCAATCCGCGCGACGACGAGGCCCGACAGGTACGAAAAGTGCTCGTGATAGATCGTGTCGAACTGGTTCCCCACCATCAGCCGCTCGAGGTGAGGAAACTCGAGAGTGGCAATCCCCTCCGGCTTCAACAGGTGTCCGATGCCAGCGACGAAATCATTGATGTCGGGCACATGAGCCAGAACGTTGTTTCCGACGACCAGGTCGGCCTTCAGCTTTTCGTCCACGAGCTGACGCGCAAGCGCCGTGCCGAAAAAGCCGACGCGCGTCCGAACGCCCTTCTCCTGCGCGACCTTGGCCACGTTGGCTGCGGGTTCGATGCCCAGAGCCGGAACACCGAGCGGCCCGAAATGCTGAAGCAGGTACCCGTCATTGCTCGCAATTTCGACGACGAGGCTGTCCTTCCCGAGCCCCAGCCTGTCCTTGATCATGGAGCAATACGACCGGGCGTGCGCGACCCATGAGGTCGAGTACGACGAAAAGTACGCGTACTCGGTAAAGATGTTCTGAGGGCTCACGTACTCCCGCAGCTGCACGAGAAAGCATTCTCCGCACACCATGACATGCAGCGGATAGTAGGGCTCCATCGAGTCGAGCTTGTCCTCAGGCACGAAGCTCTCGCACAGCGGCGACATCCCGAGATCGACGAAGGTGCGATGGAGAGGCTGGCGGCAAAAGCGGCAGGCGGGGGCCGACCCGCGGATCGAGGCCGACGTGAGACGGCCCTCCCTCGCGTTCGATCCGGAATGAATGGTCTGGTCCATGGTCAGCTCCGAGGAATGTTGCGTCTACCTTGCGCCCCGGCCGCCGATCACCGCCGGCAACGTCGCGATCAGGATATAGAGGTCGAGCCATAGCGAACGGTTACGGATGTAGTAGATGTCCTGCGCGCGCTGGACGTCGAGATTCCCTTCGCTACGCGACGAAATCTGCCACAGGCCTGTGAGGCCGGGCGTCACACCGACGCGCAGATCCCGGAACTCGGAATCGAAGGCGTCCATGTGGTACGCGGGGAACGGCCGCGGCCCAACCAGGCTCATGTCTCCGCGAAGGACATTCCATAGCTGGGGCAGCTCGTCGAGGCTCGTGCGCCGCAGGAAATGGCCGATGTACGGCAGGATCCGCGGATCCTGCGCGAGCTTGAAGTACATGCGCCACTCTTCCCGCAGGGAGGGGTTGGTCGCCAGAACGTGCTGCAGGCGATCTTCGGCGTCGCCGTACATCGTGCGCAGCTTCAGCAGTTCGAAGCAGGTTCCATGGCGGCCGATGCGACTCTGCCGATGGAAGGCCGGTCCCGGATCGACGATCTTGATCAAAACGGCAAGCAGGCCGATGAACGGCGCGAAGAAAAGAGCCAGGGGCACTGCGATCACGAAATCGGTGACCCGCTTCATGCCCGCATTCGGATTGTTTGGCCGGCCGCTCAGCTCCAATGCGACGAAGCCATCGAAATGGCGAACCTGGACGTCTGCCGACGGAAATTCGCCGAGCTGATTGACAACCAGAACCCGACGTATCCCCATCCGGTAGAGCTGCGTCGGATCGCTCGGCAGGGCGCTGCTGTCGGGCGCAACGACGGTTTCGAGGCCGGCGCGCGGTCCTCGGCCCTCGCGCAACTCCAACACCGGCAAGCCGACCGCTGGGTCGTTTTCATCCTGTGAATGAACCGTCGGTTCGCTGCCACCAAACCCATCGAGCTCGATGAAGCCGACGGGGCGCAACCCGGATGCTGGATGGCCCATCAGTCGGCGGGCCAGGGCCTGGCTTTTCGCGCCAGAGCCAAGAATGCCGGTTGGGGCGCCCCACGTGCCCGACCGCATGAGGCATGCCTGGATGAAGTGCTCGGTCCAGCAGCCCAGAACCAGCACGGCGGCGGCGACCAGCGGAACGAACACCACATTGACCGTGGGTCCCTCGCGGCCCCAAACCAGCATCGCCGAGAACGCAAAGACCAGCGTTGCCCTCGAACGCAAGCGAAAGCGTTCCATCAGGTTTGTGGTGTCGGACCAATAGACGCCGAGGAGGCAATCGATCCCGACCAGCAGCGCCAGTGTCACCGGAATCAGTGCGGCCAGCCGATTGGCCAGACCGTTTTCTCCTTCGATTCCGATCTGGGCCGCGACGAGGCCGGCCAGGAGAATCGCCGTGCTGCCCCCGATGACGTCGCCCAGGAAGCGGCCCGCAGCAACGACTCGGCGTCGATGACCTCCTCCAAAAGAGAGCGCCTTGCCGCGCGCGTGCCCACGGCCCCCGAACGCTCCGCGAGGCGTTGGCGACAATGAGTGTGTTGCGCGTGCTTCGACGTTCGACATCGCCATCAACAAGCCAGATCGACGCCCTTGGACGTCTCCCCGGAAGACATGATCGTGGAGGACCTTCACGCATCACGTTAAGTCCGATGGCGATTCCCTCAAGGGCGACGAGGGAGTAGCCCGGATGCGAACCAGCGCGGCTGGTATCAGCGGACGGCGCTCTCGATCTTCTTCGTCTCCGGTAAGGTGCCGACCTGCTCCGCTGGCGCGGCAAGCGCAGGCGGGAAGAGCGTGCCCACCTGCACGACATCTCCTGGCTGCAGCACGAAATCGACGGAGACATCATGCTTCTCGGTAGCGCCATTTCTGGTGCGCACCACGAGCAGCGTCGGCCGTTCCGCCTGATCCGCCGTCAGCCATCCGAGTTGCTGGGCGCCGGAGGCGTAGGCGCGTTGCGCGGCTGGAAGCGTCACCGTGAGCTCCATCAGGGACCGGTCCGTGTCCCGCAGCTCGGTCATGACGCGACGCTGATAGGTGTTGTGCAGCTCGGTCATGCGGAAATGCACGTCGGCGATCGCGAGTTCGGCCTTCAGCGCCTCGGATTGCAGACGCGCGATGTTCTCGTCGATCCTCGCCTCCTCGCGCTTGACCTCAATGAAGTTCGGCTTTCGGGCAAGTCCGGACTTTTCGAGCTGTTGGTAGTCCTTGATCAACTGCTCGTTGAGATCACGCTGACGACGCTCGAGATCGGCCTGCTGCTTGAGGGAGGCAATCTCGGCGTTCAGCCTGGGCAGCTGGTTTTCGAGAGCCTCGATCTCCTGCCGTTCTGCCTTGCGCTCTGCCGTGAAGATGCTCTCCTCGCCATTCCGGATCTGAGCAACGCGTGCGGGATCCACCGCACTGCCGGATATGTCCGGAAACTTGATGTGATCCTCGTTGTGTTGCTGCGCAAGCAAGCGCGCCCGCCTTGCCACCAGAGCCACCCGACTGATCTCGAGCAGGCGTACACGCTCTTCGGCCTGCAAGGGATCACTCGCGGTCTGTCCTGCGGATAGGCCGACGCCACCTGCACGCGCAATGGCGCCGAGCACGGTCAATCCTTCGCGATAGGAATAGGGTCCAGGTGTCTTGACCATGCCCAACACATAGACCGGCAAGAACTCGACGATCTTCGCGGTGACCACCGGATGGCGGACATATCCCCGTTCGAGCGAGCGGCTGATGGTCTGTTCGAGATCGTCGAGCGTGAGATTTGCGGCACGGACATCTCCGACGATTGGCAGCCGGAGGTTGCCGGTCTGATCGACGGTCGCTTCGCCGGACAGGTCGGGCTGGCCCAGCACGGTCACTCCGACCTTGTCTCCCGGAGCGATCTTGTAAGCCTGGTGCGCGGACGACTGCGCAGCCGCGGGTTCGGCGATCCAGCACTGATACACAAGCAATAGCGCCAGAACGAGGGCACGCCCAATGGCTGAAGGCCATCGCTCCGATCCATGCCGCCGGCTCGTCATTTCAGCTCCTTGCCTGCATCGCTTGCACCGGGACCGATTGTAAGGCCGCAGCGCGAAGCGGGACGGCGTCCCTGATGGAGAAATCCAGACATCCAGGGCCGATTAGGGAGTACCCCTTTGTGGCGCCCGCGTGCTTCCGCGGGCCCATATCGCCCGCTGCCAAGCAGGCTTTCTCCACAACGCGCACCAGGATCCTGCCATCGGAGTTACCCCTCCAAATTGGGTTCCATCGCCTTTTTCGATCGTAGGCGCGGGAGGAGCGCCCCTTACATTGGGGACCGTAGGGGGACGGCAAACCTTTGGCGTCATGCCGGTGGATTTGAACATGACGATTTGCGCAGGCGATTGGGTAGAGGTCAGGAGCAAGGACGAGATCCTCGCGACCCTCGACGCGAAAGGGCGGCTCGATGCGATGCCCTTCATGCCGCAGATGTTCACCTATTGCGGCCAGCGCTTCCGCGTCTTCAAGAGTGCGTACAAGACCTGCGACACGGTGAGTGGCGACTATGGAGGGCGAGGTCTGCCCGATGCCGTGCATCTCGACCTCCGCTGCGACGGGCGGGCTTACGGCGGCTGTCAGGCTGGCTGCCTGATCTTCTGGAAGAACGCCTGGCTCAAGCCCGTCGACGGGCCGCTTCCCATCGCGGTTTCCTCGCAGCGCCAGCGGACATCATCCGACAGCCCGCATCTCCGGGAACAGGGGGCGGACCGGAACGTCTGGGACGCAACGAGCTACCAGGATGCGTCGGGCGAGGAGCACTACTCGTGCCAAGCCACGGAGCTGCTCAACTATACCGTCCCCCTCAAATGGTGGGATGCACGGCAGTATGTGGACGCCTATACATCCCGCAACCGGACCTTGCCGGAGATCGTCCGCGGTCTTGCCTTTCTCTTCTACTACTACGGCAGCCTGGCCTTCAGTGACAGGTGGGGACGCCCTGCTCGCTGGCTGTACAACCGGATCCAGGCTGCGACCGGCGGCATTCCGTTCCCCCGATTGAAGGGCAAGATTCCGGCAGGTCAACCCACCCCGCGCCAAGATCTCGGCCTGAAGCCGGGCGATCTGGTCCGGGTGCGGTCCTACGACGAGATCCTCGCCACCCTGGACACGCGGCTTTCGAACCGCGGCCTCTGGTTCGATGCCGAGCTCGTGCCATTCTGCGGCAAGGTCTTTCGCGTCGCTGCCTGCGTCGAACGTTTCGTCGACGAGAGAACCGGAAAGATGCGGCACATGAAGACGCCGGCGGTCATCCTGGACGGCGTCAGCTGCAAGGCGCTTTTCAGCGGCCGGCGCCTGTTCTGTCCTCGCGCCATTCATTCGTGGTGGCGCGAGATCTGGCTGGAACGCGTTTCGCTCGGCGGGACCGCTCAGGTGCCCCTTTTTACCGAGGTTGGTACCCCAGCACCAGAAGAGCGGCGCAGCAAAGCATATACCGGCGCCGAGCATATCGCGGACGATTGATCAGCGGTAGCGAGTTCCCGGGCTTCCGCGATCGCCTTCCTTCTTGCGTCGCTGCACGGGCACCGCCGAAGACCAGATCGATGTTCTTCTCGCGTGGCGCGCTGGAGCCCTGTTCTTGTTCTGCAGGAGTTTCGAGCACTCTCAGTGAGCCGCCCGCCGATCGAGGAGGATGAAGCGGCCGTTCCTCTCGAGACCCTTTCGCCTGAACCCGTCCCAGTCGGTGACATCGCGGCCCCACACGAACCGATGCGGTCCGCTCGACCGGGGGACACGATAGGTATTGCCATCGAACCTGTTGTTGCCGTCGGCAATGATCGAGAAGTTGGGATCACTGGAGCGGGTATCCGAGGCGCCGCCGGCGCAGGGCGCGCCCTCGAACGTCATTTCGTTCGCGCGTACGGTGTTGTCCCGCGTCTTGTATTCTCTGCCATCGTCGGCCCGGCGTCCCTGGTCGATCAGCATGATCCCGCACGCCCCCGCCGCGACCGTCAGCGTATTGTCCGTCACGTCCACGTTCTGCGACGCCGCGACGACGATGTCCGCCCCCCAGAACCACCGCCTTTTCCCGCTGCCGTTGTGGCGGACCATGTTGTTGCGGATCACCGCTTTGAAGGAGATTTCGTGGAAGATGCCGATATGGCGGTTGTCCTCAACCCGATTCCCTTCGTAGAGGACGTTGCGACAGTCGATATCGCACCACAGCCCGGGCCCATCGTTGTCGTGCACGTAGTTGCCGCGAAACGTGACGCCATCGCTCTCTGCAATCTTGGCTCCGCCCGCCTCCCAGTCCGGATTGAAGCCGCGGGTATTGTTCGACCAGATCCGGTTCTGCTCGATCAGGATGGCCCGACCGTGGCCGCCTATGCCCATCTGGCCGTTGTGATGTATGTCGCAATCACGAACGCTGCTACCCGTCCCGATGGTGATGCCTGTACCGCTGTTCAGCCGCACTTCGCAGTGCTCGATCGTCCATCTCGCGCCCTCGCGCGCGTGGATCGCGCCTTGTTGCGCGCCATTCGCGTATTTCTCCACGATGACGTTGCTGATGGACACGTCGGTGGCCGCGCTCTTGAAGGCGAAGACTGCGGCTGTCACCTCGACGCTGCGGTTGGTCGGGTCGTCGACGAAATAGATGCCTTCGTTGGCATAGTCGACATAGAACTGGCCCGACTCTACAGATCCCTTGCTCGAAACCCGCAGCAGCGGGCTGCCGTCGATGAACAGGGCTTCGGGCAGGTTGCAGGTGGGCGCAGTCAGCCGGCATTCGCCATGCCTCGGACCACGAAGCAAGGGCCCCCTGGCTACCCAAAACCTGCCTTCCCGGGTGAACCCCGTCACCGGCCGGCTACCATCCAGGATGGTGCGACCTTCGCCGTAGAAGCGTTGCCCCTGTCGCGGCCGGACCACCTGAGCCCGGTGAATCCCGTTCTTCAGACAGAAGACGCCGCCGTCGCCGACACGATCGACCATTTCCTGGATCGAGCTTCCCGGTTCGATGGCGACCGCACCTCGAGGGCAGGAGGAATTCCCAATGCCCGCGACTGCGGCCTGCGGCAGCACCACCGCAGTGCAAAGGGCAATGGCGCCGAGCCACAGACCCCACGCGAAAGGGCGGCCGGACCAGGTCATGGTCGATTCGCCCTTCGCGCCGCATCGGCGATTTGGCCGCGATAGACCATCACCGAGCCGATGCCCATGCCGAACAGGCACCAAAACCAGATGCCTTGCACGGGTCCCTCGAGCGTGACGTCGAAGGTCGCGTTGATCAGGATCGCCGTCGGATAGCAGAACGCGAACAGAAAGAGGTCCGCCCATTGCCTGTGACCGCGGATGCGCGCGACCAGCATCGCCTTGAGCAGCATGGCGGCCCAGGATCCGAGCAGGAAAAGCCACACGACGAGACCGGGCACCCCGGTACGTGCCAGCATGGTCATATGCACACTGTGCGGGCTCCGCAGCGGGGCGCGCCGGTTGAGGGTCTCGTCGAAAGCGTTGAAGCCATCGGCATCAGCAAGGTTCAGGCCGAACCCCCTGCCGGTCCAGAAGTTCGGCCCGTACAGCGTATCGTCAATAATCGCGTGCCACCAATCGAGACGCCACTGCTTGGTTCCTTCCGTTTGCTCACCCGCCTGCCCGAAGATGCTCATCGCATTCTCGACGATCTGGTGCGCGCTGACCGGCCGATCGTTCGAGTCCTTGGCTTCCTGATAAACGGTGAATACCGCCTCTGCGCCATAGACGGCGCCAAAGATGCACAGTCCCGCTGCCAGCGTCGTCAACATCACGCGCAATCGACCGAGCACGATCATTGCGAACGTGACCGGCAGCAGGACGGCGATCGTGGCTCCCCGCGTAGATGCGAGGATCATGATCAAGGTGCCGAACCAGACTGCAACCCAGAGACGCGAAACCTTGCGATAGCCGATCAGCACGAACACGGCCGCTCCTGCCAGATGCGAGCCGACGGCGCTCGCCCCCATATCCACGATCGGTACGTTCGGCCCATACAGGCTCGGAATATCGTCCGGATAGAATTTGGTGAGCAGGTAACCGACGGTTATGATTGGAAAGGCCGCGATCAACGCGTTGTAGTAGCGGATTATGGTGTCGATCCTCCCCGGATCCTCCAGCAACAATCCGATGACAATGAAGGCGAAGCCGCCATAAATGACGACGACGCTGTCCCGCAGGGCGTCGATTCCGTAAACGCCCACGAACGGAATGGTGCGGATCAGCACCCAGATCATTGCCACGAGGAGTGTGATGCCTGGCAGCGACGCCAGCGCAGCCACAAAGGCGCCTGATCTAAAGAGGACAACGAACCCGGCCAGAAAGACGAGCTCGCCCACATAGAGGGGCGGGATCCCGATATAGGCGAAGCTTCTCCCGACGACCGCGTAGCCCAGCAAGACCACCCCTAGCAGCACGAGATAGCGGTCGCCATCCAAGAGAGAGCGTCGTGCGCCGTACTTGATGGCTTCCTGCATGGTCAGGCCTGGAGCGCGGCCTTCCGGGAGACGTCTTCCTGCTCAGCGGCCACGCTGGCTGCCTGCTCGGTCTGCAGCCCGTCGTCCCGTATCCCGATCTCGAGCGGATCACGTGAAGATTCACGATCGATCCGCCAGACGATCGCGATCAAGCCGGCGATGACGCGTACGAGATTGGCTCCCACCAGCGCAACGCACGCACCCAGAATACCCAGCGGGCCGATGAAGGCGGCGGCCAGTACCAATGCCGCAAGGAGCGCCATCAGATTCACGGCAAAGGCCAGCTTGCCGGAATTGACGCCGAGGAGCGTCAAACCGACGACCTCGGCGATGTAGTCGAGGACACCGGCGACCACGAGAAGCTGCAGGCCGACGGCGGCCGCGAGATAGGGCGATTCATGCCCATACACGGTCCGCAGGAGGAGATCGGGCATGGTCACGCAGGCGGCGCAGATGGCCAGGATGGGCCACAGCCCGAACAGCGCATAACCGTACGACATGCGCACCGCACCGCGAACGCCGCCAGACCGGTAGGCATGCGCGGCGCTTTGAGGAATCGCATTGGCGACCCCCAGGATTATCGGGTTCATCGTGTTCGCGATGTTCAGCGCAGCCTGCAGCGATGCGGTTGCAGCGGTTCCGGCAACAAGTGCAAGCATCCAGGGAATCAGCTGGCCTCGAACCAGCCGAAGCTGATAGCTGGCCAAGATCCACTTGCCCACCGAGAGGTATTCCAGCGCGAGAGCGCGCAGCTCGCGCCCCATGACGGAGAACGCTGGCCAGACGAACCGAAGCCTTGCCGTATGCGCCGCGGCACCGATGGCGAAGGCGGCCGATATGACATAGAGCGCCGAGGAGAGCGTAATGGAATGAAGCCAGAGCAGGGCGGCGACCAGAATGACCTGTCCCACGTAGGCTATACCGTCGCCAATCACCGCCTCACGATACCGAAACTCTGCGAACAGGAACCGCCGTGACGCCTCCTGGGCCTGCCAGCACAGGAAGCACAGACATGCCGGCAACAGGATTTCGGTTGCACCCAGCAGCGCGATACCAACTGCCATCGCCGATGCGAGAACTAAGCTCAGAAGAGCTGACAGCAAGGCTGTCTTTCCCAGAAGGCCGGGGCGGTCGTCTTCGGCTTCGAGGGACAATCGGACTGACAGCGGAAAGGAGACGAGTGAGCCATCGATCTGGCGCAATACGAAAACTCCGCCGAGAAACAGTGCGAATTCGCCGTAGTCGGCTGCCGCGAGCGAACGGGCGAGCAGCACATTGAGAAGAAAGCTGCCTCCGCTGACGATGCATTGGTCCACCAGGGTCGCCGATCTTTGGCCCAGAACGTGCCCGCCTTCGCCAGGGATAGAGTCGACACGGTTCGTCATGCGGCGCACCCATGCGCCGAGCGCGAAGGACGGAAAGCGGCGGCTGGGGCTCGGAGACGCCGGCCCCGCAAGCCGCAGCTGACCGCCACCGATTGCCGCCGTCAGAGTCGACCGGGCATTGTCGATCCTGGAGCGAACCACGGATCTTCCCGGAAGACGCGACACCACATTGCCGAGCCTTGCCCTCGCCGCGTCGGTCGTCTCGGACCAGATCTTGAGGAGCGGCGATTTCCGTCTTGCGCCTCGTCCCCGAGTTCCTTTCTTGCCGCGGCGGTTTCCGCGCGAGCGTGGCCGCCGACCCTTTGGATTTCCG
>JAFEFF010000127.1 GCA_018240745.1 Pseudomonadota bacterium
CGCCGGCCCCTGCCGCGCGAAGCCCGCGAGGCTGAGGGAGGCGAGCACGATCCAGCCGTAATGGAAAGGAAGCCGCGGCGCGAGCAGGCGCGGCAGGAGCGGCGGCTTCAGGCGGTTCCCCCCTTGCGATCTGGCTGGGCGATTCCGCCGGAAGTCTTGCGCGGCTCCAGCGCGGGGGCAAGGATCGCTCATGACCCTGCGAAACGTCGCCATTGCTTTCGCACCCGGCCTCGCGACCACCGATCCGCTCACGATCGAGAGCCAGGGCAGCTTCTTCATCGGTGGCCATGACATGAAGTCCGACGCACTCTCGCACTGCCGCGTCATGGTCTTCCGGACCGCGAGCCCCTGGCCTGAGCGGAGCCGAAGGCTCCAGGCTCGCTCACGCTCCATGAGGCGAGCCGGAGCCTTCGGCTCCGCTCAGGCCGGGGGCTCGCGGTCCAAGAGAGCATGAGGAGGCGCGTCACTGGAGTTGTTCACCGTCGACCGCGCCGACCCTCGCTCTGCCGGTCGCGGCCGGCGCACTCGCGCTGAGGAACGGTGCGGCCAAAACCAGCGATTTCGCGGCAGCACGACTGGTCAGCGTTGTTGTTTCCTCCAGCGCGGCGTTATTGTTCGGCATGTCCGCACGGGACACCATCCCCATCATCGATCTCGGCCCGACCCTGGCCGGCGAGCCCGGTGCGCTGCAGGAAGCGGCACGGCAACTGCGTCACGCGCTCACGGAGATCGGCTTCTACTACATCGTCAATCATGGCATCCCGCGTGCGCAGGTCCGCGCCATCTACGACGCGGCAGCGCGCTTCCATGCGCTGCCGATCGACGAGAAGATGAAGATCCGCATCGACAAGCACAATGTCGGCTACCTGCCGATGAAGGGCGACACGCTGCGGACATCCGTCGTGCAGACCGTGACACGACCCAACCTCAACGAGGCCTTCTTCGTCGCCCGCGATCTCGGCCCCGACCATCCCGACGTCGTCGCCGACAAGCGCTTCCGCAGCGCCAACCGGTGGCCGGTCCTGCCGGGCTTCCGCGAGACCGTGATGGACTACTGCGGCGCCCTCGAGGGGCTGGTGAAGAAGCTGGTGCGGCTCTACGCCGTCGCCCTCGAGCTGCCGCCGCAATGGTTCGACTCGGCGTTCGAGGATTTCCAGTACAAGCTCCGCATGACGCACTACCCGCCGCAGGAGCCGTCGGCCAACGACGATTTCGGCATCGCGCCGCACACCGACACCAGCTTCCTGACGGTGCTGGCGCCCAACGACGTGCCGGGTCTCGCCATCCGCAAGCTGGACGGCACGTGGCTCGATGCGCCGGCGATCCCGGACGCCTTCGTGGTCAATGGCGGGCAGCTCCTGCTGCGCTGGACCAACGACCGCTTCCTCGCGACCCCGCACCGCGCCATCAACCGGAGCGGCGGCGAGCGCTATGCGCTGGCGTTCTTCTGCGACGCGCGGATCGACTGGCCGATTGCCGCGGTGCCGACGACCGTCGGGCCCGACAAGCCGCCCCGCTACGAAACGACCTGGTACACCGACTACATGGTCGCCTATCAGAAGCGGACCTACGATCTGCTGAGCCAAGCCGCCGAGTAGAGGAGAGACGTCATGGCCGTGGTGGAAACCGAGCGTCACGGGCAAGTGCTCGTCGTGCGCATGAACCGTCCGGAGCGTCTCAATGCGCTCAACACGGAGATGCGTGCCGAGCTCGCCCGCATCTGGACCGACTTCCGGCGCGACAGGCAGCTCGAGGTCGCGGTCTTCACCGGCACCGGCCGCGGCTTCTGCGCCGGCGAGGACATGAAGGAATCGCTCGAGAAGGGCCGGCCGGGCGGTGAGCGGCCGAGGATGGAAGACCCGTTCATGTCGGGCGCGCTGGAGAAGCCGGTGATCGCCGCGATCAACGGCTTCGCCATGGGCGGCGGCTTCATGCTGGTCGAGCGCACCGACCTGCGCGTGGCGGTGCGCGAGGCTGTGTTCGAGGTGTCCGAGGCCAAGCGCTGGCTGCTCGGCGGCTACAACCACGGCCACGTCGCCAACCTGCCCTACCCGATCGCCATGGAGATGGCGCTCGGCTTCCGCTTCACCGCACAGCGCTTCTATGAGGTCGGCTTCCTGAACCGCATCGTCGATGCCGCCGAGCTGATGCCGACGGCGATCGGCATGGCCGAGCACCTGCTCACCCTGCCGCCGGCTTCGCGCGTCAACACCGTGCACATGATGCGCCACATGCGGCCGTCGGCGACGGCGGAGCAGCAGATGCTGGCCGCCGCCCTGCACGAGCACGGCGACAAGAACGACCTGATGGAATCGCGCGCCGCCTTCGCCGAGAAGCGCAAGCCCAACTTCAAGGGCTGGAAGGACCCCGAGGACCGCTACAAGCTGCCGACGCCCGAAAGCGTGCGGGCGAAGTACCGGTAGCTTGCTGCGGGAAATTCGCTCGCGCGTCCCAGATAAATCTGGGGATAAGTCATCCCACGTCCCGCCATTCGACAATCGTCCCAACGGGCATGTGGCGCAGGATCTGGGACGAATCGGCTAAAATGCACGCGGGCCGGCGTTTTGGGCGTCCCAAAGCGATGAAACGCCGGACGCTATCGCCGGTCCGGCACCGACACCAGCGGCAGCCTGAAGCGTGCGCTCGGACCGGACAGCGACGCCGGCAGCGGCGCGTAGGGTGCGCCCTGGCGGATGCCGGCGAGCACCCCCTGGTCCATCGCCGGCACGCCGCTCGAGCGCACGACCTGCGCATCGAGCAGGCGGCCGTCACGCGCGATGGTGACCATGACCACGGTGAGGCCCTCCCGCACCGGCACGTCCGCGTGATAGCGGTAGCCGCGGAGCCTGCTCACCACCTGCCAGAGATAGTTCTGTTCCGCCGTCGCCCGCGCATGCTCGGCGGCCGGGTTGACGAACGGCGACGACGGCGGGGTCGGCGTGTCCTGGTGCCGCGCCACGGCCGGCGGCTGCGACTGCGGACGCGGCGACACCAGGGGCGAGGGATTCGGCTGCTGATGCGGCGCCACGGAGGGCGGAGGCGGCGCCCGCTGCGGTTGCGGCTGCGGACGGGCCACGGTGGGCGGTTTCTCGACCGGCGGCGGTGCAGGTAACGGCGGGCTGGGCGCCGCCATGGCCGTCTCGGCCGGCGGCTTCGGCGCGTCCGACGGCTTGGGCGTCATCTCCTCGAGCGAGCGTTGCGGCGGCGCGGCGATATCCTTTGGCGCCTCGCCCGAGGGCCGGACGCTCGTCGCCTTGTCGGCCTCGATCTCGGCCGGCGGCTTCAGCCCTTCGACCGGCGGCGGAGGCGGCATCGGCTTCGGCTGGGCCTGGGGCGGCGGAGGGGGCGGCGGCTCGGGCGGCCTGGGCCTTTCGATCGTGACCTCGATCGGATCTTCCCGCGGTGTGATGGTCGGCGCGTGTTCCGCCAGCCACCACAGCGCCAGGCCGGCCGCGACGTGCAGCAACACGGCGAGCCCCACCGCCTCCGGCGACATGCGGCCGGAAGTTGCCGAGGGAACGCTCGCAACGTGGTCCATACGAAACGGCTAGCCGGCCACCACCGGTTCGCTGCCGACGATGGTGGTGCGGTGCATCACCCGCCGCTCGGCGGGATCGTGCGGCGTCACCGCGTGCACGGTGCAGCGGTTGTCCCACATCAGCACGTCGTGCGGCTCCCAGACGTGGCGGTACATGTATTGCGGCTGGGCAGCGAAGTCCGACAGCTCCTCGACCAGCCGCGTCGATGCCTTCTCGTCGAGGCCCTCGATCGCGTCGTTGTAGATCGAGCTGATGTACAGCGACTTGCGGCCGCTCACCGGATGGCGGCGCACCATCGGATGCCACACCGCGGGCATCGCCGCCTGCTCCGCCCTGGTCGGCGGCGGCGCGCCGGTGATCCGGTGCAGCATGCCGAAGTCGTGCCGCGCCCGGCGGCCCTCGACCTGGCGGCGCAGCGACTCCGGCAGGCCCTCGTACACCTTGTACATGTTGATGAACTGGGTGATCCCGCCGGTGCGGCTGATCTCGATGCCGTGCAGCAGCGAGCCGACGCTGGGCATCGGCCGGTAGCTCGAATCGGTATGCCACTGGCGCGACGAGGAGAGCTGCTTCTGCGACGGCTCGTTGGGCGTCATCAGCCGGTCGTTCTCGTCGACGTTGGACACCAGGAAGATCTCGCGCACCCGGTCCGAGCGCAGGTTCAGCGAGGTCTGGTGGAAGATCTCCGGCTCGCCGAAATGACGGGTGAAGGCGACATGCTCCTGATCGGTGATGACCTGGCCGGGAAAGACCAGCACCAGATGCTGGGTCCAGGCATCGACCACCGCCTGCCGCGTGGCGGCATCCATCAGCCGGCGCATGTCGATGCCCCGGACCTCGGCGCCGAGCGCCGGATGGCGGGGGATGACGGTGATGCTCATGGCGGCCAATGGTAGTCTCCCACCCGAGAGGGACAAGGGAGGAAGCATGGATTTCAGCGGCAAGGTCGCCCTGGTCACCGGCGGCGGAAACGGCATCGGGCGTGCGGCTTGCGTGGCCTTCGCCAAGCAGGGCGCGAAAGTGGTGGCGGTCGACCGCGACGGCGCGGCGGCCGAGGCCACGGCCGGCATCATCCGGCAGAGCGGCGGCGACGCGACCGCCGTCACGGCAGATGTGACGAAGTCGGCCGACGTGAAGGCCTATGTGAAGGCCGCGATCGACAAGTACGGCCGCATCGACTGCTTCTTCAACAACGCCGGCATCGAGGGCAAGGTGTCGCCGATCGCCGAGTACGACGAGGCGGTGTTCGACGCCGTGATCGGCGTCAACGTGAAGGGCGTGTTCCTCGGCCTGCGCCACGTGCTGCCCGAGATGATCCGCCAGGGCGGCGGCGCGATCGTCAACACCGCGTCGGTCGCGGGCCTGGTCGGCACGCCCGGCATGCCGGCCTATGTCGCCTCCAAGCACGCCGTGATCGGCCTCACCAAGACGGCCGCCGGCGAAGTCGCGCGCCAGGGCATCCGCGTCAACGCAGTGTGCCCTGGCCCGGTCGACACGCGCATGATCCATTCGCTCGAGGCGCAGCTCTCGCCCGGCGATCCCGCGGCCGTCAACCAGCGCTACCAGGCGTCGCTGCCGACCGGCCGCTACTCGACCGTCGAGGAGATCGCCAACATGGTGCTGTTCCTCTGCTCCGACCTGGCCTCCAACACGACCGGCGGGCAGTTCGTGGTCGACGGCGGCCGCACCTCGACTGGTGGCGCCGTCACCAGCCTCGCATCGCGATAGGAGGAAGCCATGGGTCGCACGTACAACGTCATCGACTCCGACGGCCACATCCTCGAGCCGTTCAGCCTGTGGAACGACTATCTCGACCCGGCCTTTCGCGACCGCGCGCCGCGGCTGGTGAAGGACAATCACGGCAAGCAGCGCCTGCTGCTCGAGGAGAAGATCCTCGGCAGCCGCGCGGGCTTCGGCGGCATCGGCGGCGTCGGCGCGCGCCAGGGCGTGGTCGCCGCCGAGAGCATGGACTACGAGGACGGCCGCAAGGGCGGCTTCGATCCGCACGCCCGCATCCCCGACATGGACCTCGACGGGATCGACGCCGCGTTCCTCTACCCCAGCCTCGGCCTGTTCGTCGGCTCGATCGCCGACGCCGCCTTCGCCGGCGCGATGTGCCGCGCCTACAACCGCTGGCTCGCCGACTACTGCAAGCCCTACCCCGACCGGCTGTTCGGCATCGCCATGCTGCCGATGCAGTCGATCGAGGCGGCAATCGAGGAGATGCGCTTCGCCCGCGAGAAGCTCGGCTTCCGCGGCGGCTTCCTGCGGCCCAATCCCTACAACGAGCGCCTGCTGCACTCGCCCGACTACGAGCCGTTCTGGACCGCCGCGGAGGAGCTCGACTTTTCGATCGGCCTGCACGAGGGCGGCAACAGCGGCATGCCGACGGTCGGCGTCGACCGCTTCGACGGCCGCGGCGCGCAGCACATCATCTCGCACACCATGGAGATGATGCTGGCGGCGATGAGCATGATCTGGGGCGGCGTGTGCGAACGCCATCCCAGGCTGCGCGTCGGCTTCCTCGAATCGGGCGGCGGCTGGATCGCGCCGTGGCTCGACCGCATGGACCGCCATTTCGACGACAAGGGCTTCAACGACTCCGGCCTGTCGATGCGGCCGAGCGACATCTTTCGGCGCAACTGCTGGATCTCGTTCGAACCGGTCGAGGGCTCGATCGGCGCGCTGGCCGACTATATCGGGGCGCACAAGATCCTGTGGGCGACCGACTACCCGCATCGCGACGGATTCTTTCCCGGCGCGCCCGACATGCTGCGCGAGCGCATGAAGGGCCTGTCGGCCGAGACGCAGCGGCAGATCATGGCCGGCGGCGCCATGGGCTTCTACGGCCTGCACTAGAGGATGCGCGTCGTCATCTGCGGCGGCGGCGCGATTGGCGCGGCGATCGCCTATTTCCTGAGCCGCCGCGGCGCCGAGCCGGTCGTCATCGAGCGCAACGAAGTGGGCGGCGCGGCGTCCGGCAAGTCCGGCGGCTTCCTGGCGCTCGACTGGTGCCGCGGCACCGTGGTCGATCGGCTGGCGCGGCGCAGCTTCGCCCTGCACGCCGAGCTCGCCGACGCGCTCGGCAATCCGTGGGGCTATCGGCGGCTCACGACTTATGCCGGCTGGGCCGTCGAGAACGAGCGCCGGCGTGAGGACAGCCGCCACGCATGGCTCAGCGACAGCGTCACGATCAGCGGCCAGATCGGATCGCCGCAGACGACCGCGCTGGTCGAGCCGCGCGCCTTCACGCGCGGCCTGATGCGTGCCGCCGAAGCGCAGGGCGCCGAACTGCGGAGCGGCACCGCCGTCGACCTGGCGCGTTCGGGCGGTGCCGTCGATGGCGTCGTGCTCGACGACGGCGAGGTGATCGAGGGCGACGCGGTGGTGATCGCGATGGGGCCGTGGTCGATCCTGGCGTCGCGCTGGCTGCCCTTGCCGGCGGTGTACGGGTTCAAGGGCCACAGCCTCGTGTTCGAGACCGGCGACACGGTTCCAGCCGAGGCACTGTTCCTCGAATACCGGGAGGCGAGTGGCGAAGTCCTGACACCGGAGGTGTTCGCCCGAGCCGACGGCACGGTGTGGGCCTGTGCGATTTCGAGCACATCGCCGCTGCCGATCGATCCCGCCACCATCGTCGCCGACGAGGGCGCACACGAGCGGCTCGAAGCGCTGTGCCGCTCGCTCTCGCCGGCGCTTGCCTCGGCGCCGATCCGGGCGCGACAGGCCTGCTTTCGCCCCGTCACCGAGGACGGTGTCCCCCTGATGGGCCGGGTGCCGGGAGTAGAAGGCGCTTATGTCGCGACCGGCCACAGCGTCTGGGGCATGCTGAATGCGCCCGCATCGGGCGAGGCGATGGCCGAGCTGATCCTCGACGGCGTCACGAGCCAGGTGAACCTCGCGCCCTTCGCACCCGAGCGGCTGAAGGCCTTCGATCCGGCTCGGCTGCAGGGCGTGTAGGGTCAGCCGAAACGGGTGAGCGGCGTCATCTCGGGCAGGCCCGCCTCTCCGACAACGATCTCGCCGCCCGCTGCAAGCCAGGCATGGGCGTTCAACCTGCCGTCGACCATGGTGGCGCCGAGATGCAGCACCGACCCCTGTCCGCGCCGGGCCAACATCGCCTTGGCGGCCATCGCCTGCGGCAGGCACACGGCGCTCCACGGTACATTGCGTGCCGCGACCGTCACGGCTTGGCGGACCGCCAGCACCGTCGCGGTGTCGACGGGACCCGCGTCGGGCCTGCGCCGAAGCCATGGCTCGATGCGCGCGAACGGGAGCACCAGCAGCGCAAAGCGCGAGACACCAAGCAACGACGCCGCCTCCAGCACGAGCAGACGCTGGCGGCTCGTCATCTTCAGGAAGCTGGCCAGTTTGCGGCTCAGCTGCACCATCATCCTCCGGGTCGTCCGCCGACTATAGGCGCCGACACGCCTTCGGCCAACCGGCACTGATCATGCCGCCGCGTTGTGCGGCTGCGACGCCGCCGCCAGAACCATGGCGGCGCATTTCTCGCCGATCATGATGCAGGGTGCGTTGGTGTTGCCGCTGGTCAGCGTCGGCATTATCGACGCGTCAGCCACGCGCAGCCCGGCGATCCCGTGCACCCGCAGCTCGGGATCGACCACCGCCATCGGATCGTTGCCCATCTTGCAGGTACCGACCGGGTGATAGGTCGTCTCGGCGTTGTTGCGCACCCATTCGATCAGCTCGTCGTCGGTCTGGAGGTGCGCGCCGGGCGCGATCTCCTCGCCGGTGATCTCCTTGAGCGGCGAGGTCGCCATCAGCTCGCGGCCCTTGCGGATGGCCGCGAGAAGTCCGTCGCGGTCGTGCTTGGCCGACAGGAAGTTGAAGCGGATCGCCGGCGGCTCGGCGGGATCGGCCGACCTGGCATGGATCGAGCCGATGCTCTCCGAGCGCAGGACATTGATGTTCATCGTGATGCCGCGGCGCTTGGCGATCCGCCGCCCCATTCCGAGCCAGGATGGACCGACCCGCTCGTAGAGGAAGGGCAGGATCGAGACGGTGGCATCCGGCGTCTCGAGGCCGGGCCGCGTGCGGAAGTACATGCGGATCGGCACCGACGTGGTGGCGAGGAAGCCCTCGCCCCACAGCGCGTACTTCAGCGCCTCGCGCGCCAGCCGCCAACCGCGCGCATTGTCGTTGAAGGTGGCGTTGGGCGCGGTGATCGCAAACTTCACGCGCGGCGAATAGTGGTCGCGCAGGTTCTCGCCGACACCCTTCAGCTCGTGCACCGGCGTGATGCCGAGTGACCGCAGGCGATCGCCCTGGCCGATGCCGGACAGCTCCAGCAGCTTGGGCGAGTTGATCGAGCCCGAGCAGACGATGACCTCGCGCGATGCCGCGGCTTCACACTTCCGGCCGTTCGCCGAATAGCGCACGCCGACGCAGCGCTTGCCGTCGAGCACCAGCGACTCCGCCAGCGCGCCGGTCTCGACCGTGAGATTCGGCCGCGAACGCGCCGGGTCGAGGTAGCAATAGGCCGTGCTCTGGCGGCGCCCTTTGGCGATCGTCACCTGCGACATGCCGATGCCCTCCTGCGTCGCCCCGTTGAGATCCGGGTTGAACGGCAGGCCGATCCTGTTGGCCGCCTCGATCATGGTCTCGAGCAGCGGGATCTTGTGGCGCGGCGTGTCGGTGACGCGCAACGGCCCGCCGCGGCCGCGCAACTCGTCCGAGCCGCCGTCGTAGTTCTCCATCCTCTTGAAGACCGGCAGCACGTCCTGCCAGCTCCAACCACGATTGCCGAGCTGCGCCCAATGGTCGTAGTCCTGCGCCTGGCCGCGGATATAGACCATGCCGTTGATCGAGCTCGATCCGCCCAGCATCTTGCCGCGCGGCACCTCGATGCGACGGCCGCCCGAGCCTTCGTCCGGTTCGGACGAGAAGCACCAGTTGACCGCCGGCAGGTCGATCATCTTGGAGACGCCGACCGGAACGCGCGACCAGAAGTAGCTCGAGCCTCGAGTGCCGGCCTCGAGCAGCAGCACCTTGTGGACGCCGCCTTCGGTCAGGCGGCTGGCGAGTGCAGCGCCCGACGAGCCGGCGCCGACGACGATGTAGTCAAAGGTGGCCATGGTGCGACAACCTTGACCCACCTGTTCCCGCCGTGGCAAGGCCGCGACGAAGACGAAGGGACGACCATGGAATTCGACGTCATGACCCGCGCCACCACCTGGGACAACGTGGCCACCTTGGCTCGCAGGGTGGAAGGCGCCGGCTTCTCCGGCATGTTGTTCACCGAAGGCCATCAGGTGCCGTGGATGAACATTGCCGCGGCGTCGCTGGCCGCGCCGTCGCTGCATTTCTCGACCGGCATCGCCATCGCCTTCGCGCGCAGCCCGATGATCACGGCGGAGATCGCCTGGGAGCTGGCGCAGAACACCAAAGGCAAGTTTCGCATGGGCCTGGGCAGCCAGGTGAAGGCCCACATCGTCAGGCGATACGCCAGCACCTGGGACAAGCCGGCGGCGCAAATGAAGGACTACGTGCAGGCGGTGAAGGCTTGCCTGTCGGCGTTCCGCCGCGAGGGCCCGCTGCAGCACGACGGGCGCTACTACAAGCTCAGCCTCCTGACCGAGCAATGGACTCCATCGCGACACGACTACGAGGACGTGAAGGTCGACATCTCCGCCGTCGGGCCGCTCATGCTGCGGGTCGCGGGCGAGGTCGCGGACGGCGTCCACGTCCATCCGATGCATTCGATGCACTACATCAAGCAGCGCCTGCTGCCGGGCATCGCCGCGGGCGCGGCGCGCGCCGGCCGCGATGCCGCCTCGATCGACAAGATCATCCCGGTGATCGTCGCCGCCGGCGACACGCCGGAGGAGCGCGCGCAATCGATCAAGGAAGCGAAGACGACGATCGCCTTCTACGGCGCCACGCCCAACTACGCCTTCCAGTTCGACGATCTCGGCTACACCGGCCTGCGCGACCAGTTGCGCGACTGCCTCAAGACCGGCGACAGCGCACGTGCCGAGACGCTGCTGACCGAGGAGATCCTCGACCAGTTCGCCGTGGTGGCGCGTTGGGACGACGTCGCCGATCGCATGATCGAACGCTACAAGGGGATCGCCTCACGCCTGGTCATCTACCTCGCCTCGCACTGGCGTGAGGTCGATCCGAAGATCCTCGAGCGCTGGGGCGAGGTGGCGCGCGCCGTGCGCAAGGCGGCCTGATCGGGTCGCAAACGAGCGTCCGTCGCGCCGAGACTCCTTTTGTTCTCATCGCCGCGGCGCGTTGGACCTCCCGCTGTGGATAAAGTAAAGTGATTAGGGCGTTGTATTCGGGAGTCTTTCGATGCCGCGACCTTACTGGAAGGGCTATCTCAAGCTGTCGCTCGTCTCGTGCGCGGTCGCGCTCTACAACGCGAGCTCGTCGTCCGAACGCGTGTCGTTCAACACGCTGAACCGCAAGACCGGTAACCGTCTCAAGCAGAATCTGGTCGATTCGGTGAGCGGTGAGCCAGTCGACACGGCCGATCGCGTCAAGGGCTACCAGTTCAGCAAGGGCCAGTACGTGATGGTCGAGGACGCCGACCTCGAGGCACTCAAGCTCGAGAGCACCAAGACGATCGAGCTCGAGACGTTCGTGCCGCAGTCGGAGATCGACGAGATCTATCTCGACAGCCCCTACTATCTCGCGCCCGACGACAAGGTCGCCGAGGAAGCATTCGCCGTCATCCGCGACGCGATGATGAAGAAGAAGATGGCCGGCATCGGCCGCGTCGTGCTGAGCCGGCGCGAGCGCATGCTGATGCTGCATCCGCGCGGCAAGGGCATGCTGGCGACGACGCTGCGCTACCCGTACGAGGTCCGGCAGGACTCGGAGTATTTCTCCGACATCCATGACGTGAAGCTGTCGGACGAGATGCTCGACATCGCGCAGGAGATCATCGCCCGCAAGTCCGGCCACTTCGAACCCGACAAGTTCACCGATCGTTACGAGGAAGCCCTGGTCGAGATGCTGCGCGCCAAGCAGTCGGGCCAGGTTTTCACCGCGCCGGAGACGGCCGAGCCCGGCAACGTGGTCAACATCATGGACGCCCTGCGCAAGAGCCTGCAGGCCTCGGGTGGCAACGCGGGAGCAGCCCGCCGGCCGCGCGCGGCGAGCAAGAAGGCCGCCGAGGCGCCGCCGGCCAAGGCCAAACCCAAGGCGCGCAAAGCCGCGCGCTAGCGGCGGGGGGCCGGGTTGCCTCTCGCCGGACAAACTCTCTACCTCGTCGGCCGTATCCAGGGTCTGACGCGCCGCCGCCTCGATCAACTGGTGCGCGTCCGTCGCGGTCGGTTGGCGACGCGGCCCGGCGCCAGGGTGACGACGATCGCCTTTGGCCATTCGGCGACAACCCATGTGCTCGATGACGGCCGGGTGGCCCTGCCGCCGGGAATGCCGCCAAAGGCGACGCTGATCAGCGAGAACGTGCTGCGTCGCCAACTCGGCCTGCTCGAGCCGCCGGCCGACGTCGATCGCAGCATGGGCCGCCCCGAGATCGAGCGGCTGGCGGGCCTGTCCCCCAACCTGATCGCCTGCCTGGTGCTGTTCGACGTGCTCGAGCCGGTCGACGACAGGTTCGGTTATCGCGATCTGGTGGCCGCGCGCGAGGCCGCGCGCCTGCTGAAGACCGGCGTCGCCCTGCACGACGTGCTCGACGCCTCGATCTCGCTGCGGCGGCGCGGCGGCAATCTCGCCGAGGCGCGGCTCACCGAAGGACCGTCGGGCGAGCTGGTGCGCGAGATTGCCGGGCAGCTCGCCGAGCTCAGCGGCCAGCTCACCATGCGCCTGGAGCAGAAGGCGCGCTCGATCGATGACCTGCTCGCCGAGGCCGAGCAGGCCGAGGCCGAGGGCGACCTCGCCGCAGCCGAGAGCCTCTACACGACGGCGATGCGCGCCGATACCGTCGATCCGGTGCTGCCGTTCAACCTGGGCAATGTCTTCCAGGCGCAGGGCCGCACGACCGAGGCCAAGATCGCCTGGCAGATCGCAGTGGCACGCGATCCCGCCTTCGCCGAGGCTTGGTACAACCTCGCCATGGCGGCCGAGGACGAGAACCAGACCGACCTCGCCGTCGCCGAATACCGCCGCGCCGTACAGGCCCAGTCGGACTATGCCGACGCCCACTTCAATCTGGCCCTTCTGCTCACACGGCTCGAACGTTGCGGCGAGGCGCTGCCGGTGTGGGAGCGCTTCCTCGAGCTGGAACCCTCAGCGAGCCACGCCGCCACGGCGCAGAAGGCGATCGCCCTCTGCCGCATGCGCATCCAGCAGGACCGCATTCAGACCGGCTGATTTCAGGTCGTGACCTTTTCCGCCCACGCCGCGAAGGCATCGAGCATCTCGCGCCTGACCTCCGGATCCTTGCGGCCGGTGCGCGCGGGGACGTGAAACGAATGGTCGGCTTCGTCGAACAGGCGCAGCGTGGCGCGCTTGCCCAGCCCGGCCACCATTGGCTTCAGCATCGCGAGATCAGCCAGCGTATCGCGGGTGCCTTGCAGGAAAAGCATCGGCACCTTCACCCCGGTGAGGTGCCTGGCACGATCGGAGGACGGCTTGCCGGCCGGATGCAGTGGAAACCCCAGGAACGCGAGGCCACGCACGCCATCGAGCGGGGCAGCGGCCTGCGCCTGCGAGGTCATGCGGCCGCCGAAAGACTTGCCGCCGGCGATCAGCGGCAGGCCACGCGCGACCTCGCCTGCCTTCGCCACGGCCGCACGTACCGTCGCCTGCGCGAGCGCCGGCGGATCGGGCCGCTTGCCGCCCTGCTCCATGTAGGGGAACTGGTAGCGCAGTGTCGCGATGCTGCGTTCCGCGAGCTCGTCCGCGACGGCTGCCATGAACGGATGCGTCATGCCCGCACCGGCGCCGTGCGCCAGCACGTAGCAGCAGCGGACACCGGCCGGCATCTGCAACAGGCCCGAGACGCGCCGGCCGGCATCGACATCTATGCCGACCAGCCTGGCACTACGCGGCGCCAAAGCGGGCCGCCGAGCGGGCGCGCGCCTTCGCGGCCTCGACCTCGCGGTCCCGCGGCGGTGCCGTCGTCACCAGCGAATCGATCAGCTCCCGCGCGGCGTGAGACACCGCCTCGACCGCCCGGTTGAAGGCCTCCTCGTTGGTCCTGGACGGCCGGTTGAAGCCGCTGAGCTTGCGGACGAATTGCAGCGACGAGGCGTGGATCTCCTCGTCGGTCGCGGGCGGCTTGAAATTGTAGAGGTTGCGGATATTGCGGCACACGAGACGCCTCCGGTGACACGGAATTCCGCAATGCTGGCACGCCGGTGGCGAACCCTTCAAGCCGGGCTATCATCCCCGTCCACCCCCGGAGACGCTTCAGTGCTCACCGTCACACGCGACATGATCCTGCCCACGACCGTCACGGGCTCCTATCCGCGCCCGCAGTGGTTCGATCGCAGCCTGGAGGGCCGCTCGTTCAAGACGGCGATGGGCGATTCGCTGTTCCGCGAGCAGTATCTCGACGCCGTCGCCAGCATCGTCGCCGAGCAGTCGGCTGCCGG
The DNA here is from genome assembly GCA_018240745.1 of Pseudomonadota bacterium. GTDB lineage: Bacteria > Pseudomonadota > Alphaproteobacteria > Reyranellales > Reyranellaceae > Reyranella. The sequence goes on from JAFEFF010000127.1 coordinate 14,069, forward strand.
CCTCGACATCGTCACCGACGGCGACAGCCGCTTCGACCTCACCGTCGGCGGCAAGTCGTGGTTCTTCTATCCGATCGAGCGGCTGGGCGGCATCGAAGGCCATCGCGACACCTCGCGCGGCTGGATGAGCCGCCACGGCCTGCGTCCCGGCAAGATCCTCTGGGAGGTACAGGAGGCCTACCAGCCCGGCGTGGTGCGCCACCGCCTCACGCGCGGGCCGCTGGAATACGTCGAGCTGTGGAAAGTGGCGCAGCGCATGTCGGATCGACCGGTGAAGTTCGGCGCGATCTGCGCGCCGGCGCTCGCCTCGATGCTGTGGAACGAGCACTACGTCGACGACAAGGCGATGATCCTCGACCTTTGCGACATCATGAACGCCGAGTTCCGCGAGGTCGCCGCCGCCGGCTGCCCGCTGATCCAAGTCGAGGAGCCGCCGCACCACAGCCGCGCCCTGATGGAGGGCACGACCGATGCCGACCTCGAGTTCCAGACCATGGCGTTCAACCGCCAGCTCGACGGCGTCGATGCGGAGATCTGGGTGCACACCTGCTGGGGCAATCCGAACCAGCAGCGCGTGCACTGGAAGGTGCCGAGCTACGAGCGCGCGCTGCCGCATCTGCTCCAGCTCAAGTGCGACGTGCTGACCATCGAGTGTGCGAGCTCCGACGGCCAGGACCTGCCGCTGTTCAAGAACATCAGGACCGACAAGAAGATCGCGATCGGCGTGGTCAACCACTGCAACACCGTGGTCGAGCCGGCCGAGCACGTCGCCAACCTGATCCGCCGGGCGCTCGAGTACATCCCCAAGGAGCGGCTGATCATCAGCACAGACTGCGGCTTCGGCCGCGAAGGCCTGTCGCGGCGCATCGCCTTCTACAAGTGCGTGGCGCTGGTCGAGGGCACCAACATCGTCCGCCGCGAGCTCGGCCTGCCGGAAGCCCGCGTGCGTGCAGCGGACCCGCGGCTATGGTTCGCGGCTCGCTGAGTCCACGTCGCCCGACGGCTGTGGAATGCGCTCGGGCCCAACGTCCTGGTTCGTCCAGTTGAAGATCAGCAGTGCCTGGTACCGGATGAGGCGACTGTCGCCGTAGCTCGCGCCGGTCGAATCGACCAGCGCACCGGTCTTCGCGTCGAGCAGGGTCAAGGCGATCTTGCTGATGCCCTTCTGGGTGTCGCGCTTGAACAGCGCCACCTCCGGCGTCGACAGAGGACCGGCCATCGGCACGGGGATGGAAAAGGACGGAATACCGACCAGCATGTTCTTGCGATTGACAGCCTGTGCACCGGTGCGCAGCTCCGCGACGAGCTCGGCTTCCTTGCGCTCTGGAACGAGGTTCGCTCCCGCCCGTAGCAGCAGATCGCGGACGGCACCGATTGTGTACTTTGGAAGAACGATTCCCTTGTCTTCCGTGTCGACGAAGCTGCTGTCGACGAACACTTTGGCGTGGGGGGCTATTTCGAGCTTGAGATTATCGACGGCGTGGTCGACCGCCTTGGTCACGGCCAGTTGCTGCTCGGCAGGCGCTCGCGAAGCATCCGGGCCCTGGTCGCGGGTGCAACCGCCCAGCAAAGCGACCAGAAGAAAGAAGGAAGCCCGCCCCCATGGACTCCGGAACGCTCGCTCGGTCGGACAGGTTGCGCAAAGGTGCTGTGCTTGCAAAGGCGGGCGACCGGCGGCTGAACGCCAAACGCAAAAAAGCCGCCCGGAAAACCGGACGGCTTTTCTAATTGGTTGCGGGGGCAGGATTTGAACCTACGACCTTCAGGTTATGAGCCTGACGAGCTACCGGGCTGCTCCACCCCGCGTCGAAATCCTGCGCGCGCCTATCTCGCTCCAATCGTCACGCGTTCATCGGAATGTCTTCGCGCTTGGAAGACCTGGCAGCGACCTACTCTCCCGTGTCTTGAGACACAGTACCATCGGCGCTGAGGGTTTTCACGGCCGAGTTCGGAATGGGATCGGGTGTTCACCCCTCGCTACTGCCACCAGGTCGTCGAAGCGCGAAGAAAATGAGGATCTGAAGTCCGTGCGGGCGCGCCCTCGGAAGGGCGCCTTACAAGGCCCGTGCCGCGGATGTCGACCGCTGCACGGAACGATGAAATCAAGCCGATCGAGCTATTAGTACCGCTAAGCTGAATGCATCACTGCACTTGCACATGCGGCCTATCAACGTGGTGGTCTACCACGACTCTCAGCGAGACCTAGTTTCGAGGCGGGTTTCACGCTTAGATGCTTTCAGCGTTTATCCCTTCAGTACATAGCTACCCGGCGCTGCGACTGGCGTCACAACCGGTACACCAGAGGTACGTCCATCCCGGTCCTCTCGTACTAAGGACGGCTCCTCTCAAGTCTCGAACACCCACAGCAGATAGGGACCAAACTGTCTCACGACGTTTTGAACCCAACTCACGTACCACTTTAATCGGCGAACA
>JAFEFF010000128.1 GCA_018240745.1 Pseudomonadota bacterium
CTGCTTCATGTCGAAGGCCATTTCAGCAACGAGAATTCCTCGACCAACTTCGCGCCGTGGCGGCACGATGCGGAGGAGTCGCCGGCCGGCGGCATGACCGGCTCGGGCATCCATGTGCTCGACCACTTCGTGGCGCTGCTGGGACCGGTGCGCTCCGTCCATGCCCAGCTCGTCTCGCGCAAGCCGGCGCCGGGACCGCTGGACACGATTTCCGTACTGCTGCGCTTCGAGAACGACGTGACCGGGACCTTGAGCGCCGTGCGGGCCACGCCGCGCTACTGGCGGACGCACCTGTTCGGCACCACGCGGTCGGTCGAACTGCTGCAGGAGGGCACGCTGGTGGTCCACGCGGCCGGGCAGGCGACGCCGCTGCGACAGGCGTTCCCGCCCGTCGACACGCTGCGGCTCGAGTTGGAGGCCTTCGCCGACGCGATCGAGGGCCGTGCACCCTATCCGATCGGCGAGGCCGACATGATCGCGACTGTCGCCGCCTTCGACGCCGTGTGTCGGTCGGTGAAGAGCGGCCGCACGGAAACCGTCTTTCACGCTTGAGCTCCGGCGCGCTGGAGGAGGCTTGAAGCGGAAGTTATAACGCGTTATAACTACAGTCATGAAGCTGGCCATTCGCCGGATCGGCAATTCGCTGGGCGTGATCCTGCCCAGGCTGCTCCTCGACTCATGGGCAGTCGGCGAGGGCGACCAGGTGGAGGCGACCGATAAGGGTCTGCAGCCTCGCGCGCGGAGGGGCCTGACGCCTCAGGCACTGGACAGGCTGAAGCGGTCGATTGCGCTCGCTGTCGCGCGAGATTTCACGCCGTCGCAGATTCGCGCGCAGATCCTGGCCAACCTGTACCGTTGGCGGAAGCAGGGCGTCTGGGTGTCAGCCTACGACGAATGGCAGGGCATCGCCCAACGCGGCGATGACGGCGAGCTTTTCGCGGCAATGCTGGGGCAGGACGACACTGCTACTCGGCTGCGCGAGTCGATGCCGTTCGTCGGCCTGCTATCCCAATCGGAGGTCCGGCGCCTGCATGAAGAAGCAGCAACTTGATCACATTCTGCGAGCGGCGGGCGGCATCACCGGGCAGAAGCAGTTCGTGATCGTCGGCAGCCAGGCGCTGCACGGCAAATATCCCGATCTTGCTGACAAGATCGTGATGTCGGCCGAAGTCGATCTGTTCGCGCCAAGGCAGCCGGATGCGACGGAGCTGCTGAACGAGATCGGCGTCGATTCGCCATTCCACGCGACCTTCGGCTTCTACGCCGACCCGGTCGATGAGGGGACGGCAGTATTGCCGAAGGGATGGAAAGGGCGGCTGGTCAACCTTCCCGCCGGCGACACCGGCGGCGTCAAAGGCCTGTGTCTGGAGCCGCACGATCTGGCCATTTCCAAGTATGCCGTGCAGCCCGCTCCCCGCGACAAGGACAGGACCTTCACCCGGGAACTCGCACAACGGGGGCTGGTCAATCGCGAGACGCTGCTCGCGCTGGTCGACCAGACGCCTGTCTCCGCGGAAATCAAAGAGCGAATTCGAGGTTACATAGCGAGCGATTTCGCTTCTTCCGGCAAACAGTAAAGTGATCCCTCGGGGATTTGCTTCCTCGGTGACATGGAGCCTCGTACGACCCATGAAAGAGAACAGCATACGCCGGGCGGTCCGCGAGGGGCGGGCGGCGCTGGGGACCGGGCTCAAGGAGTTCGCGTCGCGCGGGGTGCCGTGGATCATCGAGGGCGCGGGCTTCGACTACTGCACGATCGACCATGACCACGGCGCCTTCGACCTCGAGACGATCGCCGATCTCGCCGGCTGGTTCCAGGCGACCGACGTCTCGGCAATCGTGCGGATCCACAAGTCCTTCACGCATCTGATCCCGGCGGTCCTCGACCAGGGGATCATGGGCATCCAGGTTTCCGAGGTCGACAGCGTAGAGGAGGCACGCACGATCGCGAGCGTCGCGAAGTATCCGCCGATCGGCCAGCGCGGCATCGCGGGTGCGGGGATGCATACCGGCTACCGGAGCCATGGCGCCCGTCACGCGACCGAGTATGCGCCGTGGGCCAATGCCAACATCATCGTCTGCGTGTCGATCGAATCGCTGGAGGGCCTGGAGAATGTCGAGGCGATCGCCGCCGTCGAGGGCATCGACATGATCGCCTACGGCCACTCGGACCTGAGCGCCCGTCTCGGCGTCCATCTCCAGCTCGAGCACCCGACGTTCAAGGCCGCGGTGCGCCGGATCGCCGAGGCCTGCACGGCGCACGGCAAGCTCGCTCGCGGGTCGGCGGAGACCGAGGCGCAGATCGAGGAGTACTGGCGGCTCGGCTGCAAGGTGTTGAACCTGCCCGGCAACGACATCAGCACCTATCTCGACGGCCTCAAGGCGCGGGCTGGTCGCGCCCATGCGCGGCTGAAGTCGATCGGCGTTCCGACGCCCTGAGCCGGCGTAACTCCTTGCTGCCACAGACCGGCCGGGTCACCATCTTTGCCGCAAGCAAGGGGCAGTAGATGAAAACCCTGATGGCATCCCTTTTGTTGATCCTGGGTTGGGCGGGAAGCGGGTTGGCGGCCGACAACTACGAAAGCACCGAAAGCGGCAACACGCTTTTGGCGAAGTGCGTCGGCCCGCCGGAAACTCAATTGGTTTGCGCGGGATACACGGCGGGCATCTACGACATGATCAACTTCCTCGAGACGACCGGCGCCGTGGCGAAGCTGCACTGCTTTCCGTCGGGCATTACACGGCTTCAAATCCACGATGTCGTTGTCCGCTATCTGCAGGACCACCCTGAACAGCGGCGCGCGGGCGCGGCGGCCCTTGTCCGGGATGCCCTGCAGGAAGCGTGGCCCTGCCGTCGTTGACGCTCTTCCAGCACGGCCGCCTTCCGGCGGGGCAGAGTGGCGCGCCCCCGGCGCAAGAGGGGGTGATCGGCGGCAGTCCTCCGACTAGCATGGGTTTCCGGGAGAAGGAGCGCGAGCATGGACAAGGCCTTGTCAGGCGTCCGCATCATCGACATGACGCACAACCAGGCGGGGCCCGCCTGCACGCAGATCCTCGGCTTCCTCGGGGCCGACGTGATCAAGCTCGAGGAGCCCAAGGGCGGCGACATCGCGCGGGTGAACCTGCGCGACCAGAAGAACAGCGACAGCCTGTTCTTCCTGATCCTCAACGCCAACAAGCGCAGCCTGACGCTCAATCTCAAGACCGACGCCGGCAAGGAGCTGTTCCGGAAGGTGATCGCCCAGTCGGACGTGCTGGTGGAGAATTTCGGGCCGGGCGCGCTCGATCGCCTCGGCTTCGGCTACGAAGCCCTGAGCAAGATCAACCCGCGACTGATCTACGCCACCATCAAGGGCTTCGGCACCTACGGGCCCTACAGCGGCTTCAAGAGCTTCGAGCCGGTGGCCCAGGCCATGGGCGGGGCGATGAGCGTCACCGGCTTTCCCGAAAATCCGCCGACCTACGTCTATCCGGCGATCGGCGATTCCGGCACCGGCATGCACATGGCGATCGGCATCCTGGCGGCGCTGCAGCAGCGCCATGCGACCGGCCGCGGCCAGCAGGTCGAGGTCTCGATGCAGGATGCAGTCGTCAACCTGGTGCGGGTGAGCCTGCGCGACCATCAGCGTTACGGCCATCCGATGCCGCGCACCGGCAATCAGCTCGGGCGCAACGTGCCCGGCACGACCTACCCCTGCGCGCCGGGCGGCCCGAACGACTACGTCTACCTCTACGCCCAGCCGCAGATGTGGCCGGCGGTAACGAAAGTGCTCGGGCAGCCCGAGTTGACCGAGGACCCACGCTTCAAGACCGCCGAAGCGCGCTGGGACAATCGGGCCGAGCTCGACGCCATCGTCGCGGCGTGGACGCGCCGGCGCAGCAAGCATGAGGTCATGCGCCTGATGGGAGAGGCGGGCGTTCCCTGCGGCGCCTGCCAGGACACCGGCGAGGTGCTGGCCGATCCGCACCTCAAGGCGCGCGAGATGATCGTCGACGTGGACTACCCGACCCGCGGCACCTATCAGACGGTCGGCTGCCCGATCAAATTGTCCGATTCGCCCGTCGCGGTCAGCCGTCCGCCGCTGCTGGGCGAGCACACCGACGTATTGCTTGAAGCCCTGTGCGGGGTCGCGCCCGACGAGGCGAAACGCCTGCGCCAGGAGGGAGTCGTCTGAACTACCGCAGGCGCGGGCCGGGGTCGAGGCCGAGGAAGGCGCGGCCGCCGATCGGATACCATTCCGGCGCGAGCGTCGCCGCCTGGCCGACCACCTGCAGGTCGCGCCACACTTCGGCCAGGCGGCTGCCGGCCTTGAACGAGGTGCTGCCGCCGTGGCGGTACATCAGGTCCATCGCCTGGCGGGCGCAGTCGGCCGCATGCACCGCGGCGAGCCGGCAGCGGGCGCGCTGCTCGAGCGTGGTCTCGCGGCCCTCGGCGAGCGTGTTCCACAGCTCGGCGATCATCGCGTTGCGATAGCGTCGGCCGGCCTCGAGGATCGCATCGGCGCGGCCGACCGCGTCCTGCACCTGCGGGTTGTCGCACAGCCGGCCCGAGCGGCCGCGCGGCGTCTTCTCGGCCGCAAGCTCGACGAGCGCATCGATGCCGGCGCGCGCCAGCCCGGTGATCACCGCGCATTGGTGCGGCCCGACCCAGGCTTGGGCGGGCAGCGCGTAGGTCATGCCCGGCCAGTGGCCCCACTGGTTGTCGAGCGGCACGCCGGCATGGATCATCGTGCGGCGCTCCGGCAGGAAGAAATCCTTCACCGTCCAGTCGAAGCTGCCGGTGCCGCGCAAGCCAGTGACGTCCCAGCTCCCGGGAATGACCTCGACCTCGGCGCGCGGGAAGACGCCGCGCCAGAACATCCCGCCGTCGTTGCGCCGGCGCGGCTCCCCGCCGTCGAGGATCTGGAAGCTGCCGAGCATCCATTTGGCTTCGTGGCAGCCGCTGCCGAAGGTCCAGCGCCCGCTGACGCGATAGCCGCCGTCGACCGGCACCGCCTCGCCGCCGCCCTGCACCGCGGTGCCGGCGATCACGGTGCGGTGGCCCGCGGGATAGACCTCCTGCACGCCGTCCTCGGGCAGGCCGAGCGTGACCAGCGAGCCGACGCCGTTGTTGGCGACGTTCCAGCCGACCGAGCCGACGCCTTCGGCCAGCAGCTCGATGACGCGGATGTAGGTCAGCGGATCGGCCTGCAGGCCGCCGAGCGAGCGCGGCAGCAAGAGGCGGTAGAAGCCCGCCGCGTGCATCTGCTCGACCAGCCCGGGGGACAGCCGCTGCTCGCGCTCGATCTCTTCCTGGTGGTGGCGCAGTGTCGGCTTGAGCGCGGCGGCCGCCTGGACCACCGGCTGGGCATCGATGTCGGCCGGCAAGCGGCGGTCTTCGACGATCGTCTGCATCGGTGGGAAGTGTGGCAATTTGGCCAGCCCGGCACAACCGGCCATGCTTCTTCCGCTGGGGGCGCGCCACTCCGTGGCGCGTCATGATCTTCCGGACCGCGCGCATGTGAACGCGAGTACGCGCCACGGCGTGGCGCGCCCCCAGCAAAAGAGACTCGATGATGCTCCCGAGGGCTCGGCCGGTCCCGGCTTGCTGGTCTAGGCCACCGCCGGCCCGACGTTCCAGCGGAGCGTCGCGACATCGCCCGGGCCCAGCGCCAGCGTTGCGTGAGCGCCGCGGTGCCGGACGCGAAAGCGCCGTGCGCCATCGCCGTCGTTCAGGACCACCATCACGATCCGCGAACCGGGCGTCAGGCACGTCACGTTGGGCAGCCGGTCCACCTCGCTCGAATGGACCCGCACCGACCCCGGCCGGACGAACCGCGCCGAGTGCGCCATCAGGTAATAGCCGGGGTTTCGCGTGATCGTGGCGCCAAGGCTGACGGCGCCGCGGCGATGCCTGACGGTGACCCCGATGGTGACGCCGCCCAGGGCGCCCACGGCGCCAAGGCGTGTGTGCAGCGCGTAGCGCGGATCGGACGCGAGGTTCCACTCCAGCGCGGTGCGGCTCCAGTTTCGCAAGGCGCCGATGATGACGTTCCTGGTGTGCCAGCGCAGGGCGCCTATGAAATCGTCCTTCGCGGACACCCATTGCTCGGTGAAGTACACTTTCTTGTCCGGATACTGCGCCCGCACGTAGGACATCGCCTCCGGCGATCCGTTGTACAGATGCCAGGCGACGCCGGCGACATAGGGGCGCGCGCCAGCGTCCCCCAGCACCGCGAGCGGATAGTCGGCGCCGTCGCAATTGTGGTCCCAGCAGAGGATGTCCGTGTCGGGCGCGGCTTCGCGCAGCGCCGGTCCGAGGTGGCCCTTGATGAAGTCCGCCTGTTCGGCGGCGCTCATCACCATGCTCGGCTCGTTCCTTGGATTCTGCGGCTCGTTCTGCGGCGTCACCGCGCTGACATGGATGCCGTGCGCGCGCATCGTTTCCACGTACTTCACGAAGTATCGCGCATACGCCGGATAGAACTCCGGCTTCAGCCGGCCGGCCACGTAGCTGCCGTTGCTCTTCATCCACGGCGGGGCCGACCACGGCGAGGCGATGAACTTCATCGTCGGATTGATCTGCAGGATCTCCTGCAGCACGGGAACGACCTCGCGGTCGCCGGCGGACAGATTGAAGCGCGCGAGGTCGGGGTCCTTCGTCCCGCGACGCAGGCCCCAATAGCTGAAATCCTTCCGGCCGAGATCGGAAGCGCCGATCGTGAGCCGCAGGCAGCTCAGCCCGACCGACTCCTCGGTCGGACCGAACAGCTCCCGCAGCAGGTCCGCGCGCTCCGTCTTCGAAAGCCCGGCCAGCAGATACGCGCTGCCGCCCGTCAGCGAGAAGCCGAAGCCCTCGATCGGCTGAAAGGTCCGGCTGTCGTCGACCTCGATCGTGGGCAGCGGCTGTTGTGGCAATGATCCGGGCGGCGACGATCGGGAAAAGGCCACCGGCTGCAGGGGCTGCAGCAACGAACCGGCATCGCGCGTGACCCAGCCCTCGATCATCTCTTCTGCGCCCGGATCAGCCTCGCAAACCAGTCGAAGGACGCCTTGGGAACGCGCTTCAGGGTCGCGTAGTCGACGTAGACGATCCCGAAGCGGCTCGCATAGCCGGCGCCCCATTCGAGGTTGTCCAGCAGCGACCAGAGAAAATAGCCGCGCACATCCGCGCCGGCCGCAACGGCCTGCTCGACCGCCCGGGTATAGGCGGCGAGATAGGCAATGCGCCCGCCATCGTTCACGCCGCCCGAGTCATCCAGGGTCTCGTGGGCGCCGTAGCCGTTCTCCGTGACGTAGATCGGCAGCCTGTAGCGCCGGTGCGTGGCGATCATCTCGTCGCGAAACGCGTCGGGGTCGATGCGCCAGCCCACGCCGGTCAGCGGGACATCGTGCGGCGCATCGGCCCAGGCAAAACCCAGCGGGCCCGGGTCGGCACGCGCATAGATCGGGCTATAGTGGTTCAGGCCGAACCAGTCGATCGGCTGGGCGATCCGCGCCATGTCTCCCGCCTGGATGAATTCCTGCACGCCATCGACCAGCTCGGTCGGATAGTCGGCGAAGATTTGCGGGTCCGGGTAGAGCCGGTTCCAGCAGGCGTCCAGGAGATTGGCCGCCACGGCGTCCTGCGGCGCGGTGCTGATCGGCAAACAGACCTGCCGATTGTGGATGGCGCCGAGAAGGGCGCCCGGCGCCAGCGCCCGCAGCGTGCGGACCGCGTCGCCGTGCGCGAGGTTCACATGGTGGGCCGCCCGCAGGAAGCTCCGCCGGTCGGCGATGCCGGGCGCGTTCCAGCCCATGCCGTAGCCGAACAGCGTGCACACGTTGGGCTCGTTGAAGGTGGCGAAGTGCCGGACCCGGTCGCCATAGCGGCGCGCGATCAGGGCGGCGTAATCGGCGAACCAGCCCGCGATGTCGCGATTCTGCCAGCCGCCCAGATCGTCCAGCGCCTGGGGCAGATCCCAATGATACAGGCACAGCCAGGGCTCGATGCCGTTGCCGAGCAGCTCGTCGACCAGGCGGTCGTAGAAGTCGAGGCCCAGGCTGTTGGCCGGGCCGCGCCCGTGCGGCAGCACGCGCGGCCAGGCGATGGAGAAGCGGTAGACCTGCACGCCGAGGCGCTTCATCAGCGCCACGTCTTCGCGATAGCGATGGTAGTGGTCGCACGCCACGTCGCCGGTATCGCCGTTGGCGATACGGCCCTTCTGTTTACCGAACAGGTCCCAGATGCTGGGGCCGCGGCCGTCCTCTGCCGCGGCGCCCTCGATCTGGTAGGCCGCGGTAGAGACGCCCCACTCGAACGATGCCGGCAGCGCCAGCGGCGAAGCTTCGATATCGGATCCCACTGGGCCCTCCCTCAAATACGCTCGACATGCAGCACGCGCTGGAAGAACCCGTCGAACAGTCCGGGGCGACCGACGGCCACGATCGCTGCCGACGGAAGCTCGGCCACCAGCAATCCGGCCAGTTCGCGTTGGGTCACTGCATCGAGCGCGTTCGTTGCCTCCGCCAGGAAGATCCAGTCGGGCCGGTGAAGCAGCATGCGCGCAAAGCTCAGCCTTTGCTGTTGTGCCGCGGAGAGCACGTGGTCCCAGTTGTCGATCACGGCAAGGTGGCCGGCCAGGTCGCCCAGGCCCACACGATGCAACGCCGACTTGATGTCCTCCGGCACGTGCTCGCCAAGTGTCATCGGGTAGCAAACGGCTTCGCCCAAGGCGCCTACGGGCAAATAGGGCCGATCACTGGCGATGAAGATGTTCGCGCCCGCGGGCAGCGTCACTCTTCCGGCACCCCAGGGCCAAAGCCCGGCAATGGCAAGGATGAGCCTGTGGCAGATCTGCGTGTCGCCTTCGATCAGCACGTGTTCGCCGGGGCCGACCTCGGCCGTGATCTCGTGCATCAGCGGCTCCGCGTCGTGCTCCATCACCGCCGCGCCGGCGAGCTGCAGCGAGGAGCCTTCGTGTCTCACCTCGATGCGGTTCTTGCCGAGTTTCTCCTGGAGCCCGCCCAGCGCATCCTGCAGTCCCATCACGCGTTCGACGGAGGCCCGCCATTGGGCGATGCCGGAAAGATTGTCGACGGGAAACGACAGCGCGGCGGTGACTTGCGAAAACGCCTGCGCCATCTGCATCAGCGTGCCGAGGGTGATGTAGCCCAGGATATACCGCGGCGCCGCGACAAGCAGCGGGAACGGGGCGGCCAGCACGCTGTAGGCGGTGGTGAACACGATGATGCGCACCAAACCATAGGTCTGGCGCGTCCAGCCGCGTCTCACGCCCCGCAGCAGCTCCTGGAGATGCGTTCGCTCGTCGGCATCGCCGCCGATCAAGGCGATGCTTTCCGAATACTCCCGGGCACGCGCCAGGCCGAACCGGAAGTTGGCTTCCAACGCCTGCCGCAGGTTGGTGGCGCCGACCAGCGGGAACCCGGCCCACAGAGCCATGCTGGTGCCGATCGCCGAGTAGGTGAGGGCGATGAAGACCATAAAGCCCGGGATGGCAATGACCATCCCGCCGATTCCCACGTGGACGACACCGGAGAGCTCCCACAGCACGCTGACGAACGTCACGAGAAGCAGGATGCAGTAGAACAGGGACTGGCCCAGATCGACCGCCGACTCGGTCGTCACGCGGATGTCCTCGGCGATTCGTCCGTCCGGATTGTCAAGGTCACCCGCGACCAGGCCGAGCTGATAGTGCCGGCCTTCCGCCATCCAGACCGACAGCGTGTTCTTCGTGAGCCAGACTCGCCAGGCGAATTGCAGGCGCCGCCTGACATAAAGCGACAGGGAGAACACGGCGAGGCTTGCCAGCAGCAGGAGTGCGAACGTCACGATCTGCTGCAGGAACACATCGAGCTGGCGCCGTTCGAGCGCGTTGTAGAGCCGCGCCGACCAGGAGTTCAGGCCGACCTGGACCGCGACCTGCGCAACCGTCAGGGCCGCGACCAATGCCAGACGGCCCCGGTTGATCCATTTGTGCTCCGCCGACCAGAAGGGCAGGGCAAAAAGGACAAAGCGCCAGAGAAAGCGCCCGTGACCGCGCATCCCCGTCCTGGGACGGGTCGTGTCGGCCGCCGTATCGGTATCCTGCTTCATGGGCTCAGCTCACCCTGTCTAGCGCAGCTTTGCCGAAAGGTCCCAGTCGATCGGAGGGGTGCCGCCGTGGTGCTCATCCCCAGTCGCGCGGAGTAACCTCCGCGCTCGTTTGCGAGGGATCTCATGGCAGCCAAAGGAATCGCGACCGGCCGGTGCCTGTGCGGCAAGGTCGAGGTCCAGATCGGCGTACCCGCGCGCTGGGCGTGGCACGACCATTCGCGCGCGAGCCGGCGCGCGCATGGGGCGGCCTATGTGACCTATGTCGGGAGCTGGCGCAGCCGTTTTCGCATCGCCAAGGGGGCCAGGGCGATGGCGCGATTCGTGGACGAGGCGGGCGACGTTCGCGCCTTCTGCACGGGCTGCGGCACACCCATCTCCTACGAGCGCAAGCGCTCACCGCAGATGGTCAATGTGCCGCGCGCGCTGCTCGACGGCGGCACCGGCCGCGAGCCGCTCTATCACATTGCCTTCGAGGAGTCGCCGGAGTGGGCCTATCGCGGTGAGAAGCTGAAGCCGTTGAAGGGATACCCCGGCGTCCTGTGGACGGGCCCGCGGCGCCGCCGGCGCTCGGGCATCGAGGCGTTGTTCGAGGCGTAGTGTGCTTTCGGGCGCGTCTTTTTCATGCTCCTCCGGACCGCGCTCATCCTGCTCAAGATCGTCGAGCATGAGCCGGAGGCGGTCAGGCGGGGCGCTCGCGGCGTGAGGTCATGGACGATGGCTGCGTTCCAAGCCCCCGGGGAGCGTCGACAAGCGTTGCCTTGCGGCGGGCGGATGGAGAGTCACTGGACGGTGTCACAAGCCGAGGTCGACGGTCTGTGATTCGCGAAGGGAGTCTCGGACAACCCATGAAAGACAACAGCGTAAGGCGGGCGGTGCGCGAGGGGTGTCCCGACTGCGCTTGCCGCGATCGGCGCTGAACGGAAATATGTGCCGATGAAAACATCCAAGCGCCGAAACCTGAAACCCGCGACCACGCCGAACAAGGAACCAAGGCTCTCGCGCACCCACGCGCCCGCGGATTTATCGCCTGTGGACTGGCAGCGCCGCTTGCGCCGCCAGTTCGGCCGCGAGCAGCCTTTCGGGCTCGAGAATCTGACCAACGAGCCGTTCTTCTCGGAGTTCAGGGTCAGCAACCCCGTTTCGAATTCCAGCTATCGCGTGGCAATTCGAGGATTGGGGCCGGGGGGCAATTTCTGTTCGTGCCCCGACTACTCCACGAGCGACCTGGGGACCTGCAAGCATATCGAATTCACGCTCGCCCGGCTGGGGAAGAAGCGGGGCGCCAAGGCCGCATTCGCGCGGGGCTACCAGCCGGCATTTTCCGAGCTCTATCTGCGCAACGACGGCAAACGCCGTGTCCATTTTCGTGCCGGGACGGATTGCCCGCGAGGGGTGAAGGAGGCCGCCGCCGCCTTGTTCGACGCCGACCGCGACGGCATGCTTCCGGATGACCGCCTCGACGAGCTCGAGCCTTTCATGGCGATGGCGTCGAACTCCAGTCACGAGTTCCGTGCCTATGACGATGCGCTCGATTTCATTGCCGGAAGGCGCGATGCGGAACGGCGGGCCGCGAGGCTGGATCGGCTGTTCCCGCAGGGGAGTGCCGATCCCGGGCTGCGGACGCTTCTAAAGGTGCCGCTCTATCCCTATCAGGCCGAGGGCGCGCTGTTCGCGGCGCGCGCCGGCCGGGCGCTGATCGGCGACGACATGGGATTGGGCAAGACCATCCAGGCGATCGCCGCAACGGAGATCCTGGCACGACATTTCGGTGTCTCGCGCGTGCTCGTGATCTGCCCGACTTCGCTCAAATACCAGTGGCAAAGCGAGATTGCGCGATTTACGGGACGGGATGGAGAGAATGCGGCGCGCGTCATCGGCGGCGGCCGTGCGCAACGGCAGAAGGACTATGCGCTCGATGATTTTTGCAAGATCACGAACTACGAAAAGCTCAAGCCCGATCTCGACCTGATCGCCGCCTGGGCGCCCGAACTGGTCATCGTCGATGAAGCGCAGCGGGTCAAGAACTGGAACACCATCGCAGCGCGCGCCCTGAAGCGAATCGACAGCACCTACGCGATCGTGTTGACCGGCACTCCTTTGGAAAACAAGCTGGAGGAACTGATATCCATCGTGCAGTTCGTCGATCAGCACCGGCTGGGGCCGACCTGGAAGCTGCTGCACGAGCACCAGGTCAAGGACGAAGGCGGGCGCGTCACCGGCTATACCGGGCTGGAGAAGATCGGCCAAACGCTGGCGCCGATCATGATCCGCCGCCGCAAGTCGGAGGTGCTTTCGCAACTGCCCAGCCGGACCGACCAGAACTTGCTGGTACCGATGACCGAGATGCAGATGCTGTATCACCAGGAGAATGCCGACGTGGTGGCGAAGATCGTCCACCGCTGGCGCAAGACCAGATTCCTGTCGGACAAGGATCAGCGGCGCCTGACCTGTGCGCTGCAGAACATGCGCATGTCGTGCAACAGCACTTATTTGCTGGATCAGGAGACCGACCATGGCGTCAAGGCCGATGAGCTGGCGGCGCTGTTGGACGAACTGCTCGCCGACCCCGAAGCCAAGGCGGTGGTGTTCTCCCAGTGGACCCGCACCCACGACATCGTCATTCGCCGCCTCGAAGCGCGCGGTTTGGGATATGTCAGCTTCCACGGCGGCGTGCCGTCGGAGAAGCGGCCGGCGCTCGTCGAGCGCTTCCGCAGCGACCCCGCCTGCCGCGTGTTCCTGTCCACCGACGCCGGCAGCACAGGCCTCAACTTGCAGCACGCCTCGACGCTCGTGAACATGGACCTGCCGTGGAACCCGGCGGTCCTCGAACAGCGCATCGGGCGTATCCATCGCATCGGCCAGAAGCGGCCCGTGCAAGTCATCAACTTCGTTTCGAAGGGCACGATCGAGGAAGGCATGCTTTCCGTGCTGGCGTTCAAGCGCTCTTTGTCGGCGGGAATTCTCGATGGCGGCAGCGGAGAGATTTCACTCGGCGGCTCGCGTCTCAACCGTTTCATGAAGGAGGTGGAGAACGTCACTGGACATATGGGTGAAGGCGAGGCCGTGGCGCCGGCCGAAGAGGTGACGAATATCGCCGCCCCCGATACCGCCCAATCCACGGAAGATGCCAACGTGGGTATGAACGGTGGTACCGGCGGGACGGCGATCGCGCGGGCGGATGGCGTCGAGGCGCCGCCGCATGATGTGGATGCCGATCCGTGGCACGCGTTGGCGCAGGTTGGCGCGCAGTTCGTTGCCGCTCTCGCCGCCGCCAACGATCCCAAGATTTCGGCGCATCCATGGATTGAACGCGATCCGGCCACCGGCGTGCAAAGCGTCAAGGTGCCCCTGCCGCCACCGGAAACCGCGAGGCGACTCGCCAATGCGCTTTCCGCGCTCGCAGACAGCTTGCGCGGCAAGATTGGATGACGGGTGAACGTAACTCAGCGAACGATCGCTTCGGTCACTCCTGTTCCGCGCGCCCGTACGCGGCACGGGCCGCGTCCTCGCTGATCTTGCCGTTGCGCACATCCTCGCGCACCTGCGCAGCCGTCCGCGCACGCGGATCGCCGTAGCCGCCGCCGCCCGCGGTCTCGATGACCAGGCGGTCGCCCTTGCGCAGCGTCGTGACCGTCTTGGACGGGACGACCTCCTCGCCGCCGCCGGCACGCCGGATGACCGAATGGGCCCGGGCGCCCGCCGACCCGCCGTCGAGGCCGGGCGCGCTGGAGAAGTGGCGCTCGCCGCGGTGCGAGAGCGACACCTCGCCGTCGAGGATCTCGTATTCGCGCACCACGCCGAGGCCGCCGCGGAACGTGCCGGCGCCGCCCGAATCCTGCCGGAGCGCGACCCGATGAACGCGGATCGGCGCCTCCATCTCCATGGCTTCGGCCGGCAGGTTCATGCAGTTCGTGGCATCCGTCTCGATGACGTCGACGCCGTCCAGGCCGGCGCTGGCGCCGCTGCCGCCGGCGATCAGCTCGCCGACGACGTAGCGGTTGCCGTCCGGCTGGCTGCCGCCGAAGGCGATGACCAGGAGCTCGCCCGCCGACGCGGCCGGCACGCGCTCGGGCAGGACCTGGGCGAGCGCGCCGATCATGCAGCCGGTGATGCGCTTGATGGTCGAGGTCCGCGCGTTGACGGCGGCCGGCTCCTGCGGGTTGACGATCGTGCCCTTCGGCAGACGCAGCCTGATCGGCCGGAAGCAGCCGCCGTTGGTCGGGATGGTGGGATCGGTGAGGGCGCGCACCGCGAAGCACGCCGCCGCCAGCGAACCGGACGGCACGCAATTGAGCGGCCCCTTGACCTGCGGGCTCGTGCCCTCGAAGTCGAACTCGATGTCGCCGCCCCTGACCGTGACGGCGACCTCGATCCGGATCGGCTTGTCGAGCTCGATGCCGTCATTGTCGAGGTGATCGACGAACCGGTAGGTTCCCTCGGGGATGGCCGCGAGCGCCTTGCGGGTCATCGTCTCCGAGCGCTGCAGCAGTTCGTCGAAGATCGAGGCGAGCTGGTTGTGGCCGTAGCCGTCGGCGAGCTCCGCCAGCCGGCGCGCCGCCCCCTGACAGGCCGCGACCTGGGCATTGAGGTCGCCCATCACCGTGTCGGGGATGCGCACGTTCTGCCGGATCATCTTGATCAGGGTGTCGTTGAAGACGCCGCCGTCCCTGAGCTTCAGGGGCGGAATTCGCAGGCCCTCCTGGTAGATCTCCGTGGCGTTGGTCGGCACCGATCCCGCCGACATGCCGCCGACGTCCTGGTGATGGGTCATGGTGCCGCTCAAGGCGATGACCTTGCCGCGATGAAGGACCGGCATGATGACCGCGATGTCGGGCAGGTGCGTGCCGCCGGTATAGGGATCGTTGAGGATGTAGATGTCGCCGTCGCGCATGCCGTCGACCGGCCAGGTCTCGAGCACCTTCGCGACCGCCGGGATGAGGGTCGCGAGATGGATCGGGATCGAGCAGGACTGGGAGAGCGTGGTGCCGTCGGGAGCGAACAGGCTCGCCGACGCGTCGAGACCTTCCTTGACGATGGGCGAGAAGGAGCTGCGCAGCAGCGTCGACTGCATCTCGTTGGCGATGCCGTCGAGCTTGTAGCGAACGACTTCGACGGTGATGGGGTCGAGGGCTTCGGCCCTGGTCCGGGATGTCATGGGCGCTCGGTCTTTCCGTCGGCGGTGATGACGAGGGTGCCGTCGGCGACGACGGTTGCACGCCAGCCGGGCTCGATCAAAGTCGTCGTATCGGGCTGTTCGACGATCGCGGGCCCGCGGATCTCGGTACCGATCGCCATCGCCGACCGGTCGTAGACCTGGGCCGGAACGAAGCGGCCGCTGTCGGCGGTGAGGATGTCGCGCGTGCCCTTGAGCGCGTTGCCGCCTCGCGATGGGGCAGTGACCGTCGTCGTGGGCCGGCCGACAGCGCTGCGATGGATGCTGCGCAGATTGACGATTCGGGCCGCGCCCTCGGTGCTGTGGCCGTAGACGCGATCGTGCGCCGCGAGGAAGTCCCGGTACAGCGCTTCGATCGGGTTGGCGGCCTCGGGTCGAAGCGGGATCTCGAGATGGTAGGCCTGCCCGACGTAGCAGACATCGGCGAAGTAGAAGATCTGCGTCCGTGCGGCAGGCACGTCCTCGCTGCGCATCAGTCTGGCGCAGGCTTCGTCGCGTTCCGAGAGCGCCCGTGCAACCTCCGGCCAGTCGAGGTTCGCGAGCGGCCGGGGAAAGGCCACGGAACTCTCGTGCTCGATCGGGGCGGAGAGCAGGCCGGTCGCTGACAGCACGCCGGGATGCGGCGGCACGGCGATCCGGCGGATGCCCAGCTCGCGCGCCAGCGCGGTCGCGTGCAGCGGCCCGCCGCCGCCCAGCGGCAGGAGCGTGTAGCCGCGGGGATCGATGCCGCGGCCGATCGAGACCAGCCGGATCGCTTCCGCCATCTGGGCGTTGAGGACCCGATGAATGCCGAGCGCAGCATGGTCGAGCGTGAGGCCGAGCGGCCGGGCGATCACCGTCTCGATGGCCTGCCGCGCGAGCTTCGGCGACAGCTCGAGCGACCCGGCCGCGAAATAGGCCGGGTCGATGTAGCCCAGGACGACCGAGGCGTCGGTCACCGTCGCACGCTCGCCGCCGCGGCCGTAGCAGGCGGGACCGGGTTCCGAACCCGCGGACTGCGGCCCGACCCGCAGCGAGCCGGCGCCGTCGATCCAGGCGATCGACCCGCCGCCCGAACCGATCGCGTTCACGTCGACCATCGGCACGCGGACCGAATAGCCGCCGATCGCGCCTTCCGCCCGGATGAGCGGTCGCCCGCCGCTGATCAGGGCGATGTCGCAGCTCGTCCCGCCGATGTCGACGGTGATCAGGTCTTCGATGCCGGCCGCGCGGCCGACTTCCAGGCCGCCGATGACGCCCGCCGCGGGCCCCGACAGGAAGAGCCGCACCGGACGTTGCCGGGCGATGCGGGAGGCGCTGATGCCGCCGCGGGACTGCATGATCTGGAGCGGCGTGCGGACGCGGTCCTCCGCCAGATCCTGCTCCATGCGCTCGAGATAGCGGCCGACCACCGGCTTGATGTAGGCATCGAACGCCGTCACGCAGGTGCGCTCGTACTCGCGGAAGGCCGGGTCGACCTCGCAGGACAGCGAGACCATGATTCGCGGATGGCGCTCGGCGACGATCTCGCGGGTCCGCCGCTCGTGGGCCGGATTGAGGAAGGAGAACAGGTAGCTGACGGCGATCGCTTCGACGCCCGCGGCGGCCAGCTCGTCGATCGCGTGGACGACCGAGCGCTCGTCCAGCGGGACCAGAACGTCCCCGGTGGCCGTCAGCCGCTCGTCCACTTCCTTGCGCCATGCGCCCGGCGCCAGGAACACCGGCGTCTCGGGCTTCAGCACGAGGTCGTATACCGAGTGCCGCATCTGCCGGCCGATCTCGAGCACGTCCTTGAACCCCTTGGTCGTGAGCAGGCCGATCCGTGCGCCCTTCGCCTCGATCACGGCGTTGGTCGCGACCGTGGTGCCGTGCACGAAGCGGGCGATCTCGTCCGGCGACACGCGCCATTCGCGGCGCATGTAGTCCATCGCGGCCTTGACGCCGGCGCTCGGATTGCTGCGCGTCGTCGGGATCTTGACCAGCTGCATCGCGCCGTTGCCGTTGCGGCAGACGACGTCGGTGAAGGTGCCGCCGATATCGACGCCGATCTCGAATTCCATCTTCGTCACTCGGCCGCCCGGCGATCGCGGCTGTAGCGGCTGGTCACCGGGCGCAGGCCGAGGTTTTCGCGCAGGGTCCGGCCTTCGTATTCGCTGCGGAACAGCCCGCGGCGCTGCAGCTCGGGAACGACCATCTCGACGAAGTCTTCGCCGCCGCCGGGCAGAGTGGCCGGCGTGATGTTGAAGCCGTCGCACGCCTGGGCCTCGAACCACTCCTGCATGACGTCGGCGATATCGGCGGGCGTGCCGATCCGCGCCGAGCCGGTGATGCCGGAGCGGAGGTACAGCTCGCGGATCGTCGGCCTTTCCCGCCGCACCCGCTCGACCATCTGGGCGCTCAGGCTGCGCAGCTCCTGGGCGCCCAGCGCATCGATGGGCACCGGGTCGTCCAGCGCATGGCCCGACAGGTCACCGAACGCGCTGTACAGCGAGCCCAGCCCGGCCAGCGGGTCGAACAAGGCCTGCAGCTCGTCGTACTTCGCCTGCGCCTCCGCGCGCGTGCGGCCGACGACCGGGCAGAGCGCCGGCATGATCTTCAGGTCGTCCGGCGCGCGGCCGTATTTCGCCATCCGCGCTTTGACGTCGGCGTAGTAGGCGCGCGCGCCCTCGAGCGAGCTCGATACGGCGTAGATGACCTCGGCGGTCGCGGCGCCGAGCTCGCGCCCTTGCTCCGAGGCGCCGGCCTGCACGATCACCGGATGGCCCTGCGGCATGCACGCGACATTCAAGGGCCCGCGCACCTTGAAGAAGCGCCCGCGATGGTCCAGCACATGCATCTTCGCTTCGTCGAAATAGTGGCCGCCCGCCTTGTCGAACAGCAGGGCGCCGTCCTCCCAGCTGTCCCACAGTCCCTTGACCACCTCTACGAACTCAGCCGACCGGGCGTAGCGCGTGTCGTAGTCGAGCGTCGTCTCCAGGCCGAAGTTCTGGGCCTCCAGCTCCGACCAGGACGCCACCACGTTCCAGCCGGCGCGGCCCTTGCTGATCAGGTCGAGCGTGGCGAACTTGCGCGCGAGGTTGTACGGCTCGTTGTAGGTGGTGGAGGCCGTCGTCACCAGCCCGACATGGCGGGTGACCATGGCGAGGGCCGGCAGCAAGGTCATCGGTTCCAGCTCGACCATGTCGCGGCCGGTCCGCGCCAGCGAGCCGCGCGGAGTGTCGCCCTGGCGGATGCCGGCCCCGTCGGCAAAGAAGATCATGTCGAGCTTGCCGCGCTCCGCGGTCTGGGCGCTGCGTACGTAATGCTCGACATGCAGCGTGCCGTCGGCCGGCACATCGGGATGGCGCCAGGCGGCCGGATGATAGCCATGACCGCGGATCGACAAGCCGAGCCGCATCCTGCGTGCCGTCATCGTTGTCTCCTCGGCGTCCAGCTTGCCGCCGCGCCGCGGACTATGCCACCGTCAACGTGAGGAGGCTCGCATGCTGGAAACACGGGAAGGCGGATGCCATTGCGGCCGCGTTCGGTTTCGCGCCGAGGTCGATCTCGACCTGCTGTCCTCCTGCAGCTGCTCGATCTGCACCAAGAAGGGCATCCTGCACCTCGGCAGCGACCCCGCGACCTTCCGGCTGCTGCGCGGCAAGACCGCGCTCACGGCCTACACCTTCGGCACCGGCGTCGCGCAGCATACCTTCTGCTCGCATTGCGGCATGCACGCCTTCTATATCCCGCGCGCGAACC
Source organism: Pseudomonadota bacterium (assembly GCA_018240745.1). GTDB lineage: Bacteria > Pseudomonadota > Alphaproteobacteria > Reyranellales > Reyranellaceae > Reyranella. Next base: position 18,969 of record JAFEFF010000128.1, read on the forward strand.
CGCACCGCATCAGCGTCAATGCCCGCTGCCTCGACGACATCGACGCGGCGAGCCTGACCCCCAGGGGTTTCTTCGACGGCCGGCACTGGGAAGACGCGCAGCGCCAACGGATCGCCGAGACCGGCCAGGCGCCGCCGCCGGGCGCCCACGGCGCCAGAACGCTGCAGGCGATCCTCGACCGCGCGCTGGAGTGAACGCGGGGCCGGCTATTCCTTGATATCGGGCTCGACGAGCTTCGCCAGGTTCTCGAGCGATTGCTGCCAGCCGAGGTAGCAGGCCTCGACGGGGATGGCGTCCGGCACTCCTTCCTGCGTGATGGTCAGCTCGGTGCCGACCGCGACCTTCCTCAGGCCGACCGTGACCGTCATCTCGCCCGGCAGGTTGGGATCGTCGAACGAGTCCGTGTAGCGCAGGCGCTCGCCGGCGACGAGTTCGAGATAGCGACCGCCGAAGGAGTGGCCGTTGCCCGTCGTGAAATTCCGGAAGGACATCTTGTGGGTGCCGCCGACGCGCGCGTCCAGGTGATGGACCGTGCAGGCAAAGCCGTTCGGCGGCAGCCACTTGGCCACCGCATCGGGCTCGAGGAACGCGCGGTAGAGCTTCTCGGGCGTCGTCGCGAGGACGCGATGGAGGTGAACGGTGCCGGGCATGGCCTGTTTTCCTGTTTTGCTGTCGTGCTTCAGGTGCCGCTAGGATGCAGCCTTAAGTGGGAGATGCCCAGACCATGGTCAAGACAGTCCTGTATGCGGAGAAGCTGTACGCCGACGACTCCGTCGAACGCGAGGTGTTCGGGAACGGCGTGCGCGTGGTGTGGCGCAACGTCAGCAACCTGTCGCAGCTCGAGGACCGCGACTGCGCCGAGGCCGACGGCCTGATGGTGCTGCGGCACGCCGTGACCGCCGAGCATTTCGCCAGGTTCCCCAAGCTCGCCTGCGTCGTGCGCATGGGCGTCGGCTACGACAAGATCGATCGCGAGGCGGCCGCCGCGCGCGGCGTGATGGTGTGCAACGTGCCGGACTACGGCACCACCGAGGTGGCCGACCACGCGCTGGCCCTCGCCCTGTCGCTGCGCCGCGGCATCGCGCTCCATCTCGAGGCGCAGCGCCGGCCGCAACCTGCGCCGTGGGCCTATGTGCGCGACCCGCTGCTGAAGCGCAGCGGCGTGCAGACCTTCGGCATCGTCGGCCTCGGCCGCATCGGCACCGCGGCGGCGCTGCGCGCCAAGGCCTTCCAGTTCCGCGTCGTCGCCTACGACCCGTACATGCCGAACGGCACCGAGCTCGGCGTCGGCGTCGAGCGCGTGAACTCGCTCGAGGCGCTGATGGAGCAGACCGACACTTTATCGATCCACGCGCCTCTCACTCTGGAGACACGGGGGATGATCTCGCGCGCGATGCTGGAGCGCATGCCGAAGGGCGGCATCGTGGTCAGCACGGCGCGCGGGCCGATCTGCGATGTCGATGCGCTCGCCGATCTCCTGAAGCGCGGGCATCTCGCCGGCGTCGGGCTCGATGTGCTGCCGGTCGAACCGCCGGTCGAGCCCATCCCCGAGCTGCTGCGCGCCTACCGCGCGCGCGAGCCATGGTGCGAGGGACGGCTGATCATCACGCCGCACTCCGCCTTCTTCACGCCCGAGGCGTGGGACGACATCCGGCTCAAGTCGGCCGAAACCATGCGCGCGGCAATGCTCGGCCCGCGCCCGCAGAACGTGATCACGCCGGAGATGTTCTAGACTACCGCTGCATCTGCATCGTCTGGTCCATCGGCATCATGTTGTGGCTGAGATGGTCCATGATCCAGATCGAGCCGACGACCATCAGGAAGACGACCAGGATGCCGAAGGCGAGCGCCAGCACGTTGTTGGTGTTGTCCGGCCCGGTCGTGATGTGGAGGAAGAACACCAGGTGCACGCCCATCTGGGCGATCGCGAGCACGACCAGCGCCACGGCGACGGCCGGCCCGTAGACGATCGGCCAGATGACGAGGGCGAAGGCCGCGACGGTGAGCACGACCGAGAAGCCGAGGCCGATATTGGCATTGAGCACCCAATGGCCGGCGGCCTCCTGCGGCTCGTCGCCGGGGGCGTGGTCCTCGCGGTCGTCGAGCGTGGCGGTGAAGCGGGCAGGGTCGGATTCGAGGTTGCTCACGAGAGACTCCCGATCAGGTAGACGACCGTGAAGATGCCGATCCAAACGATGTCCAGGGCATGCCAGAAGAGGTTGAAGCAGATCAGCCGGTGGACGATGTGGCGTCGGAAGCCCTTGACCTGCACCTGCGCCATCATGGTGGCGAGCCACAGCCCGCCGGCCGTGACATGCACCCCGTGCAGTCCCACCAGGCCGAAGAAGGCGGTGAGCATGCCGCTGCGCTGTGGCGTGATCCCGCGATTGGCCAGGTCGATGAACTCCCACGCCTCCAGCAGCACGAACACCAGGCCGAGCAGCCCGGTGAGGAACAGGAAGACCTGGGTCAGCAGCAGGTTCCGCACGTTCGTCGCCGCGAACGAGAGCATGCAGGTGTAGCTGGAGAGCAGCAGCGCCGCCGTCTCGATGGCGACCCGCTGGAGGTCGACGATATCGGCCATCTTCGGCCCGCCGGCGGTGGCGTCGCGCTGCACGGCGAAGGCGGCGAAGAAGCAGGAAAACATCACGATGTCGCTCAGCAGGAAGATCCAGAAGCCGTAGCCGACGATGATGCGCTTGTGGGCCGGGCCGGTCGTTCCCATGCCGATGCCCCGGACCGGCTCGCGGCCATCGTGCGGGCGATGGCCGAGCCGGTGAGGGTCCTCGCGGACGCGGCGCAGGGCGGCGACGCTGGCCGGCAGTCCGGTGTCGGTCATGGCGCCGCTTCCTGCCGGGCGAGCCGGGCGAGGATGGCTTCGCGCGCCTCGCGGCGGGCGCGGTCGGCCCGCGCCACCTCGTCGACCGACACCTCGAATTCGTGCTCGTCGCGCCAGGCGAAGACCACGAAGCCGGCGAACGCCGCGACCAGCGCGACGATCGCGAGCCACCAGATGTACCAGATCATCGCAAAGCCGAAGACGAAGGAGAAGAACGCGGTGTAGAAGCCGACCGGGCTGTCGAGCGGCATCTCGATCGGCTGGTAATTGGGTTCGGGCGAGAGCTGCTGTGTCTCGATGGCGCGAAGCTTGATGCCCCAATAGGCCTCCTCGCCCTCGACGTTCGGCATCACGGCGAAGTTGAAGAACGGCGGCGGCGAGGGGGTCGACCATTCGAGCGAGCGGCCGTCCCACGGATCGCCGGTAGTGTCGCGCAACTGGTCGCGGCGGCGAATGCTGAGCACCAGCTCCAGGACCTGCGAGATCACGCCCAGGATCAGGATCACCACGCCCGCCGCGGACACGTAGAGCCACGGCGCCCATTCCGGGAAGTTGATGTGCTGCAGCCGCCGCGTCATGCCGGCCAGCCCGAGGATGTAGAGCGGGGCGAAGGTCACCCAGAAGCCGACGAAGGCGAACCAGAAGGCGGCCGTGCCCCAGCGGCCGTCGAGCCGGAAGCCGAAGGCCTTGGGGAACCAGTATTCCAAAGCGGCGAAGATCGCGAACACCACGGCGCCGATGATGACGTTGTGGAAGTGCGCCACCAGGAACATCGAGTTGTGTGTCAGGAAGTCCGCGGGCGGGACGGCGAGCAGCACGCCGGTCAGCCCGCCGATGATGAAGGTGAAGATGAAGCCCATCGACCACAGCATGGGCACCTCGAAGCGCACCCGGCCGCCGTACATCGTGAATATCCAGTTGTAGATCTTCACGCCGGTTCCGACGGCGATGATGCTCGAGGAGATGCCGAAGAAGGTGTTGACCGCAGCGCCCGCGCCCATGGTGAAGAAGTGGTGCAGCCACACCGTCATCGAGACGATGCAGATGAACAGCGTGGCGACGACCATCGAGCGGTAGCCGAACAGCGGCTTGCCGGAGAAGGTCGGGAAGATCTCCGAGAAGACGCCGAACGCCGGCAGGACCAGGATGTAGACCTCGGGATGTCCCCACGCCCACACCAGGTTCACGAACATCATCGGATTGCCGCCGGCGGTGTTGGTGAAGTAGTGCCAGCCGACATAGCGATCGAGGGTCAGCATCGCGAGCGTCGCCGTCAGGATCGGGAAGGTGGCGACGATCAGCAGGCACGAGGCCAGCGCCGTCCAGCAGAATACCGGCATGCGCAGGTAGCTCATGCCGTGGCAGCGCATCTTCAGCACCGTGGTGACGATGTTGATGCCGGTGATCAGCGTGCCGATGCCGGAGATCTGCACCGCCCAGAGGTAATAGTCGACGCCGACGCCCGGCGAGTAGGCCGTTTCACTGAGGGGCGGGTAGGGCAGCCAGCCGGTGCGCGCGAACTCGCCGACGAACAGCGACACATTGACCAGCAGGGCGGCGCTGGCGGTCAGCCAGAAGCCGACCGAGTTGAAGGTCGGGAAGGCGACGTCGCGCACGCCGAGCTGCAGCGGCACCACGAAGTTCATCAGCCCCAGCACCAGCGGCATGGCGCCGAACAGGATCATGATCGTGCCGTGGGCGCTGAAGACCTGGTCGTAGTGCTCGGGCGGCAGGTAGCCGGGCCCACCGATCGCCAGCGCCTGCTGGCTGCGCATCATGATCGCGTCGGCGAAGCCGCGGATCAGCATGACGACGCCCAGCAGGCAGTACATGACGCCGATCCGCTTGTGGTCGACGCTGGTGATCCACTCGCGCCAGAGATAGGGCCACCAACCCTTGACCGTGATCAGGACCAGCACGCCGAGCAGGATCAGCATCACCGCGAGGGAGGTGATCAGCGGGATCGGCTGGGACCAGGGGATCGCCGAAAGGCCGAGCTTGCCCAGCATCGTCAACGCCCCCCGCCGGCGGAGACTTCACGCCCCGCATGCTCCGGCGCCCCCGGCTGAGGCCCGGGTCCCGGCGGGATCTTCTGGGTCGCCACGGCGTCGAAGAGCTGCGGATCGGCGTCGCGATAGGTTTCGCTCGGCACGCGCTGGGTCTGCCGTGTCAGCGCGGTGTAGGTCTTCCGGTCGAGCACGGGGCCCTTGCCGCGGACGCCGGCCACCCACGCGTCGAAATCGGCGGCGGGCACGCTCTTCACCCGGAACTGCATGTCGGAGAAGCCGTCGCCGGAGAATTGGGCCGATGTGCCCCAGAGATCGCCCGGCTTGTCGGCCTGCAGGCTGAGCTGCGAGACCATGCCCGGCATGGCGTAGATCATCGAGCCCAGC
>JAFEFF010000129.1 GCA_018240745.1 Pseudomonadota bacterium
CGCCGTGCCGCTGGTCACCGGCTCCAACTACATCGTCGGCGTCGGCATCTCGGCGCTGATGTTCACGGTCGCGGCGGCGGCGCTCAATCTGGTCTACGGCTTCACCGGCCTGCTGTCGTTCGCCCAGCTCGGCTTCTGGGGCATCGGCGGCTATGCGACGGCACTCACCGTCATGACCTTCGGCGGCACATTCTGGATGGGGCTGGTCCACGCCGCCGTCCTGAACGGCGTCCTGGCACTGGTGATCGGCTATCCGATCCTGCGCACCAATCGCCATGCCTTCGTGATCTCGACGCTCACCTTCGCTCTCCTCGCGGCACTGATCGCCCGCGACTGGGTCAGCCTGACGCGCGGGCCGCTCGGCATCCCCAACCTGCCGCCGCCGCACGCCTTCGGCGTCGCCTTCGACACCACGCACAAATTCTACTGGATCGCCTGGGCCTTCTCGGTGGCGATGATCGCCTTCCTCTACGCGCTGTGCAGCTCGCGCATCGGCCGCACCCTGATTGCCATCAAGCAGAACGAGCCGCTGGTGCGCGCCCAGGGCATCTCGCCGATGCCCTACAAGCTCGCCTCCTTCGCGATCAGCGCGGCGATCACCGGCGCGGCGGGCGGCGTCCTGACCTTCCACCTGGGCATCATCGATCCGTCGTTCCTCGACTTCTATTACATGCAGACCTTCCTGATCATCGTGATCATCGGCGGCGCGGGCAGCTTCTGGGCCGTGATCGCCTCGGGCATCGCGTTGTCGGCGCTGCCGGAAGTGCTGCGCTTCTCCGCGGACTTCCGCATGATCATCTACGGCGTGATCCTGGTGGCGGCGATGTTCGCCATGCCGGCCGGCGTCGCCGGCTGGCTGCGCGAACGCGAGATCGCCCGCATGCGGGAAGCGATCCGATGACGGCGGGCCGATGACCGCGCTGCTCACCGTCGACGACCTGCGCAAGGCCTATGCCGGCGTGCATGCGCTGGACGGCGTGTCGTTCGAGGTTGCGGCCGGCAGCATCACCGGCCTGATCGGCCCCAACGGCTCGGGCAAGAGCACGGCGATCGATTGCCTGTCGGGCTTCCAGAAGCTCGATGGCGGCAGGGTCTCTCTCGGGGGCACCGACATCACCGGCAAGCCGGCGCACCTGATCGCGCGGGCCGGCCTGATGCGCACCTTCCAGACCGTGCGGATCTACGAGCGGCTGTCGCTGCGCGACAACCTCGCGATCGCCGCGCAGCAGTTCGATCCGGCCACCTGGGTCGACGAGTTCTTCCGCACCCGGCGCTATCGCACGGCCGTCGAAGCCTCCGAGAGGCGCGCGTCGGAACTGGTCGACCTGATCGGGCTTCGCAAGTACTACGAGATCGAAACCGGCATCCTGTCCTACGGCCAGAAGAAGCTGGTGGCGCTGGCGGCCGCGTTGATGCCGCATCCCAGGATCGTCGTGCTCGACGAACCGGTGGCCGGCGTCAATCCCTCCCGCATCCGCGAGATCGAGGTGGCGCTGCAGCAGCTCAACCAGGCGGGCGAGACCTTCCTGATCGTCGAGCACAACGTCGAGTTCATCACCACCCTCTGCCACCACGTGATCGTGCTCGAACAGGGCCGCAAGCTGACCGAGGGCACAGCCGAAGCGATCCATACCGATCCGCGCGTCCTGGAGGCCTATCTCGGCCTGACACCCGAGATGGCCGAGGCCGAGATGCGGGGCGCCGCATGACCGCCTTCGTCGCTTTCCTCTTTTTCCTCCCCGCGCTAGCGTGGGGAGGTGGCGCGGTCATCCGCGCCGGAGGGGTCATGAGCTACACCGATTCCGTGGCCCATGACCCCTCCGTCGGCGAGATCCCTCGCTTCGCTCGGGACAGGCGCCGACACCTCCCCGCGCGGGCGCGCAGGGAGGAAACTGGTGGTGCGGCGTGACCGTCGCCCTCGATCTCGTTTCCGTCAGCGCCGGTTACGGCGACAATCCGATCGTGCGCGAGTTCTCCGCGACTCTGGAGACGGGCACGATCACCACGCTGATCGGCGGCAATGGCGCCGGCAAGTCGACGCTGTTGCGCGCGATCTACGGCACCAACCGCTTTTTCGGCGGCCGGATTCTGTTCAAGGGCGAGGCGATCGAACGCCTGCCGCCGTGGGAGCGGCTGAAGCGCGGCGTCGGATTCGTGCCGCAAGGCCGCTGCAACTTCCCGCACATGAGCGTCGACGAGAACCTCAAGATGGGCTGCTACACGCTGCCCGGCGCGAGGCACGAGGCGGCGATCGCGCGCGTCACCGGCCTGTTCCCGATGCTGCGCCAGAAGGCGCGCATCGAGGCCGGCAATCTGTCGGGCGGCGAGCAGCAGATCCTCGAGATGGCGATGGTGCTGCTTCTCGAGCCGAGCCTTTTGCTGCTCGACGAGCCCTCGCTCGGTTTGTCACCACGCATGCAGGGCGACGTCTTCACCACCGTGCAGCAGATCGCGTCAACCGGCGTCACGGTCCTCGTGGTGGAGCAAAACGTGCGCGGGGCGCTCTTGATCTCCGACCGCGCACTGGTCATGGAACAGGGGCGCAAATTCATGGAAGGCCCGGCAACCGAGGTGCGCACCGATCCGCGCATCCGCCAGGCCTATCTCGGCGGCAACATCCAGCCAACGGCGGCATAGACAGAGAGAGTCATGGCAGAAAAAGCACGCTTGGCCGTCGATATCGGCGGCACCTTCACCGACCTGTGCCTGGAATGGAACGGCAAACGGACCAGCACCAAGGTGCTGACCACGCCGCGCGCGCCCGAGGAAGGCGTGCTGACCGGCCTGGACGAGATCGTGAAGCTGTCGGGCGCCAAGGCCGGCGATCTCGGCATCATCATCCACGGCACGACGCTGGCGACCAACGCCATCATCGAGCGCAAGGGCGCCAAGACGGCGCTGATCGTCACCGAGGGCTTCCGCGATTCGATCGAGATCGCGTTCGAGCACCGTTTCGAGCAGTACGACATCTTCATGGTGAAGCCCTCGCCGCTGGTGCCGCGCGACCTTCGCTTCGGCGTGCCGGAGCGCATGGACGGCCGCGGCAACGTGCTGGTGCCGCTCGACGAGAATGCGGTGAAGGCGCTGGCGCCCAGGCTCGAGGCCGCCGGCATCGAGGCGATCGCCATCGGCTACATGCACGCCTATCTCGACGGCACGCACGAGCGGCGCACGCGCGACATCCTGGCCGAGATGCTGCCGGGCGTGTCGATCACCTTGTCCAGCGAAGTCTCGCCCGAGATCCGCGAGTACGAGCGCTGGTCGACCGCGGTCGCCAACGCCTACGTGCAGCCGGTGATGGACCGCTATCTCGGCCGGCTCGACGCGGCGCTGCGCCAGCGCGGCGTCGAGTGCCCGCTGTTCCTGATCACCTCGGGGGGCGGCCTGGCGGCGCTCGAAACCGCGCGCAAGTTCCCGATCCGGCTCGTGGAGTCCGGCCCGGCCGGCGGCGCGATCCTCGCGGCGGCGCTGGCGCGCCAGTGCGGCCTCGACAAGGTCCTGTCGTTCGACATGGGCGGCACGACCGCCAAGATCTGCCTGATCGACAACGGCGAGCCACAGCACTCGCGCACCTTCGAGGTCGCGCGGCAGTATCGCTTCCTCAAGGGCTCCGGCCTGCCGCTGCGCATCCCGGTGATCGAGATGGTCGAGATCGGCGCGGGCGGCGGCTCGATCGCCCACGTCGACTCGCTTTCCCGCATCAATGTCGGCCCGGAGAGCGCCGGCGCCGAGCCGGGTCCGGCGAGCTACGGCCGCGGCGGCACCGAGCCGACCGTGACCGACGCCGACGTGGTGCTGGGCCGGATCGATCCCGGCTACTTCGCCGGCGGCTCGATCAAGCTTCTGCCCGAGCAGGCCGGAACCGCGATCGACAAGGCGGTCGGCTCACCCTTGCAGCTCAAGCGCCTCGACGCGGCGTTCGGCGTCAGCGAGATCGTCGAGGAGAACATGGCCAACGCCGCGCGCGTCCATGCCGTCGAGCGCGGCAAGGAGCTGCAGGACCGCACCATGATCGCCTTCGGCGGCGCCGCGCCGATCCATGCCGCGCGACTGGCCGAGAAGCTCGGCATCAGCCGGGTGATGGTGCCGTCGGGCGCGGGCGTGGGCTCGGCCGTCGGCTTCCTGATGGCGCCGGTCGCCTACGAGGTCGTGCGCAGCCGCTATGTCCAGCTCGATGCCGACAAATTCGACCCGGCGTTCGTCAACCGGCTGTTCGCCGAGATGCGCGCCGAGGCCGAGGCGGTGGTGAAGGCCGGCGCACCGACCGCCAGGCTGGCGGCGACCCGTACCGCCGACATGCGCTATCGCGGCCAGGGCCACGAGATCACCGTCAACCTGCCGGACGGCGACTTCACCGCCGCCTCGGCCGCGTCGCTGGTGAAGCTCTACGAGGAGGGCTACGCCGCGACCTTCGGCCGGACCATTCCGGGCCTCAGCGTCGAGATCATGAACTGGACGCTGAGGCTCGCCGCCGAGCAGCCGCCGATGCCCAAGGCGCCGCCGCAGCCCAAGGACATCCCGGCCAAGGCGCGCGGCCGGCGCGCCGTCTACGACCCGGCCGATCAGGACATGAAGGACGTGCCGGTCTATCATCGCGCCGACCTTCAGATCGGCAGCCATATCCCCGGCCCGGCGATCATCGCCGAGGACGAGACCACGACCATCGTGCCGAAGAGCTTCGCCGCGCGGCTGAGCCCGATCGGCGCCATCCTGTTGGAGAAGGTGCAATGAGCATCAACGATCCGCTGTCGCCGATCCGCCTGCAACTGATGTGGGACCGCCTGATCGCGGTCGTCGAGGAGCAGGCGCTGGCGCTGATGCGCACCGGCTTCTCGACCTCGACCCGCGAGGCGGGCGACCTGTCCGCCGGCGTGTTCGACCTCGAGGGCGACATGCTCGCCCAGGCGGTCACCGGCACGCCCGGTCACATCAACTCGATGGCGCGCTCGGTCCGCCACTTCCTCGAGAAGTTCCCGGCGCCGACCATGAAGGAAGGCGACATCTTCCTGACCAACGACCCGTGGAAGGGCACCGGCCACCTGCACGACTTCACGTTCGTCACGCCGACCTTCCGGCGCGGCAAGATGGTCGCCCTGTTCGCCTCGACCTGCCACGTCGTCGACATCGGCGGCCGCGGCATGACGACCGACGCCCGCAACAACTACGAGGAGGGCCTGTACATCCCGCTGATGCGCTTCGCGAAGGGCGGGACCGTCGACCAGACGCTGGTCGACATCGTCGCGGCCAACGTGCGCGAGCCGGTCCAGGTGGTCGGCGACCTCTACTCGCTGGCGACCTGCAACGAGATCGGCTGCCGCCGCCTGATCGAGATGATGGACGAGTTCGCCATCGACGACCTCGACCGGCTGGGGGCGCACATCCTCGAGAAGTCCAGGAACGCCTCGCTCGAGGCGATCCGCAGGATCAAGCCCGGCGAATACAGGTTCAAGATGACGGTCGACGGCTACGACAAGCCGGTCGACCTGGTCGCCACCATGAAGATCGGCCCGAGCGGCATCGACGTCGACTTCGCCGGCACCTCGGGCGTCTCGGGCTACGGCATCAACGTGCCGCTCTGCTACACCGAGGCCTACGCCTCGTTCGGCGTGAAGTGCATCGTCGCCCCCAAGGTGCCGAACAACGAGGGTTCGCTGTCGGTGATCCGCGTCACCGCGCCCGAGAACACGATCCTCAACGCCAGGAAGCCGGCGCCGGTCGCGACGCGCCATGTCACCGGCCAGATGCTGCCCGACGTGATGTTCGGCTGCCTGCACCAGGCGCTGGGCGGCGAGGTGCCGGCCGAGGGAACCTCCTGCCTGTGGAACCTGATGGCGCTGGGCGGCCCCGGCAGCACCGACGGCGACCCGGCCGAGACGGTGAACGCGCAGCCCTTCACGGTGATGAGCTTCCATTCCGGCGGCACCGGCGCGCGGCCCGGCCGCGACGGGCTGTCGGCCACCGCCTTTCCGAGCGGCGTGCGCAACGTGCCGATCGAGGTCAACGAGGCGGTGTCGCCGCTGCTCGTGTGGAAGAAGGAATATCGCCAGGATTCCGGCGGCGCCGGCGAGTTCCGCGGCGGCCTCGGCCAGATCATGGAAGTGTCGTCGCTCGACAAGGCGCCCTTCTCCATCTCGGCCTACTACGATCGCGTCGACCATCCGCCGCGCGGCCGCGACGGCGGCCTGAACGGCGCCAACGGCATGGTGAGCCTCGCCTCGGGCAGGAAGCTGCGCGGCATGGGCGTGCAAACCGTGCCGAAGAACGACCGGGTGATCATCGAGATGCCGGGCGGCGGCGGGCTCGGCAATCCGCGCCGGCGGCCGGCAGCCGTCGTGGCAAGCGACGTGAAGCTCGGCTTCATCTCGGCCGAGGCGGCGCGGCGCGACTACGGCGTCGCGGTCAACGACGACGGCTCGGTCGACGAGGCCGAGACCGCCA
>JAFEFF010000012.1 GCA_018240745.1 Pseudomonadota bacterium
GCGTCCGCAACTTCACCGATTCCGAAGGCTGGACCATCACCTACGACTACGACGCCGCCGATCGGATCACGAACAAGACCTATCCCGACGGCACGACGGAGACCTACGGCTACACCCTTCTCGACCTGGTGTCCTACACTGACCGCGAGGGCCGGCAGTGGACTTACGCCTACGACGCCAACCGCCGGCTGACCTCGGTGACCGACCCGGCGGGCAAGCAGACGCAGTACGGCTACAATCAGCGCGGACAGATCACCAGCCTGACCGATCCGCAGACCAACGTCACCCAGTGGTCTTACGACGTGCAGGGCCGGCTGACCTCGAAGCAATATCCCGACACCAGCACCGTCACCTACACCTACGAGACCACCACCAGCCGCCTGAAATCGGTGACCGACGCGCTGTCGCAGGTCAAGACCTACGCTTACGCCAACGACGACCGCGTGACCGGCGTCACTTACACTGGCGCCGTCAATCCGACCCCCAACGTCAGCTTCACGTACGATCCGTACTTCCCGCGCCTCACCGCGATGACCGACGGCACCGGCACGCGGCAGTACACCTACGTGTCGGTTGGCTCGCAGGGCGCCCTGCAGCTGCAGCAGGAATCGGGGCCGTTGCCCTCGAGCGCCATCACCTCGGCCTATGATGTGCTCGGCCGGCTCAGCTCGCGCACCGTCCAGGGCGCTGGTGTCGAGACCTTCCAGTACGACGCGATCGGCCGTCTATCGGTCCACACCGACGACCTCGGTACGTTCAACCTGTCGTACCTCGGCCAGACCGATCAGACCGCGAGCCGCCAGCTCGCCAGTTCCACGCTCGCCACCGCCTGGAGCTACCTCACCAACACTGGCGACCGCAGGCTGGCCGGCATCGCCAACACCGGCCTCACGGCCGGCCAGTTCTCCAACTTCACCTACACCACGAGCCCCGAGAACTTCATCACCGGCATCACCGAAAGCAGCGACGCCTCGGCCGTCTATCCCTCCGTCGGCAGCCAGACCGCGATGTACAACACCCTCAACCAGCTCACTAACCTCTCCGGCCAGGCGCTGACCTTCGACGCCAACGGCAACCTCACCTCGGACGGACAACGCACCTACGCTTGGGACGCCGAGAACCGGCTGGTCGGCATTACGTACCTAGGCGTCAGCGGCAAGGCGACCGCCTTCACCTACGACGGCCTCGGGCGACGGGCGACGATCAGCAGCACGCCGCCGGGCGGCGGCAGCGCGACCGTCACTTCGTACCTGTGGTGCGGCGACGACATCTGCCAAGCGCGTAACGCCTCAAACACGACGCTCCGCAGCTACTACGACGAGGGCGAGTATCTACCCGGCACGCCTGCGCAGACCTTGTACTACGGCATCGACCAGATTGGCTCAGTGCGGCGCGTGTTCGCCAGCACCGCGAGTGCGGCGGCATATGGCTACGATCCTTACGGCGTGCCGCTGCAGGTGACCACGCCCACGACTGACTTCGTCTACGCTGGCATGTTCTTCAATGCTGACAGTGGGCTCTATCTCACGAAATATCGTGCGTTCGATCCAATTGGGGGGCGATGGCTCTCGCGGGATCCATTGGAAGAGTCGTCCGACCAAGTCGGCAATCTCTATCCATACGTTGGCGGAAACCCGGTCAATCTGACTGATCCCCAGGGTGATATCGTGCCATTGTTGATACTTGGGGGCGCCGCCCTCATTGCAATTTTGACACCTTCACCGGCAAACGCCCCCGGCGAAAATGATCCCATATATAAGTCCGATCCGTCAGAACCCTACAAGAATGCCGCAGAGACGGTTTTAGGAGCGAAAGCATGTAGAATGTTGATCCGCGGCGAGGAGATTTCCTTTGGAAAGAATTTCAGGGTCGCGCCGGGCGGTAACAGGACGGGGGATCCGACTGGAAAATATCCCCACTATCACAGGCGCGTTATCGATCCCAATACGGGAAAAACGCAGCCTGGGCAGGGAATCGGGCGTCACAGACCGTGGGATACAACGGATCCAGACACCTCGTTTTGGGATCGCTTCTGATGAAAGCACCGTTCATAGTGAACGATAATCGCGCGATCGGTCGAGCGGGAGACATCACGGTATTCAAAACGGCTGCCGACTTGGAGCTATACATTGAACCTTGGTATGTTGACGAGCCCCACTTCATTTTCGACAGCGAAGGAAATCAGCTCGAGATCGTGTCGGATGGACACAGGGTGCATTTAATCCCAAAAGATCCGAAAGTTTTCGCTCCAGATATTGTACGCAATTGGCTTGCAGACTTTCTGCGGGCTATCGCAGGCGCCAAGGGTTGGCACCATGTCGGCGTGGACGAGAGTTTTGTCGAAACTGCGAGCTTGTCCCAGCTTGTAGAGGTGAGTTCCAAGTTTGCAACTCGATAGCGTCGGACCGGTCGCGAGGTGACCGTTCGCTATTCTATGCGATGCCGTCTGACCTCGAAGCAGTACCCCGACACCAGCACCGTCATCTACACCTACGAGACCATGACTGAACTTGCCCCCCAATCTTGGACCGCCTGGGCTAGGAAAATCCGGCTTCATCGGGCGGCTTGGCCCCGTTGCCCGACGAACGTCTCGGCATAGGCATCGGGCGTCAGCCAACCGATGCTCGAATGAGGTCGCACCGGTCCGATGAGCATGAGAAGACGCGCCACCGGAGTGGCGCTGCCCCGGCAAAAGGGACTACAGGAGAACCGATGATGCTCCGGCGCTCGGTCAGCGCCGCCACCAGCCGCGCTTGGGCTTCTCCGGCGGGGCGTCGGCCGAGATGGTCGGCACCACCGACGGCGGCGGTTCGGCGCGCACTTCGGCCGGCTCGGGCACCGGCTGCGGCGCCTGCGCGACCACCGGCTGGGGCGGCGGCGCGATCGAAGAAGCAATCGACGGCGGCGGCGGGGGCGCGGAATCCGCGGTCATCGCCGGCTCGAACGGCGGATGCTCGACCGGCATGTGGTGGCCCGGCATCTGCTCGACAGGCTGGCCGTCGAACGGCGCAGCGGACTGGGCGTCGATTGGCGGCGCGGACTCTTCGGCATTCCAGCCGTTGCGCTCGGGACGCTCGCTCTCGCCCTCTTCGCGTCCGCGCCGGCGGCGGCCGCCGCGGCGGCCGCGGCGGCGGCGACGCTCGCCCTGTTCGCCATCCTGTTCGCCGCCTTGCGGACCGTGGCCTTCGCGCGCCTCGGCAGGCGCGCCTTCGCCATCTTCCTCGCCACCGAAGGACTCGCCCTCGGGCTCCATTGCTTCGTTGTGGGCCGGCGGCTCCTCCGACGGCGCGTCGTGTCCGTTGGCGGCCGAGTAGGGACGCTCTTCGCCCCGCGATCCTTCGTCGGAGGGCCGATCTTCGTCATCGCGGCGGCTCCGCCGGCGACGGCGGCGGCGACGACGGCCGCCACGGCCATCGCCGTCCTCGTCGCCCGCGGCGCGCTCGCCCTCGGCCCGGTCCTCGCCTTCGCCCTCGGCCTCGGCGGCTTCGGCGGCCGCACCTTCGCCCTCGACCTCGTCATAGGTCGCGCGCGCCAGTTCCTGCGCCGGCCGGTCGTCGCGCCGCTGGCGCACGCGTTCGATCTCGCAGTCGGCCGCGTGCAGCTCGTCGTCGGCCTCGATGGTGACGTGGAAGGCATAGCGCTGCTCGATCTCGGAGAGCGCCTGGCGCTTCTGGTTGAGCAGGTAGAGCGCGACGTTCGGCGGCACGCTGACCACGATCTCGCTGGAGCGGCGTCGCACGCCTTCCTCCTCGATCGTGCGCAGCGCATGCAGCGCGGCCGATTCGATCGAGCGCACGCGGCCGGTGCCGGCGCAATGCGGGCAGATCTCGGTCGAGTGCTCGAGCAGGCTGGGGCGCAGGCGCTGGCGCGACAGCTCCATCAGGCCGAACGCCGAGATGCGGCCGATCTGGATGCGCGCGCGGTCGTTGCGCATCGCGTCCTTCACCTTGTGCTCGACCTGGCGCTGGTGGCGATGCTCCTCCATGTCGATGAAGTCGATCACGATCAGGCCGGCGAGATCGCGCAGGCGGACCTGGCGGGCGACTTCCTCGGCCGCTTCCAGGTTGGTGCGCAGCGCCGTCTCCTCGATGTTGCGCTCCTTGGTGGCGCGGCCCGAGTTGACGTCGATGGCGACCAGCGCCTCGGTCGGGTTGATGACGATGTAGCCGCCGCTGCGAAGCTGCACGACCGGCGAGTGCATGGCGTCGAACTGGCTTTCCACCTGGTAGCGGTGGAAGAGGGGGATCGGCTCCTTGTAGAGCTGCACCTTGTCGGCCTGGTGCGGGATCAGCTGGCGCATGAACTCGCTGGCCGCCTGGTAGCCCGCCTCGCCCTCGACCAGCACCTGCGCGATGTCGGTGTCGAACACGTCGCGCAGGCTGCGCTTGACCAGGTCGCCTTCCTCGTAGATCAGCGCCGGCGCGGTCGAGCGCATGGTGAGCTCGCGGATCGAATCCCACAGCCGGATCAGGTACTCGTAGTCGCGCTTGATATCGATGTTGGAGCGCTCGAGGCCGGCGGTGCGCAGGATCACCCCCATGCCCTGGGGCACCTCGAGCTCGGCCAGGATCTCCTTCATCCGCTTGCGGTCGTTGGGATTGGAGATCTTGCGGCTGATTCCGCCGCCGCGGCCGGCGTTGGGCATCAGCACGCAGTAGCGGCCGGCAAGCGACAGGTAGGTGGTCAGCGCCGCGCCCTTGTTGCCGCGCTCTTCCTTGACGACCTGCACCAGCAGGATCTGCCGGCGCTTGATGACTTCCTGGATCTTGTACTGGCGGGTCGGCTGGCGCCGGCGGCGCTCGCGCTTCTCCTGTTCCTCGCCGGCCTCGTCGCCGCCCAGCGTTTCCGGTTCGACCGGCGGCGCTTCCACGGTCTCGACGCCCGGCTCGGCCACCATCGGCTCGGCAGGGCCGGCCAGGCTCTCGACCGGCATCTCGGCCGCCATTGCCGGCTCGGCCGGCGCTTCCGCCGTCTCGGCCGGCCCATCCACCGCAGGCGCGGGTTCAGGCTCGGCAGCGGCCGCCGGCTCGGTCTCGCCGACGGCGTCGACCGCAGGCGCGGTCGCTTCTGCCGGCGGGGCCTCGGCAACCTCCGTCACCGGCGCCGAACCTTCGGCTTCCACGGCCGTGACTTCGGCCGCAGCCGGCTCCGGCACTTCCTCACCGGGTTCGCGCTCGCCGGATTCGGAGTCGGGCTCGGAGGACTGCCCGTGTCGCTCCTCCTGCCGTTCGTCGGCCTCTTCGGCCTGCGCCCGCTGCTCGGCCAGTAGCCGCTCGCGGTCCGCCACCGGGATCTGGAAGTAGTCGGGATGGATTTCCGAGAAGGCCAGGAAGCCGTGACGGTTGCCGCCATACTCGACGAACGCCGCCTGCAGCGACGGCTCGATGCGGATGACCTTGGCGAGATAGATGTTGCCCTTCAGCGGCTTGCGGGACGCGGTTTCGAAATCGAATTCGGTGAGCTTGGTTCCATCGACAACGACCACCCGGGTCTCTTCGGGGTGGCTGGCATCGATCAGCATGCGGCGGGCCATCGGCGCGCTCCTCGAGACGTTGGGCACCCGGTCCGGCGCGAGCAACCGGCGGGCCTTGCCGCCTCTCTGGCGCGAGGGGGACGGTGCGTTTCGACCCGCCGAACGGCCGCCCTTAATCAAACCGGGACAGCCAAGACGGGGAAGCATCGCGCCGTCGGACCGGGGTTCCGGCCCTTCCGACCTCGAGGTTCCTGATGAGCCGCCCGGCGAGCGCGGACCCTGGAAGGGCGCTGCCGGCTGCGGGCGACTGCTCGCACGCGCAACATACGGTGTTCCCTCGAAGCCGACAAACCAAAAGATTGAAATTGAACAAATTGCCGTAAGCTATTGAAAATGCTACAAAGAAGAAAATGAATCGTCGCTCCCTCTTAAGTGCGCCCCTGATCTTGGCAGCGCCAAGCGTATGGGCGGCACCCGTTCGCAAGCTGGCCCCCAAGCCGAAGCCGAAGCCCAAGCTGATCGCGCTCGACCCGGGTCATGGCGGCCACGATCCCGGCGCGCTGGGCTATCGCGGCACCCGGGAAAAAGGTGTCGTCCTCTCGGTCGCCCGCGATCTTGCGCGTGAATTGCAGGCTGGCGGCCGTTACCGGGTGATGCTGACGCGCACCGGCGACAGCTACGTGCCGCTGCGCGAGAGGGTGGCGCGGGCGCAGCAGGCCAACGCCGACCTGTTCCTGTCGATCCATGCCGATTCGCACCCCGACCGGGACGTGCGAGGGGCCTCGGTCTATACGCTGTCGGAAGAGGCGACCGACCGCGAGGCGGCGGCGCTGGCCGCACGCGAGAACCAGAGCGATCCGATGGTCGCGCCCTCGAGCACGGTCGCGCGGGCCCTGATCGCGATGTCCCAGCGCGGCACGGTCAACGACTCCTGCAAGTTCGCCAACTCCATCGTCAGTACCTTCGGCCGCTCGGGCATTCTGCTGCTGCCGCGCAGCCATCGCGAGGCCGGCTTCGCCGTCCTGACGTCGCCGGACATACCGGCGGCGCTGGTCGAGCTGGGTTATCTCAGCAACCCGCGCGACGAGAAGCTGCTCACCGTGCGCCAGCACCAGGTGGCGCTGGCCCGGGCGCTGCGGGCCTCGATGGATGCCTACTATGCGCCGCGGGCGGTGCCGCGCGCGTAGTGCGCCACGACCAGCCGCGCGACGGCGGCGGTCACCTTCTTGCCGGTCGGAATGTGCAGGAACTCGTTCGGCCCGTGCGCGTTCGAGTGCGGGCCCAGCACACCGGTGATGACGAACTGCGTATTCGGGAACTTCTCGCCCAGCATGCCCATGAACGGGATCGACCCGCCTTCGCCCATGTAGGCGGCCGGCGGACCGAACGCCTCCTCGGACGCCTGCTTCACGGCCTTTTCCAGCCACGGCGCGAGCTGCGGCGCATGCCAGCCCGACTGGCCGTCCTTGCCGTCGAACTGGACGATCGCGCCGTTAGGCGGATCGGATTCCAGCGCCTTCTTCAGCGATGCCACGGCCTGGCCGGCTTCGAGCGTCGGCGGCAGGCGGAGACTGAGCTTGGCAGTGGAGTAGGGCAGCAGCACGTTGCCGGCGTTCTCCGGCGCCGGATAGCCGTCCATGCCGATCACCGCGAGCTGCGGCCGCCAGGTACGGTTCAGCACCAGCTCGGCCTTGTCGTCGGCCATCGGCCTGGTCGAGCCGGCGAACGGATAGCGGTCGATCACCGTGTCGCCCAGCACCCGGGCGGCCTGCTTGGCCTGCTCGATGCGCTGCGGCGGGATCTGGACATAGAGGTCCTGCAGCCTGATCGCGCCGCTGGTCTCGTCCTCGATACGCGAGATCAGCTGGCGCAGCAGCCGGAACGACGAGGGCACGATGCCCGACGCATCGCCGGAGTGCACGCCTTCGGTCAGCACGCGCACGGTCAGCGTGCCGGCCGCGATGCCGCGCAGCGACGTGGTGAGCCACAGCCGGTCCCAGTCGCCGCAGCCGGAGTCGAGGCAGACCACCAGCGACGGCTCGCCGATCCTCTCCTTCAGGTGATCGACGTAGTGGGGCAGGTCGTAGCTGCCCGATTCCTCGCACGCCTCGATGAGGATGACGCAGCGCGCGCGCTGGATCTTCTGCTCCTTCAGCGCCAGCAGCGCGCACAGCGAGGCGTAGATCGCGTAGCCGTCGTCGGCGCCGCCGCGGCCGTAGAGCCTGTCGTCCAGGCGCCGCGGGATCCACGGCCCGTAGCCCTCGAACCAGCCCTTCATCTCCGGCTGCTTGTCGAGATGGCCGTACAGCAGGACGGTGTCGTTGCCGTCTCCCGGGATGTCCATGAAGATCAGCGGCGTGCGGCCGGGCAGCCTGACGACGTCCAGCGTGGCGCCGGGGAAGGCCGTGAGCTGCCGGCGCGCCCAGGCCTCCATCAGCCCGACGGCATCCTCCATGTAGCCGTGCTCGGCCCATTGGGCGTCGAAGGCCGGCGACTTGTTGGGGATGCGGATGTACTCGGTGATCGACGGGAGAATCGAGTCGTCCCAGAACGTGCCGACAAATTGCTTCAGGCGTGCGCTGTCCATGGCCACAACTTATGACCCACCACCTGCCCAAGAAAAGGCATAACTGTCCGGCAGCCTGTTTGCTAAGAGAGTAACCGTGCTCAATCTGGTGAAAATCGGCCTGGCCTTTGCCGTGGCCAGTCTGATCGTCGGGATCGCCACGGTGGGCGGCCTGTTCTGGCATTTCAGCCACGGCCTGCCCGACCACAAGCAGCTTGCCGACTACCAGCCCGCCACCGTCACCCGTCTGTACGCTGCCGACGGCCGCCTGCTCGCCGAGTATGCCAGGGAGAAGCGCGTGTTCGTGCCGGTGGCCGCCATGCCCAAGCGGCTGATCGAGGCGTTCGTCGCCGCCGAGGACCAGCGCTTCTTCTCGCATCCCGGCGTCGACTTCATCGGGCTGACGCGCGCGGTGATCGCCAATCTCACCAACCCCGGCCGCCGCATGGAAGGCGCCTCGGGCATCACCCAGCAGGTCGCCAAGAACTTCCTGCTCAACAACCAGGCGACCTTCGCCCGCAAGATCCGCGAGGCCATTCTCGCCTTCAGGATCGAGGGAACCTACTCCAAGGATCGCATCCTAGAGTTGTATCTCAATGAGATTTATCTTGGCGGGGGGAATTACGGGGTTGCGTCGGCGGCGCTCAATTACTTCGATGCCTCGCTCGGCGAGCTGACGCTGTCGGAGATGGCGTATCTCGCCGCGCTGCCCAAGGCGCCCAACAGCTACAACCTCAAGCGGCACGAGAAGGAGGCCTACGCCCGCCGCGACTACGTGCTCGGCCGCATGCGCGACGACGGCTACATCACCGCCGAGGAGGAGAAGGCGGCCAAGGCCGAGAAGCTGACCTTGCGCAAGCGCGCGCCGACCGAGGTGGTGACCGCCGACTACTTCGCCGAGGAGGTGCGCCGCAACCTGATCGCCGCGTACGGCGAGAAGGCGCTGTACGAATCCGGCCTGACGGTGATGACGACGCTCGACCCGGCGATCCAGAAGATCGCCGACATCGCCCTGCGCGAGGGCCTGATCGCCTACGACCGCCGCCACGGCTGGCGCGGGCCCTACGCCAAAATCGCCGACATGAAGGAGGGCAACTGGGAGGAGGAGTTCGCCCGCATCGCCCAGCGCCGCCCGCTCTACGGCCCGCCGGGCTGGGTGCTCGCCGTCGTCACCAAGGTCGACGCCACCTCGGTCACGATCGGCGGCCTGCCGACCGCCGGAGGGGCCGGGAATGGCGTCGGCAGCGGCGAAGGCACCATCCCGTTCGCCGAGATGCAGTGGGCGCGGCCGACCCTGCCGGACCAGCGCGTCGGCGGCTTCCCCGGCCGGCCGGCGCAGGTCGTGAGCGTCGGCGACGTGATCGCCGTCGAGATGGTCGAGAAGCCGACCACCGGCCCGCTCGGCACCGCCCCGCAGCCCAACGCCAAGCCCTATCCGCCCAACACCTACGCGCTGCGCCAGGTGCCGAACGTCAACGGCGCGGTGGTGGTGATGGACCCGCA
>JAFEFF010000130.1 GCA_018240745.1 Pseudomonadota bacterium
ACCCCGACCCACATCGTCTCCGTTGCCCGACCACCTCACCTCCCCGTTGCTGCGCAACGGGTCCCTTCCTCTCCCCCGCTCACGCGGCGGAGAGGACGAATGAGGTCGCAACCTCAGTTGCGCGAGTTCGCCCCCGGCCCAGGAGGTGTGCGCCAAAATGTCATGGCCCGACTTCGCCCCCCTGGCAGGAAGGCTTGCCGACGCAACCACCGACTATCGAATTCTGCTTGAGAACACCGGAACGTCAGCCCTGTCGTGCTTGCCGCGCCAGATATGCACAGGCTATGCTTCGTTCACAAAAATGCCTGTAGGGAGGGTGCTATGGTTGGTGCGTCCCGTAAGTCGCGTAGAGCGTTCCTTAAGCATACCGCGTTCGGTGCCGCCGCCCTGGCCGCGCCCTCCATCGCGACGGCGGCTCCGAAGTCGCTGACGATGATGCATGAAAGCTCGTTCATTCCGCCATTCGACGCCTTCTTCAAGAACAAGCTCGCCGCCGCCTACGAGAAGGCCACGGGCGTCAAGGTCAACTACGACATCGTGTCGGTCGGCGGCCTGCTGACCCGCGTCACCACCGCGGCCGAGAACGGCACCGGGCCCGACATGAGCACCATCGGCTTCAACTGGGCATACCTGTTCGACGAGAAGCTGGTCGACGTGAGCGACATCGCCGCCGAGATCGGCAAGGACTCGGGCGGCTGGTACGAGAACGCGCAGGAAGCCGTGGTCGTGAATGGCAAGTGGAAGGCGATCCCCTATGCCAATATCGGCCAGCTGATGAACTGGCGCACCGACTGGTTCAAGCAGGCAGGCTACGAGAAATTCCCCGACACGTGGGAGGAGCTGCTGGAGGCCGGCATCAAGCTCAAGAAGATGGGCCATCCCTTCGGCTTCGAGCTCGGCCACGGCTTCGGCGACAACCACGGCTGGCTCTATCCGCTCCTGTGGTCGTACGGCGGCCGCGAGGTCGAGGCCGACGGCAAGACCATCGTGATCGATTCCGACGAGACGGCGCGCGCGGTCGACTACTGCCGCCGGCTCTACAAGGAGACCATGCTCGAGGACTGCCTGGCGTGGACCGACGTCAACAACAACAAGGCGTTCCTGTCGGAACAGATCTCCTGCACCAACAACGCCGAGTCGATCCTGTGGGCGGCCAAGAAGGACTTCCCCGACATGGCCAAGGTGATCGACCAGTCGCAAAACCCGAAGGGGCCGAAAGGCCGCTTCCACATGCTCAACTGCCAGGCGCACGCGATCTTCTCGCACACGCCCGACAAGCAGGCCGCGAAGGATTTCCTGCGCTGGCTGATGAAGCCCGAGCAGCTCGGCCCCTGGTACGACATCGCCGTCACCTACTACCAGCCGTTCCTGCACAAGTACGACGACGCACCGATGTGGAAGGTCGAGCCGCGCAACATCCCCTACCGGGATGCCGTGGCAAGCGCGCACCTGCCGGGCTGGCCGGCGCCGCTCAGCCGGGCGCAAGTGGAGACCATCGCGAAGTACGTCGTGATCGACATGTTCGCCAAGGCCTGCACGGGCAAGTCGACCAAGGACGTGATCGCCGAGGCCAAGGCGCAGCTGCAGCAGATCTACAAGACGGCGTAGCTGCATGACCGCGCCTTCGCTTGCGTCGGCCCTCGTCCACCGGCGGCCGGCGTTCACGCTCGGCCGCTGGCTGGAGCAGCCCAGCGTGTTCAGCTGGCTGATGGTGACGCCGCCGGTGCTGTTCCTGGCGGCACTGGTCGGCTATCCGTTCTTCTACGGCATCTGGCTCAGCCTGCTGGACCGGCCGGTCGCGAGCGAAGGCACGTTCATCGGCCTCGGGAACTACGCCCAGGCCTGGCACGACCCGGTGTTCTGGCAGGTCGTGATCAACACCTTCGTCTACACCGCGGTCGCCACGCTGCTGAAGATGTTCGGCGGCCTCGGCCTCGCCCTGGTGATGAACCAGGACTTCCGCTTCAAGAACCTGACGCGCGCGCTGCTGCTGCTGCCCTTCATCGTGCCGACCGTGCTGTCGACCATCGCCTGGCAGTGGATCCTCGATCCCGCCTTCAGCATCGTGAACTGGACGCTGATCGCAACCGGCCTGATCCATCCGCCTGGCCCGAGCTGGCTCGGCAATCCGCACCTCGCGATGGGCTCGCTGATCGTCGTCAACGTGTGGCGCGGCCTGCCGTTCTACGCCATCACGCTGCTGGCCGGCCTGCAGACCATCTCGCCCGAGCTCTACGAGGCGGCGACGATCGACGGCGCCAGCGCCTGGGGCCGCTTCCGCTACGTCACCCTGCCGCTGATGAAGCCGGTGATCTTCATCGTCACCATGTTCTCCGTGATCTTCACCTTCGCCGACTTCCAGCTGATCTACGTGCTGACCCATGGCGGCCCGGCCAGTGCCACCCAGGTGTTCGCCACCTACGCCTTCGACATCGCGATGGGCGGCGGTCAGCTCGGCCAGGGCGCGGCGATCGCCCTCACCATGGTGCCGCCGCTGGCGCTCCTGATCCTGGCGATGGCGATCTACCTCAGGCCGGACAAGACGACATGACGGTCGGCGATCGCAACCCCCTCGCGCGCCTGCTCAAGCTCTGGCTGCCGCTCGGCCTGTCGCTGTTCTTCACGCTGTTCCCGTTCTACTGGATGGCTGTCACCTCGCTGAAGCCGAACCAGGAACTCTACAGCCGGAAGGTCATGCCGCTGATCGTCCATCACCCGACGCTCAAGCACTATGTCGACCTGCTGACCGAGACCAGCTTCCTCGAATGGACGTGGAATACGTTCATCGTCGCGGCGATGTCGACGGCGATCTCGCTGATCTTCGGCGCCATGCTCGCCTACCCCCTGGCCCGCATCCGGTTCGCCGGCGCGGCCCTCGTCTCGTTCGCCATCGCCGCGACCTACCTGGTGCCGCAGCCGCTGCTGTTCGTGCCGCTCGCCGACATCATCAACAGTCTCGGGCTCGGCGACACGCTGACGTCGGTGATCCTGACCTACCCCACCCTGCTGATCCCGTTCTGCGCCTGGCTGCTGCTCGGCTATTTCCGCACCGTGCCGGGCGAGCTCGAGGACGCCGCCCGCATCGACGGCGCGAGCCGGCTGCAGACGCTGGTCAAGATCGTCCTGCCCCTGTGCGGCCCCGGCTTCATCTCCGCAGGCATCTTCGCCTTCACGCTGGCACAGAACGAGTTCCTCTACGCGCTGATCTTCCTCACCAAGACCGAGGTCCGGACCGTGCCGGTCGGGGCGATCTCCGAGCTGGTGCGCGGCGACGTCTTCTACTGGGGCCAGCTGATGGCGGCGGCCTTGCTCGGCTCGATCCCGGTCGCCATCATCTACTCCTTCTTCGTCGAGCATTACGTGGCCGGGCTCACGGCCGGCTCCGTCAAGGGTTGAACGGGCGTAAGCGTAGTTCGTAGCGAGAGAGCGTTGTTCTAGTTCCAGCGTGGAACCGAGTTGCCTGGCGTAGTTCCCGGCGCACATCACGACGCGTTTCTTTTTCAAAACCTGCGAAGATCCTCGGGAGGCGACCATGACCCGCATCGCGCGGCGTAATCTTTTGAAGGGTGCCGGCGGCATCGCCGCCATACTGGCAAGCGGCTCAGGACCGGCGCTTGCGCAGGAGAAGAACGTCCATTGGCTGCGATGGACCGACTTCGTGCCGGCCTCCGACGCCCTGCTCAAGGGCAAGGTCGTGCAGGAGGCCAAGAAGCAGCTCGGCATCAACCTCAAGATGGAGACGGTCAACGCCAACGACCTGCAGTCGCGCATCACCTCGGCGATCCAGTCCGGCACCGGCGCCGATGTCATCATGGCCTTCAGCAACTGGCCGCAACTCTACGCCGACAGCGTGGTCGACGTCGGCGACCTCGCCCAGGAGATCGGCAACGCGCAGGGCGGCTTCTACGACGTCTCCAAGCAGATCGCCACGGTCGGCAACAAGTGGATCGGCGTGCCCTGGACGGTCGGCGGCGGGCTGATCTCCTGGCGCGTCTCCTGGTTCAAGGAAGCGGGTTACGACAAGTTCCCCGAGACCTGGGACACCTTCCGCGAGGCCGGCAAGAAGCTCAAAGCCAAGGGCCGGCCGATCGGCCAGACCGCCGGGCATACCTTCGGCGACGCGCCGGGCTGGTGGTACCCGTTCCTGTGGTCGTTCGGCGGCAAGGAGGTCGAGGCCGACGGCAAGACCGTGGTGCTGAACAGCAAGGAGACCGTCGAATCGATCAAGTTCGCGGTCGCGCTGTGGAAGGAGACCATGGACGAAGGCGGGCTGGCCTGGGACGACACCAACAACAACCGCGCCTTCCTGTCCGGAACCATCAGCGCCACCAACAACGGCGCGTCGATCTACATCGAAGCCAAGAAGAAGCCCGACGTCTACCAGACGGAGAAGGGCACGCCGATGTTCAAGGACATCCAGCATGCGCCCATCCCCAAGGGCCCTGCCGGCCAGTACAACTCGCCCGGCGTCTTCACCGACATGCTGATGAGCTATTCCAAGAATCAGCCGGCGGCCAAGGAGTTCATTCGCTGGATGCACTCACCGAAAGTGTTCGGCGAGTGGTTCACCTCGCAGCAGGGCTACAGCAGCGGCGCGACGAAGATGTGGGAAAAGGACAAGGTCTGGGACATCGATCCGGTGCTGGCGCCGTTCAAGGATCTGCCCAACAACGGCCGGCTGGTCGGTTACGCCGGCCCGCCCAACCGCAAGGCGGCCGAGGTGGTGACCAAGTACATCGTCGTCGATATGTACGCCAAGGCGATCCAGGGCATGCCGGCCGAGGAGGCCGCCAAGTGGGCCCACGGCGAGGCGGCCAAGGTCTACGTCTGATCGCGAAACGAAAAGGCCTCTCGCTCGCGCGAGAGGCCTTCGTAGTTCGACCGCGCTGACCGGTCAGCGGGCGGCGTGCGCCTCGGCCTTCCTGGCCGACTCGGACGCCGCTTCGACGACCATGTTCTTCATCGCCTTCTGCAGCTTGTCGAAGGCGCGCACCTCGATCTGGCGCACGCGCTCGCGGCTGATACCGTACTTCGACGACAGATCCTCGAGCGTCTTGGGCTCGTCGACCAGCCGGCGCTCGACGATGATGTGCCGCTCGCGGTCGGTCAGGCCCTTCAGCGCCTGCGCCAGCATGTGCTTGCGTTGCCCGAGCTCCTGGCTCTCGCCGAGGCGGGCTTCCTGGTTGGGCGTCTCGTCGACCAGCCAGTCCTGCCATTCCATGTCGCCTTCGGCCTTCACGGCGGCGTTCAGCGAGCTGTCCGGCGCGGCCAGCCGGCGGTTCATGTTCACCACCTCCTCCTCGGGCACGCCGAGACGGGTGGCGATCTTGGCGACCTGCTCGGGCGAGAGATCGCCCTCCTCGATCGCCTGCATCTGGCCCTTGAGCTTGCGCAGGTTGAAGAACAGCTTCTTCTGGGCCGCCGTGGTGCCCATCTTCACCAGCGACCAGCTATGGAGGATATATTCCTGGATCGACGCGCGGATCCACCACATGGCATAGGTGGCCAGCCGGAAGCCGCGGTCCGGGTCGAACCGCTTCACGGCCTGCATCATGCCGACGTTGCCCTCGGAGATGAGCTCGGCGACCGGCAGCCCGTAGCCGCGGTAACCCATCGCGATCTTGGCGACCAGCCGCAGATGCGACGTCACCAGCTTGTGCGCGGCCTGGGTATCCCCATGTTCCCGCCACCGCTTCGCTAACATAAATTCTTCCTGGGGCTCGAGGAGCGGGAATTTGCGGATCTCGGACAGGTAGCGGCTGAGATTGCCCTCCGGCGAGAGGGTCGATGGAAGGGCGGGAAGGTTTGCGGACGCTGCACTCATGAGGGTTCCCCCTTTCTCGCGGTGAACGGGCACGTAGCACTCTCGCCCGTTGACTGCTAATTCCGACTCTACAAGTCGGATATCAGCGGGTCAAGTAAATCCGACTAACCCCCTCAGGTATTAGGGGATTACTTAACACTGTTCAGTTCAACCACGAGCCTCGCCATGTCGTACGGCAATTCTGTGGCGAAGGTCATTTCCCGCCCGGACCGCGGATGCCTGAACTCCAGGACAGCCGCGTGAAGCGCCTGCCTTCCAAAAGATTTCAACGACAGCGGGCCTGCACTGTTCCGGCGCCGGCCATACACCGGGTCGCCGACCACCGGACAGCCGATATGAGCCAGATGCACCCGTACCTGATGGGTCCGCCCGGTATGGAGCCTGGCCCGCATCAGGCTGGCGATCGGAGCCAGGGGCGGCCCGAAACGCTTCTCCAGCCAATATTCCGTCACCGCCCGCTTGCCCGTGGTCTGGCGGACGGCCATGCGCTTGCGGTCGACCGGATGGCGGGCGATCGGCGCGTCGATCGTGCCCGCCCGGGCCCTCGGCGCCCCCCAGACCAGCGCCTGGTAGATCCGGGTCAGGTCGTGGGCGGCGAACAGCTTCGAGAGGGCGTGGTGGGTGGCGTCGTTCTTGGCCACCACCATGACTCCGGACGTGTCCTTGTCGAGCCGGTGGACGATCCCCGGCCGCCGCACGCCGCCGATGCCCGAAAGGCTGTCGCCGCAATGGGCCAGCAGGGCGTTGACCAGCGTCCTGTCGGGGTTTCCCGGAGCCGGATGGACGACCAGCCCGGCCGGCTTGTCGAGGACCAGCAGGTCGTCGTCTTCGAACAGGATATCGAGAGGCAGTGCCTGCGGCTCGGGCTCGGCCGGCTCGGGCGCAGGGATGTCGACAATGAAACGTTCGCCCGTTTTGACCTTGCGGGAGGGCTCTTCTACTGTCCGGCCCGATTGGTCTGACGGTTCAGCCAGCGCCACCCGCCGGCTTTCGATCAGCGCCTTCACGCGGCTGCGCGTGAGGGTCGGCAGGGCGGCCGCGAGCGCGCGGTCCAGCCGTTCGCCGGCAGTGCGCTCGTCGACGGTCACGATGTGGCGCTGGGCTTCGCTCATGAGGTCTTCTTGGCGCCCCCTTCCTCGCAGGCTTATGCACCGCTCTGGTTGAAGGTGCTGGTGGTCGTGATGGGCCTGCTGATCGTGGTGGGCTTCATCGTCGTCGCGTCGGAGATCGCGCGCCGCATGTCTAGCGCCTCCTCCGGTGCCGCGCCATCCGGCGCCGCCTTCTCCGTGCGCATCGCCCTCCCCTCCGGTTCGCAGGTCGTCTCGGTCGGCCCGGCCGGCGATCGCGTGGCGGTCCACGTCAAGGCTGCCGACGGGCGGTCCAGCCTGTACATCGTCGATCCGCGCAGCGGAGCCCTGCTCGGTACGGTCGATTTCCCGCCCGGCGCCGCGCGTTAGGATAAGTCCCAGGATCAGCCCGATGAACTTTCGCAGCGACAACGAGGCCGACGCCCACCCGGCGATCATCGAGGCCGTCTCCAAGGCCTTCCGGGCCGGCCCGGTGCATTCGTACGGCGCCGATCCGTGGACGCAGAAGGTCGAGCACCGGCTGCGCGAGATCTTCGAGAAGCCCGACCTGTGCGCCTACCCGGTGGCGACCGGCACCGCCGCCAACGTGCTGGCGATCGCCTCCTGCTGCCCGGCGTGGGGCGCGGTGTACTGCCATCCCGCCTCGCACATCGCCGTCGACGAGGCGAACGCGCCGCAGTTCTTCACCGGGGGCGCCCAGCTCGTCCCGATCGACGGCCCGGCCGGCAAGATCGACCGCCGCAAGCTCGAGGAGGCGCTGGCCCAGCCGGTCTACGGCGTGGTGCACCATCCGCAGCCGGCCGTCGTCAGCGTGACGCAGGCCAGCGAATGCGGCGCCGCCTATGCGCCGGAGGAGATCGCCGCGATCTCGACCGCCGCCCGCCGCCACGGGCTGAAGGTGCACGTGGACGGCGCGCGCTTTGCCAATGCGCTGGCCTTCGTCGGCTGCTCGCCGGCCGAGCTTTCGTGGAAGGCGGGCGTCGACGTGCTGAGCCTCGGCGCCACCAAGAACGGCGCGCTCGGCGCCGAGATCGTGATCTTCTTCGAATCGGCCGCCGCCACGGAGTTCGAGTTCCGGCGCAAGCGCGGCGG
Organism: Pseudomonadota bacterium; assembly: GCA_018240745.1. GTDB lineage: Bacteria > Pseudomonadota > Alphaproteobacteria > Reyranellales > Reyranellaceae > Reyranella. The sequence goes on from JAFEFF010000130.1 coordinate 8,005, forward strand.
CCACCTGTTCTCCAAGATGCGGCTGCTGTCCTCGCAGCTCGACGCCTATTTCAGCGACAGCCTGTGGCTCGACAATGCGCGGCACGCCAACCAGATGGCGCGCCGGCTGGTGGCCGGGCTGACGCCGCTGCCGGGCATCTCCCTGCTCTACCCGGTCGACGCCAACGAGATCTTCGTGGTGCTGCCGGCCAGGATGCACGATGCGCTGCAGGCCGCCGGGGCGCAGTATCATCCCTGGCCGTCCGACCGGCCGGGCGAGCGGGCATTCCGGCTCGTCACGGCCTTCGACACCCAGCCCGCCGAGATCGATCGCTTCCTCGCCATTGCCAAGTCGAGTGTCTAGTCCATGACCCATCAGCGTACGCTTACCGCCGCCCACTGGGGAGTCTACGAGGTCGAGTACGACGACAAGGGACAGGCCGCGAAGCTGCATCCCTTCTCGAAGGATCCCGATCCCTCGCCGATCGGCCTGCACATGCTGTCCGACGAGGTGGCGCGCCTGCGCGTGCGCCGTCCCGCCTTCCGCAAGAGCTGGCTGGAGCGCGGCCCCGGAGCGAACAGCGACAGACGAGGACAGGAGCCGTTCGTCGAGCTGCCGTGGGACGAGGCGCTCGATCGCGTCGCGGCCGAGCTCGCGCGCGTGAAGGACAAGCACACCAACCGCGCGATCTTCGGCGGCTCGTACGGATGGTCGAGCGCCGGCCGCTTCCATCACGCGCAGAGCCAGGTGCACCGCTTCCTGAACGCGATCGGCGGCTACGTGCGCCACATGGATTCCTACAGCCTCGGCGCCGCGCGCGTGCTGATGCCCCACATCGTCGCCGGCATGGAAGAGCTGATGTCCATGCACACGTCCTGGAAGGTGCTGGCCGAGCACTGCAAGCTGTTCGTCACCTTCGGCGGCGCGCCGCGCAAGAACGCGCAGATCAACGCCGGCGGGGCGATGGTCCATCGCCTGAAGGACGGCCTCTACGGCATGCGCGCCGGGGGCGTGCGGTTCGTCAACGTCACGCCGACCGCCGAGGATCTCGACACCGGCGGCGATATCGAATGGCTGGCCATCCGGCCCAACACCGACGCGGCGATGATCCTGGCCCTGTGCCACGTGCTGCTGACCGAAGGCCTGCACGACAGGCAGTTCCTCGACCGCTGCACGGTGGGGTTCGACAGGTTCGCGCCCTACCTCGCCGACAAGACGCCGGAGTGGGCCGAGAACATCACCGGCATCCCGGCGCACCGCATCCGCAGCCTCGCCCGCGAGATGGCGGCGACGCGCACGACGGTGAACATCAACTGGTCGCTGCAGCGCAGCCATCACGGCGAGCAGCCCTTCTGGGCGCTGGTGACGCTCGCCTGCATGCTGGGCCAGATCGGCCTCCCGGGCGGCGGCTTCGGCGCGAGCTACGGCCCGACCAACATCATGGGCAGCGACGCGGTGCGCTTCTCCGGCCCGACCCTGTCGCAGGGCACCAACGCGGTGCCGGACTTCATCCCGGTCGCCCGCTTCACCGACATGCTGCTCAACCCCGGCGGCAAGATTCCCTACAACGGGCAGGAGGTCACTTACCCGGACATCCGGCTGATCTACTGGGCGGGCGGCAATCCGTTCCATCACCACCAGGACCTCAACCGCCTGCGCGTGGCCTGGCGGAAGCCCGAGACGATCATCTTCAACGAGCAGTTCTGGACGCCGGCCGCCAGGATGGCCGACATCGTGCTGCCCGCCACCACCGGGCTGGAGCGCGACGATATCGGCTACGCCCGCAAGGAGCCGTACCTGATCGCGATGAAGAAGGCGCGCGAGCCGATCGGCGAGGCGCGCGACGACTACTGGATCTTCTCCGAGATCACGCGCCGGCTGGGCGCCGGCGAGATCTACTCCGAAGGCCGCGACACCATGCAGTGGCTGGCCCATCTCTACGAGGAGGCGCGCGAGAAGTCGGCCAGGTCGGGCGTCACCTTCCCGGCCTTCGACGAGTTCTGGGAAGCCGGCATCGTCGAGGCCAGGGGCGAGGAGCGCGAGCCGGTGATGCTTGCCCGCTTCCGCGCCGATCCGGCGAACAACCCGCTCAAGACGCCGTCGGGCAAGATCGAGATCTTTTCCGAGAAGATCGCGTCGTTCGGCTACGACGACTGCCCCGGCCACCCGGTGTGGCTGGAGCCGATCGAATGGCTGGGCTCGAAGAAGACCGAGCGCTATCCGCTGCACATGCTGTCGGACCAGCCGACCGACAAGCTGCACAGCCAGCTCGACCACAGCCCGCACGCCAGGGCGACCAAGGTGAAAGGCCGCCAGCCGATCACCATCCATCCCGACGATGCCGCGGCGCGCGGCCTCGCCGAGGGCGACCTGGTGCGCGTGTTCAACGACCGCGGCGCCTGTCTCGCCGCCGTGCGCATCAGCGACCGCATCCGCCGCGGCGTGGTCCGGCTCTCGACCGGCGCCTGGTTCGACCCGGAGGACTCCGGCTCCAACACGCCGCTGGAGAAGCATGGCAATCCGAATGCGCTGACGCTCGACATCGGCGCCTCCAAGCTCAGCCAGGGCTGCATCGCCCAGACTTGCCTGGTCGAGATCGAGCGCTTCGATGGCCCCGCGCCGCCGGTGACCGCGCACCAGCCGCCAGTGATCGTGGAACGCTAGGGGCGCGCCCCTCTCGTGGCACGTCATGCTCTTCCGGACCGCGAGCCTCCGGCTCGCTCACGCTTCATGAGGCGAGCCGGAGCCTTCGGCTCCGCTCAGGCCAGGGGCTCGCGGTCCAAAAGAGCTTGAGAAGACGCGCTCTAGAAGCCGCTTCCACCTTCGTTGTCATGAGGCGCTCGCGGCCCATTTGCAGGCTCCGTCATTGGTACTGACACTGAGATGCTTGGGGGCGGCAGTGAGATCGGCCACGATCTTGATGTAGTTGCCACCCGTGTAAAGATTTGGCCCGCGACGATCGAGGCTGTAGTGGATGCCACCTTCGCTCAGCAGCATTCCCTTGTTGGCTGCAATCGTGAGCTTGACGGGGCGAGTCATTGACGGATCACCGAGCACGCAACCGGTGATGCTGCCTGGCTGCAGGACAAGGGTGAACATCGTGACCGAATCGGGATCCATCGCCCCTGACGTAGCCGACGGGGGCGTGTCTGCGGTGTGGGTACAAGCCACCATCGCGAAGGCGAGGGCCATGACCGAAGCAGTGGCCACGCCCCACCCAGCTTCGAGCGCACTACGGTTCATCATCATCGTGTTGCCCTCCTTAACGACCGCGTGAATAAAGAAGGCGGTCTTCGGGCGTTTGACGGAATGCGACAGCTTCCTTGTCAAATCGTGCCATCACTGAGCATGCGGCCAACACCTTGATGGGCGTGTCGCCAATTGACCAGAGATTTGCCCAAGCATGTCAAACTGCCCGCCGCAGACTGTGGTTACGTCCCGATAGCGGTCATTCGCCGCAATACGGGAGCAACACGATGACGAAACCTGTTCTGATTCTTGCAAGTGCTGCAGCAATACTTGTTCCGCTAGGGGCGTTCGCCCAGTCCTCCGGCGACACCGTTTACTGCCATTCTCTGGCCAACGTATGGCGGGCTTACAACGGAGGCATGGATCCGGCTGCTGACGTTGCGGTCGCCATTACGCACTGCAACAGCAATCCCGGCGGCGCCATCCCGGTGCTCGAGAAGGCGTTGACGGGCGACAAGATCAAGCTTCCCCCACGGTCGTAATATCGTTGACGGGGCGGCTGGCCTCCAGCCCCCCGCTTCGACCCGAATGCAAAGGGGAGCGAACCATTCAGGCCGTTGCGCCAGATAGGTGGATTGGCGCCGCGACGTCGATGCTGCTGGCACTCGGCGTCCTGTTAAATGTTGTAACTCCTTCCAGCAGTTTCGCACAGACTGCACCGCTGCCACCGGCTGGGCTGAGCCAGCAGCAGTTCGATGCCTTGGTCGATGCAATTGGAAAGTCCGTTGCCGAAAAGCTGAAGGCGGATCAAAAGCCCGCCGCTGAGTCCACGGTTCCCCGGACGACAACTGCGGCCACCGCCGAGACTGCGATCGCAAGATCGTTGTCCGGCGGACCCGATGACGTATCGCTGCTATTGCGACATGCCGGTGAGGTAGTCGTAGCGGTACCCGGCATTATCCGCGAGCTGCGACACATCTACGGACTGCTCGACCAGCGCGACAGCGGCGGCCTCGGTTCCGCAAATTTCCTGACGCTATTGATGGTCGTTGCGATTCTATCGGTCGCCGTCGAGGCGCTTGCCCGGCGGATGCTGCGGGCCGTTCAGTTCAAGCTGGCAAAGCGTGCAGCGCCCGAACTCGGCCTGCGCTCACTGTTGCCGCTGGTGCTGTTGGCTGCCACGGACGCCCTCTGCGTTGGGGTGATGTGGGCGGCGAGTCGTGCGGGCGCGGCATTCATCATCGCCGGATCGCCGTCGCAGCATCGTTTGGCCACCGCGATCCTGCTCGGCATCGCCGGCTGGCGGCTACTTGCCTTGCTGTTCAGGATCGTGCTGAGGCCCGACCTTCGCCAAGCGAGACTGTGTGACGTCGAAGACCGCCTGGCCCTGTCTCTTTACCGGCGCTTCACGGCCGTCGCCCTGCTGCTCATCGTCTTTCGCATGCAGGGTCAGCTCATGGCTGCTGTCGGTACGTCGCCTCTGATACTCGCGGCGTGGCAGGCGATCCTGGTGCCGGGCTGGGTGGCACTCCTACTGTGGCTCGTCATTGGCACTCGAGAGGCGATGCGCCAATGGCTCGTAGGCCTCGGCCAGACGGCTGCCCTGGCGGCGTTCGTCGGACGACACTGGGTATCGATCACCGCGACTTTCTTTGTCGCTGCCGGCGCAACCCAATTGCATGGCATCGCCTCCGGCCGGCTTCATGTCGGCAACGCCGTTCTGACCACTTTCGACGTCGCCGTCGCGCTCCTGCTATTCGAGACCTTGATGCAGGCCGTCGTGCGGCGGCTCGATTCACAGCTCGAAGGCTATACGTCAGCCAGTACGACGCCAAAGCTGCCCGACGTCGTAGCGCGTTGCCTCAGGGTCGGCGTCCTGATCGTCGCGGCGGCGGTGGTCGCCGAAAATTGGGTAGTGCACGTCCTCGGACTGATCGGCGAAGCTCAATGGGCCGCCTTGACCCGCTCGACTCGCACAGCCAGCATATCGCTGTTCGCAGCCTTCGTGGCATGGGAACTGTTCAAGTTCGTCACAGATCCCTACGTGCTGGGCAGCCCGGCCGCCGCTGCGCGCGGCGGGGCCGGTTCCCCGGCGACACGGCTGCACACCATGATGGGGCTGTTGCGCGCGACGGTCGCCATCTTGCTGTTCGTCATCGCGGGGCTGGTCGCCCTCGACGATATCGGCGTCAACGTCGCGCCTCTGATCGCGGGTGCCTCGGTGTTCGGCATCGCCATCTCGTTCGGTAGCCAGGCGCTGGTCAAGGACATCGTCTCGGGCATCTTCTACCTGTACGACGACGCGTTTCGGGTCGGCGAGTACATCGACTGCGGGCGCGCAAAGGGCACGGTCGAAGGCTTCACCTTGCGCTCGGTCCGGCTGCGCCATCAGGACGGCCAGGTCCATACCATTCCATTCGGCGACCTGGGGCAGATCACCAATTTCAGTCGCGACTGGACGACCTGCAAGTTCACCCTGCGCTTGGCTCGCGATACCGATCCCGACCGGCTGCGGAAGGTCACAAAGGAGATCGGCACCGAGATGCTGGAAACGTCCGATGTGAAGGACGAAATCATCGAACCGCTGAAGATGCAAGGCATCGAGGAGGTCGCCGACAACGCACTGATAGTGCGGTTCAAGTTCGTGGCCCGGCCAGGCAATTCCAATGCCGTGCAGAACGATGCGGTGAGCCGGCTGCTGAAGGTCTTCCCTGAGCGCGGCATTGAGTTTGCACGATAGAGCGCGCGGCTGGTGCTGGCGTTTCCGTTTACTGTGCGACCTCGAGCTCCTTGCGCCATTCCGATGGGCGCTTGCCGAAGGCTCCGAGAAACCACCGTGAGAACGCGCTTGCGCTCGAGAACCCCAGCATGTCGGATGCCAGATCGAGATTGGCGTCACGATTCTGCAGCAGGCGCACGGCCAGCTCGCTGCGCACTGAATCGAGGATGGCATTAAATGTCACCTGCTCCAGCGCGAGCTTGCGCTGCAGGGTTCGACGGTCACAACCTACCTGGTGCGCCAAGCGCTCGACGGTGCATCGACCCGACGGGAGCTGGGTGCGCACCAACTCGCGTAGCTTGGCCTCGAGTGTATCGCCGTGCCGGTCCATCAGCGATTGCAGGTATCGACGCGCATGTTGGGCGAACACGGGGTTTGCGCCAGGCACAGGTCTGTCCAGGTCATGTGCCCCAAAGATCAGACCGTTGTAGTTGCAGCGAAAATCCACGCGTGGCCCAAAGAGGCGATGATGAACGTCGCGGCGTTCAGGAGGTTCGTGCGTGAAGCAGACGATCGGCCGCCAGTCCCGTCCAAGCAGCGGCTGCAGGATGCGGTAGAGAACGCCAACGCTGAGCTCGACCCCTTGTCGGAAGGGCTGCTGCTTTTCCAGATGGATCTCCAAGCTTAGCACGGCTTTGTCCTCGACCTGATCGAGGCGCAACATGAGGGTCTCGTTGTGCAGCATCAGGTAGTTGCCCAGCGACCGGATGGCATGGCGCGCCGTCGGCTCCTCGCGCACTAGAAGACCGATCGGCCCCAGAATGGCAAGGCTGCGGGTCTCAGCCATGTGTAGGCCGAACGCTTCTACCTTCGATTGCTGCGCCGCCATCTCGAGCAGCCGACCGACGGCAGGCGCAGAAATGCGCATGTCCGGATCGCTGAGGGCGCTGACGTCGATTCCGACCGCTGAGAGCAGAATATTGGGCTCGAGACCGAAGGAACGCGCGACTTCTGGAAAGGCCGTCAAGGCAGCAGCACGTACAAGTTCGGTCATGAGGTAGCTACGTCGCAAGTCGGAGGCGTGTCGCCAATTGTCCAGAAAATTGACCCGCCATGTCAAACGTTCCCGGCGCAGATGTGTGATTGCTTGGGGGGTGCCGGCGTGATTGCACCGAGCGCTTCCAGGTCCAAGGAGGAATGCATGTACTTCACCGACGATTCACTTTTTCCTGAATATATGCAACCGCTGATCATCACGGCGGCGCCCTACGGTCCGGAGTGGCTGCCGGGTGACGCCGACATCCCGGTGAGTTGGGATGAGCAGGTTCAGCGGGCGGTCGACTGCTACAACGCCGGCGCCACGATGCTGCATGTGCATGTGCGAGACCCGAAGACCGGTCAGGGCTCGATGAACTTTGACGAGTACAACTATTTCATCGGCCGGCTGCGTGAGGCCGTGCCGAAGATGGTCCTGCAGGTCGGGGGCTCGATCTCCTTCTCTCCGCACACGCCCGAGGGCAAGGCCAAGTGGCTCGACTACGACACGCGCCACATGCTGACCGAGCTCGACCCCAAGCCCGATTGCGTGACAGTTACGACCGGCACGACGCTCTGGGATGTCACCCAAGCCTTCGTTCCCGGCGACGCCAAGGGAACGCATCTCGACGATCCGAAGGTCCAGGCCGCGTGGGCCGACATGGTCGTCGATTCGACATCCAAGTTCTACATCGAGCATCTCAAGCGCCTGCGCGCCCACAGGATCCAACCCTATTTCGTGCCCGGTCATGTCCACCAGCTCGAGATCATCGAGCGGCTGGTTCGCCGCGGGGTCTACATGGGGCCGCTCAATGTCGCGCTGTGCGGCTACGGCGGTGGTTCGATGGGCCGCAACCCCTTCGACTGGATGGAGATGCTGCGCCGCACACCACACGGCTCCAGCACCGTGACGTTCTGGAGCAGCATGCGCGGCAACATCGCGATCCAGAACCTCGCCCTGATCCTCGGCGCCCACATCCGCGTCGGCAATGAGGACAACCTGTGGGACACGCGAAAGAATCGCTGGGAGTCCGTCAAGCAGGTCGAATGGGCCGTCAGGATGGCCGAACAGTTCGGCCGCAAGGTCGCCACCGCCGACGAGGCCCGCAAGATGATGCAGATCGGCGTGTGGTACGACACGGTCGAGGAGACGCTGTTCAAGCTCGGCCTGCCACCCAACCGGCCCGAGGGCTACGCCGGCTTCCTGGCCTACGACACCGACGGGCGGCTCCCCAAGGTCGCCGGGACGCGCACCAACTCGACCAGCATTCTCTGACTCAAATGCCGGTCGAAACTGGACCGTGGGACGAAGCCCTCGACTCGCTGCGGGACTGGGATCCATCGTGGCTGGCGATCTGTGCCACGATGACCAGCAATCCATGGGTCGATGGCATCCTGCCCCGCAAGTTCGTCGAGTTGGTTGGCGTGGCACTGAACACCGCCTGCACCAACCTCAACCCGGCCGGCACGCGGCGCCATATTCGGGCTGCGCTCGCCGCTGGCGCCACGCGGGATGAGATCCTGATGGTCCTCAAGATGGCATCGGTGATGGCTATCCACTCGTGCAGCCTCGGCGCGCCAATCCTGCTGGACGAAGCGAAAATCGCCGAAGCGAGGCCGGCGCCGAAGGCGGCTGGACCGACACCGGCCTGCGACCGGATGAAGGCCGCAGGCCAGTGGAACACGGCCTGGGATCCGTTCTTCGAGCTCGATCCGCAATGGACCGATGAGTTCATGGCCACGGGGGTGGCGATCTATGCCAGCAAGACCTTCACGCCCAAGGAGGTGGAGTTGCTGAGCATCGCCTTCGACGCCTCATACACGCACATGTATGCCCCCGGGACGCGCCGGCACATCAAGGGAGCGCTGGCGGCCGGCGCCACCGTCGAGGAAATCATGGAAGTGTTGAAGCTGTGCGTCGTGCAAGGCGTGCAAGCCTGCAATCTCGGCGTGCCGATCCTTGCCGAGGAGCTAACGGGAATCGGACGCAGCGAGTAGCCGATGGCCTCGAGCGAGAACGGGCTGCACAAGCTGAAGGAAAAGGGGATCGAGGAGTTTCACCGCTTCACGGTCATGTTTCTCTATCTGTGGGCGGTCTTCGGTGTGTTCGTGCTGAACCAGGCGGTGGCGCTCGGCCAGACGAACTCCCATTTCATCACGCAGGGATTTGCCGTCATCAACGCCGCCGTGCTCGCGAAGGTGATGCTGATCGCCGAGGACCTGAAGCTTGGGCGCCGCCTCGAGCATCTGCCCCTGATCTACCCGGTGCTCTACAAGTCCGGCGCCTTCGCCGTCGTGTTCATCGTCTTCCATGTGCTGGAGAAGATGGTCGTCGGTCTGATCGCGGGAAAGTCGGTCGCCGCGAGCATGCCCTCGATCGGCGGTGGTACGTGGTTCGGCATCGCCACGGTCTGGGCGATCATGGCGGCCTCGCTGCTACCCTTCTTCGCCTTGCGGGAGATCAGCCGCATCATGGGCAAAGGCGAACTCTGGAACATCATGTTCAGGCGGCCTGCACAGGATCTGCGTTCGGCTGCCGAGCGGAAGTGGGGTCATCATTAGATGCCCTCGGGCACGTCGCCTGCTCTTTCGGCGACATTCCACTAGTCTGGCTTCCGTTCCTGGGAGAGGCCGCCGGCGATCTTGCCGGCGGCCTCGCCCTTCCGGTCGGAGACCGGCGATCAGGTGCTTTCGTTGTGCATCACGTCGCCGAACAGTTCCCAGGTCTCACCCTTGAAGCGCGAGAGCTGGACCGCCTGGACCGGATAGAAGTCGGTCGGGCTGGTCGTCACGCTGATGCCCGGCAACAGGCCCGGCAGGCGAAGCTGATGGTGGTTCGCCGCCTGCCTCATCAGGTTCTCGCGGGTCAGCACGTCGCCGCATTTCTCGAGAGTCTTGCACATCAGGGTCGCCACGCCGTAGGCATAGACGTAGCTGCCGTCCGCCAGGTTTCCATCGGGTATGTACTTGGCCATGAAGGCGCGCCATTCCTTCATGTCGTCCTCGCCGTCCCACTGATGGTCGGTGGGATCCTTCAGCCATGCCGCGGTGATCACGCCCTGCACGTTCTCGAAGCCGGCCGGCTTCATGGTCGTGCCGACGCTGGCCGCCACGTTGTTCATGTACTGCGTGGGCTTCCACCCCAGGTCGGCCACCTTGCGCATGGCCTGGGCGGCGAACTTCGAGATCGACACGTTGTAGAAGACGTTGGCGCCCGAGTTCTTCAGCTCGATGATCTGGCTGTCGACCGTCGGGTCGGTCGCCTCGTAAGTGACGACCTTGACCAGCCGGCCGACTTCCTTGCCGAGCCCGTCCTTGATGCCGTTGAAGTAGTCCTTGCCGTAGTCGTCGTTCTGGTAGAGCACGCCGATCTTGGCATCCCTGACGTTGGCCAGGATGTGCTTGGCGTAGATGATGCCCTCGGTGTGGTAGTCGGGCTGATAGCCCATGGTCCACGGGAACTCCTTGGGATTGCCCCACTTCGACGCGCCGGTGGCGATGTAGAGCTGCGGCACCTTCTTCGTGTTCATGTATTTGTGGATCGCCGTGTTGCACGGCGTTCCCGTCATGTTGAAGCAGGCGAGCACATGGTCCTCTTCGACCAGCTTGCGGATCATCTCCACCGTCTTCGGCGGCGAGTAGCCGTCATCGTAGGTGATGAAGGTGACCTTGCGGCCGTTGATGCCGCCGGTCTCGTTGACCATCTTCCAGTACGCCTGATGCAGCTTGCCGATCGAGCTGTAGGAAGAGGCGGGCCCGCTGTAGGGGTTGGTGTGACCGATCTTGATCTCGGTGTCGGTCGCCCCGACGTCGTACTTCTTTTCGCCAAACGCCACGCGATTCGCCGAAAACGCCGTAGCGGCCGATATGCCGGCCAGGAAGGTACGCCTGTTGGTCTTCATGTGATGGCTCCCTGTATCGTCAGTTCACTCCATGCACTCTCCTCACGCTGAACGGTGGAAATCGAGCGACGGCACTCAACTACGCGGGGCTGAACGCAGGAAACGGCTGGACGCCAGCCGTCGTTGGAAGAAGCCGCCGGTGCTGCCGGCGGCCCCTCCTTCCGGTCGGAGACCGGCGATCAGCTGCTTTCGTTGTGCATCACGTCGCCGAACAGCTCCCAGGTCTGGCCCTTGAAGCGCTGCAGTTGCACCGCCTGGACCGGATAGAAGTCGGTCGGGCTGGTCGTGACGCTGATGCCCGGCAACAGGCCCGGCAGGTGAAGCTGATGGTGGCTCGCGGCCTGCCTCATCAGGTTCTCGCGCGTCAGCACGTCGCCGCACTTCTTCAGGGTTATGTGCATGATGGTGGCGACGCAGTAGGCATAGACGTAGCTCGCGTCGCCAAGGTTGGCGTCGGGCATGTGCTTGCCCATGAAGGCGCGCCATTCCTTCATATCCGGCTCGTTGTCCCACTGGTGGTCGGTGGGGTCCTTGAGCCAGGCGGCGGTGATCACGCCCTGCACGTTCTCGAAGCCGGCCGGCTTCATGGTGGTGGTGACGCTGGCCGAGACGTTGTTCATGTACTGCGCCGGCTTCCATCCCAGGTCGGCCGCCTTGCGCATGGCCTGGGCGGCGAACTTCGGGATCGACACGTTGTAGAAGACGTTGGCGCCCGAGTCCTTCAACTGGATGATCTGAGAGTCCACGGTCGGGTCGGTCACCTCGTAGGTGACGACCTTGACCATGCGTCCCGCCTCCTTGCCGAGCCCGTCCTTGATGCCGTTGAAGTAGTCCTTGCCGTAGTCGTCGTTCTGGTAGAGCACCCCGATCTTGGCATCCCTGACGTTGCCCAGGATGTGCTTGGCATAGATGATGCCCTCGGTGTGGTAGTCGGGCTGGAAGCCCATGGTCCACGGGAATTCCTTGGGATTGCCCCACTTCGACGCGCCGGTGGCGACGTAGAGCTGCGGCACCTTCTTGTGGTTCATGTACTTGTGGATCGCCGTGTTGCACGGCGTGCCGAGCGTGTTGAAGGTGCACAGCACCTGGTCCTCCTCGACCAGCTTGCGCACCATCTCGACGGTTTTCGGCGGCTGGTAGCCGTCGTCGTAGCTGATGAAGTTGATCTTGCGGCCGTTGATGCCGCCGGCTTCGTTGACCGATTTCCAGTAGGCCTGATGCAGCTTGCCGATCGTGCTGTAGGAAGAAGCCGGCCCGCTGTAGGGATTGGTGTGACCGATCTTGATCTCGGTGTCGGTCGCTCCCACGTCGTACTTCTTTTCGCCAAACGCCACGCGATTCGCCGAAAACGCCGTAGCGGCCGATATGCCGGCCAGAAAAGTACGCCTGTTGGTCTTCATGTGATGCTCCCTGTATCGTCAGTTCACTCCATGCACTCTCCTCACGCTGAACGGTGGAAACGGGACAGCCGGCTCTCCCAGGAAGCCGGACGCCCGGAACGGTAGCACCCCGGCGCGGCCCGCGGAAGCAAGCGACGAAACCGGACGAACTTCGAGTGGCGTCCTCTCCGGTGCCCGCCGGGATCGGGACTGCGGGCGCTTTACGGGCTACGCTGACAAAAATGGCGACCCTCGGTATCCGCGGCACGTTCTTCGACTTCGTCGACGATCCCTGGAAGCATCCCGGCCGCGAGCGTGACGCCGCCCGCTTCCATGCCGACGGGCTGATGGTGATCGAGGACGGCCGGATCGCCGACTTCGGCGCCTTCGACGAGGTCTCGCGCCGCCATCGTGCGCTCGAGCTCACGCATCTCGAGGACCGGCTGATCCTGCCCGGCTTCATCGACGGCCATGTCCACTTCCCGCAGGCCCGCGTGGTCGGGGCGTTCGGCGAGCAGCTCCTGTCCTGGCTGCAGGTCTGGGTCTTCCCGGAGGAGCTCAAGTACAAGGACCGCGCCTATGCGTCCGAGGCGGCGATGCGCTTCTTCGACAACCTGCTGGCCGGCGGCACGACCACCTGCCAGGCCTTCACCTCGAGCTCGCCGGTCTCGGCCGAGGCGCTGTTCGACGAAGCCCGACGGCGCAACATGCGGCTGATCTCGGGCCTCACCGGCGTCGATCGCCATGCGCCGGCCGACTACGCCAACACACCGGAGGAGTTCTATCGCGAGAGCAAGCGGCTGATCGGGCGCTACCACAAGCAGGGCCGCGGCCTCTACGCCATCACGCCGCGCTATGCGCTCGGGTCTTCGCCCGAGCTGATGCAGGCCTGCCGGCGGCTGAAGCAGGAGCATCCGGACTGCTGGGTCAACACCCACATCTCCGAGACGCGCGACGAGGTCAGTGCCGTGCGCAAGGAGAACCCCGACTGCGCCGACTATCTCGCCGTCTACGAGAAGTACGGCCTGGTCGGCCCGCGCTTCTCGGGTGGGCACGGCATCTGGCTGTCGGACGACGAGTTCGCGCGGTTCGCGAGCCGTGGGGCCGCCGTCGTGTTCTGCCCCTGCTCCAACCTCTTCCTGGGCAGCGGCCTGTTCCGCATCGGCCGCGCCACCGATCCCCGGCAGCGCGTGCGGCTCGCCTGGGGCAGCGACATCGGCGCGGGCAACCGCTTCTCGATGCTGGGCGCACTCGACGAGGGCTACAAGATCGGCATGCTCAACAACGCCAGCCTGGCCGACGCCGCCGAGGCCGAGCGCAACAAGATCTCGCCGTATCGCGGCTTCTGGTCGATCACCCTGGGCGGCGCCGAGGCGCTCTACATCGACGACCTGGTCGGCAACTTCCAGGCGGGCAAGGAGGCCGACTTCGTGGCCCTCGACTGGAAGGCCGGCCAGAAGTCGCTGGCGTGGCGCCAGTCGCTGGTGACCGCCGGCCGGCCGCAGACCATGGAGCAGGCGGCGGACCTCCTGTTCGGCGTCATGATGGTCGGCGACGATCGCGCGGTCGCCGAGACCTGGGTGATGGGCCAGCGGCTCTACAGGAAGACGGAGTGAACGGATGCCTGTGACATACCTCAGCACCGAGCAGGCGATCGCCCGGCCCGGCCTGCGCATGGTCGTGGTCGGCAACGTGCCGAGTCCGTGGGGCGAGGCCGCCAAGGGCATCTTCCATATGAAGGGCCTCGACTGGGCCGCCGTGCGCCTCGCCTACGATGACGAAGCCCAGCGCCAATGGGCCGGCCAGCGCAGCGGCCCGGTCGCGATCTACGACGACGAACCGCCGCGCGCCGGCTGGGCGGAGATCCTGCTGCTCGCCGAGCGGCTGGCGCCCCGGCCCCCGCTGGTGCCGACCGATGCGGCGGAGCGCGCGACCATGTTCGGCCTGGCGCACGAGATCTGCGGCCAGGAGGGGCTGAGCTGGACGCGTCGCCTGCAGCTCATCCACGCCGGCGCCTTCGGCGAGCGCGCTGGCCAGTACCTCGGGCGCAAGTACGGCTACAACCCGGCCGCCGGCGGCGCTGCGGCGACGCGGGTGGCCGCCTTGCTGCGGCTGCTGGCGACGCGGCTCGCGACGCAGCGCCTGGCGGGCAGCCCCTATTATGTCGGCAAGTCGCCGACGGCGGTCGACATCTACAGCGCGACGGGCCTGGGGCTGTTCCGGCCATTGCCGCCGGAACACTGCCCGATGGACGAGGCGCTCCGCAGCGCCTTCTCGCGCCGCGATCCGCAAACCGATGCGGCGCTCGATCCGATCCTGCTCGAACACCGGGACATGATGTATGCCCGGCACCTTGAGCTGCCGCTGTCGCTTTAGCTGGGGGCGCGCCACTCCGTGGCGCGATTCATGACGCGCCACGGAGTGGCGCGCCCCCGGCAAAAGACTAATGCCGCCAGCTCGTATCGGTCCTGTCGAGCTTGCGGATCAGGGCGGCGAACTCGAGGTCGCCCTGGCCGGTATGCTCGTCGCCGAAGCCCTCGAGCTGGCCGTGCGACTTGCCGGCCACGTTGTCGCCCATGGTGCTGATCGTGCCGGCGGCGCCGGCGTCGACCTGGGTCTGGCAGGCGCGCTCCAGGCGATAGAGGCGGATGAACGCCTCCGGCACGGTGCGGCCGGTGGTGAGCAGCCCGTGATTGCGCAGCATCATCGCCGTCTTCTCGCCGAGGTCCTCGACCAGTCGCGGCCGCTCGTCGAGCTCGAGGCTCACGCCCTCGTAGTCGTGGTAGGCGAGCGCGCCGTGGAACGCCGTCGCGTTCATCGAGATCGGCAGCAGCCCTTCCTTCGTCGCCGCCACCGCCATGCCGGCGCGGGTGTGAGTGTGCATCACCACGCGATGGCGCGCCTGATGCGCCATGTGGATCGCCGAATGGATGACGAAACCCGCATGGTTCACCGGATAGGCGGACTCGCCGATGATGTTGCCGTCGACGTCGATCTTCACCAGGTTCGAGGCGGTGACCTCGTCGTAGCTGAGGCCGAACGGGTTGATCAGGAAGTGCGCCGCCTCACCCGGGACGCGCGCGGTGAGATGGCCGTAGATCAGCTCGGTCCAGCCGAAATGGTCGACCAGACGATAGGCGGCGGCGAGCTGGCGGCGCAGCGCCCATTCGCCCTGCTCGGGCGGCATCGCATAGACGTCGATTCCGGTCAGCGGATGGTCAGGGGCGATATGCGTGTCCATGGGCAAATCCTCCACCCTCAAGCTTAGGCCCGCGCGCTATGCTCCGGCAACTGGAGGACAGAGATGGCGCAACAGCGACTGGATACGACGCGGCTGCAGAAGATCGCGCAGGCCTATTGGGAAAGCGCCGCGCTGATGGCCGCGGTCGAGCTCGAGGTCTTCACTGCGATCGCCCACGGCCACGACACCGTCGCCGCGGTGGCCCGCGCCGTCGGCATCACCGAGCGCAATGCCGAGCGGCTCTTGACCGCACTGTCGGCAATGACCCTGCTCGAGCGCCAACAGGACAGCCGGGGCGACCGTTTCACCAACGCCCCCGACGTGCAGCGCTTCCTGGTCAAGGACGGCGAGCGCTATGCCGGCCCGTGGATTCTGTTCACCAAGCCGCGCTGGGAGGCGTTCGGCAAGCTCTCCGAGCACCTGCGCCGCCGCGAGGAGAGCCATCTCGGCCAGTACACCGAGTTCACGGTCGACGACGCGCGGCGCTACCACGCCGCCACCTACTCGATCGGCATGGGCGCGGCGCGGCTGTTCAGCCGCAGCGTCGACCTGAGCGGCCGCAAGCTGATGCTCGACCTCGGCGGCGGCTCGGGCGCCTATTCGATCGTGGCGACGAAGACCTTTCCCGGGCTGAAGGCGATCGTGCTCGACCTGCCGCCGGTCGCCGAAGTGGCCAGGGAGTACATCGCCGCCAACGACGCGACCGATCGCGTGAGCGCCATGCCCGGCGACTTCACCAGGACCGAGTTCCCGCAAGGCGCCGACGTGGTGGTGATGGCGAGCAACCTGCCGCAATACGAGCCCGACCTGATCCGGCTGGTGGTGGCCAAGGCCTTCGCGGCGATGGCGCCGGGCGGCGAGATGCACCTGATCGGCGAGACCCTGCACGACGACCGCCGCGGCCCGCTGTCGGCGGCGCTGTGGGGCCTCAACGAGGCAGTTCAGGGCAGCACCGGCGTCGCCCACACCGAGGGAGAGGTGAAGGGTTACCTGCAGGGGGCGGGTTTCACCGACGTGGCCGTGCACCCCTTCGTGCCGGGTGTGCTGTCGCGGGTGACTGGCCGCAAGCCGGGCTAGCAGGGCGCACAGGAGCCGGAAGCCGCCATCGCCCCGTCCCAAAAGGACCGTGGGACGGCTTCGATGCGGGCGTTCCTTGGTAAACGCATGCGACTCGGCCGAGCCATCCGAACACCTTGTGCGCATCGTTCGGCTGTCGCTGAGATCGCAGGCCTTTCCGCTGGCGCTCCCTACGGGATTCGAACCCGTGTTTCAGCCTTGAGAGGGCCGCGTCCTGGGCCTCTAGACGAAGGGAGCAGAGGCCGGAAGCGGGTTGATAGTCGAAGGGCGGGGCCGGCGCAACCCCGCTCAGGCGCGTCCGCTCGGCCTAGAACCGAACGTCCTCGACGGACCCAAACCCTGGGGATAAGGGCCCTCTGGATGCCGGGCCCTCGCGGTAGGAGCGGCCGCTTGGTCCTCTAGCTTCGCTGCTGTTTCAGCTCAGCGACCTGCAGCTCCAGGTGCGCGATCTTCGATTCGAACTTCTTTGCCCGTCGCCGGTCTATCCGCCACCCCCAAAACATTGTCGACACCGCGCCGATGGCCGACACGATCAACGCCAACGTCGCGACCAGGATGATTGCTGCCTGAGCACTGGTTCTGACGGGAAGGACCCAAAATTCATGGAGCCATGCCGGCGGCAGGGTGCTCCGGACGATGAAGTAATTCGCAATGATCAACGCACTCGACAGGACGGCAACGATGGCCAAGCCCCACGCGAGCTTGTAGCTGAGGTTGACCATGACTCCTCGGCGGCAGGTCGTGACTCTGCTGCAACCATATCTGCAACCTCAGAGCCTGTGCAACCTCCCCGGAGTCGCAGCACATGGCGCACCCATCGCAACCCAACCCCGAGTTGAACCGGCAGCGTCTTCGTCCGTGCTTGCAGCGACGCCGAGTCGTCCGGTCTGGCGCTGCCTCACTTCCGCGATGCGCCAAAGGACTTCCAACTCTTCGGATCGATGGGGCTCAGGCCGGCTAGCCGTCGGCCCGGGCTTCGGGGGCGTTGCCGGTGAAGGCCGGCATTGTCGCATTGCCCTCCGCGCTGATCCCCTCGCGGCTCAGGACCGCCCACACGGTGCGCCACAGAATGCGCAGATCGAGCCAAAGCGACCAGTTCTCGACGTACCAGGTATCGAACGCGAACTTCTCCTCCCAGGACAGGGCGTTCCGTCCATTGACCTGGGCCCAGCCCGTGATGCCCGGCCGTGCATCGTGCCGCACCTTTTGCCGGTCGTTGTAGAGCGGCAGGTATTGCGTCAGGAGCGGACGCGGGCCGACGAGGCTCATGTCGCCCCTGAGGACGTTCCAGAGTTCCGGCAATTCATCCAGGCTCATCGAGCGCAGGCGGCGGCCGAAGGAAGTGATTCGATCGGCATCGGAGCGCAACGAGCCGTCGGGAGCCCGGGCATCGGTCATCGTCCGGAACTTGTAGAGCGGGAAGAGCCGGCTCTGCCGCCCCGGCCGCGGTTGCTTGAAAAATACCGGCGAGCCGAGCTTCAGCCGTACGAGCACAGCCACGACGACGAGGATCGGCGACAGCAGGACGAGGCCGACCGATGCGCCGACGATGTCGACCGCGCGCTTGAGCCGGCTGCTCGCTGCCCTGGCCCGGCGCTTCGCGCCCCTGTCGGCGCGGGTCTGCTCGATGAACGAGACGAACTGCGCGGCGAGGGCGTCGCGATCGAAGTCCCGCTCGCCCAGCAGCCTTGCCCGCCGGCCCATCGCCTTCGCAGCGGGGCGATCATCGGCCAGTCGCGCCAGCGCAGCGGCGTAGGCTTCGGGGTCTTCCGGAGGCACGGCCACGCCGCAGCCGCACTGCGCGACGAGCTCCGCCAGCCATCCAGGGTAATTGATCAGTACGGGCAGGCCGGAGGCCAGATAGTCGAAGAACTTGTTGGGCGACGTGCCGCGATAGAACGCCGGTACGTTGGCCAGCATCTGCAGGCCGACGTCACAGCCGCGCAACAACTCCCTGAGACGCGTCTTGGGGACCGTGGGATGCACGAGCACGCGATCCAGGCCTTCCGCCTCGACCCGCGCGGCAATGGCGTCGCGCCGCGCGCCGTCGCCGATCAGCAGGATCCAGATGTCCGATCGGCCGCGCCGCTTCAGGACCGCCGCGGCGTCGAGCGCGGCCTCGGCATTGTTCGCGACGCCCATCGCGCCACAGAAGACCGCGAGAAACGCGTCTTCGGGGATGGCCGACGGGCGCCAGCGCGGCCCCGCACCCCCGAAGTCGGCGAGATCGCAGCCGTTCGGGATCGTGCGAATCCGGTCCTGCGGCATGCCGAAGCGGCCCAGACCATGGCTGATGCCCGGCGCCAGGCCGATCAATCCGTCGGCGGATTTATAGGCGGTCCACTCCAGCACGCCCATCAGCCACAGGACGACAGGATTGCGGATGACGCCCATCGCCCGTGGCAGTTCGGGCCAGAGATCGCGCACTTCGAATACGAAGGGCTTCCCGCGCAAGAGCTTCGCCGCAATGCCGGGGAGCGCCGCTGTGAGTGGCGTCGACGTGCAGAAGATCAGGTCGTATGGCGCAGCCAATGCCACGCTCGCCGAGCGCCAGGCGAAGCACAGGAAGGTGATGGTCCGGCGGACAAGGGACTGGCGGTTGGCATAGGGGATCTCGAATTCGACGACATCGATGCCGTCGACGACGCCTTCCCGGCCACCGGCGACGAACGCGCCCTGCAGGCCGGTCGTTCCCCCGCTTCCGCAGACGACGGTGACGCGATGACCTCGCGCCGCCAGGCGACGCGCGAATTCGTAGGAGCGCGTCCCTCCCGCACCGGTCGGTACCGTGAAGTGCTGGTGGAAATACAGAACCCTCATCAAACCGAGCCTCCCCGCTCAGTTCGCATTTCCCGATTCGGCAAAGCCGCCGTTCACCATTGCCGCTCGCCCATTACTGCGCGAGGTAACCGCCATCGACCACCAAGGTCGAACCCGTTATCCACTTTCCCGTCCGCGCCATCAGATATGCGGCCGCATAGCCGATATCTTCGGGAGTACCGAAGCCGAGCGGATGTCTGGCTTCGAGTGCCTTCATCTGGTCGACAGGCACCGTCCGCTTGTATTTGAACACCATCTCGGTCTGCACGGCACCGGGTGCGATGCAGTTGACGCGTATCCCTTCTTTCGCGAATTCCATCGCCATGGAGCGGGTCAGCGCGACCAAGGCCCCCTTCGTCGCGGAGTAGGCGACCTGACCTGCCGTACCCGCGAAGGCCATCACCGAGGATATGAAGACGATGCTCGCCTGCGATGTTCTGTGCGCCGGGACACGCAGCGCTCGCGCCAACGAAATTGCCGCGTGGACGTTCACGTCCGTCATGCTGCCGAGAATCCTGCTCGACAGCACTTTTACCGGCGCCACCGTGAGAATACCCGCCGAATGGACAATCCCGTCCAATGCCCCGACCTCACCCACCAGATCGGCAACCCACTCCCCGATGCCGTCGTAGTTCGCGAGATCGAATACCGTTCCAATATGCCCGGCACCCGGCAAAGTCGCGAGAGTCTCGTTGATACGCGGCAGGTCACGACCGTGAACGACAACTCGTGCGCCCAGGCCCGCCAAGACCTGTGCTATACCCCGCCCCAGACCGGATGATGCACCCGATACCAGAATGGTCCGGCCGGTCATATTCAACGGATTGTCGAGCATGGCGACCAGCAGCTATGCGGCCCGCGTCAGGGCACCGGGCGCAACCTCGAGGACCCGCGTCAAGGTCCCTTCAGCAAGGTTCACGACCGCGCTGCCCCACGACCATCCAACACCGAAGCCGGCGAGCAGAGTCCTGACACTGCCGGCCTCGAGATCCGGTCCCAGCGCATCGGCAATGGCCAACGGAATGCTCGCGGAACTCGTGTTCCCGTAGTTCCTCAAAATCTTCACCATGCGATCGGCGGGCAGTTTTGCCCGCCTGGACAGATAGTCGAGCAGATACTCGTTGGCCTGATGGAAAACGAACTTGTCGATGGACTCCATATTCAGCCCAGCTTCCTGGATGACCGAGTTCACCAGCGCCGGCACTTCCCGCAGAGTGAAGTTGAACACTTGCGGTCCGTCCATGAACAGGTCTCGCGGACCCCGACCGCCATCGCCGCGGGAGGCTTGCTCATCGGCGGTCGCACCGCGCCGGTCGCGACCGGCCCCTCCGGGCACGATCAGATGCTTCGCACCGCTGCCATCGGTCCCAAGAACGAACGTCATGTCCTCGGCATCGGCCTTCCGCTCGATGGCCGTTGCACTCGCGGCGTCGCCAAAAAGGAACTGAACTGTCCGGTCGGCCGGCGCGAGAATCGAGGTACTCGTGTCTCCCACCAGCAAGAGGGCCCGGCTACCAGCCAGGCTCCTGAGGAGATTGCACGCTACCCAGAGGCCGTAAACGTATCCGGAGCAGCCCAACCCGATATCGAAGCTGGCGCAAGATTTCGGAAGGCCGAGGCGATCCTGAAGCAAGCAGGCCGTCGCCGGCAACTGGTAGTCTCCGGTTTGCGAAACGAAAATCAGGAGATCGATGCTGTCCGCCGGCCAGCCCAGGTCGGCGAGAAGCGCCTGCGCCGCATCCGCCGCGAGGTCGGATGTGCACTGCCCTTCCTGAACGACGTGCCGCCTTTCAATTCCAATGCTCTTGACGAGTTTCTTCAGTTCTTCTGGAGGGGCGAGCGAGGTCATTGACGCATTCTCGACCACCTGGGTCGGCACGGCGCCATATATCCCGGCAACGTTGATGCCGGATACTCGAGCAATAGCCATCGTCTCGGCTCTCGAGCGGACTTATGCGCTGACGGCCAGATCGATCAGGTTGCCGACCTTCCTGCATTCGGCGATCTTTTCAGGATCCACTTCTCTGCGGAACGTCTCGTCCACGAGCGCGATATATCCGATGACATTCAAAGAATCCCAGCTCGAGACCTGCTCCAGTTCCGTTTCATAGGTCAGGCTGCCCGCCGGCACCTCCAGGAGCTCCTCGAACTTCTTCAGGAATTCGTCGCGAGTCATATATATCCCCCACCAATGGCCAAAGGCCCACTGCCCACCCCGCAGCGTACTTTTCATATCTAGCGTGCCACGCGATGCACGGCAATCATCGGATCAGGGATTGCTTCGCGCGATGACTTTGGCGGGATTGCCGAAGACCGTCGTGCGCTCTGCCACACTTCTGATAACGACACTGCCAATACCCACCGTTGCTCCGTCGCCGACGTGCTTGCGGGGGTGCACGACCGCGCAGGCGCCGAGCAGAACGTCGCGACCGATACGCACATCACCGCCCAGCCACGCCCTCCCCAGCAATACCGAATAATCGCCGATTTCAACGTCGTGGCCGCAGACGTTGCTCCCGTTGCTCAAAACGAACCGCCCCAAGCGAGTCCCCGCTGCCAGAATATCGCCGGGAAACACCATGCTTCCCTCACCGATCTCGACATTCGCCGCCACCCGTGCGGACTCATGGATCCAGGTGCAGGGCTGCCAGCCCTGGCCCTGCAGTTCCCGCGCGAGACGACGGCGAGTTGCTACCGCCCCGACAGCGAGCAGGAATCGAGGCGATATATCGAAGTCACCCCGTTGTCGCACCGGCAAGCCATCGACCACCATACCCGGCTTGGCGTCGTCGGAAACGAAAGCGCCGATCTCCCATTTGCGTTGAAACTCGGGTGACGAAATCCTGATCCAGTTCAAGAGTTCGCGTCCCAGGCCGCCGGCACCGAAAATAACAAGAGGTCGAGCAGTCATATGCTGTTTTCGATTTCTCCCGGGCCGATGAAAATCATTGCGCGGCTGCCGAAAAGGTTCGATATGCTAGGGAAGGGTGGGTATGCAACTGCTTTCGGGATTTTCGGTGCGATGAGCGCGGGCACTGCGGCTCTAACGGCCCTCGCATGTCATTTGCCGGCTGCTCGCTTGTTGAATAGCGACCTTGCCGCTCGACATCCCGAATGGCAATCGGACAAGATCGAGGCGAAAACAGGCATCGTCGAACGCCGCATTGCCGCCGCCGATGAAACCGCCGCAGATCTCGCTGCGGCCGCGGCGCGCAAGCTGTTCGACATCGCCCCTGTTTCCCCCGGCGAGATCGATTTCGTCGTGCTCTGTACCCAGGCGCCCGACTACCTGCTGCCGACGACCGCCTGTCTCATGCAGTCCTCCCTGGGATTGCCGAGGTCGGCCGGCGCCTTCGACATCAATCTCGGCTGCTCGGGGTTCGTCTACGGGCTTGGCGTGTGCAAGGGACTGATCGAAACCGGGCAGGCCGACCGGGTCCTGCTCCTGACGGCCGACACCTACTCGAAGTTCATCCATCCCGACGACCGCAGCGTGCGCACCATCTTCGGCGATGCCGGCGCCGCCGCGCTGGTCGAGCGGGTGCCCGCCAACGACGCGCCGGCGATCGGGCCTTTCCGCTATGGAACGAACGGTGCCGGCGCCCATGATCTGATCGTGCCCGGCAGCGGGCTGCGCGCGCGAACCGGCGCGTCCCGCGCCAACGGCGGTCCCCACGGTCCCGACTGGCTGTACATGAATGGGCCTGCGGTCTTTTCGTTCACCCTGAGCGTCGTGCCGAAGCTGGTGCAGGATCTCCTCGGCGCCTCGGCTTTGACGGCGGAGGACGTGGACATGATCGTGCCCCACCAAGCCAACGCCTACATGCTGGAAGCCCTGCGCAAGCGCCTGAACACCCCGCGCGAGCGGTTCTTCGTCGACGTCCGCGACGTCGGCAACACCGTTTCGGCGACCATTCCCATCGCCCTGATCTCCGCGGTGTCGAAGGGCCTCATCCGGCCGGGCCATCGTCTCATGCTGCTCGGCTTCGGCGTCGGGCTGTCATGGGCGGGCACGATGCTGAGGTGGCAACAGGCAGCGGTTGGCGTGTCCGACGCCGCCGCCCCATGACGGCAGGCCCTGCGTCCCTCTCGGTCAAGAGGCTCGGCTCGGGCAGCCCAACGCGCGTGCTGCTCCACGGCTTCGGAGCGAATCTCGGTACGTTCAAGGAGCTGCTGCCCTTCCTGCTCGGCAAGGGCTCGCTCGTGCTGGTCGACCTGCCGGGGCACGGAAACAGCAGCGTGGCGGGCGCCCCGCGATCGGCGCCCGGCGTTGCGGAAGCGGTCATCTCCGCCCTTCTCGACCGTCAGATCGACTCCTTCCACCTGATCGGCCATTCGCTTGGCGGATTGGTGGCGAGCTTCATGGCAGCAGCCAGGCCGCAACACATTGAGCGCCTGTCCCTCATCGCATGCGCCGGCGTCGGCCCTCTGCTCAACACGGCGTTCTTCCGCGGGTTCCTCGCCGCGACCTCGGCCGACGAGCTGCTGCCGAGCCTTGCCGCGGCCTATTCATCTCCGCCCGACAATCTTCGAAGGGTCAGCGAGCTCACCTTCGCGTGGCTCAGCCGTCCCGGCGTAAGAGCTTACCTGAAAGACCTGGTGGAGGCCGTTCCCGGGGTCGAGATCGATCTCCGGAGCACGATCGGGCGCGGCGTCGAGATTACAGCGCTTTGGGGCAGGAACGACGGCGTTTTGCCGGTAGAGAATGCGCACCACCTGCCTGCGCAAATCCCCGTCACCGTCCTGCCCGATGCCGGCCACACGCCCCACATCGAGATGCCGGCCGAAGTCGCGAAGTGGCTGCTCTGAATGCGGCAGGAATGGCGCTTTATCCTGGCGGTGCCGCTCTTCGTCGGCATCGCCTGCTCGCCGATACCGTTCGGCAGCAATATCGATTGGGCATGGTCGCCCCTTGCCGTCATCGCAGGCATCACGCTGGTCCTCAG
>JAFEFF010000131.1 GCA_018240745.1 Pseudomonadota bacterium
GCCCGCCGCCAGTCTCGACGCCGCTTGCCCGCGGCGCTTCCCTCCACCGCCCAGCTGGCCCGATCACTGAATGACAATATTCAAACCAACCTCTTGACTCCTGATCGCTCATATAAGGACGACAGTGTTGCTGGAATGCTCACACCCCAGCGAAAAATCAGTCGGCCTCGACGACCTCCAGCGGCAACGGGCTGTCGAGCAGCGAGACCAGCACGCGTTCCAGCGACTCGGGCTCGATCGGCTTCTGCAGCAGCGGTACGTTGGCATAGCGGCGGTCGATGCTGTCGCGCTGGTACCCGGTCAGGAAGACGAACGGCAGGCCATGGGCGATCAGGAAGTCGGCCAGCGGCTCGGCCAGCTCGCCCGCGAGGTTGAAGTCGAGCAGGGCGCCGTCGAACTGCTCGGTCCTGGCGGCAGCGAGGCCGTCGGCGAGGCGCGCATAGGGGCCGAGCACCGTGGCGCCGAAGCTCTCGAGCAGCTTCTTGGCCATCATGCCGACCAGGAACTCGTCCTCGACCATCAGCAGGCGCTTTCCCGAAAGGCTGCGCGAGACCGCGTTGGCCGTGGGCTTGGGCGTGGCCGGCGCGGCTCGAGGCATGAGCTCGGGATTGACGATCTGTGCGCGCGGAATGACGAGGCGGCAGCGCAGGCCCTCGGGCCGCCAGTCGTACTCGACGCCGCCGCGGAACTGCGCCTCGATGCTCGACCGCACGATCGACAGTCCGAAGCCCAGCGACGAGGGCGGCTTGGCCGGCGGACCGGCGGTCTCCTCCCAGATCAGCTCGAGCGCATCCGGCCCGATCGACCAGGCGAGACGCAGCTTGCCGGTTTCGGTCGACAGCGCGCCGTACTTGGCGGCGTTCGTGGCGAGCTCGTGCAGGGCAAGCGCCACCGCCTGCGCGGTGGCGGGCAGCAGCATCGCGGCCGGTCCCTCGGCCAGCACACGCTCGCGATGGTCGGCGCGGTAGGGCGCCATCTCCTCGTCGACGATCTGGCGCAGGTTGGCGCCCTGCCAGCGCGTTGCCGACAGGAGGTTATGGGTGGCGGCCAGCGCGTGGATGCGGCCCTCGACCGTCTGGATGAAGTCCGCGGTGGTCTTGGCCTTGGTGAGCCGCAGCACCGACAACACCACGGCCAGCATGTTCTTCGCACGATGGTCGACCTCGCGGGCGAGCAGCAACTGGCGCTCCTCGGCGCGTTTGCGCTCGGTGACGTCGACCGTGACGCCGTTCATGCGCACCGGCTTGCCCTCGGTATCGCGCGAGATGATGCCGGCGCCGTAGCACCAGCGCACCTCGCCGCTCGGCCGGACGATGCGGAACTCGACCTGAAAGCGCGGCTCGCCGGCCGCGACGATTCCGGTCACCGAGTTCTTCTCCCGGTCGTCGGGATGCATCATCGCCTCGATGCGCTCGACGGTCGGCCGGAAGGTCGCGGGGTCGACGTCGAAGATGCGATAGGGACCGTCGTCCCATTCGATGTGGCCGGTCGTGAGATCGACCTCCCATGAGCCCATGTCGCCGGCCGACAGGGCGATCGAGCGGCGCTCCTCGCTCTGGCGCAGCTTCTCGGTCTGCGCCTCGAGCTCGGCGGTGCGGCTGGCAACGCGCTGCTCGAGCTCGGCGTTCAGCGCCTCGAGCTGGCGGGTCTTGCGGTAGAGGTCGATGAAGACCCGGACCTTGGCGCGCAGGACTTCGGGCACCACCGGCACGGTGACGTAATCGACCGCGCCGATCTCGTAGCCGCGCAGATGGTCGGTGTCGGCGATCTGCACGCCCGAAACGAAGATTATGGCGAGCTTCTGGAAGCGCGGATGCTCGCGGATCATGGCAGCGAGCTGGAAGCCGTCGATCTGCGGCATCACCACGTCGATCAGAACGACGGCGATGTCGGTCTTCAGCAGCACGCCGAGCGCCTCGTGCGGCGAGTTGGCCTTGATCAGGTTCTCGCCGAGCTCGTCGAGGATGACCTCGTAGCTGAGCAGCTTGGCCGGCTGGTCATCCACCAGGAGGATGTTGACCTTGTCCATGGCGTCTTGCGGAGCCGATCCCGGGGCGCTTCTAGCGGTGCAGCCAGAGGCGCAGCGCGCTGAACAGCTGCTCGGTATTGACGGGCTTGGCGAGGTAGTCGGAGGCGCCGGCCTCCAGGCACTTCTCGCGGTCGCCCTTCATCGCCTTGGCGGTCAGCGCGATGATCGGCAATCGCCGCAGGCTCGGGTTCTGGCGGATCAGCTGGATGGTCTCGTAGCCGTCCATCTCCGGCATCATGATGTCCATCAGCACGATCGCCACCTCGGGTGAGCGCTCGAGGATCGAAATCGCCTCCTGGCCGGTGGTAGCCGTCAGCACGTTCATGTTGCGCCGCTCGAGCGCGCTCGACAGGGCGAAGATGTTGCGGGTGTCGTCATCGACCACCAGCACCGTGCGCCCGGCCAGCATTTCGTCGGACGCGTGCAGGCGCTCCAGCAGCTTCTGCTTGTCGGCGGGGAGAGCCGCCGCGATCTGGTGCAGGAAGAGCGCGGTCTCGTCGAACAGCCGCTCGGGCGAGGCCGCACCCTTGACCACGATCGAGCGCGCCATGGTGTGCAGTCGCGCATCCTCGTCGGGCGAAAGATCGCGCCCGGTGAAGACCACGACCGGCAGTTCGGCCAGGGCCTCGTCGGCCTGCATCTGCTCCAGCACCTCGAAGCCGGACATGTCGGGCAGGCGCAGGTCGAGGACCATGCAGTCGAAGCGGTTCTCGCGCAGCTTGTCGAGCGCGCCCTGGCCGGTGTCGGCGGTGTCGATCTCGATGTCGGGATGCGACAGGAGCTCGGTGACGCCGAAGCGCTCGGCCTCGTTGTCCTCGGCGATCAGCAGCCGCTTGCGGCGCGGCTTGACGTACTCGCTGATCTTGTTGAGCGCCGCACTGAGGCCTTCGGTGGTGGTCGGCTTGTTGAGATAGGAGAAGGCGCCGCGTGCCAGACCCTGCTGGCGGTCCTCGTCCATCGACAGGATCTGGACCGGGATGTGGCGCGTCTCCAGCGTGCGCTTGAACTGGCTCAGCACGTTCCAGCCCAGCATGTCGGGCAGGAAGATGTCGAGCGACATGGCGACCGGCTTGTACTCGAGCGCGAGGTCGAGCGCCTCGGCGCCGCGCGCGGTGACCAGCGCCTTGAGGCCGGCAGCGTGCGCGGCATCGACCAGGATGCCGGCGTAGTTCGGGTCGTCCTCGACGATCAGCAAGGTCGGCTCGCCCGGCTGCAGGTTGTGGCGGTCGTCGGGGAACTGGTCGGCGAGATGCTCCGGCAACGCGACCTGCGGCACCGGCGCGGCGCCCGGCACCGGCTGGCGCACCGCCGTACGCGGACCGGTGTACATGGTCGGCAGGAACAGCGTGAAGGTCGAGCCCATGCCCGGCGTCGAGCGCAGAGTGAGCTCGCCACCCAGCAGTTGCGCCAGCTCGCGGGAGATGGCGAGGCCGAGGCCCGTGCCGCCGTATTTGCGGCTGGTCGAGGCGTCGGCCTGCTGGAATGCCTCGAACACGATCTTCTGTTTCTCGACCGGGATACCGACGCCGGTGTCGGTGACCTCGAAGGCCACCACCGACGAGGCCTGGTTGAGCGTCGGGTTGTCGGGACGCCAGCCGCCCCGCACCGGCAGCACGCGCAGGCGCACACTGCCCTGGGCAGTGAACTTCAGCGCGTTGGACAGCAGGTTCTTGAGAATCTGCTGCAGGCGCTTGGAGTCGGTGACCAGGCTGCGCTGCAGCGAGGGATCGACCTGGACGTCGAAGCCGAGGCCCTGCGATTCCGCCTGATGGCGGAACGGCCGCGCCACGGTCTCCAGCACGTTGGTGAAGAAGATCTCCTCGGCATCGACGGTGACGGTGCCGGACTCGATCTTGGACAGGTCGAGGATGTCGGAGATCAGGTTCAGGAGGTCGGTGCCGGCGCCGTGGATGGTGCGGGCGAACTCGACCTGCTTGGGCTTGAGGTTGCCGTCGGGATTGTCGGCGAGCTGCTGGCCCAGGATCAGGATCGAATTGAGCGGCGTGCGCAGCTCGTGGCTCATGTTGGCCAGGAACTCCGACTTGTACCGCGAGGTGAGGGCGAGCTCGGTCGCCTTCTCTTCCACCGCGCGGCGGGCCTGCTCGATCTCCTGGTTCTTGCGTTCGACCTCGGTGTTGCGCTCGGCGAGCTGCTGCGCCTTCTGTTCGAGCTGTTCGTTGGTCTGCTGCAATTCGCCCTGCTGACTCTGCAGCTCGCCGGCGAGCTTCTGCGACTGCTGCAGCAGGTCCTCGGTCTGCATGGTGGCTTCGATCGAGTTCAGCACGATGCCGATCGAGGCCGTCAGCTGCTCGAGGAAGGCGATCTGCAGCTCGGTGAAGTGGCTGAGCGAGGCGAGCTCGATCACCGCCTTGACCTGGCCTTCGAACAGCACCGGCAGGACCATGACGTTCTTCGGGGACGCCTGGAACAGGCCGGACGTGATCGGCCGCACGTCGGACGGCATGTCGCTGATCAGGATCTGCCGCTTGTCGGCGGCGCACTGGCCGATCAAGCCCTCGCCAATGCGGATCGTCTCGGGATGCCCGCCGCCGCCGGCGTCGGCATAGACCGAGAGCAGGCGCAGCGCCGTCTCGTCCTCGCCGTGCAGGCGATAGATGACCGCCTGGTGGGCGCCGACCAGCGGCGTCAGCTCCGACAGCATCAGCCGGCCGACGGTGCTGAGATCGCGCTGGCCCTGAAGCATGTTGGTGAACTTGGCGAGGTTGGTCTTCAGCCAGTCCTGCTCGGTATTGCGCTCCGTGGTCAGACGGAGGTTGTCGATCATGGTGTTGAGCTTGTCCTTCAGCTCGGCCACCTCGCCCGAAGCGTCGACCTGGATCGAGCGCGTCAGGTCGCCCTTGGTCACCGCGGTTGCCACCTCGGCGATGGCGCGGACCTGGGTCGTCAGGTTCGCCGCCAGCATGTTCACGTTGCCGGTCAAATCCTTCCAGGTGCCGGCGACGCCCGGCACCTGCGCCTGGCCGCCGAGCTTGCCCTCGGTGCCGACCTCGCGGGCGACGCGGGTGACTTCGCCGGCGAAGCCGTTCAGCTGGTCGACCATCACGTTGATGGTCTCCTTGAGCTGCAGGATCTCGCCGCGCACGTCGACGGTGATCTTCTTCGAGAGGTCGCCGTTGGCGACCGCGGTGGTCACTTCGGCGATGTTGCGCACCTGGGTCGTCAGGTTGGCGGCCAGCAGGTTGACGTTGTCGGTCAGGTCCTTCCACACGCCGGCGACGCCCGGCACCTGCGCCTGGCCGCCCAGC
>JAFEFF010000132.1 GCA_018240745.1 Pseudomonadota bacterium
AAGGTCGGAGGATGAGCTTCATACTCTTCCGGACCGCGGGCCTCCAGGCCCGCCTCATGACTCATGAGCGGGCCTGGAGCCTTCGGCTCCGCTCAGGCCAGGGGCCCGCGGTCCGAAAGATATGAGCTACCAGTTCGACTTTTCGTTCCTGGCGGACAGGTGGCCGGATTTCGTCGCCGGCGCGTGGCTGACGGTCCAGCTCACCGTCGTGTCGATCGCGCTCGGCCTGGCGGTCGGCACGGTCTGCGCGCTGATCCGGGTCTACGGCGCGCGCTGGATGAAGGCGCCGGTCGGCGTCTATGTCGAGCTAATCCGCAACACGCCGCTGCTGGTCCAGATCTTCATCGTCTACTTCGGCCTGTCGAGCCTCGGCCTCAAGCTTTCGGCCGAGGTCTCCGCCGTGATCGCCCTGGTCGTGAACATGGGCGCCTATACGACGGAGATCATGCGGGCCGGCATCCAGTCGATCCAGCGCACCCAGCTCGAGGCCGCCGATTGCCTCGGCCTGACCCGGCTGCAGACCATCGTCCACGTCGTGCTGCTGCCGGCGATGGAGCGGGTCTACCCGGCGCTGTCGAGCCAGTTCGTGCTGCTGATGCTCGCCTCCTCGATCACCTCGCAGATCTCCGCCGAGGAACTTACTGCCACCGCCAATCTCGTCCAGTCCGACACCTATCGCAGCTTCGAGGTCTACATCGTCGTCGCGCTGGTCTATCTCGCGCTGTCCTTCCTCTATCGCTTCGGCTTCTGGCTGATCGGGCTGGTGCTGTTCGCGCGCAAGCGCAAGCTGGGGACGGCGCTGTGATTCAGCTCAACGCCAACCACTTCATCTACCTGCTGCAGGCGGCGACCTGGACCCTGCTGCTGTCACTGATCGCCTTCGCCGGCGGCTCGATCGTCGGCCTCGCCGTGGCGCTGCTGCGCGTCTCGCGGGTCCGCGCCCTGCGTGCGCTTTCCAGCGGCTACATCCAGCTCATCCAGGGCACGCCGCTGCTCATCATCTTGTTCCTGTCGTACTTCGGCCTCGGCATCCTGGGCTACAAGCTGGTGCCGATCGTCGCCGCCGGCCTGTCGCTCACCTTCTACGCCGCGGCCTTCCTGGGCGAGATCTGGCGCGGTTGCATCGAGGCGGTGCCGAAGACCCAATGGGAGGCCTCGGACTGCCTCGGCCTCAACCGCTTCCAGCAGTATGCCTACGTCGTGCTGCCGCAGGCGGTGAAGCTCGCCATCCCGCCGACGGTCGGCTTCATGGTGCAGATCGTGAAGAACACGTCGCTGGCCTCGGTGATCGGTTTCGTCGAGCTCGCGCGCGCGGGCCAGATCATCAACAACTCGACCTTCGAGCCGTTCGTGATCTTCACCGTGGTCGCCGCCATCTACTTCGCGCTGTGCTACCCGCTGTCGCTGGCGGCGCGCGCGCTGGAAAGGAAAGCCCATGCCGGCCGCTGAGGCGCCCAGAAAGGCCCCAAGAGAGCCCATCGTCCAGGTCAGGAACGTGGTGAAGGAATTCGGCCCGCTGCGCGTGCTGGACGGTGTCGGCTTCGACGTCGCACCCGGCCAGGTCGCCGCCATTGTCGGCCGCAGCGGCTCGGGCAAGAGCACCCTGCTGCGCTGCATCGCCGGGCTCGAGACCGTGCAGGGCGGCAGCATCTCGGTGTGCGGCCACGATGTCGGCCGGCCCGGCAGCGCCGCGCGGGCGCAGCTGCGCCGCGACGTCGGCATGGTGTTCCAGAGCTACAATCTCTTCCCGCACCTCACCGTCGAGCGGAACATCACGCTGGCGCTCACCCTGGTGAAGAAGCAGTCTCGCGACCAGGCCAACGCCAAGGCGGCCGAGGTGCTGAGCCTGGTCGGCCTGACCGACAAGCGCACGGCCTACCCCGAGCAGCTCTCGGGCGGCCAGCAGCAGCGCGTCGCGATCGCCCGCTCGCTGGCGCTGCAGCCGCAGGTCATGCTGTTCGACGAGGTGACCTCCGCGCTCGATCCCGAACTGACTGCCGAGGTGCTGGCGGTGATGGAAGATCTCGCCAGGCGCGGCATGACCATGATCACCGTGACGCACGAGATGGGCTTCGCCCGCCGCGTCGCCGACCTGGTGGTGTTCATGCACGAGGGCAAGGTCTGGGAAATCGGCCCGACCGCCGAGCTGTTCGCGAGCCCGAAGACCGCCGAGTTCAGCCAGTTCGTCGCCAGCGAGCTCTGATTGCTCTAGGCTCGGTGCTGCGATGAACGACAAGGACTCGCAGCAGCGCTATCGCGCCAACCTGCAGGGAGAAGTCGACGGCGCCGCCGTCTACCGTGCCCTGGCCAAGAGCGAATCGGACCCCAAGCTGGCCGAGGTGTTTCGCCGGCTGGCCGCGGTCGAGGAGGCGCACGCCGAATTCTGGCGCAGGCGCCTGGGCGACCAGGCCCGCACGCTCTCGCCGTCGTTGCATGCCCGCCTGCTCGCCTGGACGGCGCGCCGCTTCGGGCCCGGCTTCGTGATCCCGACGCTGGCTGCGACCGAGGCCCGCGACCGCCGCGCCTACGACGACCAGGTCGAGGCGCAGGGCACCCGCCTGCCGGCCGACGAGCGCTCGCATGCCCGGATCATGAGCGCGATCGCGAAGCGGAGCGGGCTGAGCGGCCCGGAGCTGGCGATGCTCGAAGGCCGCCATCGCGGTGGCGGCGGCAACATGCTGCGCGCGGCGGTGCTCGGCGCCAACGACGGGCTGGTGTCGAACCTCAGCCTGGTGATGGGCGTGGCCGGCGCGGCCGCGGCCGAAAGCACGCTGCTGCTGACCGGTCTTGCCGGGCTGGTCGCCGGCGCCTGCTCGATGGCAATGGGCGAATGGCTCTCGGTCACCAGCTCGCGCGAGCTGAACCAGAAGCAGATCGCGACCGAGGCGGAGGAACTGCGTGAGCTGCCCGAGGAGGAGAAGGAGGAGCTGGTCCTGATCTACCAGGCCAAGGGACTTGACGAGACGCAGGCGCGCGCCCTGGCCGACAAGCTGCTGAGCAACCGGGAGACCGCACTCGACACGCTGGCGCGCGAGGAGCTCGGCATCGACCCCAAGGAACTGGGCGGCTCGGCCTGGCAGGCGGGCGCCTGGTCCTTCCTGCTGTTCTCGCTGGGCGCGATCGTGCCGGTCGCGCCGTTCATTTTCCTGACCGGCACCGCAGCCTTCGTCGCGAGCCTTGTCGCCGGCGGCATCGCGCTGATGGCGATCGGCGTCGGCACCAGCCTGTTCACCGGACGGTCGATGGTGTTCTCCGCCCTGCGCCAGCTCCTGATCGGCGCGGCGGCCGCCGGCATCACCTATGGCGTAGGCCGCGTGGTCGGCGTGTCCTTGAGCTGATCAGCCGCCGCCGTCGCCTGCGACGGCGATCACGGTCAGCTTGTCGGGCAGCTCCTCCTTCACCACCTCGAGGCTGCGTTTGTCGGGATAGATGAAGTCGGGCTCGAGCGGCGCGATCAGGCCCATGAAGCGGTCGAGCTGGTAGCGGCCCCAGTAGTGCATCGGCAGCACGATTTTCGGATCGATCTGCTTCACCACGTCGGCCATGAACGGTACGCCCATGGTGAAGGAGCCGTCGATCGGCACCATCAGCACGTCGACGCGGCCGAGCGCCTCGAGATGCTGCGGCGTCAGGCGATGATGCAGGTGGCCGAGATGGGCGATGCAGAGATCGCCGACCGCGTAGATGAAGATCGAGTTGCCGTTGATGCGCACGCCGCCCGACCAGTCGCGCGCATTGGTCGGCACGTTCCACACCCGCATGTCCTTCAGCGTGACGTCGTGGCGGGCCTCGGTCTCGCCTTCCTTCGGCCAGCCGCGCAGCACGTAGGTGATGCCGTCCTCCGGCTCGTCGGTGAAGTGCGTGCTGTGCGCGTTGTTCATGCTGACGATGTCGGGGTGGCGGCCGAAGCCGTTGACGCCGTTGTAGTCGGTGATTGCCCGCACGCCCTGCGGCGTGTCGATCTGGTAGCTGGCATGGCCGAGGAAGGTGATCAGCGCCCGGTTGGGCGAGTCCTCGCCGCCTGCTTTGGCCAGCCACACCCCGGGCGGCAGCGTCCGCTCGACCAGATTCTTGGAACAGCGGGCCCAGGTCGGGCCGGCCAGCAGCGCGAACAAGGCGAGAGCCGCGGAAAAACGCAGGAACATGGCTAAAACGATAGCAGGCCAGGGGCCGGCGGGCGGCTCACGCTTGGCTGATAGGCCCGTTGACTCTTTTCGTTGATCCGAATAGAACAAAAACAGAACAAATTTACTCACACCCTGTTGGAAAAGATCGAGGGGGCGATGTCCGTCATTTCCCCGAATGCCTTTGCTTCCCCTGCCACCGACAGCCAGGGGCCTGTCCTTCCGCCGCTGCTGCGCGAGCAGGTGCGACGGCTCGAACGGGCCCATAGCGCCGAGCGGCCGGGCCGCGCGGCCGCTCCGCTCGGCCTCGCCGAGATCGACCGGCTGCTGCCCGACGGCGGCCTGCTGACCGGCGCGCTGCACGAGATCGAGGCGGGCCCCTCGCCCTCCGGCCGGGTGGCGCCGCATGACGGCGCGGCGCTCGGCTTCACCGCCTTCCTGCTGGGCCGGCTCGGCCCCGGCACGCTCCTGTGGTGCCGCCAGCCGTCCGGCGCCGACGCAGCCCTTTACGCGCCGGCGCTCGCGGCCTGGTTCGATCCGGCGCGGCTGCTGATGGTCACGGCACGGCGCGACGAGGATCTCTTCTGGGCGATGGAGGAAGGCCTGCGCACGCCGGGCATCGCCGCGGTGGTCGGCGAGACCCGTGCGGCCGATCCGACGGCCGGCCGCCGCCTGTCGCTCGCGGCGGAGAAGAACGGCGTGCCGGCGCTGCTGCTGCGGCCGCAGCCCGCGCCGCCGCAAAGCGTCTGCGCCACGCGCTGGCGGGTCGCCTCGGCACCCTCGCTCGATCTCACGCAATCCCGCTGGCGGGTCGAACTGCGGCGCAACCGCTTCGGCATGCCGTCGGCCGAGGAGACGCCATCCTGGCTCCTGGAGTGGAACGATGAAACGCGTCGTCTCGCTGTGGTTTCCCAAGCTCAGCACGGATCGACTGGCGCGCCTCGACGCCAAAGACTGGTCGGCTAGAGCCGCTGCCACCGTCGTCTGGCGCGATAGCTGCCCGCGCCTGGCGGCGGTCAACCCGCACGCGCGGGCGGCAGGCCTGCGCCCCTACATGAGGCTGGCCGATTCGCGCACGCTGTTGCCCGACCTCGTCACCGCCCCCGTCGAGCCGCAGGCCGACCGCCGCCTGATCGAAACGCTGGCGAGCTGGTGCGACCGCTACACGCCGTGGGTGGCGGTCGATCCGCTGGGCGACGCCGTCGCCCAGGAAGACATCGATCCGTGCAGCGCCGGCGGCTTCGGTGGCGATGCGGGCCTGCTGCTCGACGTGACCGGCTGCGGCCATCTGTTCGGCCCCGGCGAGGCCGGCGAACGCGCCCTGCTCGCCGACCTCACCGAGCGGCTGAGCCGGCACGACTTCACCTGCCGCGCCGCAATGGCCGATACCGCAGGCACGGCCTGGGCGCTCGCCCGCTTCGCCGAGAAGCAGGCCGATCTCTTCTGCCCACCTAAAGGTCCGCGCGAGGCATTAGCCGCGCTGCCGGTCGACGGTCTGCGCCTCGACAGGCCGATTCTCGAGACGTTCCTGAAGCTCGGCCTGCGCCGCATCGGCGATCTCTATCCGCTGCCGCGCGCGCCGCTCGCCCGCCGCTTCGGCGACCAGCCGCTCACCCGCCTCGACCAGGCGTTGGGCCGGATCGACGAGCCGATCGAACCGCGCCGGCCGCCGCCGACCTTCCGCACGCGCCTTGCCTTCGCCGAGCCGATTGGCCGGCCCGAGGACATCGCCGCCGCGACCAGCCGCCTGCTCGCCGCGCTGTGCAGGCAGTTCGAGCAGGCGAGCGTCGGCGCCCGCCAGCTCGAGATTGCGCTCTACCGCGTCGACGGCTCGATCGACCGCACGGCGATCGGCACCAGCCGGCCCAACCGAGATTCCCCGAAGCTGATGAAGCTGTTCGAGGAGAAGCTGGGCGAGCTCGATCCCGGCTTCGGCGTCGAGTTGATGATCCTGTCGGCGCCCGAGGTCGAGGAATGGACCGGCTCGCAGGATGCGCTGCCCGAGGCGGCCGTGCGCAATCCGCTCGCCGAGGACGGCACGATCGATCTCGCCGATCGGCTGACGCTGCGGTTCGGCAAGGACAACGTCGTGCGTCTCTTGCCGCGCGACAGCCACATCCCCGAGCGCGTGCAGACGACCGCGCCGATTTCCGCTCCGGCCGCCGTCGAGGGCGCCTGGTCGCGGCTCGCCTCGATGAAGGGTGCGCGGCCGACGCGGCTGCTGCAGCGGCCTGAGCCGGTCGAGGTCACCGCGCTCTTGCCCGACGAGCCGCCGCGCCAGTTCACCTGGCGCCGCCACGCCCACAAGGTGGCGAAGGTCGAGGGGCCCGAGCGCATCGCCGACGAATGGTGGCGGCCGCGCCCCGGCGGCAAGACGATGCCGGCCAATGTCATCCCGCCGGTCCGCGATTATTACCGCATCGAGGACGATGACGGCGGCCGTTTCTGGCTGTTCCGCGACGGGCCGCTGAACGCCGCCAAGTGGTTCCTGCACGGCTTTTGTGCCTGAGGGCTGGATGATGGCCATGCCCTACGCCGAGCTTCAGGTCACCACCAACTACAGCTTCCTGCGCGGCGGCTCGCATCCGGGCGAGCTGGTGTTTCGCGCGATCGAGCTCGGCCACAACGCCATCGGCATCACCGACCGCAACACCCTCGCCGGCGTGGTGCGCGCCTACTCGGCGATCAAGGAGTACTACGACGACCACCCGACTCCTGAAGAGCAATGGATCAAGCTGCTGGTCGGCGCGCGGCTGGAAACGCGTGACGGATATTCGCTGCTCGCCTATCCGATGCATCTCGACGGCTACAAGCGCCTGTCGCGCCTGCTTACAGTTGGCAATCGTCGGGCGGCAAAGGGGGAATGCGACCTCATTTTCGACGATCTGGCGGAATATTCGGAAGGCTTGATCGCCGTCGTCCTACCGCCGAGGGACATCGACAATCCGCAATTCCACGAACGCCTGCGCAAACTCGCCCGCCTGTTCGGCGATCGCTGCTATCTCGCCGGCAGCATGCTGTTCCGCGGTGATGACGCGCGGCGGCTCGCCTATCTCGATAATCTCTCGATCCAGATGAAGGTGCGCTTCGTTGCCATCAACGACGTGCACTATCACATCCCCGACCGCCGAGCACTGCAGGACGTCGTCACCGCCATCCGGCTCAACTGCACTGTCGAGGAGTTGGGTTTCCATCGCTTCGCCTCGGCCGAGCGACACCTGAAAGATCCGGAGGAGATGCAGCGTCTCTTCCGCAGGCATCCGCATGCGATCGAAAACATCCAGCGGATCGTCAAGGACTGCGCCTTCACGCTCGATCAGCTGAAGTACCAGTATCCGGTCGAGTACGAAGGCGGCGAGACGCCGATGCAGAAGCTCGAGCGGCTGACCTGGAAGGGCGCGGCCGAGCGATATCCCAAGGGCGTACCGGATGACATCGCAGCGACCATCCGCCACGAATTCGAGCTGATCGCCAAGAAAAATATCGCCCAATACTTCCTGACCGTGCACGAGATCGTCAGCCAGGCGCGCGAGATGAAGATCCTGTGCCAGGGCCGCGGCTCGGCCGCGAATTCAGTGGTCTGCTACTGCCTCAGGATCACCGAGGTGAATCCAAAGGAAACCAAGGTCCTGTTCGAGCGCTTCATCTCCAATGCGCGCGACGAGCCGCCCGACATCGACGTCGATTTCGAGCACGAGCGGCGCGAGGAGCTGATCCAGTGGATCTACGGCAAATGGACCCGCGACCGCGCCGCGTTAGCCGCCACGGTGATCGCTTATCGCAGCCGCAGCGCCATCCGTGACGTCGGCAAAGCGCTCGGCCTCTCACCCGACACGCTGGGTGTGATGGCCGACACGGTCTGGGGCTCCGGTTCGAAGGGTGTCGAGCGCAAGCATGTCGTTGAAGCTGGCCTCGACGTGCACGATCCGCGCCTCGCCCTGGCGCTCGAGTTGTCGGCAACGCTGTGCGGCTTCCCGCGTCACCTGTCGCAGCATGTCGGCGGCTTCGTGCTGACGGCGGACCGACTCGACGAACTGATCCCGATCCAGAACGCGGCGATGGACGACCGCACCGTCGTCGAATGGGACAAGGACGATCTCGACGCGCTCGGCATCTACAAGATCGACGTGCTGGCGCTCGGCATGCTGACGGCCCTGCGCAAGGCCTTCGCCCTGATCGAGCAGCATTACGGCAAGCGTCCGTCGCTCGACATGCGGCCGAACGACCCCGTCGTCTACGACATGCTGTGTCGGGCCGATTCGATCGGCGTGTTCCAGGTCGAGAGCCGAGCGCAGATGTCGATGCTGCCGCGGCTCAAGCCCCGCAGCTACTATGACCTGGTCGTCGAGGTGGCGATCGTGCGACCCGGCCCGATCCAGGGCGGCATGGTGCATCCCTACCTGAAGAGCCGAGCGAATCCCGGCGCCGTCACCTATCCGAAGGATGAATTGCGGGACGTGCTCGACCGCACCCTGGGCGTGCCGCTGTTTCAGGAGCAGGCGATGCAGATCGCCATCGTCGCCGCGGGCTTCAGCCCGGCCAAGGCCGATAAGCTGCGGCGCGCCATGGCGACCTTCCGGCGCTCGGGCACCATCCACAAGCTGAAGGACGACTTCATCAACGGCATGCTCGCCAACGACTATGAAAAGGACTTCGCCGAACGCTGCTTCAAGCAGATCGAGGGCTTCGGCGAGTACGGCTTCCCCGAGAGCCATGCCGCGAGCTTCGCGATTCTGGTCTACGTCTCGTCGTGGGTGAAGTACCACTATCCCGAGGTCTTCGCCGCGGCCCTGCTCAACTCCCAACCGATGGGCTTCTATGCGCCGGCGCAGCTGGTGCGCGACGCGCGCGAGCACAAGGTCGAGGTGCGGCCGCCCGATGTGAATGCCAGCGACTGGGACTGCACGCTCGAGTCCCCCACCCTTCCCTCCCCCGACGGGGGAGG
>JAFEFF010000133.1 GCA_018240745.1 Pseudomonadota bacterium
GCCCGCCGCCAGTCTCGACGCCGCTTGCCCGCGGCGCTTCCCTCCACCGCCCAGCTGGCCCGATCACTGAATGACAATATTCAAACCAACCTCTTGACTCCTGATCGCTCATATAAGGACGACAGGGCATGAGCGGCACTGGAGTGCCACGCTGCCAGCAAAGATGATTCCGTCGAAGCCGACAGTGCCCTAGGTCAATCCGATTTCTCCGCCATCGCCCGCAATACCTCTTGAAGTGTGGACTGAAGCTGCTCCATCGCCGCCAGCAGCTTGTCGCTCTTGCTGATGCGGGTGGGCGGCCGCGGCAGCTTCAAGGCGGCCGCCAACTGATCGTGCTTGATCTTGCACACCACACCCTCGGGCACGCCGTAGCGCGCGGCGATCTCGCGCGGCGACCCGGTGGCGCTCCGGATCGCCTCCCGCGCGCCGTCGCCGAGGCGGGCGCGTATCCGTTCCTTCTCCCGCAAGTCGCGCATGTTGTCGGCAGTCGTGCCCAGGAACAGGTGCGCGGGGTTGATGCAGGCGCGCACGTCGCAGCGGTGCAGGACGTTCATCCCCGGCGGGATGGCGCCGTGAACCGCGATCCAGGCCAACCGATGGGCGAGCCACGGCTGGCTTTGCCAGTTCAACATGCCGTAGCCGTTCTTGCCCGTGTTGCCGACCCACAGGATGCAGCCGCTGCCGGGATCGGCGATCGAGTAGTGCTCCAGCCGCTGCCGGAGGGTCCAATGGGCAGGACACCTGAACGTCCGGGTACTCACGACCGCGCCGCCCGGACGCCACTCCGACGGAGGCGCGCCAGCCGCCGAGCCGCGCCGAGTTCATGCAGCAGCGTTGGGCAGAAATCGCGGAACTCGAGCCGCGAGTCTTTGACCGGATCCTTCACCCGCCAGTGTGTAGGGCGGATTCGGTCGATTCACCTATTATGGGCATTGGACAGGGGTGCAGACCCCCTTTTCTCTGCACTTTTTGAGCGGCCATTGCCCATAATGGACATCGCGAAAAGGTAGTTTTCCACAGGCTCCAACCGGTCAGCGCAGTTGGCTCAACACACCTCTCCACCTGCGTCCTCGCGGGGGGAGAGGGAGGGGCCCATCGCGCGAGCGATGGGAGGGTGAGGTGGGTGAGCCGCCCTCACCCTCCTAATGCACGGCGTTCCTGGCGAAGTACCACCTCACCTCCCCGTTGCTGCGCAACGGGTCCCTTCCTCTCCCCCGCGCGCGCGGCGGAGAGGACGTTCGAGACCTCTGCGGAAACTGCGCCAATCGGTCGGCGCAGTCGGCGCAGCACACCTCTCCGCCCGCGTCCTCGCGGGGGGAGAGGGAAGGGCCCATCGCGCGAGCGATGGGAGGGTGAGGTGGGTCAGCCGCCTCACCTCCTAATGCACGGCGTTCCTGGCGAAGTACCACCTCACCTCCCCGTTGCTGCGCAACGGGTCCCGTCCTCTCCCCCGCTCGCGCGGCGGAGAGGACGTTCCGGGCTCAACCGTCAGCGCATGTGCTCCCAGAGGTCGCGCTCCCGCTCGTGCTCGTCGAACTCCATTCCCCGGAAATCGCCGCGCGAGACGACGCCCACCACCTTGCCGTCCTTGACCATCGGGAGGTGCCGGAAGCCGCCATCCCACATCAGCCGCAGCGCCTCGATCGAGGTTTGCTCGGGCGAAAGCGTCTCGGGATCGCGCGTCATCACCTCGCCGAGCCGGGTCGTCGCGGCGTCCCGGCCGTAGGCCAGGACGCGGCCCACGGCATCGCGTCCGGTGAAGATGCCGACCAGGCGGCCGGCATCGTCGACGACGGCGACCGAGCCGGTGCGCCGGTCGCTCATGCGGCGGCAGGCCTCGACCACGGGAGTGGCGCTATTCAGGACCAGC
Source organism: Pseudomonadota bacterium (assembly GCA_018240745.1). GTDB lineage: Bacteria > Pseudomonadota > Alphaproteobacteria > Reyranellales > Reyranellaceae > Reyranella. The sequence goes on from JAFEFF010000133.1 coordinate 1,871, forward strand.
GGATCCTGATCCAATGTGACGTCGGATAGTCTTCGCATGAGAAAATCCTAACCATCTTCCAAATCCAGGCTTTGATCTGTGTCAGTGGCACGGCAAAACCGGGCTGCAGACCCGACCAGCGCGACGTGCATCGCCCGATCATTAGCGGCCCGAGGAGACGAAAGTCCGTCGGTTTCGTCATTGCACGTGCGCGCCGGCCGAAGGAACCGTGAAGGCAAAGATCGTACCGCCCCCGGGATTCGGCTTCGCGTCGATCCGGCCGCCATGGGCCTCGACGATGGTCCGGGAGATCGAAAGGCCGACGCCGAGGCCGTTCTCCTTGGTGCTGCGGAAGGGCTCGAACAGCGTTGCGGCCGTCTCCTCGGCGATGCCGCTCCCGGTGTCGGACACGTTCACCGCCACCATGCCGCCGGCGACCCGAGCGCTCGCCACGGTGAGCTCGCGGCGGGACGATTCGCGCATCGCCTCGATACCGTTGCGCATCAGGTTCAGCAGCACCTGCTGGATCTGGATCTTGTCGACCAGGATGCGGTCGGCGGCCGGGTCGAGGGCCAGCCGCAGTTGCACCGAATCGTCCCGTGCTCCCAGCATGGCGAGCGCCGACGCCTCGTCGACGAGCATTCGCAGGCTTTCGATCCGCTTGTCGTTTTCGCCGCGCGCCACGAACTCGCGCAGCCGCCGGATCACCTGCCCGGCCCGCTGGGCCTGCTCGTTGGCCTTGAGCAGGGCGTCCTTGAGAAGCTTCGATTGCTCGTCGTCCCGCTGCCCCAGCAGGCGACGCGATCCCTGGATGTAGTTCGCCAGCGCCGCCAGCGGCTGGTTGAGCTCGTGCGCCAGCGCCGACGCCATCTCGCCCATGTTGCTGAGCCGTGACATGCGCAGGAGCTCGGCCTGCAGCTCGCGGGTGCGCAGCTCCACCGCATGGACCTGCGCCAGCGCATGCTGCCGCTCCAGGAGGTAGGCAGCGAACGCCGTGCCGAGCACGGCGAGCACGGTCATCACGCCCGCCAGCATCGTAAGCTGCCCTGTCACACGGTTGGCCTGGTCCTGACGGTCCTCGAGCAGGCTGCGTTCGGCCTTCGTCAGATCGTCGATCCTGGCGCGGGCCAACCGGGTGAACTGGCTGACGCGGGCCGCGCCGAGCGCCGTCAGCGCCTCCTCGCGCCGCTCCGGGCCCAGCGCGACGACACGGGCGAACTCCCCGAGCCTGGCCTGGGCGACGCCGCGCAACTCGCCGAGACGGCGGGTCTGGTCCGCATTGCCGGCCATCAACCTGTCGAGCACCTTCAGGGAATCGCCGACCTCCGCCGCCGCGTGCCGGTAGCTCTCCAGATAGGAGCGCTCGCCGCTCAGCACGTAGCCGCGCTCGCCCGACTCGGCGCGCAGCAGCGCCGTCTCGAAGCGCGCAATCTCGTGCAGCACGGCATTCTCATGCTCCACCCAGCCATAGGTCTCGTGCAGCCGCTGCATGTTCAGCACGAGCGCGCCCACCGCGGCGATCAGGAACATCGCCGCCGCGACGCCGACTCCGATCACCCGGCCCGACATCGCTTACACTCTAGCGCGTCCCCGGTCGTGCGTCGTCGGTCGGCGGGCCCGTTCGCGGGGGGATCAGGTTGGCAAAGACCCTTCACCCAACCCACATCGTCTCTGCTGCCCGACCACCTCACCTCCCCGTTGCTGCGCAACGGGTCCCTTCCTCTCCCCCGCTCACACGGCGGAGAGGACGCTTCAGGCCTTGCGGGAACTACACCTCTCCGCCCGCGTCTGCGCGGGGGGAGAGGGAGGGGCCCATCGCGCAAGCGATGGGAGGGTGAGGTGGGTCAAGGTCCGTCA
>JAFEFF010000134.1 GCA_018240745.1 Pseudomonadota bacterium
GAACGTCTCGGGACTCATGCAAAGCATCGAGGAGACGACCGATAGCGACATCGCCGAGGTGAAGGCGTCGAGGGATACGTTCTCAACGATTGAGGACGCGACGGCACCTGTGGAGGCGTTCTTTTCCCTGCTCATGGCAGAGCGGATGATGGGCGTCTTCGCTGGTGCCCCCAAGAAAACGCCTCCGGCGCCTGCGAAAATGGCCGGAAAATCAGAAAAGGAACTCGCGACTTGGCGCGAGCAAGTCCGCGCGTTCGAGGCGGCCTCGGCGTTGGGGCTTGCCCTGGAGGGGGCATTCGGCGACCCTGTAAAGATTGCAACGGGCGAAACGCAAATCGCCTCCGCGGAACTCGTGCAGCAGCTGGCTCTGCTGCCGGCGGGCGAGACTGAACCCCAATCCAGTCTGTTTCCGAAGATCAGCATTGATGATCGGCGGCGTTTGCTTGCCGACGAGTTGGTGAAGGAAGCACGCGAGAGGGGGCAACTTCATCGCTTCTTCCATTGGGAAATAGGCTTCCCAAACGTCTGGTCCAATCTGCTGTCCAAGCAGCCTGCAGGTGGATTCGATGCGGTGATTGGCAACCCGCCGTACGTTCGCCAGGAGCTTCTGGGCGACGAGATCAAGCGCGCCCTCAAGGCAGACTACTTGGCCTTCGACGGCATGGCCGACCTCTACATCTACTTTTTCGAACAGGGATTGCGGTTGCTCCGTCCCGGAGGCCTGCTCAGCTACGTCGTGACCAACAAATGGCTCAAGGCAGGCTATGCTGAGGCTTTGCGAGAGCTTTTCGGCACCAAGGCCGAGGTCGAGTTCGTAGCGGACTTCGGTCACGCGAAGCACTTCTTTCCCGATGCCGATGTGTTTCCGTCGGTGATTGTCGTCCGCAGGCCCGAATCAGCGTCCGTCAAGGCGAATGCCGAGGCACAAGTGTGCGTTCTTCCCCGTGAGGCTGTGCCTGAGAAGGGTCTTTCGGCTGCCGTTGCGGCCGCAATCTATCCCCTTCCACGGGGCTACTTAACGAAAGAAGGCTGGGCCTTGGAGCCGCAAAATGTCTTGGCACTCCTGGACAAAGTGAAGAGGAAAGGCGCTCCGCTTTCTCAGTACGCGAAGACCAAGCCCTGCAGAGGATTACTCACCGGACTCAATGAAGCTTTCGTGGTCGATACGGCAACTCGCGATCAGTTGGTGAAGGACGATCCGTCGTGCCAGGAGATCATCAAGCCTTACCTGCGGGGGCAGGACATTGAACGGTGGTTTTCGCCACCGACGGATCTTCATATGATCGTGCTCAAGTCGAGCAGCGATCATAATTGGCCATGGGCGGCGACCTCCGATGAGGCCGCCGCCGAGAATCAATTCAAGGCGACATTCCCGTCGCTTCACGCACACATGAAGCGTTGGGAATCCTTCGTCGATCCGAATACCGACAAGATGCGCGGATTGCGACACCGCGAGGATCACGGACGCTTCTGGTGGGAGCTCCGATCATGCGCCTACTACGATTCCTTCGAGCAGCCCAAAGTCCTCTACGTGGACATTGGCTGGTCGGCGTCATTCTCATTGGATACGAGTGGGCGCTATACGAACAATACCGCCTACTTCATCCCGTCCGGCGATCCCTGGCTGACGTGCGTGCTGAATGCTCCGATCGGCTGGTGGTTTGCCTGGCGCCGAGCGCAGCACGGCAAGGACGAAGCCCTGAGATATTTCACCAGCTTTGTCGAAGATTATCCCATCCCGCTAAGGGCTGAAGTTGACGAAGATGTCAGTAAGGCCGCTAAAGAAAAGACGGCCATCAAGGATGCTGTGCGTACGATCCAAGATTGGCTTCGCCATGAGTTCGGACTCAACAGGCAAAGTCGCGCACTGGCAGAACCTCATTTGCTCGATGCGGACGGCTTCGTAACCGCAGTCCGTAACGCCCTACCGAAGAAGCGAAAATGGTCTGCGGCCGAGATCGCGCGCCTCAAGCAAGAGCATGCGGACACGTTGTCTGGTGCCAAGAGTGCGGCGACCAGAATGCTCGACCTCGAGCGGAAGCTGTCGGATTGTGTCAACGCCGCGTACGGGTTGACTGCCGAAGAGGTGGCGCTGATGTGGCAGACGGCCCCGCCGAGAATGCCGCTCGATCCTGCTGTTGAGCTCAAGCGAATTGGAAGCGATTCGACTTAGAGGATCAGGAGGCGATCCCCGATCGAAACGCAGCATAGGGAAATGGAATCTCATGACCGTAACTATTGAGGCCGCAGCGCTCGAGGCCTTCGTCGCGGACATCTTCGTCTCGGCCGGCTGTTCGAAGGAGGAGGGCGGCCGTATCGGCCGCTATCTGGTGAGCGCGAACCTGTCGGGCCACGACAGCCACGGCGTCGTGCGCGTGCCGCGCTATGCGTCGCAGAAGAAGAACGGCACCGTCGTCGCCGACGTCACGGTCGATGTCGTGGTCGACACACCGGTGATCGCCGTGGTCGACGGCAAGTACGGCTTCGGCCAGACGGTGACGCCGCAGGCGGTCCGCATCGGCATCGACAAGTGCAAGAAGAACGGCCTCTCGGCCGTGACCCTGCGCAACGCCGGGCATGTCGGCCGGGTCGGCGACTGGGCGGAGATGGCCGCAGCCGAGGGGCTGGTCTCGATCCACTTCGTCAATGCCTCGGGCAGCGTGCTGGTGGCGCCGTATGGCGGCTTCGACCGGCGCTTCTCGACCGCGCCCTACTGCGTCGGCATCCCGCGACCGGGCGAGGATCCGCTGGTGCTCGACTTCGCCACCTCGATCGTCGCCGAGGGCAAGGTGCTGGTGGCGAGCCAGGGCGGCAAGAAGGTGCCCGACGGCGCGCTGATCGGCCCTGACGGCAAGCCGAGCGCCGATCCGCACCTGCTCTATGGCGACTACACGCCGACCGGCCCGCGCAACCATGCGCAGGGCACCGGCGCGATCCGCGCTTTCGGCGACCACAAGGGCTCGGGGCTCGCCTTCATGTGCGAGATGCTGGGCGGCTCCTTCTCGGGCAACGGCGCAACCGATCCCAAGCGCGGCAAATTCGCCAACGGCATGCTGTCGTTCTACCTCGACCCCAAGGTGTTCGATCCCGAGGGATTTTTCCCGAAGGACATCGCGAAATATGTGGCGTTCGTGAAGAGCTCGCGGCCGGTAACGGCCGGTACCGAGATCCTCGTGCCCGGCGAGCCCGAGGCGCGCATGCGCCGGCAGCGCCTGGCCGAGGGCGTGCCGCTGCCCGACGACACCTGGGCGGCCATCGTCGAGACCGCGCGCTCGGTCGGGCTCGACGAACGACGCATCCAGCGGGCGACCTCACCGTAGGCTGCGCAATTTTACCCGGGTAAAATAGGCCGTTCGTGTGAGGCGAAATCTGGGACGAATCGCCTAAAATGTATGCGGGACAGCATTTCAGGCGTCCCACGCCAGTGGAACGCGGGACGCGGGTTCAGTCCCGATTCGCGCGGCTGAGCCGGTCGAACGCGCCCATGACCGGGTCGGTGAAGGCGGGTTCGGCGACGTAGTCGTGCTGCAGGGTGGCCTGCAGCGCGGCGAGTTGGCGGCGGCTCGCGACCATGCCGGTCTCCCGCTCGAGCTGGTCGAGGTCGACATGGGCCAACCGCACCAGCAGCACGTCGTAGCCCAGCGCCAGCGCCTTATCGATCTGGCGGCGCAGGTCCGCCGTCTGCTGGTCGATCGTCCAGTCCGAATGGCGCAGGAGCTGGCCGATGAAGCCGATCCACTTGAATTTGGGGCGCGCCTGCGGCGCCGGGCCGAGGTGGTCGACGCCCGGTTCCTCGAGACCCCAGTAGAGCGAGCCGTAGGGCATCACCCAGTCGAAGTCGTGCAGCACGAACACGGTGCGGCCGGGATCGGCGCGCCGCTCGAGCTCCGCGAAGGCCACGCGCCAGCGCGTATCGAGCCCGCGCAGGGGCGTGAGACTCCAGACGTTGTAGGCGAGCAGCAAGATCGCCGCCGCGGTCAGCGCCGCCACGCCGTGCCGCCAGCGCGGCACGGCGGCTTTCAGGGCGAACAGCCAGGCCAGCGTCAGCCACGGCATGACGTTGATCTGCATCTGCGGGTCCTGCGGCTGCGAGTAGAGGTTGAACACCTCGCCGGCGACGAAGGTCACGCCAAACACCGCGACAGCCGAGCGCACGAGCGGGTCGCGCCGGCGTGGCCATAGCTCGCTCGCCGCGGCTGCGGTCAGCCCCGCCATCAGCACGAGCGAGAGGTAGCGCCACAGGTCCCAGCCCACGACCGGTATCCAGCTGATCGCCGTGCCCAGCAGGTAAGCGGCGATGCCGTCGCGCAGGTAGCCGACCTTGGCCCAGCTGAATCCGGCCCAGGCCGAGTGCACCGCCTTGCCGGTCCAGAGCAGGTCGAACGGCCCGACGGCGCCGTTGTGGCCGCGGCCCAGCAGGGCGGCGACCGAGGCGGTCGCGACGATGCCGGCCAGCAGCAGCGCGATCGCCCGCAGCCGCGAGCTCAGCGACGCGGGCGCAATCCATAGCGCGGCGAGCAGCCCCGGCAGCGCCGGGAATATCAACCGCCATTCGCCGAGCCAGCCGAGACTGAAGACGACCGACACCGCGAGCACGCGTGCCGGTGTCGGCTTCACGAACCACACCGCCGCCAGGGCCATCGCCGCCATTGTGACGGTGTAGCTCGGCATGATGTCTTCGTTGGTGATGGCGAGCATCAGCACGAAGCTGCAGGCGAGATGGAACAGCGCTGCGCTCGCCGCGAGCGCGCGGCTCTGTGTGTACGCGCCCGACAGGCGATAGACGACACCAAGGCAGAGTGCGGCGCTGGCGGCGTTCAGGATCGTGATCTGGCGCCGCGGATCGCCGGTCAGGACGCCCAGCCAATCGAGCACGCGGCAGAGCGCGCCGTACACCGGGTAGAACAGGTAGTTCGAGGGGTAGAGCGGCGCCGTCGCCGGATCGTTGATCCAGGGCTTGAGCTCCGTCGCCTTGAACACGCCGTTGCCGGTCAGGAGGGCCTGGGCGTTGTCGAGCCACAGGATGATGCCGACCAGCAGCACGAAGGTGGCTGCGGCGATAAGCCCTGCATCGGCGGCCAGTGCCCGAGGAGTCGGCGATCCAGCGCCCAAGGAAAACGTCTCCGCCCTGCAATTTTGCCGCTCCGTGACCGGCTTACGGGGCGTGCCGTACCTATTGTAGGTTCTGCGCGCCTCGGGGGCGAGGCGGAGGCGTTGGGGAAGGTTGGGGGAGAGCAGGCGCATGGGGTCGCTGCTGGCGGGCAAGTTCGCGACGATCTGGGAGATCAACGCCCAGGCTGGGCGTGAGCATCCCGTGCTTTTCTCGATCTACCTCGCGGTGCTGCTGGCCTTCATCGCCGGTGCACTCGTGCTGATCTGGCGCCGGCAGGCCCGTGGCGCCTTCTGGTGCGCCGTCGCCGCCATCCTCGGCGGCTTCCTGTTCGCCTGGGGCGACGACTCCTTCACCCATGTCTACCGGATCGCTGCGCTGGCCGACCAGGTGCGCACCGGTCCGCTCAGCGCGTTCCTGCTGAGCCCGTCGACCGGCGAAGCGGTGCCGACGTTCGTCTACTACAGCCACGTCTCGTACGTACTGCCCGTCCTGCTCGCGCTGCTCGGCCTGCCGGCGCTCTACGCCTTCAAGCTCGGCATGGCCTCGTACTTCGTGATGATGGCGGCCGGCGTGCAGGCGATGGTCGAGCGCTCGGCGCCGGCGAAGCTCGACCGCGAGCGACGTCAGCGCGACTACCTGGTGGCGCTGATGTTCCTCGGCGCCAACTACGTCTACTCGCTCTGGTTCGCGCGCGGCTCGCTGGCCGAGATCTGGGTCTACTGCCTGATGCCGTGGGTGGTGGCGAGCGCGCTGTCGCCGATCACCAGCCGGTGGCTGGCGATCTTCCTGTTCCTGCAGATCTGCGGCCATCCCATCGTCATGGTCCAGTGCATCGTCGCCGAGGTGATCGTCGCCTACAGCCTTTCGGGACTGACGCCCCTGCAGCTCCTGCGGCGCGGTCTGGTGCCGTCGATCGCGGCGATCGTGCTGTCCGCGCCGTTCTGGCTGCCGCAGGGGCTGTGGCAGGGCCTGATCCTCGGGCCGAGGGCGCTGCCGTCCTCTTTCATCGACACCTTCCTGACGCTTCTCGACCTCGTCCGCTTCCACCATCAGCGCACGGTCGGCATCTGGTTGCCGCTGGCCGCGATCCTGCTGGTGCTGGTCGCGCGGGCCCGCCTGTCGCTGCAGTTCTGGGTGCCGGCGGTCGTCGCGGCGCTGGTGATCCTGCTGCAGGCCAGGCCGTTCTATCCGATCACGCGTCTCATCCCGACGCTCGACCTGTCGATCTTCGTGTGGCGGCTCGCGCTGCCGGCGGCGTTCCTGCTGCTCGGCGCCCTGCTGGTCGGCTGGCGCCAGGCGCCACGGCCGTCGCGCGGGCTGCCGGTGCTGGCGAGCCTCACGATGCTGGGCATGGTCTTCGTCATGCTGCAGTTCCCGATCGCCCTGGAGAAGCAGCTCGCGTGGGCTGACGACCGCGTCGCGATGACCGAGTTCGAGCGCCTCGACGGCGTTTGGGGCGTGCGCGAATACCTGCCGCAGTACAAGAACACCCCGGTCGAATGCACCACGCCCGACGCGCGGCGCGTGAGCTACCGCGATCTGCGCAACGGCGTCGAGGCGCGGGCGCGCTACATCCGCGTGCCGCAGGGACCGATCGGCCTGGTCGACTACGACGCCGACGGCAGCCAGCTCACGCCCAGGGCCTGCGGCGGCGACCTGGTGCTGGGCCCGCTGACACCGACCGCGCAGGTCACGGTCTCGGAGGTTCGCATGAACCGGCTCACGCTGCTGCGCGCGATCGGCTTCGTGCTGGCGCTGGTCGTGATGCTGGGAGTGGTCCCGTTCGTCACCTGGAGCGGCGAGCTACGCGATGCATCGTGAATGCCGCATTGGCGGGCCGCTGCTCACGTGTCGAGGACGGCGGTCGCGCGAGCAGGGCCGGCCGGACCAGCAGGGTGACCAGCAACTCCCAGCCGAGCGATATCATCAGCAAGCGGCCCATGCTGGCGGTGCCCGGATGACTCGATAGCCATAGCGCGCCGAAGGCCGTGGCGGTGGTCATGGCGCTGAACACGACGGCGCGCATCAGGCTCGACTGGAGCATCGCCGTTTCGCCGGCGCGCCAGGCCAGGACGAAATAGATGTTGAAGGCGACGCCGACGCCGAACAGGAGCGGCAAGGCGATGATGTTGGCGAAGTTCAGCGGCAGGTCCAGCGCGGCGCAGGTGGCGAAGGTCAGCAAGCCGCTCAGCATCACCGGGATCAGCGTCAGAACGACATCGCGCACCCGTCGCAGCACCAAAACGAGGATCACGGTGATCGAGGCGAGGGAGTACACGCCGGCCTCCAGGAACGCCCGGACCACGCTGTCGCCCGACGCCCTCGTGTCGATCGGCGCGCCGGTTGCGTCCGGCGCAACCTTCTGAACGGCCAGGGCGAACCGGCGCAGGGCTGCCTCGTCTTGGCTGCCGCGCGGCAGGACCTGGATGCGGGCGCGACCGTCCGCGGCGATCCAGTTGGCGACCAGTTGGCGCGGCAGGCTTTCGAGCGTGATGGGCCGCGCCCGCAGCATCGCCCGGATCTGATCGAGCAGCATCTCGAGCGGCGTGTCCACGGCCGATGCGGCTGCGGCGCGGACGTCGGGCGTCGCGGCCCGCGCCTTCTCCAACGCGTCAGCCAGACGGCGGGCCGCAGCCGCAGCGCGGTCGTCCGCCTCGTCCGCTGCCTGCCGAAGCGCCGTCGCGGTTGCGGACAGCGCCTCCTGCACGTCTGCATCCGACGGCGGCGTGCGCGGCGATACGGCGAGAACAGGTTCGAGGCGCCTGGTGGCATCGCCGATCAGCGCCAGCTTCTCCTGCTGTCCGGTCGGGACGAAGGTTGCAAGCGTCACCGTCCTGGAAACCTCGGGCAGAGCCGCAAGCCGAGGCGCCAGGCGCTGCGCTGCTTCCAGCGACTCGGCGAGCACATTGATCGCGTTGGGTGTCCACTCCGGATCGGCGGCCAGCGCGTCCAACGTCGTCATCGATTCGACAGTGCGGCTCTTCAGGTCGAGCGGATTGAAGTCGAAACGCAGGTGCGGCAGCAGGGCCAAAGAGCCGACCGCCGCCGCGAACGCCGCGGCAAGCACGGTGCGGCGGTGCCGCTGGATGAACGCGTCCACGGGCGCCAGCATCGTAAAGCCTACCTCGGCCATTCCTCTGCCGGAGGGGCGCAGCACCATCAGGAGCGCCGGGAGAAGGACGATCGTCAGCACGAAGGCTACGATCATGCCCAGACCGGCGATCGCCCCGAGCTCCGCCACGCCGATGTAGGTCGTCGGCAGAAAGGAAAAGAAGCCGACGCTGATCGCCGCCGCGGAGAGGGCAAGCGCCGGTCCGACGCCGCTGCCGGCGGCAATCAGCGCGCCGGCAAGCTTGGGATGGGTGACGCGCTCGGCCCGACTGCGGACGCTGAACTGGATGGTGAAGTCGACACCGAGGCCGACGAACAGCGGGATGAAGGCGACCGATATGAGATTGAAGCGGCCGATCACGAACAGGCCGATGGCTGCCGTGATCACCAGGCCGGTGAATGTCGTGATCAGCATGGCAATGACGGTGCGGGCGGAATGCACCGACAGCCACAGGATGACCAGCAGCGCCGCCACCATGCCGCCCATGAGCGTATCGGCGTCCTGAGCCAGCGAGCCGAACTCCTCGTCCGCCAGCGGAACGGGGCCGGTGAGGCGCACGGTTACCCCATGGGCCGGATCGAGCCCCAAAGCGCGGGCGGTCGCGCGAATGGCGGTACTTGCGGCCCGACCCGGTTGCAGGTCGCCGAAGTTCAACACCGGCTTGACCAGGAGGACGCGTCGCGTGTCCGGCGCGTCGGTGGATGCGTACATGAGGAGTCCTCGCCACGACAGGAAGGCGGGCTTTCCGTCGGCGGCCTGTTCGAACGCGCCAGCCAACGCCGTCATCTCGGGTTCGATGTCGGCGAGCTTCGCTTGTCCGTACGCCACGCCCTGCAGGCTGGCCGAGAGCGTGGCGAGCACGCCTCTAAGGCTCGGATCGGCCGCCAGCGACGCCAGCAATGGCTGCGCGCGCGTCAGGCTTTCGGTCGTCGCATGGACCTCAGCCAGCGGCAGCAGCAACAGGCCGTTTTGCGCGAAGAACGAACCACCTTGCGGTTGCTCCACGGTCTTGAAGAGCTGCGGCTTCGACCTCAGGGCATCGGTCAGCCGTGCGGCAGCGTGATCGGCCAGCTCCGGCGTCCTGCCCTCGATCACCACCATGGTGAGGCCCTCGAGCTGCGGGAACGCTGCCTGGAAGTCGAGGACGCGTTGCCGCCATTCGATCCTGGGCGAAATCAGCTCTTCGGTATTGGCGGTCATTGTGAAATGACGCGCCGCGTAGGTTCCCGCGACCACTGTCAGCAGGATGGCGACGAGCACGACAACGACCGGATGACGCGTGCTGACGGCAACGATACGGCCGATCAGCGGGATAGGACTGGACAAGCAAAGCCTCGAGAGGGGGATACGGCAGAGTTGGTCGCAGGTTCGTGCGCCGGACCCGTCAAGCGTGGTTGACGGCGGTACTGTGAATGGACAAGACCAAACCGGCAGCCTTGAATGATGGTCGAGAAGCGAGGTGGGTTAGCATGAAAATCGGCTCGCAAGAACATCGCGATGCGTTCTGCGCGCACTTTATGCAGACCTACATCGAATACGACCCGAAGACCCTGCCCTGGCCCGAGTTGCAGCCGGCGGCGCTGGATCGCCTGCAATCCGTACCCTTCTGGGAGGAGGTTTTCTATACCGAGCGCCGCGCCGGGGCGATCGTTGCCGCCTTCACCGAGACCGTCGGCGACCCCGTCGTCAAGGAGGCGCTTGCCTTGCAGGGCGAGGAGGAAACACGGCACGCCAACCTGATCCGCGTGATGATCGACAAATATGGCCTCGATGTGCCGGAACGGCCGATGGAGGATCTCGGTCCAGATATCGCAACGCGCTTCAAGGACTTCGGATTCGGCGAGTGCCTCGATTCGTTCCTGGGTTTCGGTCTGTTCAAGATTGCCTGGCAAGCCGAGTTCCTGCCCCGGGAGATGCTTCAGATCTTCGAGACCCTGATGTTCGAGGAGACACGCCACATCGTCTTCTTCATCAATTGGATGGCCTATACGGAGGCGCAGCGGGGATGGCTTGCCCGATCCGTCTCGCCGCTCACCAGCCTGCGTTACTACCTGCGTGCGCTGCGTCGCATGGCCGGTCTGGCGAATCGCGGCAAGCAGCTGAACGACGGCAAGAACTTCGCCGCCACCCAGGTCAGCATGTTCCTCGACGGATTCAATTTCCGGCGCTTCCTCGAAGATTGCTACGCGGAGAATGCCCGCCGCATGAGTGTTTTCGAACCGGAATTGCTGCGACCGAGTTTCCTGCCGCAGCTCGCCGCCGGCGCGCTCAAGGCACTGCGCCTGTGGGCCGTGCGAGCGCAAGTCGAGCCCAACACGGTCGCGCTGCCTCCCATTGGCGGAGGCCGCTTGCCGGAGGGGGCGGCCCATCCCGTGCGAGCGGAGCAGTAGCGGCCTTGGCCGAGGGCTCCTCGCCGAGGGTGCCAGCACGGTCACACTTCGTCCGATTTCGTGCAACCCGCCGAGGCTTGCATCCAACCGATGGCTATCGGAGTATGCGCCGCGGACGAGACCGCACACGAGATTGCCCGCGTCGAGCGGAGTTGATCTGGGGCGGCAAAGCCAGTTGGCAGATATGCAATTGCGACTGGGGGAAAAACTTCCCATCTAGACTGCGGTCCTGCCAACGGAAGGAAATATCTGGATGCGGGTTCTTCTGGCTCAGCCTCGGGGCTTCTGCGCCGGCGTCGTGCGGGCAATTGACATCGTCAATCGCTCACTCGAGAAGTTTGGCCCCCCGGTCTACGTGCGCCACGAGATTGTCCACAATCGCCATGTGGTCGAGACGCTCGAGCGCAAGGGAGCGGTGTTTGTCGAGGAGCTGGACGAAATCCCGGATGGCGCCGTGACGATCTTCAGTGCCCACGGTGTGGCCCAGTCGATCATCGACGAGGCCAGGGCGCGCGGCCTGCCCGTGCTCGATGCGACCTGTCCGCTGGTCACCAAGGTGCACATCCAGGGCAAGCGCTATGTCGCGCGCGGACGCAACTTGATTCTGATCGGCCACGCGGGGCATCCGGAGGTCGAGGGCACGATCGGGCAGGTCGGCGGGCCAGTCCACCTGGTGTCCACGGCCGAGGATGTGGCGCGCCTCGACATTCCCGACGACGCGCCGACGGCCTACGTCACTCAGACCACGCTCAGTGTCGACGACACCCGCGGCGTCATTGCGGCGCTGCAGGCGCGGTTCAGCGATCTGCAGGGCCCCGAAGTCGACGACATCTGCTATGCCACGCAACATCGGCAATCCGGCGTGCGGCAGCTCTGCGACGTGGTCGATCTGCTGCTGGTCGTGGGCAGCACGAACAGCTCGAACTCGAATCGCCTGCGCGAGATCGGCGTCGAGAACGGCATCCCGAGCTACCTGATGGCCAACGGAAGCTCATTGGATCCGGCATGGCTTGCCGGCGTGGAGACGGTCGGCGTGACCGCCGGCGCCTCGGCGCCCGAGGAGCTCGTGGCCGATGTCATCGAGGCGCTGCGTCGGCATGGCCCGGTCGAGGTCGAGGAAATGGACGGTGTTCGCGAGACGCTCGAGTTCCGGTTGCCGAAGGAACTCCGCGAGCCCGGCGATACGCCGGTCGTGGCGAATCGGGTCGTGGCGAATCAGTAGGAGCAGGTCGTGGGAATTCCTTTGCTGCAGGCGGTGCGGATCGGCACCTATGTGCTGCGCCAGCATCTGGTCGGCCGCAAGCGCTACCCGCTGGTCCTCATGCTGGAGCCGCTGTTCCGCTGCAACCTGGCCTGCGCTGGCTGCGGCAAGATCGATTATCCCGACGAGATCCTGAACCAGCGCCTGCCATACGACGAGTGCATGGCGGCAATCGACGAATGCGGCGCGCCGGTCGTGTCGATTGCCGGCGGCGAGCCTCTGCTTCACCGCGAGATGCCGCAGATCGTCAAGGGCTTCCTCGCGCGCAAGAAGTTCGTGATCCTGTGCACCAATGCGCTGTTGCTGGCCAAGAAGATCGACGATTTCCAGCCGCATCCATCGTTCACCTGGTCGATCCATCTCGATGGCAACCAGGCAATGCACGACAAGTCGGTCTGCCAGCGCGGCGTCTACGACAAGGCGGTGGAGGCGATCCGGCTCGCCAAGTCGAGAGGGTTCCGCGTCAGCATCAATTGCACGCTGTTCAACGATGCCGATCCTGCGGCCGTCGCCGCCTTCTTCGACGACATGAAGACGCTGGGGCTGGACGGTATCACGGTGTCGCCCGGCTACGCCTACGAGCGCGCACCCGACCAGCAGCACTTCCTCAATCGCAGCAAGACCAAGGAACTGTTCCGCGGCATCCTCGCGCGCGGCGAGGGGGGCCGGAAATGGCCGTTCAGCCAGTCGGTCATGTTCCTGAACTTCCTCGCCGGCAACGAGGCGTACCACTGCACGCCGTGGGGCAACCCGACGCGCACGGTGTTTGGTTGGCAGAGACCCTGCTACCTGCTCGGCGAAGGCTACGCCAAGACCTTCCGTGAGCTGATGGAAGGGACCGACTGGGATCGGTACGGCGTCGGGAATTACGAAAAGTGCGCCGACTGCATGGTGCATTCGGGCTTCGAAGCGTCGGCCGTGGCCGACATGATGCGCCATCCCCTCAAGGCGGTGTCCGTCGCCATGCGGGGCGTGCGCACCGACGGTCCGATGGCGAAGGACATCCCGCTCGACCGCCAGCGGCCAGCGGAGTTCGTATTCTCACGTCACGTCGAGAGCAAGCTGGCCGAGATCCGGACCGCAGAGTCCGGGTCCGAGCCGGCGCTGCCCGCGGAGTAGCGATCCGAAGGCTTGCTTCGCGTCGCGGCCCGTTTGGATCAGCGCGGGAAGCTGCGCCGGGTGCGTCAGCAGGGAATACATCACCGATAGCAAATCCACTCGGCCGTCCGGCTTCATCGCGACGCGAGCCGCCGGCGGCAGCGTGCGATGCGCCGGATCGCAGACGACACGTGCCGCCGCGAAAGGCAGGCGATGGCGTTGCGCCACGCGCGCCGCGATGTGCGACTCCATGTCGACCGCAAGCGCACCGGTCGAGCGATGCAGCTCGGCCTTCTCGCCTGACGCCGCGACGATCGCATCGACGCCAAGCATCAGGCCACGAGCCGCTTCGGGCAGCCGCGTGGCGAGGCGCGTCGTCCACGAGGCATCCGTCGACATCACCTTGCCGTCGGCGAGCACGCCATCGGCCAGCACCCAGTCGCCCGTACGCAATGCCGGGGCCAGGCCGCCCGCTATTCCGATGCTGATGATGCCGTGTGTCCTGGCGGCACGCGCCTCGAGCGAAGAATCGAGTCCCGCCTTGTCGCCGCCGCCTGCGATCGCCTCGACGCCCGGCCCGGCGACGATGCGCCGTTCGCGCTCCAGCCCGGTGACGGCGATGATCATCACATGCCGTGCGCGACGCGCCGGGTGTTGGTGCGCTTGAGGTTGCGATAGCGCGCCAGCGCCCACAGCGGGAAGAACTTCGGATAGCCGTGATAGCGGAGATAGAACACGCGCGGAAAGCCGCCGCCCGTATAGGCATCCTGGGCCCAGAGCCCCGACTCGTCTTGCATCTTCTGCAGATAGGCGATCCCGCGCGCCGTGGCCGGATGATCCACGTGGCCCGCAGCCATCAGGCCAAGCAGCGCCCAGGCGGTCTGCGAGGCGTTGGAGGGCGCGGGCTCATAGCCGCGATAGTCGAGCTTGTAGCTGTCGCAATCCTCGCCCCAGCCACCGTCGGCATTCTGGATGGCGACCAGCCAGTCCACGGCCTTCGCGACGACCGACGCCGTCGGCGGCACGCCGGCCGCGTTCAGCGCGCAGAGCGCCGACCAGGTGCCGTAGATGTAGTTCACGCCCCACCGGCCGAACCAGCTCCCATCCGCCATCTGCTCGCGTTCGAGATAGCCGATGGCGGCCTTCATCCGCGCACTGTCGGCGGGCTCGCCGAGCTGCGCCAGCATGCCGATGCAGCGGGCACTCACGTCGGCGGTCGGCGGGTCGAGCAGGGCGCCGTGATCGGCAAACGGGATGTTGTTCAGGTAAAGGTCGGTGTTGTCGACGTCGAAGGCGGCCCATCCGCCGTTGGCGCTTTGCATGCCGGCGGTCCACTCGATGCCGCGGTCGATGGCATCGTCGTAGGCGTGGTCGGCCGCGAAGTCTCGGCGGGCGCGGTCCATCGCCATGACCACGACCGCCGTGTCGTCGAGATCGGGATAGTGGGCGTTGCGATACTGGAAGGCCCAGCCGCCTGGACGCAGCAGCGGCCGGCGGCCGGCCCAATCGCCCTTCACCTCCCGCTCCTGCAACGGTGCCAGCCAGTCGAGGGCGCGCCGGACGGCAGCGACTGCATTCTTGTCGCCCGTCTCCATCAGGGTGTGCGCAACGAGGGCGGTATCCCACACCGGCGAAACGCAGGGCTGGCAGTAGGCCTCGTCCGCCCGCACGACCAGGAGCTTGTCGAGGGCACGGCGGGCGATCGCGCGTTCAGGATGATCGGGCGGGTCCCCGAGCGCGTCATACATCATCACGGCGTTGGCCATGGCGGGATAGATGGCGCCCAGCCCATCCTCGCCATTCAGCCGTTCGGTCACGAAGCTTCTGCAGCGGTCGATGGCGCGTTGGCGCAACGTCCTCGGCCAGAACGGCTCGACCACCTTCAGGACGCGATCCAGCCCGTTGAAGAACATCGCCCAGCTGCGCTTCTGATGAGTGGGAGGTTTGGGCGGCAGACGATCCGATGGAAGAAGAAGCTCGGAGATGCGCACGCCGCGCGGATTGCGAGCACGGACCTTCAGAGCCGCCAGCACCAGCAATGGCACCATCACGGTGCGCGCCCAATAGGACATGCGCGACAAGTGGATCGGGAACCAGCGCGGCAAGAGGATCAGCTCCACCGGGATGGTAGGCACATCGTTCCAGGACAGCTCGCCGAACTGCGCCAGCAGGATGCGCGTGAAGACGTTGGCACGCAGCAGGCCGCCCCGCGCTACGATCGCCGCGCGGGCCCTCACCATGTGCGCGGCATGAGGGTCGTCGCCGATCATCTTCAGACAGAAGTAGGCTTTCACGGTTGCGCTGATGTCGAAGGCGCCGCCGTGGAACAATGGCCAGCCGCCGTGCTCGCCCTGGATGCGGCGGAGATAGACGCCGATCCTGCGTTCCAACTCCAGATCGTCCGGTTCGCCGAGATAGTGGCGCAGCAGGACATATTCAGAGGGAATGGTCGCGTCCGCCTCGAGCTCGAAAACCCAATGGCCGTCGCCGCGCTGCTGCTCGATCAGCGCCCGCGTTGCCCGGCTTATGGCTGGTGCGAGATCGTCGGGATCGAAGGTCATTGCCGGACGGTCACGCGAGAAGCGAGGGACGCGGCGCGCTCGCCGGAGCGCAGGGCGCCCTCGATGGTGGCGGGCAAGCCGGTATCGGTCCAGTCGCCCGCCAGGAAGAGGTTGGACCACCGTGTGGCGGATGGTGGCCGTCTCGCGTTCTGCGCCGGCGTCGCGGCGAAGGTCGCGCGCTTTTCCTTCACGATGCGACAGGGCGGCATGTCCCGAGGGAGATGGTGGACCGCCGCGACGTCGCGCCAGAGACGTTGCGCGAGCGCTTCCGAATCGATGTCGACCAGCCGATCGGCAGCGCTGACGGTGACCGACAGCCGGTCGGGAAAAGCGAAGACCCATTCCGCCGTCCCGCCGATCATGCCGACGATCAGCGGCAGCTCGCGCGATGGGGTGAGCTTGAAATGCGCGTTGACGATGGCGCAGAACGCATCCGGCACGACAAGGCCGGGCAGCAATTCCTGGGCCGTCCATGGCGGCACGGCGAGGATCACGCTGTCGCGCGGGCCAAGCAGCTCCTCGCCGTCGGCGAAGCTGAGACTAGAGATCTTGCGATCCTGCAGCTCGAGGCCGGCAAGGCGCCGGCCGAGACGGATATTGGCCCCCGACCGGCGCAGTCGCTCCAGCGCGGGCTCGACGAAGGCGGCTGAAAGGCTCGGCATCGCAACGCGCGGATGGATGCTGCGGCCGCCCCTGGCGAAGGTTTCGCGCATCACGGCGCCCGCAAGATCGGCCGATCCTTCCTCGGGTGGCGTGTTCAACACCGACACGAGCAACGGACGCAGGAAGCGCTCCCACAGGGCGCCCTCGCAGCGCACCACCTCGTCGATCCGCCGGCCAGGATGGCGCCGCATCAGGCTCGCGATCGCGACATAGTCGCCGATCCCCGTTTCCGGCACACGTCGGCTGGAATCGAGGATCCACCACGGGATGAGCCCGTCATTGGGGCGCAGGGTCCAGCGCTTCCCGTTCGCGGCGTCGAAAAAGGGAAAAACTGCTCCGCTCGGGCCGGCCAGCCGGTCCTGCGCGCCGATAGTCTCGAGAAAGCGGCGGACCGCCGGATTGCCGGACAGGACGAGGTGGTTGCCGTTGTCGATCGTCATGTCGAGCTGGCTGTCGTGGTAGGAACGGCAGCGTCCGCCGGCCTGCCTCGCTGCTTCCGACAAGACGACTCGCGAACCCTGCGCGGTAAGCGCGAGCGCGGCCGACAAGCCTGCCAATCCGGCGCCCACGACATGAACGCAGGGTGGCTCGGCGTCGGTCATCCGAGCAGGATGCATCGCAGCACGATCCACAGAAGGCGCGGCTTGGCGATGCGCACGCGCTGGCGCGGCGGCGCCCAGCCCCGGGCCAGCATGTCGGTCAGCATCGCGCGATAGACGGCTTCCATCATCTTCGGCGCCAACAAACGGCCGTGTGGTCGCGACCGCAGCAGCCGGTCGGCTGCCGCGAAATGCCCGAGCGCGCGTTCAGCCAAGGCGCGGCAGGCGCCGTCCACGCGGGGATCGCCAATCGCCACGTTTGGATCGGTGGTGGCGATGCCCGCCTGGCGCAACAGTTCTTCCGGCAGGTAAAGGCGGCCCATTCCGGCATCCTCGTCCAGGTCGCGCAGGATGTTGGTGAGCTGCAAGGCGCGGCCGAGCTCGTGCGCCAGCTCGAGGCCGGGCTTTTCCTCCATGCCGAAGATACGGGTGGAGAGGCGTCCGACCGCACACGCCACTCGGTCGCAGTAGAGATCGAGCGTGGCCAGATCGGGCGCGCGGATGTCCTCGGCAACATCCATGTCCATGCCGTCGATGACAGCCAGGAAGTCGGCCTGTCGCAGGCCGAAGGCGTGCACCGGCTGCGCCAGGAAGGCGGCATGGCCGGCCGGCCGGCCATCATAGAGCGCTGCGAGATCGGACCGCCAAACGTCGAGCTCCCTGGCGCGCTGCGGTCGGGCCCGCGTGCCGTCGTCGGCGATGTCGTCGACCAGCCGGCAGAACTTGTAGATCGCAAACATCGCCTCGCGCTCGGCCTTGGGCATGATGCGCATGGCGGCGTAGAACGAGCTGCGTGAGACCTGGGCCTGCAGGGCCGCGTTATCGGTCTCGACCGTCATCCCAGCCAACCGATCGCGACCTTGAAGGCGCCCCGCAGAGAGACGCCCGCCGCTTCCACCGGACGGTGATGGACCCGTTGCGACAGCGGATCGCGGCGCGTCAGGCGGGTGGTGAGATCCTCTGCCAGGGCCTGGATGGCGCCCACTTCGAGGGCGAGGCGGCGGTCGGCGATGGCGGGGGCGAAGCCGCGGGATTGCCCGAGCAGATCGGCGGTGCGACCGGCGAGGGCTTCGATGGTCCGCAGGAGCGCCGGCGAAGCGCAAGTGGCTGCGAGATCGTCGACAGCGGCGCCCTGCGCTGCCAGCGCATCGAGCGGGATGTACACGCGATCGAGCGCCCGATGATCCTTGCCGCAATCCTGCAGGTGGTTGATCACCTGCAGGGCTGTGCACAACGCGTCGTTGGCCGGCCACAGCGTCCGCGCTTCGCCGTGCAGGTCGAGCACGAAGCGGCCGACCGGCGCCGCGGAATAGCGGCAGTAGTCCATGAGTTCGGCCCAGTCGGCATAGCGCTTCTTGGTGACGTCACGGCGGAAGGCTTCCAGAAGATCCAGCGCGTGCTGGTCGGTGAGACTATGCGCCTGAAGGACGGCACGCAGTGCCATCCCTTCCGCATTGCCGCCGTCGCCGCGCAGTGCCGCTTCCATCCGCGCGAGCTGGGCGAGCTTCTGGTCGGGAGCGGCACCGGGGTGGTCGGCAACGTCGTCGGCTGCGCGCGCAAAGCGATAGAAGGCCAGGATCGGCGCGCGCAACTCACGGCGCACCAGCCATGACGCCACCGGGAAGTTCTCGTCGCGATGGCCCTTGCCCGACGCGAAGGCAGCAGCGTCGGTCACGACTCGCGCATCCTCGCCTGGGCGCGGCCCTTCCACTGGCCGCCCTGGCCGCGCCAGACGGCCAACGCGGACTGCACGGTGAAGATCGTATAGGCCAAGGCGATCGCCGGCAGGGCGAGGCCCCACAGCGGCGAGACGCGGTAGAAACGCAGCATGGGCTGGAACGCGATGGCCATCAGCAGCCACGTCGCAAGTCCCGCCGCTTGAGCCAGCCCGTGCCCGAAGAGCGCGAGCAGGGCGGGGGCCAGATAGGTGATCGCCATGCCGGCGACGGTCCCAACCAGCAGCAGCGGCGAATAGTCGAGCTGCGCATAGGCCGAGCGCGACACCATGCGGCCGATCTCGCGCAGACCTTCGTAGGGCCGCAGGCTCTTCGCGCGGCGCGTCAGGCCAAGACGGATCGCGCCCTGCGGCTTCAACCGGCGCGCAAGCGCGCAGTCGTCGATGATCTCGGACCGGATCGACGCCATGCCGCCAATTCGCTCCAGAGCCTCGCGCCGCACCAGCATGCAGCCGCCAGCCGCTGCGGCGACGGCGCGCTTGCTATCGGCTACCCAGGCGAATGGATAGAGCATCTGGAAGAAGAACACGAAGGCGGGAATGAGAAACCGCTCGGCCCACCCCCGACAGGACAGCTCAACCATCGAGGAGACGAGCGACAGACCATGGTTCTCCGCCTGCGCGACCAGCGCCCGCAGATTGTCCGGCCCGTGGCCGATATCGGCATCGGTCAGGAGCAGGTAGTCCGGCTTGTCGTCCGCCGCGAGGGCATGGCCGACGCCCTGATGCTGCGCCCAGACCTTGCCCGTCCATCCCGCCGGCAGCGGCGAGCCGCGCAGGACGTCCAGCCGTCCGGCGCCGTCGCCGGCCTCGGTCAAGGCCCGGTCGGCCGTGCCGTCGTCGCTGCCGTCATCCACCAAGACGATGCGGAAGGTGCCGGGATAATCCTGCCGCAGCAGGCTCGAAATCGACCGTCCGATCACGTCGGCTTCATTGCGGGCCGGCACGACAGCCGTCACGGCCGGCCATCGCACGAGCGTCGTGGGACTTTGGTCGCGCTCGCGCGCCAACCAGAAGCCACCATGGCCCAGCAGCAAGTAGAGCCAGATCGCCAACGCGAGAAAGCCAAGACCGATCGACCAGCTCATGTGAGGTAGCCAGCCTTGCGGAACCACGCCAAGGCGTCGATCACACCTTCCTGGTAGGCGCGGCTGCGATAGCCCAATTCGCGCTCGGCCTTCGCCGACGTGAAGAACATGTGGTAGCGGGACATGCGCAATCCATCGACCGTCAGCAAGGGTTCCTTGCCGGTGACGTAGGCAAATGCCTGCGCTCCGTAGGCGAGCGGAAAGATCGGCAGGCGCGGCAGCCGGATGGTCGGCGCGCGCCGGCCGGCCGCATCGGCGACGGTCGCGAGAAGATTGCGCAGCAGCACATTCTCGCCACCGAGGATGTAGCGTTCGCCGATCCGGCCGCGTTCGAAGGCAAGCAGATGGCCTTCGGCGATGTCGTCGACATGCGCGAAGTTCAGCCCGGTATCGACGAAAGCGGGAATCTTGCCGCGCGCCGCGTCGAGCAGGATGCGTCCGGTGGGCGTGGGCTTGATGTCGCGCGGGCCGATCGGTGTCGTCGGGTTGACGATCAGTGCCGGCAGCTTGTCGCGCTCGATCATGTCCTCGACCGTTCGCTCGGCCAGTGTCTTGCTGCGCTTGTACACGCCGATCGCCTGTTCCGGGGAAAGCGGCGCGGTCTCGTCGACCGGACCCGTCGCGCCGGCCAGGCTGAGGGTGGCGACGCTGCTGGTATGGACAATGCGCTCCACGCCTGCGGCCAAGGCTTCCTGCATGAGATTGCGGGTGCCATCGACATTGGCGCGCAGGATGACCGAGGGATCGCGCGCCCAGAAGCGATAGTCGGCTGCGACATGGAAGAGATAGCGTACGCCGCGCATCGCGCGGACGAGCGAAGCCCGATCGGTCAGATCGCCGGGGACGACCTCGCAGCGGAACTGCGCGAGATTGTCCCGCGGGCTGCTGGCGCGGGCGAGCGCCCGCACTTTCACGCCGCGGGCGGCGAGCGCCTTCGCGACCGCCGATCCGAGAAAGCCGGTCGCGCCGGTTATGAGGACGCAATCACCCGCCTGCAGGGCTGCGTTCATCGGAATGTCTCTCGATCGGCCGCTTCTTCGCCCAGGGCCGCGTGAGGAAGAGGAACGCCCGCGCCAATATCGGCACTGCGCCGGGCCGCACCAATCGCGCATCGTACCCGGCAAAACGGCGATCGTTCTCCTCCAGGCAGAGCGCCACGAGATCGCGCACCCCGATCTCGACCGGTGCAACCGCCTGCGCGGTGGTCGCGGTGAAGTTGCTGTCCTGGCCGGTGCCCATGCCGTTGGTCTTCATGCTGCGCGCCAGGACCAGCCGTTCCCAGGCGATGTAGGCCCAGCCCGCCGTGACGCGGCATTCGAAGGCGATGCGTCGCCACCACGGCAACGACGCCCTTTGCCAAGCGACCAGATTGGCGAACAGCAGGATGTGGCGGCACTCCTCCTGGATCACCGGCTCGAACGTCTCCACCAGCTCGGCCGGAAAGAACCCCGACTGGCGGGCAAGCTCGAACAGGCCGAAGGCGAAAAAGCTGTCGATGCATTCACTGTAGCCGGTGACGAGATACATCCATTCCGGATCGCGCGGCACGCGATAGGCGGCCTCCGGTCCCAGCGGGATACCGTAGGTCTTCGCCAGGTTGGAAAGCACTTCCTTGTGCCGATTCTCCTCCCAGGCATTCAACATCACCGCGTCACGCATCTCGGGCGATTGCAGCGTGGCGGCATAAGAGGCAAAGCGCAGGCGGGCGCGGCCTTCGGTGTTCACGGCGATGTTCCAGATCGGCAGTGACGTCAGCCGCCGCAGCATGTCGGCGCCGAGGGTGGGCCACTCGATGAGCGCCGGCCGATAGGGATTGAAGGTTTCGCGGAACATCCTGCATGTTTCATGCAGATGGTCCGAAGAGCCAATACGCAATGTTCCCGCACGGCGGCTGGTCCAGGAGCGCGAGAGGCGATCCGCTGCCTCGAGAGCCTCGGGCTCGGGCCGTTCCTCAGGCAGTTCAGGGGGTACAAAACCAGCCGCCGCCATGGTGGCGGCGAAAAGGTCGTTGGGATCGGTCATATCGCCCGGAATGTGAGCATTTGCAGCCCGTACGTCCAGCCTGCGTCCGAGGCCGAGCCGGCGGTCGAGGCTGGTGGTTGACCAGATACCCGTCGATCCCCATCGTTCGTGTCGATGCGAGTGCTGATGTACCTTCTTCCGGCGGGCGTGCTGCTCCTTGCGCAAAATGTGTCGGCCCAGATGCAGCCCCACCGTGCCGAGTACATTCTGCGGCTGGGCACGGCGATCAATGCCGCACGCGTCGGCACCGCCACCCAGGATCTCATGCTGGATTGCGCCGCCTGGCATCTGAAGCGGGACGTCAAGGGCGAGGTGCCGATTTCGGCAACCTGGAAATTCGACGTCGCCTCCACGCTCGTTGGCGACGAAGGACGCTCGGGCGACGATCTGCGCTATCGCTCGCGGCAGGTTCAGAATGGCACGGAACGAGAAGTGAAGGGCACGGTGCAGCGTTCGGGCGAGGGGCTGCGTGCCGAGAGCCAGTCGCCCGACGGCTCTGCGCGCGTCCTGTTGCCCACGGTCACGCGAATGCCGGTGGCATCGATCGGTTACGTCATCGACAAGCTCCGCGGCGGACTGGCCTCGTTCTCCATGTTCAGCTTCGACGCCCAGGGCAGCGGCGAGGCCTTCCGCGTCGACGTTGCGCAGATCGTCGATAGTGCCCTCCGGCGGCGGCCGCCATCGGATGAGCCGGTCGATATTCCGGGACGGTCGTGGCCGATACAGATGAGCTTCAAACGCGGCGGCAAGGACAGGCCGGTCTTCTCGCTGACGGCACGGCTGTTCGAATCGGGCGTCCTCGATCGCGTGACGGTCGACGCCGACGTGGTCACGGTGGCGGCCGACCTGAAGGCGCTGGAAATACATCCGGCGCCAAGCTGCCACTGAGCCTGCTCGTGTTCCCCGGCCGAGGATGTCGAACCGCTTCCTGATCGCGGCGGTGAAAGCCTGCTCGATGCGGTGCGGTACGGCTGTCTGCGTCCTCGGCATGAACGAACTCGATGCGCTATTGTCTGGGGGATCGTCGAACCGGGAGTTTCCCATGTCTGATGCCGGCCGCCTGTCATTCCACGTGCCCGCTCCGGCGGTGCGCCCAGGCGGCACGCCGGACTTCAGCGACGTCAAAATACCGCCGGCCGGCGAGGTGCGACGGCCCGAGGTCGATGTCGCGGCGGAAGAGATCCGCGATTTGGCCTACTCGATCATCCGCGTGCTCAATCGAGCAGGCGAGGCGATCGGGCCGTGGGCCGGTCGGCTGAGCAAGGACGAGCTGCTCGAGGGCCTGCGGCACATGATGACGCTGCGGGCGTTCGATGCCCGCATGCTGATGGCGCAGCGCCAGGGCAAGACGTCGTTCTACATGCAGCATATGGGCGAGGAAGCCGTGAGCTGCGCGTTCCGAAAAGCGCTCGCGCCGGGCGACATGAATTTCCCGACCTATCGGCAGGCCGGCCTGTTGATCGCGGGCGGCTATCCCATGGCCAAGATGATGGCGCAGATCTACTCGAACGAGCTCGATCCCCTGAAGGGCCGGCAGCTCCCGATCATGTACTCCTCGCGCGAGCACGGCTTCTTCTCGATCTCCGGTAATCTCGCGACCCAGTTCGTCCAGGCAGTCGGCTGGGCGATGGCCTCGGCGATGAAGCGCGACACGAAGATCGCTGCCGGCTGGATCGGCGACGGCTCGACCGCGGAGTCCGACTTCCACGCCGCGCTGGTCTTCGCCTCGACCTACAAGGCGCCGGTCGTGCTCAACATCGTCAACAATCAGTGGGCGATCTCGACGTTCCAGGGCATCGCCCGCGGCGGCTCGGGAACCTTCGCCGCACGCGGCCTCGGATTCGGCATGCCGGCGCTGCGGGTCGACGGCAACGACTATCTTGCCGTGCATGCGGTCGCGAAATGGGCGGTCGAGCGGGCGCGGCGCAATCTCGGTCCGACGCTGATCGAGTACGTGACCTATCGGGTGGGCGCCCATTCGACGTCGGACGACCCCACGGCGTATCGACCGAAGACGGAGTCCGACGCCTGGCCGCTCGGCGATCCGGTGCTGCGGCTGAAGCAGCATCTGATCCGCCTCGGCGTCTGGTCGGAGGAACGCCACAAGCAGGCCGAGGCGGAGATCCTGGCGACCGTGATCGAGACCCAGAGGGAGGCCGAGGCCCACGGCACGCTGCACTCGGGCCCGCATCCCTCGGCGCGCGACATGTTCGAAGGAGTCTACGAGGCGATGCCACCGCACTTGCGCCGGCAGCGTCAGCAGGCCGGGGTGTAACCGTGCCGCGCCGGACGATGGTGGAGGCGATCCGGGACGCCATGGACGTCTCGATGCAGCGCGACGAGAACGTCGTCGTGTTCGGCGAGGACGTCGGGTACTTCGGCGGTGTCTTTCGCTGCACCCAGGGGCTGCAGCAGAAGTTCGGCACCAGCCGCTGCTTCGACACCCCGATCAGCGAGCTCGGTATCGTCGGCGTCGCCGTCGGCATGGCGGCCTATGGGCTGCGGCCGTGCGTCGAGATCCAGTTCGCCGACTATATGTATCCGGGCTACGACCAGATCGTGTCGGAGGTGGCGCGCCTGCGCTATCGCTCGAACGGCGAGTTCACCGCACCGCTTGTCGTGCGGATGCCGACCGGCGGCGGCATCTTCGGCGGCCAGACGCACAGCCAGAGTCCGGAGGCGCTGTTCGTCCATGTCGCCGGCCTCAAGACGGTGGTCCCGTCCAATCCCTATGATGCCAAGGGCCTCTTGATCGCGGCGATCGAGGACAACGATCCGGTGATCTTTCTCGAGCCCAAGCGGCTCTACAACGGGCCCTTCGACGGCCATCACGACCGGCCCGTCACGCCCTGGTCGAGGCACGCTCAGGGCGAGGTTCCGGACGGCCACTACACGGTGCCGCTCGGCAAGGCCGCGATCCGCCGGGAGGGGGCTGCCGTGACGGTGCTCGCCTACGGGACGATGGTGTTCGTGGCCGAGGCGGCAGCCGCCGAGACGGGCATCGATGCCGAGGTGATCGACCTGCGGACGCTGCTGCCCTACGACCTCGAGACCATCGTCGCATCGGTGCAGAAAACCGGGCGATGCGTCATCGTCCACGAGGCGACGCTGACCGGCGGCTATGGCGCCGAGCTGGCGGCGCTGGTGCAGGAGCATTGCTTCTACAGCCTCGAGGCCCCGATCGCGCGCGTGACCGGCTGGGACACACCCTATCCGCATGCGCAGGAATGGGACTACTTCCCGGGTCCGGCGCGTGTCGGCCGTGCCCTCAAGGCCGTGATGGAGGCTTGAGATGGGCACCCGCATCGTCAAGCTGCCCGATGTCGGCGAGGGCGTGGCCGAGGCCGAGATCGTCGAATGGCATGTCGAGGTCGGCCAGTCGGTGCTGGAGGACCAGGTCCTCGCTGCCGTCATGACCGACAAGGCGACAGTCGAGATTCCGTCGCCGGTCGCCGGGACCATCGTCGCCCTCGGCGGCGAGGTCGGCAGCGTCCTCGCGGTCGGGGCCGAACTCGTCCGTCTCGAGGTGGCGGGCGCCGGCAACGACGAGGTGATGGCGACTCCCAAGCAAGCTGCCGCGGCCGAGCCGTCGCCTGCGCCCAAGAAGCCGGAGCCGGCGGCGCCCAGGAAGGAACCGCCTCCCGCTGAGCCGCCGAAGTCCGTGCGGACTGAAGCGGCGTCGCCCTCGCTGCCGCGCCCGGCGATCGCCAAGCCGATCGCGTCACCCGCCGTACGCCGCCGCGCGCGCGACGCCGGCGTCGATCTGCGCCGGGTGCGCGGCAGCGGCCCGGCCGGCCGGATCAGTCACGACGATCTCGACGCCTTCCTGCGCGGCGCGGGCGGGGCCGTTGCGGGAGGCCCGGCGCGGGTTGCCAACACCAAGGTCGAGACCATCAAGATGGTCGGCCTTCGCCGGCGCATTGCCCAGAAGATGGCCGAGTCGAAGCGCCGGATCGCGCACTTCTCCTATGTCGAGGAGGTCGATGTCACGGCGCTCGAGGAGCTGCGCAAGACCCTGAACGCGGAAGAGCGGCCGGACCGCCCGCGGCTCACGCTGATCCCGTTCCTGATGCAGGCGCTGGTCAAGGCGATCATCGACTTCCCGGAAATGAATGCCCTGTACGACGACGAGGCAGAGACCATCGACCGCTATGGCGGCGTGCATATCGGCATCGCCACCCAGACCAACGCCGGCCTGCTGGTGCCCGTCGTGCGGCACTGTGAGGCGCGCGGCCTGTGGGAATTCGCGGCGGAAGTCCGGCGGCTGTCGGAAGCGGCGCGCCAGGGTACGGCGTCGCGGGCCGAACTCAGCGGCTCGACCATCACCATCACCAGCTTGGGCGCGCTGGGCGGCATCGTCACCACCCCGGTGATCAACCGGCCCGAGGTGGCGATCATCGGCGTCAATCGCGAGGTCGTGCGGCCGGTCTGGCAGGGCGGGCAGTTCGTGCCGCGCACCATGATGAACCTGTCCTCGTCGTTCGATCACCGCGTGATCGACGGCTATGCCGCCGCGCACTTCGTGCAGCGCATCAAGGGGCTGCTCGAGGCTCCGGCGACCCTTTTCATTGAGGCATGAGATGGCTGAGCTTTCCGCCAAGGTGCTGGTCGTAGGCGGTGGTCCCGGCGGCTACGTCACGGCCATCCGCGCCGGCCAGCTCGGTCTCGACGTCGTCCTGGTCGAGCAGGACGGACGCGAGGGCGGGCTGGGCGGCACCTGCCTCAATGTCGGCTGCATCCCCTCGAAAGCAATCATCCACGCGGCCGACGCCTTCCATCACGCGCGTGAGCAGGCAATGTCGGCGCCGTTCGGCATTCGTGTCGAACGGCCGACCGTCGACTTTGCCCGCACCGTCGAATGGAAGGACGGCATCGTCGGCCGTCTCACCAGCGGAGTCGCTGCGCTGCTGAAGCGGCACAAGGTCAAGATCATCCACGGCCATGCCGAGATGCTCGACGGCAAGACCTGCAGGGTCGATGCCGATACCGGGCCGCAGACGGTGCGGGCCGAGCATGTCGTGCTCGCGACAGGATCGGAATCGGCCAGCCTGCCGGTGCTGCCGTTCGGCGGCCCGGTGATTTCCTCGACCGACGCCCTGTCGCTGCCGGCGGTGCCCGGGCGGCTGGCGGTGGTGGGCGCGGGCTATATCGGCCTGGAGCTCGGCACGGCCTTCGCCAAGCTCGGCTCCAAGGTTACCGTCGTCGAAGCCGAGGACCGCATCCTGCCGGCTTATGACGCCGAGCTGACGCGGCCGGTGGCCCGCCGCCTGAAAGCGCTGGGAATCGAGGTCCTGACCGGCGCCAGGGCCTCCGGCCTGTCGGACGGCGGCAAGGGACTGCGTGTCTCTCGGCAGGGCGGCGCGGGGCGTGACATCCCGGCCGACAAGATTCTCGTCGCCACCGGGCGGCGCGCGCGGACAGCGGGCCTCGGCCTCGACCGGCTCGATCTGACGATGAACGGCGCCTTCGTGCGGATCGACGAACGCTGCGCCACGTCGATGTACAACGTGTGGGCGGTCGGCGATCTGACCGGCGAGCCGATGCTGGCCCACCGCGCCATGGCGCAGGGCGTGGTGGTCGCCGAGATCATCGCCGGGCAGCATCGCGTATTCGATCCGGCCGCGATCCCGGCGGTGTGCTTCACCGATCCGGAGATCGTCACCGTCGGCCTGACGCCCGAGGCCGCCCGCGCCGCCGCGCACGACGTGCACGTCGGGATGTTTCCGCTGTCGGCCAACGGGCGCGCCCTGACGCTCGGCGCCGAGGATGGCTTCGTGCGCGTGACGGCGCGGGCCGACAACCACCTGGTGCTCGGCATCGCCGCGGTCGGTGCCGGCGTGTCGGAACTGTCCAGTACCTTCGGCCTGGCGCTCGAGATGGGCGCGCGGCTGGAGGACATCGGCGGCACCATCCACGCCCATCCGACGCTTGGCGAGGCATTCCACGAAGCGAGCTTGCGCGCCCTGGGCGAGGCGCTTCACATTTAGCCCGTCTGTCGTCCCGACCCAAGCCGAGCGAAGCGAGGCGCAGCGGAGGGACCTTTTCTCGGCGGCTGGCGGCTGATTGCTGAAAAAAGGTCCCGCCACGGGGCGCTTCGCGCTTCGGTCGGGACGACGGGGGCTCGTAGATGTTGCATCCGTTCGGTTGATCGGGCCCAATCGCGGCCGGCGGCGAGACCGACCAACAAGGCGAGAGGAACGACCATGCGGCAGAACAAGATCAAGCAGATGTGGAAGGCCGGGAAGTGCCCGACGCTGGGCTGGCTGTCGATCTCCCACGGAATGACCGCGGAGGCCATGGCGCGCCAGGGATTCGACGCCCTGTGCGTCGACCTGCAGCATGGCACGTCCGAGATGAAGGACGTGGCGCCGCTGCTGCAGGCGATCTCGCAGACCGACACCGTGCCGGTCGTGCGCGTCGCCTGGAACGACCCCGCCGCCATCATGAAGGCCCTGGACCTCGGCGCCTACGCCATCATCGTGCCGCTGGTCAACAACGCCGAGGAAGCCGCCAAGGCGGTGGCCGCCTGCCGCTATCCGCCCGTCGGCATGCGCTCCAACGGGCCCGTGCGCGCCGTGCACTATGGCGGCGCGGACTACGTGGCCAATGCCAACAACGAGATCGTCGTCATGGCCATGATCGAGACCAAGGAAGGCATTGCCAACCTCGACGCGATCTGCGCCACGCCGGGCCTCGACGCCGTCTATATCGGGCCCGCGGACCTGTCGTTCGCCCTGGGTCTGGCGCCGCGCGGCGACAACCCCGATCCGCTGCACATGGCCACCTGCGACAAGATCCTGGCGGCGGCGCACAAGGCCGGCATCAAGTGCGTCATGCACTGCGCCAGCGCCGCGTTCGCGGCCGGTGCGGTCAAGCGCGGCTTCGACATGGTGATGCTGACCGGTGACCTGGCGTGCATGATCGCCGGCGCACGCGCGCAGCTCGAGGAGCTGAAGGCCAAGACGGCCTAAGTCGATTCGCTGCGCCCTAATCCGCCGCTACGGGCCCGCCGCCGCTGATCGAGCGGCGGGCGAGCCAGACCAGCGGGATGCAGGCGAGGGCGAGCCAGCCGGACAGCCAGAAGATGTCGTTGGACGACAGAAGGTAGGCCTGCTGCACCAGGCCGTTGGCCAGCATACCATAAGCCTTCGTGCCCGCGACGCCGTGCTCGTGCAGGCGGGTCAATGCATCGGTCATGGCGGGATTGTAGGCGGTCGAGAAGTCGCTGAGTCGGCTCTGGTGGAGGGCCTCGCGGCGGTCCCACAGGACAGTGGTGAAGGAGATCGCGAACGAGCCGCCGGTGATGCGCGCGAAGTTCGACAGGCCGGTGGCCGCGGGAATGCGCGGCGGGGCGATGCCGTCCAGCACGATGGTGACGAGGGCGACGAAGAACAGGCCGATCGAGATGCCCTGGACCAGCGACGGCAGCGCGAAATCCCAGAAGGTGCCGTTCTGCACCAGGCCCGAGCGCATGAAGGACGACACGGCGAAGGCGATGAAGGCGACCGACGCCGTGATGCGCGTGTCGACGTGGGCGAGGAACCTCGCCATGAACAGCGTCGCAACGATCGCCACGACACCGCTCGGTGCCGCGACAAGACCGGCCCAGGTCGCCGTGTAGGCGACGTTGTTCTGCAGCCACAGCGGCATCAGCAGCGTGTTGCCCATGAACACGGCGTACATCAGGCAGAAGGCGAGGGTGCCGAAGGCGAAGTTGCGACCTTTGAAGAGCGAGAGGTCCACCACCGGATGCTCGTCGGTCAGCTCCCAGATGATCCAGACGGCGAAGGCCAGGACCGCCACGATCGCCAGCACGACGATCAAGGTCGAGTCCAGCCAGTCGAGATCCTTGCCCTTGTCGAGGAGTGCCTGCAGCGCGGCAACCCAGACGACCAGCAGCACCAGCCCGACCTTGTCGATCGGCAGCTTGCGCGTCGGCGTCTCGCGGTCGCGCAGGTTGATCCAGCACAGTGCCGCTGCGCCCAGGCCGAGCGGCACGTTGATCAGGAAGATCCAGCCCCAGTAGTAGTTGTCGGAGATCCAGCCGCCCAGGATCGGGCCGATGACCGGCGCCACCAGCGTGGTCATCGACCAGATGCCGAGTGCGAGCGGGCGCTGGCGCTGCGGGAAGATGCCCATCAGCAGCGCCTGCGAACCCGGGATCATCGGACCCGACAGCATGCCCTGCAGCACGCGGAACAGGATCAGCGCCGGCAGGCTCCAGGCGATGCCGCACATGAAGGAGGCGGCGGTGAAGCCTGCCACGGCGAAGATGAACGTGCGCACCACGCCATAGCGGCCCATCAGCCAGCCGGTCAGCGGCACGCCGACGCCGTTGGCCGCGGCAAAGCCGGTGATCATCCAGGTGCCCTGGTTGGTGGAGGTCCCGAGATAGCCCGAGATGGTCGGCAGCGACACGTTGGCGATCGTCGCGTCGAGCACCTGCATGAAGGTCACGACGGCGAGCGCCAGGGCGGTGACCCAGCGCTTGCTGCCCTCCAGAGGGGGCGGTCCGGCGTGGCCGCCAGGTCCTGGGGAAGGCCGGGCCATGGTCAGTCGCCGCTATTGGCTTTGATGATCGTGTCGATCTCGCGCGCGACCTCGGCGGTGTCGCCGTCGCCCGGATCGCCCTTGAGATCGCGCAATGGCTGCGGCGAGGCCGTCATCGAGCCCGACTTGTCGCGGATATCGAGCGTCACGTCGACCGAGAGGCCGACCCGCAGCGGGTGCTTCGCAAGCTCCGCGGGATCGAGCGCGATGCGGACCGGCACGCGCTGCACGATCTTGATCCAGTTGCCGGTGGCGTTCTGCGGCGGCAGCAGCGCGAAGGCATTGCCGCTGCCCGCGCCGAGGCCGACCACGGTGCCGTGATAGGTGACGTCCGAGCCGTAGAAGTCGGACACGACCGTCGCCTTCTGGCCGAGACGGACGTCGGCGAGCTGGACCTCCTTGAAGTTGGCGTCGATCCACACCGTGTCGAGCGGCACGATCGCCATCAGCGGCGCGCCGGCGGCGATGTGCTGGCCGATCTGCACGCTGCGCTGCGCGACGATGCCGTCGACCGGGGCGCGGATCTCCATGCGGGCCAGCTTGATCGCCGCCTGGCGCAGCCGGGCGGCGGAGGCGAGCACATCGGGATTGTGGGGGATGTCGGTGCCCTGGACGGCGGCCAGCGCCTGGGCGAGGTTGCTTTGCGCCGCCTGCACCGCGGCGGTCGCCGCGACGACCCCGTCGCGCGCATGCGCCAGCTCCTCGAACGACACCGCCTTGCCCGCCCTCTCGCGGCGCTTCAGGTCGCTCGCGGCCTGCGAGCGCGTCACTTCCGCCGACTGGAGCTGGGCGCGGGCCTGGTCGACGCGGGCGAAGGCGGTGCGCACCATGCGCACGGTATGGGCAAGGTCCGCCTTCGCGGCATCGAGCGCCACGTCCGCCTCGACCGGATCGAGCGAGAGCAGGAGCTGGCCGCGCTTCACGGCCTGGGTGTTGTCGGCCCGAAGGCCGATCACCGTGCCGGTCTCGCGCGCCGTCACCGCGACGAGATCGCCGCCGACATAGGCATCGTCGGTCGACACGACCCAGATCGCGTAGGTGAACCAGTAGTAGGCGAAGGCCGCACCGGCCACGATGACCACGAGGGCGAGCGCGACCAGGCCGAAGCGACGGTTGCGGCGCTTCCGCCGGACATACGGCATACCCGGCGACGGCGCGTCCGGCGCACGCATCGCATCCGGTGCGCGCGGCAGGCTGGTGGGCGGCGGCGGATTGGCGGGCGTCGAGTTTTCCGCCTGCCCCTCGATGCGGGAAGGTTCGTTCATGGCTTGGCTCCCGGCGCACTCGACACGCCTTGAAGGGAGGGGCTTGGGACAGATGATGACGGCGGCGGCGTGAATCCGCCACCCAGCGCCATGACCAGCGTCACGCGCGCCGACAGGAGATCGGCGTTGAGCGTCGCCGACTGCCGCTGGGCGCGGATCACGAGGTCTTCGGCGCTCAGCACGTTGAGCTGGGGGATCAGGCCGCTGGTGTAACGCTCGCGCGCAAGGTCGAAGCTCGCCTGGGCGGCGCTCATGGCGGTCGACTGTTCGGCCAGCCGGCCCTGCGCGGCCCGTAGCGAGGTGATGGCGTCGGCCGCTTCCCTGACCGAGGTCACGACGGCCTGGTTGTAGTCGGCGATCGCGGCATCGACATCGGCGGTGGCGCCCGCGAGGTTGGCGCGCAGCTTGCCGGCATCGAAGATCGGCAGGTGGATCGCCGCTCCCACGCCGTATTGCACGGCATTGGCCGCCAGCAGCGGACCGACGCCCGAAATCGCCGCGACGCCGACCAGGCCCAGCAGGTTGATGTCGGGATAGAACGCGCGGCGCGCGACCTCGCGGCCCTTCGCGGCTGTCTCGATGCGCGCCTGGGCGGCGGCGATATCGGCCCGCCGTGCCAGGAGATCGGCCGGAAGGATCTCGGGCAGCGTCAGCGCTGTGATGGCGAGCTGCGGCTTGTCGAGCGCGTAGGCGTCGGCGCCGCGGCCGATCAGCAGGGCGATCTGATGCACGGCCGTTTCACGCACGGCGCGGGCCAGCACGAGGTCCTGGCGGGCGAAGGCGGCGAGCGCGCGCGACTGCTGCTGGGCCGCCTCGGTTTCCAGCCCCGAGCTGACGCGGTCGGTCGTCAGCTTCAGGATGTCCTGCTGCTGCGTCACCGTCTGCTCGGCGACGGCGACGAGATCGCGCGCCCGTCCGTAGGCGATATAGGCCTGGGTCACCGAGCCCGCGAGCACCAGCCGCGCCGCCAGGGCGTCGAGCGCCGCCGCTTGCGCCGCCGCCCGGGCGCGGTCGATCTGCGCCTGCTGCTTGCCGAAGAAGTCGAGCGACCAGGTGAGGTTGGCCTGGACCGAGCCGATCCAGTTGCCGTGGCCGCCGAGCGGCGGCGGGTAGATGTAGTTGGCGCTGAGCCGCTGCAAGGTCTCGTTGCCGTCGAGGTTCACCTGCGGATAGAGCTGCGAGCGCGCCGCCGAAACCTGAGCCTGCGCCGCGCGGACCCGGGCGAGGGCGGCAGCGAGGGTGGGGCTTCCGGCCAGCGCCTCGCCGACCAGCCGGTCGAGCTGTGGATCGCCGAATTCCATCCACCATCGTTCCGAGATCGACGGCATTGCCTCGCTCGCCAGGCCGAGCGATGTCGCGGCGAGGGGCGTCTCGCTTTGCGTCGTCGGAGGCGCGGGGACGCAGCCAGCCGCGAGCAGCGGCGCCGACAGGAGGATCGACGCGAGGCTCTTCATCGCGCGGCTTTCTTCCGGACGGCCTTCGTCCGCAGCGCATTCTTCCTGGCAGGGTTGCCGGCCAGGCCGACGGGTCGGGCCTCGATCAGACCGATCATGCGCGTCGTGAGCTTTACCCAGGTCCTGAGCTCCTCGTTGGAGAAGTCGACAAGGGCGACGTTCAGGAAATCGACGACACGGCTCTTCAGCGAATCGGCGAGCGCGCGGCCGTCGGCGGTGAGCACGAGATTGACGATGCGCCGGTCGGCGGTATCGCGCCGCCGCCTGAGCAGGCCGCGCTTCTCGAGCTGGTCGACCAGCCGCGTCATCGCACCGGCATCGTGGCTCATCTGCCGCGCCATGTCCGCCGACGTGCGGGCCATGTCGCCGTACAGCAGCATCAGGATCGTCCACTGCGGATAGGTGATGTCGACCGGCGCAAACAGGGGCTCGTAGTGATCGGCGAAGGCATGGAGCAAGCGCCGCACGAGGTAGCTCGGCGAGCCGAGAGCGGTCAGGGTCCTCTCGTGGAAGTGCTGCTTCATCGGTCCGGCCCTCTGCGGCGCTGCATAAGTGCCGAGGCAATCATTGGCGCAACAAATACTGCTCCGGCAACTATAAGCTGGCACCGCTGCTCTTCAAGCCGTCAATCTGGCGGCGGCGCGCCGTGGCAACACGTCTGAAACCGCCGTACGGCTGCGGGAGATTGGAGCGTGGCCGGGCCGGCCCTCGTTGTCTCACGGCCTTACGGTTCGAGACGGTGCTGACCGGGGGGATGTCGGGCCGATTTCCCGCTACCCGCTGCCGGCCCTCGGTCCCGCAGGACAGAGTCGGCAGCCCTACATACAGAATGGAAAGGTGATTCCCCCCCGAGTCCTTTGCCTGCGACTCCCTGACCGAGGGTCTGTTGCGGCCAGCGGGAAATCAGGAAATCGAGCCGACGGACTTCCGGCATCGTGCCCTCGGGGCAGGCTCCGTGCCGCGTGGAGAGACCTTCTCTCTGCGACAAGCCGCATATCGTTGAGAGAAGGCCCTCTCCGCTCCGCGCTTCGCGCTAAAGCGCTGGGATTACCCCGCGCGAGTCGAGACGACGGGGAATGACATATGCGACAGCCCTCGCCCTGACAGGGTCTCCCCATCTCACAGGCCAAGGGAAGGGGTCCTCAGTAGGCGGCTTCGAGAAGCCGAAGGGCGTCGGCGATCTGGGCGTCCGGCGAGCGGGCGCCGGCATTCGCGTTGAAGTTCTTCACCGTGTCGGCCGCGATCTTCGGGAAATCCTCGCGCGGAATGTCGAGCTGGCGCACGCGGGTCGGCATGCCGAGCTTCGTATAGAGAGCGTCGAGCCGGTCGGCCACGGCGAGCGCGGCCGCACGGCCGTCCATGCCGTCGCGCCAGACCTCGAGCGCCGTCGCGATCTTCTTCGCTGCCGGCGCGTCGATCGTGTCCGATGTCCTGATGCGTGCCGCATGGATCGCCGAGGTCGATTCGCCCTGGCCGATCCTCGGATAGCGGATGTGGATGGCCGTCGAGATCGCGTAGTTGCCGGCGAAGGTCCGGCCGCGCAGCAGGCGACTCATGCCGTCGTCCTCGGCACGGTTGCGCAGGAAGGCGGCGACGCCGAGATCGATCAGCAGCGAAGAGTTGCCCGGCTCGTCGGGCAGGCGCTGGCAGGCGCGGTAGGCCAGCCGGAACGCCTGGTCGTCGTCGCCTTCGACCAGGGGATTGGAATCGAGCTGTGCCTTGGCCGCGACCGAGCCGGCGAACACCGTCGCCGCGGTGGAGCGGATCAGGTGCGCCGGGGTGGCAAGCAGGGCCTGCTCGTCGAGGAAGATCGAATGCGGTCGCGTCTTGGGATCGAAATACTCCATGCGATGATCGAGGTCCGGGTTCTTGAGCGCCGTTCCCGCCCGGTTCATCGCGCTGTTCGGCGTCGTCGGCACGTTGATGATCGGCGGCTTGGCGGCCAGCAGGCGCGGACTGTAGGCCGGCCGGCCTTCCGGATACTGCGTCATGAGCTGGAACGGATCGGCCGCCTCGGCCATGAAGATCGCCACGCCGCGCGCGGCCATGATGACGCTGCCGCCGCCGACCGCGATCAGCAGATCGGCGTCGGCGGCAATGGCGGCGCCGGTCGCCGCGTGCACCGAGCTGTAGGTCGCATCGTTCTCGACCGCGTCGAAGACGCCGGCGTAAAGATCGCCCAGCGTCGCGGAGATGCGTGTAACCGTGTCGGTCCGCCGCGTGATGGACGGCGAGCAGATGACGAAGGCCCGCTTGGCGCCGGCGCGGGCCACCGCTTCCTCGAGGTTCTGCTCCAGGACCTGGCGGCCGCAGTAGAGACGCCACGGAAATCCCGCCGCCCTGAATCCGTTCGCGCTCATTGGCCTTCCTCCATCTCGCATGATTGTGGGCGGGGTCGGGCGCACGGGTCCAGACCTGCGGCATTGCCTGTTCATGGACGGGATCGTCCGGCGATATAATAGAAGGGGGAGGATGGTTGCGACCGAATGGGACGGTGCGGGTTCCCGACCGTGCTGGGCACGGCAGTCGTCACGGTGCTTGCCCTTCTGGGGCTGCCCGCACGGGCTCAGCCGAGCGATGTCATCCAGACGATTGCCCACTGGAACGCCAGCAATGCGACCTGCCGCAAGGCGACCACGCCCGCCCTCGAGGCGATCGGCGCCTGCGAACAGCGCGACCGCTTCTCCAAGCTCCTGGCCCAGATGAACCAGTGCTACGGGCCGTCGGCAAACGGCGCGCCGGGCTGGAGTCCGTGCGATGCCGCCAGGGCTGCGCAGGATTCGGCATTGGCGCGCACGACCGCGGCCTTCCAGCGCCGGGGCGGGGTGTTCGTCCTGCCGGCGCTCCTGAACGGGAGCACCGAAAGCTATTTCGTGGTCGATTCCGGGGCATCCCACGTCCAGATCCCGCAGGAACTCGCCGACGAGCTGACGCGCAAGGGCTCGCTCGGCCCGGGCGATTCGCTGGGCGACCACGCCTTCGTCGTGGCCGATGGCCGCAAGCTGGTACAGAGGACGATCCGGCTGCGATCCATCCGCATCGGCAGCCGCACGATGGACAATGTGCTCGCCTCGGTCGGCGCGCCGTACAGCCAGGCCCTGCTTGGCCAGAGTCTGTTGCGGCGGCTCAATTGGTGGAAGATCGACAACGTCAGGAACGCCATCGAGCTGGAGTTCACGGCGCCGGACTGAAGCGGAAGAGCACAATGGCAGCCGGAAAGGCGGTTGCGACACCTGACCTCATGGTCTTGGGCCGGTCCGGTAGCGAGCCGCACGACTACGAGGTGGCGAGCTGCCCCAGGACCTCGAGCAACACATCCAGTCCGAGAATCGCCGTGACGGCGACAGCCGTCGTCAAGAGCAAGAGCCCGAGAACCGTTCGTGGCATGTCTCCCCCTGGATTCCCCCTTGGCGCGCAGATCGTCTGGATGGTGGCACGGCACACCGCCCTCAGGCCGAAGTCAATTTGTGACCGAGCGGTCTCCAGCCGGGCGGCGGGATGTGCCTGCGGGACGTGTCTGCGCGTTGTGCGGGAGTACGGCCTCGCGTAGGGACGGGCTCATATTGATCCTCGAGGCTCGACCATGCGCTCGGGGTTGCCGCGAGAGAAAGTCCAGATGAGCCATAAGCGACAGCTCTTCAATGTGCTGCTCATCCTGATCGCGCTCGGTGCGGTGATGTATCTGATCGGGGTCATCTAGCGCATATTCCGTTCAGGCTGACTTATGGCTGGGAGCGCGCCCCAAGCGCGCCCCTCCAGTGGCGCGTCTTGATCTTCCGGACCGCGGGCCTCCAGGCCCGCCCATGAGTCATGATGCGGGCCTGGAGCCTTCGGCTCCGCGCAGGCCAGGGGCCCACGGTCCGATGAGAATGAGACGAGCGGCAATGGTCCAGCGTCGAGGCGGGTCGTGTATGTCCAAACGTGGGTCTCCATTGTCGCAGTGGTGGTCATATTTGCC
>JAFEFF010000135.1 GCA_018240745.1 Pseudomonadota bacterium
AGGCCAGGGTGATCATCCTCGAGCGCGAGCACGTGCCGGCCTATCACACGACCGGCCGCTCGGCGGCCCTGCATTCGGAGACCTACGGCTCGGCCGAGATTCGCGCCATCACCGTTGCCGCCGGCCGTTTCTATCGCAAACCGCCCGACGGCTTCACCGACCACCCCTTGCTGACGCCGCGCGGTGCGCTGCTCGCCGGCCGGGCGGAGCAGCAGGCCGATGTGCGCAAGGCCGCCGTCGAATTCGCCAAGCTGGTGCCGACCGTGCGCTGGCTGGAGCCGGCCGAGGCATTGCGCCGCCAGCCGCTGCTGCGGCCGGAGGCCTGCGCCGGCGGCGCGGTATTCGAGGAGGCCGAGGACATGGACGTTGCGGCGATCCATGCCGGCTTCCTCAAGGGCGCGCGGGCGGCGGGCGCCGTGCTGCGACTCGACGCGGAGGTCGGTGCGCTCGACCGCGCGGCCGGCCGCTGGACGATCAAGCTGCGTGACGGCGAGGCGATCGCCGCCACCAACCTCGTGAACGCAGCAGGCGCCTGGGCCGACGTGGTCGCGGGCCTGGCGGGCGCGAAGCCGGTCGGCCTGGTGCCC
Organism: Pseudomonadota bacterium; assembly: GCA_018240745.1. GTDB lineage: Bacteria > Pseudomonadota > Alphaproteobacteria > Reyranellales > Reyranellaceae > Reyranella. Next base: position 588 of record JAFEFF010000135.1, read on the forward strand.
AAGCGCCGCACCGCCTTCACCTTCGACGCGCCGGCCGGCGTGGCGCTCGGGGGCCTGCCGGCGGTGATCGACTTCGACGAGAGCTGGTACATCAAGCCCGAGGTCGGCCAGATCCTCGGTTCGCCGGCCGACGAGACGCCGTCGCCGCCGTGCGATGCCCAGCCCGAGGAGCTCGACATTGCCGTCGCCGTCGATCGCATCCAGACCTCGACCACCTTGCACATTGCGCGCATCAAGAACAAATGGGCGGGCCTTCGCAGCTTCGTTGCCGACAAGAACCTGGTCGTCGGCTACGACCCGGTCGTCGAGGGCTTCTTCTGGCTGGCCGGCCAGGGTGGCTACGGCATCCAGACCGCCGCGGCGGCCGGCCGGCTGGCCTCAAGCCTCGCCCTGGGCAAGGGACTGCCCAGCGATATCGCCGGGCTCGGCGTGAGCGAGAAGGCGCTCTCGCCTGCCCGCTTCACGCAGGGGTGATCGCGAAATCGCGCGCCTGTTGGCTTCCGCGTCTTCCCGTTTGCGCTATGTCGAGGCATCTTTGCTGCCGTGGGAACAGGAGTCGCCATGGGGAAGTTCACTCTCGCCGCCGCTACGGCCGCCGCGTTGTTCGCGGCTGGCGTCACGGTGACGGCGCGCGCCGACGGAAAGGTGAAGTGCGGCGGCATCAACTCCTGCAAGGGCACGAGCTCGTGCAAGACGGCCCTCTCTTCCTGCAAGGGCAAGAATTCCTGCAAGGGCCTCGGCTGGTCGACCACCTCCAGCGAGCAGGAATGCACTTCGAAGGGCGGCAAGGTTCTCTAGGCGGTTGCCCGCGGCGTTGCGGGCGCCCCGGCTGGCCGGCGGCGCCGGCTTCTTCTGGGGTATGATGGTCCGATGGAAAAGGTCGGTTTCGGGCTGGGCCTGCGCCACGAGCACTACGAGGAGATCCTCGCCGCGCCGGGCAAGGTCGAGTGGTTCGAGGCGCTCAGCGAGAACTACATGGTCGCGGGCGGCCAGCCGCTCCATTGGCTCGACACATTCCGGCGCGACTACCCGATGGCGCTGCACGGCGTGTCGCTGTCGATCGGCTCGATCGATCCGCTCGACCAGCAGTATCTCACCGACCTCGAGACGCTGATCGACCGGGTCGAGCCGATGTGGGTCAGCGACCACCTCTGCTTCACCGGCCTGCGCGGCATCAACATGCACGACCTGCTGCCGCTGCCCTACACCGAGGAGGCCCTGAACCACGTCGTCGAGCGCGTGATGCGGGTGCAGGACCGCCTGCGGCGTCGGCTGGTGCTGGAGAACGTGTCGAGCTACGTGACCTACGCCGCGTCCGAGCTCACCGAATGGGAGTTCATCGCCGAGCTCTGCCGGCGCGCCGACTGCGAGGCGCTGCTCGACGTCAACAACGTGTTCGTCAGCGCCTTCAACCACGAATTCGACCCGCTGGATTTCCTGCGCGGCATCCCGCGCGAGCGGGTGCGGCAGTTCCATCTCGCCGGTCACACCAACAACGGCACGCACATCGTCGACACGCACGACCATCCGATCGTCGATGGCGTGTGGGATCTGTATGCCGAGGCCGTACGGCTGTTCCCCGGCACGCCGACCATGATCGAGCGCGACGCCAACATCCCCTCCTACGCCGAGCTGCTGGCCGAGCTCGACGTGGCGCGCGGCATCGCCGCACGCGTGAGCCGCGGGCCGGCGCGCGAGGCGACGGAACCTGCCCTGAGAGGAGCCGCAGGGTGATCCGCAGCAACGCGGGCTCGCTCGCCGACCTCCAGCTCGCCTTTCAGGACTACGTGCTGGCGAGCAGCGATGGCTTCACCGTCCAGGTGCGCGACACCAGCAAGGCCGACCGCGTCACGCTTCTCGACGTCTATCGTCATGGCTATGCGCTGCGCCTGATCGAGGTGCTGACCATGGATTTTCCCGGCGTGCGGGCGATCGCCGGGCCTGAAGCCTTCGACACCCTGACGCGCGCCTATATCGCGAGCCATCCGTCCCGGCATCCGTCGGTGCGCTGGTTCGGCCGGCAGTTGGCCGATTTCCTGACGACCACCGCACCCTACGACGGCGCGCCGGCTCTCGCCGAGATGGCGCGCTTCGAATGGGCGCTGGGCGAGGCGTTCGATTCGGTCGATGCCCAGCCGATCAGGGCCGACGCCGTCATGGCGCTGCCGCCCGAGGCGTGGGAGACGATCGCCTTCGCGCCCATCCCGTCGCTGCAGTGCCTGGCTTTCACATGCGACGTGCCGCCGGCATGGCGGCGCCGCGAGGAGGTCGAGCCGGGCACGCTCGAGGTCGCCACCCTCGACGAACCGGTGCCGTGGGTGATCTGGCGGCCCGAACGCGTGTCGAATTTTCGCTCGCTCGAGCGCGACGAAGCGGCGATGCTGGGGGCGATGATCGAACGACAGCCGTTTCCGGCGCTGTGCGAGGCGCTGTTGCCCCATGTCGAGGAAGACCAGGCGGCCGCCCGCGCCGCCGGCCTGTTACGCGCGTGGGTCGAGGAAGGAATGATCGGCTCCTTCAGCCACTAGCCTCTGCCCGCTTGATGGAATTGGTAGACATACGGGACTTAAAATCCCGAGGCCCGCGAGGGCCGTGCCGGTTCGACTCCGGCAGCGGGCACCAACATTAGCTTAGGTAGGTCCCAAAGATCGTCGTAAAGGCCGGCACTTCAACAAAATGCGAACTGTTCCGTCCCGGCGCTTACAGCCATCGCACTTCGGGAGATCAAATCACGCGCCACCCCTAAAGCTGTCCGATGGCGGCGGCCTCTATGTCCTGGTCAACCCTGACGGTTCGCGACTGCGGTAGCTGGCGTGGTGGTCGGATCATCTTGACCAGCAGCGGGCCAACGGCAGCGCCGCACAAAAGGAAATTGACGATCTGATTGGCTAGCGGGCCGACAACAACAGCAGCAACGCACCGCCGATCGCGAGCGCAGGCGACCGTGCGAGCAGGCCGAACAACACGAACACAGCCGCGAACAAGGCGACTTGCTTCCACCACGTCACCAGCGCAAAGACGAGCAAGCCCAGCACGACAAGGCCCGCGACGAACGTTGCCGGATCGTCAAAGCCTTCACGCGGACGCGGTTTCGGTGTGGCCGCAATCGAACGTGTCGGAGCGGCCGTGAGCGAACGCCAGTCCGTGCGAGGCTGGTCCCCGACCCGCTGATCGCGCCGCGGCGCGGGTCCCTGCGGATTTTCATTGACGAAAATCTTGCTCATTTGCCTGCAATCATACCGCGCTCGGCGATGCGGTGGCAAAAGCCAACCTCGATGCCACTGTATCGTTTGTGTTCGATCATTTGGCGAACGACGGTTCGCAAGCCCATTCAATCGGGATATCTCCGACCATTGGGGAAAACACAGGCGCGATACGGCCGCCACACTGTCACCGGTGCGAACCCGGGCTCTGCTGACCTTGCTCCCCCCACCAGTGCTGCGGCCCAGCGAATAGATCGAGGCGGCGATGCGCTTGACGGCGTGCGTGTCATCCATGCCGGCCGGGCCGGCACCAGCCGGTCGATTGTACGGATTCGTCGTGACCGCGCTCGGACCGAATGGACACGCGACTATCGGCCTCGCCAGGGTCAAGCTGACACCGAACATGCTGGAGCATTCACCCGTGCTTGAGGGAACAGGTATGCGGATCGACCGCTGGCGGCTCAACGGCTGGGTCCGGATCGGCATTGTCCTGTCGGTGCTGTGGATGGTCGGCGGAACGGGCTATCTGTGGCAGACGACCGACGAGAACGAGTTGAGCGTCGCCCGCGCGCTGTCCAATCGGCGCAGCAACTGCATCGCCGACAATGCCGTGTTGCGCATGGAGAACAAGCCGGAGGTCCCGTGCACCTCGCAGGAGGAAGTCAGCGAGGCCTTTGCCCGCGGTCATGCCGGGTTCGGCCACTCACTGATGATTGCCGGTGTCGTCCTCGTTCTGGCGTGGCTCGTGGCGAGCCTGATCTGGGTGACGACGCGATGGGTCATGGAGGGATTCAGGCCCGGGCACTAGACGCAGCAAGACCAGCCGGGCCCGCAGGCGAGCGTCGGTCACCCGACTGTCCGGGCCGCGAGACGCAACCCCGGCGTCTGTTCGCCGTTTCTTCTCCGAGACGCGACTCGTCGAGAGGAGGCGGTGATGGGCCATGTTCTTCAGGCGCGGCGGCGCTGGCTCATGGGAGCCGCAGGCCTTTCCCTTCTGGCGGCGGGGCCGGTCGTCGCGGCACCGCAGAGCCCTACCGGCAAGAAGAGTGCGGAATCGGTCCCCGTCACGGCGACCGAAGACCTGATGCGCGAGCACGGCGTGGTCGAGCGCCTGCTCCTGATCTACGACACCGGCATCCGCCGGCTGGGCCAGGGGGAAGATCTCGATCCGACAATCCTGACCCAGGCAGCCGAGACGATGCGCGACTTCGTGCACGACTATCACGAGAAGAACGAGGAGGAGCAGGTCTTCCCGCGCTTCAAGACGGCCGGCCGCATGGTCAACCTGGTCACTGTCCTGCAGGTCCAGCATGCGGCCTGCCGCAAGCTCACCGGGCAGATCATCGACCTGGCGGGCAAGACCGCCGGCAAGCCCCAGCGCGAGCAGATGGTTGCCGCCATGCAAGCCACCATTACCATGTATCGGCCTCATGCCGCGCGCGAGGACACCGATGTCTTTCCGACCTTGCGCAGCCTGGTGACGCCCAACGAGTTCGAGCAGATCGGCGAGGCGCTCGAGAAGAGCGAGACCGACAAGTTCGGCGCCGACGGCTTCGAGAAGGTCGCCAAGAAGGTCGAGGCGCTGGAGAAGCGGCTCGGCATCAACGACCTGAGCCAGTTCACGCCCAAGTCGTAGCGCGGACCCAAGTCGTAGCGCAGGGCGCTACCATGGGCGGCATTGTCGCGGCCAGGCGCTGCGCGTCTATCCGCGATAGTGGCACGCCACCCAGTGGCCAGGCCGCTTCTCGAGCAGTTCGGGATCGCGCTGCGCGCAGTCCGGCTTGGCGATCGGGCAGCGCGTGTGGAAGTGGCAACCCGAGGGCGGGCGTATCGGATTGGGCACATCGCCCTGCAGCATGATGCGCTTGCGCTTCACCGTCGGGTCGGGGATCGGCACCGCAGACAAAAGCGCCTCGGTGTAGGGATGGAGCGGCGTGTCGTAGAGCGCGCGCGAGGGTGCGATCTCGACCACGCGGCCGAGATACATCACCGCGACGCGGCTGGAGATGTGCTCCACCACCGAAAGATCGTGGGCGATGAAGAGGTAGGTCAGCCCGAACTTTTCCTGCAGGTCCTCGAGCAGGTTGATCACCTGCGCCTGGATCGAGACGTCGAGCGCCGAGACCGGCTCGTCGCACACCACGAGCTTGGGCTCGACCGCGAGCGCCCTCGCGATGCCGATGCGCTGGCGCTGGCCGCCCGAGAACTCGTGCGGGAAGCGGAAGAGATGGTCGGGCTGCAGGCCGACGGTTTCCAGCAGCTCGACCACCCGCTCCTCGAGCGCCTTGCGCGACCTGGCGAGGCCGTGGATCTGCAGCGCCTCGCCGATGATCGCACCGACGGTCAGGCGCGGATTGAGCGACGCATAGGGGTCCTGGAAAATGATCTGCATGTCGCGCCGCAACTGCCGCAGCGCGTCATGGCCCAGCCGGGTGACGTCGGCGCCCTGGAACCACACCTCGCCGGACGTCGGCTCGATCAGGCGCAGGATGCAGCGGCCGGTCGTCGACTTGCCGCAGCCCGATTCGCCCACCAGGCCGAGCGTCTCGCCCTTGCCGACGTCGAAGCTCACGCCGTCGACCGCATGCACGTAGTCGTGCACGCGCGAGAAAACGCCGCTCGAGACGGCGAAGTGCTTCTTGAGGTTCTTTATGGAAAGCAGGGTCTCGGTCATGGCTTGCCTGTTACAGGACTCGTCACAGGACGCAGGCCACGCGATGACCCGGCCCGACCTCCTTGAACGGCGGCATGCCGCGCACGCAGATATCCATCGCGTACTTGCAGCGCGAGGCGAAGCGGCAGCCGGGCGGCGGGTCGAGGAGACTCGGCACCGAGCCGGGGATCGCCTCGAGCCGCTCCTTGTGCTCGGCGGCGCGATCGACGCGCGGGATCGAGCGGATCAGGCCCTGCGTATAGGGATGTCGCGGATTGCCGAACAGCGCCTCGACCGGCGCCTCCTCGACCACCTTGCCGGCATACATCACGACCACGCGCTGGCAGGTCTCGGCCACCACGCCCATGGCGTGGGTGATCAGCATCATCGACATGCCGAGCTTGTCCTTCATCTCCTGCATCAGCTCGAGGATCTGTGCCTGGATGGTGACGTCGAGCGCGGTGGTCGGCTCGTCCGCGATCAGCAGCCGGGGCTTGCACGACATCGCCATGGCGATCATCACACGCTGGCGCATGCCGCCGGAGAACTGGTGCGGATAGTCGTGCACCCGCTTCTGCGGGTTGGGGATGTTGACCAGCCGCAGCATCTCGACGGCGGCCTGCATCGCCTGCCTGGCGCCCAGCTTCTCGTGCTGCTGCAGCACCTCGGCGATCTGGTGGCCGACCGTATAGACGGGATTGAGCGAGGTCATCGGCTCCTGGAAGATGATGGCGATCTCGCGGGCGCGGATCTTGTCCATCTCGTCCTGGCCGAGCGGGATCAGGTCGCGGCCCTGCCACAGGATCTGGCCGTCCTCGAAGCGGCCGGGCGGCATGTCGATCAGCTTCAGCACCGAGCGAGCGGTCACGGTCTTGCCGCAGCCCGATTCACCGACCACGCCCAGCGTCTCGCCGCGATCGATGTGCAGGTCGACGCCGTCGACCGCGCGCACCAGTCCGTCGTCCGTCGCGAACCAGGTCTTCAGTCCGCGGATGTCGAGCAGGGTTTCGGCCATGGGATTACAGCACGCGCCGGGGGTCGAACGCGTCGCGCAGCCCGTCACCGATGAAGTTGATGGTCAGGACGGCGATGAAGATCGCGCCGCCCGAGAACAGCGCCCAGTGCGGCGCGATGTCCATCGTGTCCTTGGCGTCGAACAGGACACGCCCCCAGGTCGGGATGTCCGGCGGGAAGCCGAGGCCGAGGAACGACAGCGTCGATTCGGCGATGATCGCCGCGGCGACATCGATCGTGCCGGCGACGATCACCGGCCCGAGCGCGTTGGGCAGGATGTGCCGCACGACCTGGCGGAAGCTCGAGGCGCCGAGCGCGCGGGCGGCCTCGATGAACTCCTTCTCGCGGATCGACAGAATCTGGGCGCGTACCAGCCGCGCCACCTGCATCCAGCGCAACCCGCCGATCACCACCACGATCATGATGAAGATGCCGCCCTGCGTGCCCAATATCTTGGTGAGCGCGTCGCGGAACAGATAGCTGATCAACAGAAGAAGCGGCAACTGCGGCAGCGACAGGAACAGGTCGGCGAGCCACATCAGGGTGGCATCGACGCCGCCGCGCGACATGCCGGCGATGGCGCCGACCAGGACGCCCACCACCGCCGCCACCATCATGGCGCAGAAGCCGACCGCCAGCGAGATGCGGCCGCCGTACAGCAGGCGGGCCAGGATGTCCTGGCCGAGGTCGTCGGTGCCGAGAGGATGGGCCCAGGACGGCCCGTCGAGCTTGGAAGCGAAATCGATCTCGTTGATCGGCACCTGCCAGAACAACGGCCCCAGCAGCACCGCCAGCACGACCAACCCGAGGATGACCGAGCTCGCCATGGCGAGCTTGTGGCGGCGGAAGCGCCGCCACGCCTCTTGCCCGGGCGAGAAGCGCGCCTTCTTGCGCGGCACAACCGCCGCCGCGACCCCGGCCGGCGCCGGGCGCTCAGCGGTAAGAGATGCGGGGGTCGAGCCAGCCATAAAGGACGTCCGCAATGAGGTTGAACATGACCACGAGACAGGCAAACACGAAAGTCACGGCCATGATGACTGGCGTGTCGTTGGCCAGCATCGCCGCGATCAGAAGCGAGCCGATGCCGGGCACCCGAAAGATCTGCTCGGTGACGATCGCGCCCGAGAACACGATCGGCATCTGCAGCGCCACCAGGGTGACCACCGGGATCAGCGCGGTACGCACAACGTGGCGGGTGATGACGCGGCGCTCGCCGATGCCCTTGGAGCGCGCGGTGGTGACGTAGTCGAGCCGCACCACGTCGAGCACCGCCGAGCGCACGTAACGCACCAGGGATGCGCCCTGGAACAGCCCGAGCACCATCACCGGCATGATCGACTGCCTGATCTGCTCCCACAGCCAGGGCCAGCCGGTCGAGCTGAGCTCGGCGTTGTAGACCATCGGCAGCCAGTCGAGCTTGATGCTGAACAGCATGATCAGCAGCAGGCCGGTGAAGAAGGTCGGCAGCGAGAAGCCGATGAAGGCGAGCGTATTGGCGACCTGATCGAAGATCGAATAGGGCCGCGTGCCGGCCAGCACGCCGACCGGCAGGGCGACGACGATGGCGAGAATCTGGGCCGCGCCGATCACGATCAGCGTGGTCGGCAGCCGCTGCAGGATCAGCGTGTCGACATTGATGCGGCTGGCGAAGGAGAAGCCCCAGTCGCCGTGCGCCATGGCGCTGAGCCAGTGCAGGTAGCGCAGCCAGACCGGGTCATCGAGGCCGAACTTGGCGCGCAGCGAGGCCGCGACCTCCGGCGGGATCGCCGGGTTGGCGGCGATCTCGCTGAACGGATCGCCCGGCGCCAGCGCCAGCACGCAGAACAGCACGACGCTGATCCCGAGCAGGCTCGGGATCGCGACGAGCAATCGGCGGATGATGTACTGGCGACTCATGCGGACTGCTGGCCTCCCGGCCGGCTCATGGCTGGGAGCGCCCCACTCCGGCAGCGCTCATGATCATGAGGCGGCGCCGGAGTGCCGCGCTCCCAGCCAGCCACTGTCAGGCTTCCTTGTACCAGTCCTGGATGTCCCACGTGTTGTTGTCCCAACCGCTCAGGTTGGCCTTGAGCTTGTTGCCCAGCGCCGCGACGCCGGGACGGGCCACGACGGGAATCACGACTACGTCCTTGATCACCAGGTCATTGGCCTTGATGAAGATCGCGGCGCGCTTGACCGGATCGAGCTCGTTCTCGCCGGCGACGAAGTTGTCGTCGTACTCCTTGCTCCGCCAGCGCGTGATGTTGCGGCCCTGCCACTTGTTGGCCTTGGTCGCCACTTCGTCCGACAGGAACTGCTTCATGAACAGCTCGGGATCGGGCTGCGTCATGGTGGTGGTGTACATCTGCAGGTCGCAGTAGAACTTCGTGTAGGTATCCGGATTCGCCACGTCGGACGAGAAGAACACCGACGCCGTCACCGCCTTGACCTCGATGTCGATGCCGGCCTTCTGGCAGGCCTGCTTGACGATCGCCTGCGTCTTCTGGCGCGGCTGGTTGATCGAGGTCTGGTAGACGAACTTCAGCTTCTTGCCGTCCTTCTCGCGGATGCCGTCGCCGCCCTTCTTCCAGCCGGCCTTCTCGAGGATGTCCGCCGCCTTGTCGACGTTGAACTCGAACTTGGTGTTCTTGGAACGGAACTTCTCGGGGTTGTTCACGAAGTTCGCGGTGGCCTTGCCGGTGCGGCCGTAGATGAACTTCTCGACCGAGCCGCGGTCGACCAGCAGGTTCAATGCCTGGCGCACCTCCGGGTATTGCAGCGTCGGGTGCTTGGTCTTGAGGCTCGAGCGCTCGCCGTCGACCTCGGTCCATGGGTCGGTGGTGTTGAGCTGGATATGCTCGATGTTGCCGCCATCGGAAATGACGACGTGACCCTTGCCACTCTTCTCGAGCCGCGTGAGGATCTCGTCCTCGACCTGCAGGTTCCAGGCGAAGTCGTACTCGCCGGTCTGCAGCACCGCGCGCGCCGCCGAGATCGCGTCGCCGCCGCCCTTCATCTCGATCGAATCGAAATAGGGCCGGTTGTCCTGGTGATAGTTCGGGTTGATCACGCCCGACACCATGTCGCCCGGCTTGAAGTCCTTGAACATGTAAGGACCGGTGCCGACCGGCTTGAGGTTGGTCGGCGCGTCGCGCGACTTCGCGCCGGCGTAGTCGGCGAACAGGTGCTTGGGAATGATCATTCCCTGCGTGCCGACGAAGGCGCTCGCCCAGAACGGCGTCGGCTTGTCGAACTCGATGCGCACCGAGTAGTCGTCGACCTTCTTGACGACGACGTCCTTGTAGGTGGCGCTGGTGACCGCCGCGGTCGCCGGATCCTTCGAGTATTCCCAGTTGAAGACCACGTCGTCGGCGGTGAACGGCTTGCCGTCGTGCCACTTCACGTTCTTCTTGAGCTTCCAGGTGACCGACTTGCCGTCCTTGGCGAGCGTCCCGTCCTCGAGGCCCGGGATCGACTCGGCCAGCACCGGCTTCATGTTGCCGTCGGCGTCCCAGTTGGCGAGCGGCTCGTAGAACAGGCGCGAGCCGTCCTGGTCCTTGGTGCCGACCGCGAAGTGCGGATTGAGCAGGGTCGGGCCCTGCCACCA